>CBDUBJ010000009.1:0-56120 GCA_965365355.1 uncultured bacterium
CACCGACTGCAACTGCTGGCGGATCACAAACTATTTGTCAGAATCAATCGGCTACCGTAAGTGGGGCGACCGCATCGAACGGTACAATCCAATGGACAGAAAACGGTGCGGGTTCAATTACGGCGGGAGCGACTACACTGACGCCTACTTATACAGCTGCTGCCGGTGACGCCGGAAATACGGTTACGTTAACAATGACTGTTTCCAATGCGCCATGTGCCGCTGCGACCGCAACTTATACAGTGGAAGTTCTTGCTTTGCCAACTGCAACTGCAGGACCGGCAATGATGACATGTGCAAATTCAGGTGCGATCAATATTACAGCTGGATCTTCAGCTACAAATACTGATGGCGTGCTTTGGACATCAAACGGCGACGGAACTTTCGAAAATGCAGATTCACTTACTGAAGCTACATATGCTCCGGGAGCTAACGACATCGCAAACGGAACGGTAACGCTAACGCTTTCCGCTTCTGGAAACGGATCGTGTAACAGCGCAACATCGGCGAAAGTGATTACGATCAATGAAGTTCCGGTAACCACAACAACGACTATTTGCCAGGGTCAATCCGGTTTGCTAACAGCCACATCTACATGTCGCTCTACAGCGCCAATTGACAGTCCGGCTGAATTGTCGGAGACCGGGACAACTACAGGCAGCGGAACTGCATGGGGAACACCTGATACATTAAATGCTAACGACAACTCTTCTGCAACGGTAGCTTCAGGATTCACGACCATCACTTCACAGATACTTCGCGGTACCGGTTTCGGTTTTGCGATTCCTGCCAATGCAACCATTCTTGGAATTGAAGCCACCGTAGGACGCTTTAGAAGCGGCGGCCTTACCGGTAATATCAACGATTCGTCGGTACGACTTGTCAAAAACAATACGGTAGTAGGATCCAATAAAGCCATTGCAGGAAACTGGGGCACAACCGAAACTGCCGTTGTTTATGGTGGTTCGGCGGATCTTTGGGGTACAACCTGGACTGCAGCTGATGTCAATTCGGCCAACTTCGGACTTGGATTCGTGGTTTCGATCACTGGTGGTGGTAGAACGGCAAATGTCGACTACATGGAAATCACGGTCACTTACACAGTTCCGGGAACTTTAAATTGGTATACTGTTTCATCAGGCGGAACACCTATCGGATCAGGAACATCATTTAACCCGGTTGGGGTTCCAAATTCAATTCTTCCTGATACAAATACTCCTGGTGTCTATACTTTCTACGCAGAGTGTTCCACAGTTCCAGGCTGCCGTACCGCAACGGATTTCGTGATCAACGAATTGCCAGTGGTTACTTTCAGCGGACTTGACGCAGCGTACTGCGAAGATTCTGCAGCAGCCGATCTTACAGGAAACCAGCCGGGAGGAACGTTCAGCGGACCTGGTGTAACGAGCAATGGTGACGGAACGGGTTCATTCAACCCGGTTGCTGCCGGTATTGGCCAGCATACGATTACTTATGTTTTCACTGACGGAAATACTTGCAGCAACGTTGCAACCCAGATCGTAAACGTAAATCAAAATGTTACGTATTATGCTGATGTTGATGAAGATGGCTTTGGTAACATCGCCGTGACGCAAATTTCATGTTTTGGCGCTCCTGCAGGTTTCGTTGCAAACAGTACAGATTGTAACGATGCGGATGCGACTAAGAATGCAACATTTGATTTCTACGTAGATGCTGATCTTGACGGTTTCGGTACAGGTTCTTTGGTAAGCGTTTGTGCTGTCGATGCCAACACGCCGCCTTCAGGATATTCACTGAACAATACAGACTGTAATGATGCCGATGCAACCAAAAATGCAGAATTTGCATTCTATATCGATAATGATAACGATACATTCGGTGCAGGTTCACTGGTTAATGTTTGCGCAGTGGATGCAAATACGCCGCCTGCAGGATATTCGATGAACAATACCGATTGTAATGATTCGGATTTTACCAAAAACGCAGAATTCGCATTCTATGTCGATGGTGATAATGACGGATACGGCGCAGGTGATGCAGTAATGCTTTGCGCGACAAATGCAACGACGCCGCCAACGACAGGTTATTCTGTAAACAGCACAGACTGTAATGATGCAAACAATGCAATCAATCCGGGTGCTGCTGAAATCGGATACAACCTTGTTGATGACGACTGCGACGGTTCGATCGACGAAGGTTTCCCACCAAAAGGAACAACTCTTGGAGGCGCACAATGTAACGTAACGCTTGCTGCAATCGATACGCCGCTATATGCAGGATTGGTTGCCGGTGCGCAAGGATACAGATGGAGAATCACGACGCTTACAGGTCCGACTGCAGGTCAGATCCAGGTTTTGGATACACCGCTTCGTACCATGAAGCTCACGCAATTGGCAACTTATGCTTTTAATACTACTTATAAAGTTGACGTAGCGGTATACTTTGCAGGATTCCTTCAGCCATATTTCCCATCGACTTGTACAGTGATCACGCCGGTTGCGACAACGCAGCTTGGAAATTGCGGACTTTCACTCATCACAATGAGCGATGTGATATACGCGAACATGGTTCCGTTTGCACAGGGTTACATGTTCAGGATCAAAGATCCATTAAACCCTAGCGATACGCAGGACATTCCACGTCCGATCCGCGATGTGAAAATGACAATGGTAACAGCATTCCAGGTGAAGTACAACAAAACGTACAACATCGAGGTTGCAGTTCAGAATACCGACGGAAGCTATATGCCATTCGGACAGGTTTGTTCAGTAACTACGCCACTGTTCCCGACTACAGGTTTGGGTGTTGCACAATGCGATAATGGATTGGGCGGAGCTTATGAGGTACCATCGATGAACACTCCGATCTATGCCGATTCATATCCGGGAGCGATTGCATACGTATTTAAACTTACAGGCCCGGGTCTTCCGGTCGCAGGAGTTGAGGTAAGCAAGCCGCTTCGCGTATTCTCACTTAGCGATTTTGCCGGAATGGGAATCATCCCTGGCTCGACTTACAATGTAAACGTTCGAATGGTATTCAATGAATTGGATCCGGCCGGTCCTTACGGAAAAACGTGCTCAATCATGGTTCCGGCATCTTCAAGGATGATTCAAAAACCATTTAGTGCAACGGCTTATCCGAACCCTTTTGCAGACAACTTCAATATCAATATCGAAAGTTCTGTAAATGAAAAAGTGAATGTGAAAGTTTATGATATGGCAGGCCGCCTTCTCGAAGCGCAAAGCGCCACCGTCTCAGAAATGAAATCGCTTCAGGTAGGTGAGCGTTATCCTGCGGGAGTTTACAACGTCATTGTTACACAAGGCGAAAATGTAGAAACACTTAGGGTCATCAAAAGATAATTAAGCCCTGATCATAATGAAAGCCTCTTCAATCGAAGAGGCTTTTTGTTTTTAAGAGTTTCCTCGACTTAATTTGCTGTTTGTCAATTATATTATCGAAATATATATATTTGACGCATATTTACGTTTTCAATGTCGGCGCGCGAAAAGTTCTTTACAAATCATTTTCGCATGTTGACAATAATTGTTTGATTATTAGGTTATAAGAAAAAAATAAATGTATTTTTGCCTTATTAAATCGACCTGATTTTTAAGCTTTTACAATCTATCGCAGATGATGTCTATGAATAAAATTACACTGTTTAAGGAAAAGTTGGGTGAATCAAAATTATTTTCGGTAATGAAGTTCAATTCCGGACTTTTTTTACTCTTGTTTTTTGTAATCGCTTTCCAAAATTCAAAAGCCCAGGTCAGCGCTTACACCTTTAGCGAATCACTTACGGGATATGTGCCAACAACCGCCACGACGACAGTTGCTTTTCCTGCCCCGTGGGACAATCAAGCCACTTCACTGGTAACATTGCCTTTTACTTTCAGGTTTGATGGTCTTGATTTTACACAATGCCGCATAAGCGCAAACGGATTCATTACGATGGGGCCATTTGCCACTGTTGGTACGCTTAGTACGCCGCTTAGTTCAAGCAATGCTTATAATGGCGCAATAAGTCCATTTGGGTACGACCTTGTTTCAAATGGTGTCGATCCTATTGTTCACGCTACAGAAGGTACTGCGCCAAACCGGATCTTTGTAGTTCAATGGACAAATGCGCAGCGCGCCGGTGATGCCGGAGGAACTTTTAATTTCCAGATCAGGCTTCACGAGACAACAAATATCATAGATTTTTCATACGGCAATTGCAGTACACCAAGTACCGTGTTCCGGGGAATTCAGGTTGGACTTCGCGGGCCGAATTCGAATTTCCAGCAGGGCAATGTCATCAACCGGACCATGCCTACAACGCTAAATGCAGAATGGTTTGGGAACACGACTCCGGGGATTGCGAGCAATTCAGTCCTGAGGTCATTAAACACTGCGTATCCGGATCTCGGACTTCGTTTTCGATGGACTCCGGCGCCACCATGTACAACTCCTACAGCACAGCCAACGGCACTTGTCTTAGGGGCCACCAGCATAAACAGCACATCCATTAATGGAAACAGTTTCACTCCCGCGTCGCCTGCTCCAACAAATTATTTGGTCCTGCGAAGTACTTTTAATATTGCTCCGACGGTGGCGGATGTGCCTAACCGAACATTCGGCGTTGTTGGCGGTACGATGGGTGCATATACAGTTGTGAGCATATCAAATGCAACCACTTTCAACCAGACGGGATTGACGCCCGAAACCGAGTATTTTTATTGGATCATCCCCTATAACAGCAATTGCTTAGGCGCGCCTTTTTACAATCTTTCAGCCATTTTAACGGGTTCTGCGACGACATGTTCACCTGCAACTGTGGCCCTTGGCGCCAATCCGATCAACGGTAATGACTTTACCGCGAATTGGACCTTGGTTCCGACAGCGACTGATTACCGTATCGATGTGTCGACAAACAATACTTTTACCGCGATCGTTCCCGGATACAATGACCTTTCTGTTGGAAACGTCAACAGCTTTGTTGTTACGGGACTAGCGTCGGTTACAACATATTACTACCGCGTTCGTGCAATTGGCGGAGGTTGTCCGATAAACAGCAACACCATCACCGTATTAACAACTTGCGGTTCTTACAATATACCGTACACGCAAAATTTCGACGCGGCATCGGTCGGGATCGGAACTGTTCCAACGTGTTTCACCAGGAATGACACCAATGCGGATGGCATTCAATGGGGTGTTCAGACCGTTACATTTGCGTCCTCTCCAAAAGCAATATTTATTGCCAAGAATACCACTCAGGCGATGGACGACTGGTTTTTCCTTCCTGGTTTGAATCTAACCGGAGGAACATCATACAGATTGTTTTTTCGATATAATACGGGCAGTGCATCATCACAGGCTGAAAGCTTAAAAGCATTTCTTGGTTCAGCGGCATCTCCGGGAGCAATGACCCAAACACTTCTCGACCTGACCAACATCAACAATACGATCTTTACTGCGGTATATGTAGATTTTACGCCCGTTGTTGGCGGAACATATTATATCGGATTTGAGGGAAGCTCGACTGCGAACCAAAGTTATCTGGCCGTTGATGATATCAGCGTAACGCTCGCACCGACCTGTCTCGATCCTACGAACGTTATCATAAATCCGATTGGCACAACGACAGCAACAGTTTCCTGGACTCCGCCATTGGTGGAGCCGGCATTGGGATATCAATATTATTTATCGACGAATCCCACGGCGCCAACCTCGGGAACAGTCCCGACAGGAAGTGTGGGATTTGGAATTAATAGCGTCGGTCTGACCGGTTTGTCAGGCTCGACAACATATTACATCTGGATCCGTGGAAATTGTTCGGCGACAGATAAGAGCGTTTGGACACTTGAGGAAACATTCAGTACCGAATGTAATACGCCTGTGATTACAGGAACGACCGGAGCTGCACGTTGTGGTTTTGGATCTCTGACTCTTAGCGCTACGGCAAATGCGGGTTCTACCATTAATTGGTATGACCAGGCGACTGGTGGCGCTGTTTTAGGCACGGGAACTACTTTTGCGACGCCACCGATCGGAAGTACGACAACATATTACGCAGAAGCAAAAGCCCTTGGTGCAATCGCAAAAGCAGGACCTGCATCACCGGCAACGCAAGGCGGTACGACAGGTGTGCAGAATTTCCAGGCGAGTGTCAATTTTACGGTATTGTCAAATACAACATTGCAAACCATTGATGTTTTTCCGTTGGCTTCGGGACAGAATGGAACCATTCAACTTCGATCGTCGACAAACCTGAACCTTCAAACTATCAATTTTACGACTACGGTATCTGGCGGAACCATTGCGCAGACCGTCCCGATAAACTATACTCTTGCACCCGGTAATTATAACTTATATCTTGCGACACCGCCACCAACAGGATTGCGGATGAATACGACTGCAGCATTTTATCCATATAGCTGTTCAGTTGCGGAAATTACCGGAAATATTGTATCTAACACGCAATTCCTTGCATTTTACAACTGGAGGTTTACAACGGAATGTTTATCCGCACGATCTGCCGTAAATGCGACGATTAGTTCGCCACCGCCTTTGACGGTAAGCAGTACAGATGAAACAATTTGTGCAGGTCAATCTACTGGAGTCGTCACAATCGGTGGTTATGCATCATACAATACACTTACATGGACGCCAAGCACAGGAGTTTCAGGATCATTCGCGTCCGGATTTACATTTAATCCAACAACCACGACAACTTACACGCTTTCCGGTGTCCAGACATCAGGCAGCTTTTGTTCGAACTTTGCGACGATAACAGTGAACGTTAATGCGATTCCGCCACCTGTAACTATTGTACCGGCCGCGGCGATCACGATTTGCGAAGGAACGATCCAGCCGCTTAACGGAAGCATTGGTTCAATGTCGACTGTGCCAATTCTGACCGAAGATTTTAACGGTTCGATATCCGATTGGACAGTAGCAAACACATCAACGGATGGCGACACGAATGCTTCCCAATGGACACAGCGTACAAGTACATATGCGTATTCGAGCAGTACATGGAATGTATCGCTGCGAAGCAATGACAATTCGCAATTTGTTTTTGCAAATGCCGATTCTCAGGGGTCGAGCTTGCTACCTTTTGCAATAACACGAACAACGATCCAGTCGCCTCCAATTAGCCTTGTTGGTTATACGAGCGCAACTTTGAACTTCTGGCATTACATGAGGTATATTCTCGGCGATTCGTTTACCGTCGAAGTATCTACGAACAACGGTGCAAGCTGGGCAGTTGCACAGCAATATTTTGGATCACAGGGCACGCCGCTAAATTTCGCAAACGCAACAATCGATTTGAGCGCTTATATCGGGAATCCGACCGTTCACATCAGATTTAACTTTGTTTCAAACTGGGGCTATGGATGGGCAGTGGATAATTTTACGCTTTCGGGATCTATCGCTACTGCGTTAAGTTGGACTCCGGGCACAGATCTTTATACCGATGCGCTTGCCACGATCCCATATAGCGTGGGAACGCCTGCTGCAATTGTTTACGCAAAACCTACTTCGAATATAATTTATACAGCTACCGCAACAGGTTCAAATAGTTGTACGTCGTCGGGGTCGATAAATATAACAGTAGATCCGGCACCGATCGGAGGAACATTAGGAGGCGATCAGATTCTTTGCGGTGGCGGAGTTCCGACCAATATAACTCTCACAGGCAATACAGGAAGTGTGATCCGTTGGGAATATGCCAATGATCCGCTTTTCACTGTCGGAGTGACCAATATCCCGAATACCACAACAACGCTGACGCCTGCGCAAATGGGAACTTTCCCTGTTATAAGATATTTCCGTGCAGTTGTTGGAAGTGGAAGCTGTACGTCGGTTTATTCTGATGTCGCTGCGGTTTCTTACCCGAGTACAACATGGAATGGATCAGCGTGGAGCAATTTAGCGCCGGTCGCCGGTGTCCGTGCAATCTTTAACGGTACTTATACAGCGACTGCGAATTTAACCGCCTGTTCGGTCCAGGTTCTTTCCGGAACAGTAACCGTAAACCCGGGCGTGACGATGATCGTCGAAAATGAAGTAACAGTTACCGGCGGATCATTGATATTTGAAAATGATGCAAGCCTTGTACAGGAAAACAATTCTGTCAATAGCGGAAATATTATCTACAGGCGCAATACGACACAGATGCGAAAATACGATTACACGTATTGGTCGTCACCTGTTGCCGGTCAGACTTTGGGTGCGCTTTCTCCGAACACGAATCCTACGACGTTTTACGAGTGGCATACCGGAATTTACAACTGGTCAAATGTTCCTGCTTCAACAGTTATGCAACCTGGAAAAGGCTACATTGTACGAGCTCCTGATGTCGCGCCATTCAACGTTAGTACAGGAAATATTTTCAACGCCGTTTTGACGGGAGTTCCAAACAATGGCAACGTCAATATGCCGATTGTAGTAACCGGCGCAAATGATTTGAACCTGATCGGAAATCCGTATCCATGCGCAATAAGTGCCGATGCGATGTTCCAGGAACCTGCTAACGTGCCTGTATTGGATGCTACGATTTATCTGTGGACGCACAATACGCCAATAACCAATAATGTATATACGTCTAATGATTACGCGGTGTACAATCTTCTGGGTGGAGTAGGAACAGCCCCGGCTGTAAATACGGGATGGAATAACAATACACCGACAGGAAATATAGCTGCCGGACAATCATTCTTTATTCATGGATTGTCAAACGGAAGCGCTGTGATCAATAATGATATGAGGCTTGTGTCTCAAAACAATCAGTTTTTCAGGCTGGCCGAACAATCGCCCGTTGCCGAAGGAGTTGAAAAGCATCGTTTGTGGCTTGAGGTAAAAAACAGCCAGGGTGCGTTTAAACAAACTTTGATCGGTTATGCAGAAGGTGCTACGATGGGCATGGACAGAGGTTTTGATGGAAAATACGTCGATGCCGGAAACTTTGTCGGTATTTATTCGATCGGAACAGAAAATCTTACGATTCAGGGAAGGCCAATGCCATTTAATGTTGAAGATATTGTACCACTTGGATTTAAGACAACCATCGCCGGAAATTTCGAAATTGTCCTTTCGCAGTTCGATGGATTGTTTGCAACTCAAAATGTTTATCTCGAAGACCGTTTCCTCAATATCATTCATGACCTAAAATCTTCAACATATTCGTTTGCAAGTGCGATCGGCACATTTGAGGATCGATTTAAGCTTAGATATACAAACGGCGCCCTCGAAGTTCCGGAAGTAGATCAAAATAGTGTGGTTATTTATAATAGCAATGGCTTGTGGCATATCAATACAGGAACCATGGAAATGAACAAAGTAAAAGTATTTGATCTTCGCGGAAGGCTTTTCCTTACTAAGGAGAATGTTGGTTCAACTGAAACCAGCTTAGCGATTGATACCGCAAATCAGGTATTGCTTGTGCAGATCTTCGGTGAAGACGGACAAATCGTAACAAAGAAGATATCAAACTAGTCAAACCAATCCAATTTAAATAGAA
Organism: uncultured bacterium; assembly: GCA_965365355.1. Taxonomy (GTDB): domain Bacteria; phylum Bacteroidota; class Bacteroidia; order Flavobacteriales; family Flavobacteriaceae; genus Flavobacterium. The sequence goes on from CBDUBJ010000009.1 coordinate 9,497, forward strand.
AAAGGTCATCCGCGGATGACCTTTTTTGATATAAAAAAACCTCCAATAAGGAGGTGATGTTTTATTTGATTTCGCGAACCTGCTTATTCCTGCGATACATGTGCAGCGCAAACAAGATTCCCGCGATAGTAAGCCACAACAACTTGCCATTTATCGGCAGTGGAGCAGCGTCGTCATCTTCAAGTTCCCCTTCGTCGTCGTCGTCGCCAGGACCTCCTTGGGCAAACAATTTAAAATCAGAAAAAAGGACAATAGAGAAAACGTAAAGCTGTACGAGTTTCTTTTTCATATTAAACAATTCAGGCGGTAAAGATAATATCAATTTTTTAATTATAAAAAGAAAATAACTTTATCAAAAAGAATTACCTGCTGAACCATAAATAATTAATCAAACTCTGAAGTAAAATACAGCTTTACAGACGGATATTTGCTTTGCGTCATCTGGATCGTAAAATCAGAATCAGCCAAAAATACAAGTTGGCCGTGCTTATCATGAGCCAGAAATTTCTGCTTGATACGTTTAAATTCCTTGAATTCTTCGTTTTTAGGATCGTCCGGTTTTACCCAGCATGCTTTGTGAACCGCAAAATTTTCATAGGTACATTTTGCACCGTATTCATGCTCAAGCCTGTATTGGATAACCTCATATTGTAGCGCACCAACTGTCCCGATCACTTTACGATTATTCATTTCCAAAGTAAATAACTGCGCCACACCTTCGTCCATCAGCTGATCGATTCCTTTGTCGAGTTGCTTCGCCTTCATCGGATCGGCATTATTAATATAACGGAAGTGCTCCGGTGAAAAACTTGGAATTCCTTTAAAACTCATTTGTTCGCCTTCCGTCAAAGTGTCGCCGATTTTGAAATTCCCTGTATCGTGAAGCCCGACAATGTCGCCCGGATACGAAATGTCGACAATCTCTTTTTTCTCGGCGAAAAATGCGTTCGGACTCGAAAATTTTAGATTTTTATTCTGACGAACATGCAGATATGGCTTATTTCGTTCAAAGGTCCCTGACACGATTTTGACGAACGCAAGCCTGTCGCGATGCTTCGGATCCATATTCGCGTGGATCTTAAACACAAATCCCGAAAGCTTTTCTTCGTCGGGTTTTACAAGTCGCTGATCTGATTCTTTTGGTCGAGGCGATGGTGCGATCTCAATAAAGCAGTCCAGCAACTCGCGCACGCCAAAATTATTTAGAGCCGACCCGAAAAATACCGGCTGCAACTTTCCTTCAAGATATTTTTCACGATCGAATTTAGGATAGACTTCACCGATCAGTTCCAGCTCTTCACGCAGTTTTTCTGCTGGCTTTTGGCCAATGATCTGTTCCAATTCCGGACTTTGTACATCGGAAAATTCGATTGTCTCTTCGATGTTTTTCCTGCTGTCGCCACTGAACAAATTGATGTTTTTCTCCCACAGGTTGTAAATCCCCTGGAAATCGTAACCCATTCCGATCGGAAAGCTTAAAGGTGTAACCGACAAACTCAGCTTTTGTTCAACTTCATCCATCAAATCAAAAGCATCTTTTCCTTCACGGTCGAGTTTGTTGATGAAGACGATGATTGGAATGTTTCGCATCCTGCAGACTGAGACAAGCTTTTCGGTTTGCTCTTCGACACCTTTTGCGACATCGATCACAACAATTACGCTGTCGACGGCAGTCAAAGTCCTGAAAGTATCCTCTGCAAAATCCTTGTGGCCGGGCGTATCGAGAATATTGATTTTCCGGTTTTTATAATTGAATGCAAGCACAGATGTCGATACCGAAATTCCACGCTGCCGCTCAATTTCCATAAAGTCACTGGTCGCGCCTTTCTTTATCTTATTGCTTTTTACTGCCCCAGCTTCCTGGATAGCGCCGCCGAACAACAACAACTTTTCAGTCAATGTCGTCTTTCCCGCATCGGGATGTGAAATAATGCCGAATGTGCGTCTTCTTTGGATTTCGTCGTTAAAATTCATCGTTTGAAAAATGGATTGCAAAAGTACTACTTATCAATTCAATATCATAAAACCGCAATATTTTAGAAGTTTTGATGTTTACGATTTGCCGCATAGCAAGATGCCTTTGATTATTTGATGTTTTATCCTAATAATTTTTTGTTAATAGGTTGGCAGTGGGTTGCGTAGTGCAGGCGAATTGCTATTTTTGCTGATTGTTATCCTTAAACCGCTATTTTATAATGAAATTGAAACACTTGTTATTCGGATTCCTGTTATCCCTGCAACTTTCAGCCTTCGCACAGAATAACAAAAAAGAAGTTTTATTCACCATTGACGGCAAACCTTATTACACTGACGAATTTGCGCGTGTCTACAAAAAGAATCTCGATCTCGTAAAAGATGATTCGCAGAAAGACCTTGATCAATATCTCGATCTTTTCGTGGGTTACAAACTTAAGATCAATAAAGCGCATAAACTTGGTTTGCAGAATGGGCAGCAATATCAAACTGAATTAAAGTCATATCGCGGACAGCTTGCCAAGAACTATGTGACGGATTCAAAAGTCACGCAGGAACTTGTTCAGGAGGCTTACGACAGGCTGCAAAAGGAAATCAATGCATCGCATATCCTTATCCTTGTTGATGAAAATGCCTCCCCTGAAGATACTTTAAAAGCATACAAACAAGCCCTGGATATCAGGAAGCAGGCAATGTCGGGCAAGAATTTCTCAGATCTTGCCGTTCAGCATTCGCAAGATCCGTCGGCGAAGGAAAACAAGGGCGATCTCGGCTATTTTTCAGCGTTCCGAATGGTTTATCCGTTTGAAAGTGCAGCATTTAAAACCGCAAAAGGCAGCGTTTCCAATCCGGTTCGTACGCGTTTCGGATATCACCTGATCAAAGTTAATGACATCCGCGACAATCGCGGTGAAGTTACAGTTGCGCACATCATGATCATGAATCCAACAAGTGGTGATGAAACTGCGAAAGAAAAGGCGAAGACAACCATCAACGACATTTATAAAAAACTGCAGCAGGGCGAGAACTTCGAGACCTTGGCAAAGCAGTTTTCCGAAGATAAATCATCCGCACCACGTGGCGGAGTTTTGAATAAATTCGGATCGGGTCAATTGAGTTCACCTGAATTCGAAAATATAGCATTTTCACTGACAAAGGAAGGAGAATATTCGCAACCTTTTGAATCGCAGTTCGGATGGCATATCGTAAAATTGATTTCCAAACATCCGGTGCGGACGCTTGACCAAATGAAGGCTGAGCTTGAGAATCGTGTCGGGAAGGACGATCGTTCAAGGCTGATCGCAGAATCAATGAATGAGAAGCTTCGCAAAAAATATACGATCAAGCGCAACGATAAAATGTACGCTTCGGTTAAGAAAGCGGTTACAGATAAATTCTACGAAGGAAGCTGGGAAATGCCGGCCGATATGAAGCCGTATCAGGGAAAATTAGTTGAAATCAACACCAAAACTGTAACAGGAACGGATTTTCTGGATTATGTAAAAGGACAGCAAAAGGCAGGTTTAACGATGCGCCCTGTTTCAAGGCTTGTTGATTCGATGTATGAAAAGTTCCTGGATCAGCAGGTGAACGCTTTTTATAATGACAATCTTGAAAGTGAGTTTCCTGAATTTTCAAATGTGATGGATGAGTATCGCGATGGACTGCTTCTGTTTGATCTGATGGAGAAAGAGATCTGGGAGAAATCCAAAACGGACACTATTGGACTGAAAGCATTTTACGATGCGAACAAGTCGAATTACATTTGGAAAAACCGTGTTGATGCGATCGTCATTTCATCGACGAAAGAAGATATGGTGAAGTCGGCCCAAAAGATGCTTAAAAAAGGCAGCACTCCCGAACAGATTAAGGAGAAACTTAATGTCGACGGAAAAGTCAATGTGATGGCTGCAAGCGGCGTTTACGAAGAAGGCAGCGAATCCTTTCCAAAAACTGTCAAACGCGAAACCGGCATTTCGAACATCGTAAAGGAAGGCGATTACTATTTTGTGTCAAAGATCAATAAAGTAATGCCGGCCGGACCAAAAACGCTTGAAGAAGCAAGAGGCAAAGTCGTTAACGATTATCAGCAGCATCTCGAGAACAATTGGGTAAAAGACCTTAAGCAGGAATTTAACGTAAGCGTCAACAGGGATGTTTTTGAAAATGTGAAGAAGCAGTTGAAGTCATAATGAACAAAGCCGTAATCATAGGATTATTGCTGTTTTTCATTTCGTGCAACTATTTTAAGCCAGAGGAAAAAGAAGGAGCCGTTGCGAGGGTAAACGACGAATATCTTTATATAGACGACCTTTCTGGTATCGTTCCCGCAGGATCGACAAAAGAAGACAGCCTGGCGATCATGCATAATTATATTGATCGATGGGCAGCGCGAAAACTGATGTTGAAAGCTGCTGATGTCAATCTTAGCGAAAACCGCAGGGCTGAATTTGATGCATTGGTCGCTGAATATGAAGCGGATCTGTATACGAAAGCATATATGGAAGAATTGGTAAGCCAGTCCGTAGATACCATTGTTTCCGATGCTGAAATGGAAGTTTTTTATAAAGCCAATAAAGATAATTTTCGTACTAACGGAGTTTTGGTAAGAATGCGCTATCTCCATTTAGCTAATGATAATCCGAAGTTTGGCTTATTACGTTCTAAATTTTTCGATCTTCGGAAGTCCGATCAGAAGTTTTGGGATGACAATCTGATGATGATGAAAAGTGCATCGTTGAACGATTCGGCGTGGATCGAACTGAGCGCGATCTATTCCAGGCTTCCTTTTATTACACCGGAAAACAGGGATCGGTTTGTTCGCGCGGGGAAGTCGATAGAACATAGTGCTGACGGCGATACATATCTGATTAAAATTACAGGCGTGCTCGATGTAAATCAGCCGTCACCCTTTGAATATGTGAAGCCTACGCTTCGCGACATCATAATAAACAGGCGGAAGCTGGAATTGATTAAGAAATTTGAAAAGGAAATAACCGGCGATGCCATCAAGGACAATAAATATGAGATCTATAAATAAAATTTTTACGGCGGCATTTCTGCTTTTTGCAGCGGTTACATATGCACAGCCGGATACTATCGCAATTGCCGAGAATACAGCCCCGAAAATTACGCAACGTCAAAAAATTGATGGGATTATTGCCACTCTCGGCGATTATATCATTCTGGATTCGGATATCGACAAGGCTTATCTTGAGCTTTCAAGTCAGGGCGCATCCGTCGAAGGAATCACAAGATGCCAGTTGCTTGGAAAACTTCTCGAAGATAAATTGTATGCGCATCAGGCCATTCAAGACAGTATTGTCGTAAGCGATGAAAGCGTTAAGGAAAAAATGGACCGTCAGCTGAACTATATGGTTGAGCAGTTGGGTTCGATGGATAAAGTTGTTCAGTATTTCAAAAAAAGCAGTGAAGAGGATTTCCGTTCGGACCTGTTTGAGATCATCAAAACCAATTCGCTTACAGATGAGATGCAGCGCAAGATCATCGATGAGGTAGAGATCACTCCCGAGGAAGTTCGGACATTCTTTAACAAAATTCCAAAAGATGAGCTTCCGGTCTTTGGTGCTGAAATGGAAGTTGCGCAGATTGTCGTCAAGCCAAAGATTTCAAATGAAGAAAAACAGCGAACAATCGACCGTCTGAAGGAATTTAAAAAAGAGATCCAGGAAGGCTCAAGCTTTTTCAGTAAAGCCGTACTTTACTCGCAGGATCCGGGTTCAAGATCAAATGGTGGTTTTTATAAAATGACACGTAAGACGCCTTTTGTGAAGGAATTCAAAGATGTTGCGTTCAGTTTGGCGGAAGGAGAAATTTCAGAACCATTTGAAACGGATTTCGGATACCATATCATTTTGGTGGAAAAGATACGAGGTCAGGAAATCGACCTGCGTCATATACTGCTTTCGCCGAAAATTACTGATGATGCGATGACTGAGGCGCGGGAAAAGGTAAATCTTATCCGCCAAAGAATCAGCGATAAGGAGATCACATTCGCTGACGCGGCGCGAACCATGTCAGACGAAACCGAGACGCGCGCAAATGGCGGAACTTTGCTCAATCCTAAAACGCAGGACACGCGTTTTGAACTGACAAAAATGGATCCGACGCTTTACGGACAGGTTTCAAACCTTAAAGAAGGCGAAGTGTCGCTTCCGATCGTTGAAGAAGATCCATCCGGACGCAAATCGTACAAGCTCATGATGGTTACAAACCGTTTCGATGAGCACAAGGCGGATTATGCCAAAGACTACACGAAAATCAAGGAACTCGCATTAAAAGAAAAACAGATCCGCGAAATAGGCAAGTGGTCAGATGAAAAGATTAAGGAAACCTATGTCAGGATCAACGGCGAATATCGCGACTGCGAGTTTGCAAATAACTGGCTGAAGAAGTAATAAAAGTCATAAGGTCGTAAAGTCACAAGGTCATAAAGTCATAAGGTCGTAAAGTCGTAAAGTCATAAAGCCTTAAGTCCTGAACCCTGAACCCAATACCCCATACCCAAAACCAACAACCAACACCATTCCAAATGTCCGACGTCACCGCAGTTCAAAATTTAGTTACCAAGCGCAACGAGCTTAAAAAGGAAATTTCGAAAATCATCGTTGGCCAGGACGCAGTTGTCGACCAGATATTGCTCAGCATATTTTCAGGTGGCCACGCATTGTTGGTCGGCGTTCCGGGCCTGGCAAAAACATTAATGGTAAACACGATTGCGCAGGCGCTCGGATTGGATTTTAAACGCATCCAGTTTACGCCCGATCTGATGCCATCCGATATTTTAGGAAGCGAGATTTTGGATGAAAACCGCCAATTCAGGTTTATCAAAGGTCCGCTTTTCGCGAATATCATTCTTGCTGACGAGATCAACCGTACGCCGCCTAAAACACAGGCTGCACTTCTGGAAGCGATGCAGGAACGTTCCGTTACCATTGCAGGAAACAATTACAAACTTGCACTGCCATATTTCGTGCTTGCAACGCAAAACCCGATCGAGCAGGAAGGAACTTATCCATTGCCCGAAGCGCAGCTCGACCGTTTTATGTTCGCGATCAAATTGGATTATCCAACCTTTGCGGAAGAAGTTCAGGTCGTGAAAAGTACCACTTCAGACATTACAGAAACGATCAATCCGTTGTTTTCGGCCGAAGAAATTATCGGATATCAGCAGTTGATCCGCAGAATTCCGGTAGCCGACAATGTCATAGAATATGCAGTGACACTTGTGAGCAAAACACGTCCGGACAATCAGCTTTCAAATGACTACATAAAGAATTTCCTTGACTGGGGCGCAGGACCGCGCGCATCGCAGAATCTTATCCTTGCCGCCAAGGCTCATGCGGCATTCAATGGGAAGTTTTCTCCGGATATCGAGGATGTAAAAGCGGTTGCGACAGGTATTCTCCGTCACCGTATCATCAAAAATTACAAAGCTGATGCTGAAGGAATTTCGGAAGAAATGATAATTTCTAAATTGATGTAGTAAAGCTCCATAGCCGCAGAGTTCCAGAGATTTAAAGCCTTCCGGTTAGTCCGGATTTTTTTGTGAGATGATCCGATCAAGTTCGGCGTCATAAAAAAACAGGAACATGCTTCCCATCATATCCTGATTTTCGTTGGTAGTGTTATCAACTTCCAAAACAATTTCATAGTCGTGATCCTTGAAAAGCCAGATGCCTTTTTCGTCTGCAAACGGTTCGATTTCTGAAAGGCCGATTGCGTTTTGGTGATTGGTTACAAGGCTTTTGAAAATCGGCATATTCGATGTTTTATCATATAGCATGATAGAGGTCGCAAACGGATGCACATGGATCGCGGCGGCGTGCAATCGCAAACTGTCGGAAATCTGAAGCTGATTGTTCACTGAACTCCTGTAAACATTTTTTCCCTTGGGAACGACCCAATGACCCGACATCATGTTTCCGCTTCCGTCGTCATAACTATGATTCTTTGTCTCAACCGGAACGCATTGGTTTGAGCCCGGATCGGTCGGCTCCTTATATGGATCGCGCTTGTCATAGGGCAGCATTACAAAAGCGGTGCGGCTCATCAGAGGTTTTAGCTTTTTGGACGTGTATTTAATCGACACTTCGTGTTTGACCTGCTGGTTAATATCAGGTAAATTATGATTCAGTGTTTGTGTTGTTACGAATAGAAGCGCATTCCCTCGCATCGGCACGCCATAACCATTTGGAAATTCGAATTTTTCCATGCCATGCGATAATGACGTCATCCGCGGATACTGTTTTCCGATTCTAGAATCAAGACCAAATCCGGAGTAATAGGCGACATCGTTAAAATCGACATTGGTGTGGCAAATAAAATCATCGCTGATCTTTTCTCCTGATTTTGCATTTAAAGCATCAACGTCAAAACCTGTCAGCCATATTAAAGTCGAATCTTGCGAAACCTGGACATAATTCGATGCTTTCGGCCCTTCCATCGATTTATAAATCCCATCGATCAGAAATGCGGGCGACAACATCTTATATTCGACCTTTGAATTATTCACATTCCAATCGTTATCGATCAGATGAAGTTTGTGCAGCGCCGTAGTTTTAATGATCGCTTTATGGCGGTTCGGAAGTTGAAGATAAACAATGACTGCAGCGGCGATCGCGATCAATGTACCAACGCCCAAAATTTTATATATCTTTGATTTGGCCATGACGCAAACATACAATTTTCCAGCAATTTAACCCGTAGAAATGGGCTTCATGCAAAATCAGATCGACGACCCGAAACGCGTTTTCGGATTAGACCTTATGCGGGCCGTTGCCATTTTGATGGTACTTTTCGCGCATTGCGTCTGGCTTTTTCCTGAAAGCGATGGCATGTTCACGCAGATTCTCAATTTATGCGGATTTCTCGGTGTCGAAATTTTCTTTGTACTGAGCGGTTTTTTGATTGGCCGCATACTATATAAAATGTACGTTCAAACGGATTTTCATCTTTCCGATCTCACGAAATTCCTCAAACGGCGCTGGTTTCGTACACTTCCCAATTATTATCTTGTTTTGCTCATCAACTTCGGAATTGCATTTTTGATCGGATATAATATTCCAGAACCGTGGAAATATTTTCTCTTTCTGCAGAATTTCGCATCGCCGCTCCTGCCGTTCTTTCCCGAATCATGGAGTTTATCGGTTGAAGAGTTTGCGTACGTCTTCCTGCCAATATCTTTATTGGGCGTCGGGTTCATCAAATCAAAGAGTAGATCTGCGTTGTTTGTGCTAACCGTCATTTTGCTTATCGTAATTTGCATCGTATTAAAAATATTATATCATCAGAATACCCTGAATACAAATTTGACGCAGTGGAATCTCAGTTTAAAATCAGTTGTCATTTACCGTGTAGATGCAATCTTTATCGGTGTACTTTTTAGTTGGATTTTTTCCGAATTCGCTGATTCGTGGCGGAAGACGCGTTTTATCTGGTCTGTACTCGGAATGATCATGATCGGATTTTTTACCGTCGGAGTTGGCTTTCTAGGATTATTCATCGACAGCTATCCGTATTTCTGGAATGTCATCTATCTGCCGCTTTCATCGGTTTCGATCGCGATGTTTCTTCCTTTGCTATCGGAGTGGAAAACCGAAGCTGCATTTATCAAAAATCCTATTACATTCATCAGCTTGATCTCATACTCAATTTACCTTTTGCATTACAGCGTGATTCTTCAAAGTTTGAAACAATTGGGAGATACGAACGACCTGACCTTAGTTCAGCTTTTAATCATTACAACTGCATACGTCACGATCACGATTTCTCTAAGTTATCTTCTGTACAGATTTTTTGAAAAACCTATGATGGACAAGCGCGAGCCAACGCTGAAATCGTTGTAGTAGGCGAAAATTCTTAATAATAGAAGGATTCGTTTATGGGACGCAAGTCAATTTTACTTAGTTAAACTACAAGATGATAAATTTTACATCTTACAAATATCGATTTTGTAATTTTAAGTGCGTTTTTTGACGATTTGGCAAATGTGGCTGTTAATGTTGCCATTTCTCGGAATTCTTATCCGTAAATCGTAAATTTGCTTGCAAACTAAACAATTTTTATATGGCATTCGATATTGACATGATCCGTAAAGTGTATGAGTCGTTACCTTCGAGGGTTGACGCGGCACGGCGGACAGTTGGCCACCCTTTGACACTGACCGAAAAAATATTATACGCGCACCTTTGGGATAAAAATCCGGCTACCGTTTATCAGCGCGGGAAAGACTATGTGGATTTTGCTCCGGATCGCGTCGCATGCCAGGATGCAACTGCACAAATGGCACTTCTACAGTTCATGCATGCGGGAAAAGCACAGGCCGCAGTTCCAACGACCGTACATTGCGATCACCTGATTCAGGCGAAGATCGATGCGAAAACCGACCTTGCGCGCGCAAAAGCCCAAAGCAACGAAGTATTCGATTTCCTATCGTCGATTTCAAACAAATACGGAATCGGATTCTGGAAACCTGGAGCAGGGATCATACACCAGGTTGTACTTGAAAACTATGCATTTCCCGGCGGAATGATGATCGGGACCGATTCGCACACCGTGAATGCGGGCGGATTGGGAATGATAGCCATCGGAGTCGGTGGCGCGGATGCCGTAGACGTCATGTCCGGAATGGCTTGGGAACTTAAATTTCCAAAGCTGATCGGCGTGAAGCTGACAGGCAAATTGTCCGGATGGACAGCACCAAAAGATGTTATCCTCAAAGTTGCAGGTATTCTGACTGTAAAAGGCGGGACCGGAGCTGTCATCGAATATTTTGGCGAAGGCGCAAAAGCAATGTCATGTACCGGAAAAGCAACTATTTGTAATATGGGCGCTGAGGTTGGCGCTACAACGTCAACCTTTGGATATGACGATTCGATGTCGAGATATCTTCGCGCGACAAACCGTGCGGATGTAGCCGACCTTGCCGATGGAATCGCAGATTATCTCACTGCAGATCCTGAGGTTTACGAAAACCCGGAAAAATATTTCGACCAGCTGATCGAGATCAATCTTTCCGAGCTTGAGCCGCATTTGAACGGACCTTTTACGCCGGATCTCGCTACGCCGATTTCGAAAATGCGTGAAGAAGCAATAAAGAATAACTGGCCGCTAAAGATTGAATACGGATTGATTGGGTCTTGCACGAACTCATCTTATGAAGATGTCTCGCGCGCAGGTTCGCTTGCCCAACAGGCGGCAGACAAAAAATTAAAGCCAAAATCACATATCACCATAAACCCCGGTTCCGAATTGATTCGTTACACAATGGAGCGCGACGGATATATGGATACTTTCGATAAGATCGGCGCAGTGGTTTTCGCAAACGCCTGCGGACCTTGTATCGGAATGTGGGATCGTGAAGGTGCCGAAAAAGAAGAACGCAATACGATCGTTCACTCTTTCAACCGGAATTTTTCGAAACGTGCGGATGGTAATCCGAATACACTCGCATTTGTTGGATCGCCTGAATTGGTGACAGCCATGGCGATTGCCGGCGATCTGTCATTCAATCCGCTGACAGACAAGCTTATTAATGAAGACGGCGAAGAAGTGATGCTCGATGAGCCAACAGGTTTTGAGCTTCCGCCAAACGGGTACGAAGCCGAAGATCCGGGATATCAGGCTCCGGCATCGGATGGATCTACCGTCCAGGTTGTCGTCAGCCCGAAATCAGACAGGCTGCAATTGCTCGAGCCTTTCGAGCCATGGGACGGAAACAATATTACAGGCGCGAAACTACTGATCAAGGCATTTGGGAAATGTACCACCGACCATATTTCGATGGCTGGGCCATGGCTGCGTTTCCGCGGACATTTGGATAACATTTCGAACAATATGCTGATCGGTGCGGTGAATGCGTTCAACATGAAAACGAACCTTGTAAAGAATCAGCTTACGGGAGATTACGATGCCGTTCCTGCGGTTCAGCGCGCGTACAAGGCCGCTGGAATTCCCAGTATTGTCGTTGGCGACCACAATTACGGCGAAGGATCGTCACGTGAACATGCAGCGATGGAACCTAGATTTCTCGGCGTCAAAGCTGTTTTGGTCAAGTCTTTTGCAAGGATCCACGAGACGAATCTTAAGAAACAGGGAATGCTTGGACTGACATTCAACAACGAAGCCGATTACGACCTGATCCGCGAAGACGACGTTTTCAACTTTTTGGATCTGAACCAATTTGCGCCAGGCAAATCGCTTACGCTGGAAGTTGTTCACGCAGATGGAACGAAAGATACAATTGTCACAAATCACACATACAATCAAGGCCAGATCGAATGGTTCCGTGCAGGTTCTGCGCTCAACCTGATTGCCGCGGCCGGAAAAATTTAGGCAGGTTATTTTATTGATTCATGAAATCCGTCTCTTTATGAGGCGGATTTTTTTTGGGCAGCGAACGCGTCTTCCGCTGCAAGCTTTTTCCAAAAACGTTGTTTTGCAGTATGCCAAAGGCGCTTCCGGCGGTCGCGCTTCCGCAATGCAAAACTGCGTTTTCGCTGCAAAGGCTTTCCGCTTCAACCGCTGCTGCAAGTTCTAATGTAGCAATGAGGTAATTTAGAAATGTAACAATGGCGTTCCCGATAGCCATCCATTTCTAAATTTCTGAATTGTTACATTTTCACATTTCTAAATTGATACATTATCAATTTTCAAATTGTCCTATCTTCGCTCAAACCAAAACAAAAGATGGAAAACCAGCATTTCAAACGCGAACTCGGACTGCTAGACGGAACGATGCTCGTCGTCGGCTCGATGATCGGATCGGGGATTTTTATTGTCAGTTCGGATATGGTGCGACAGATCGGCTCGGCCGGCTGGCTGATTGCAATCTGGGCGCTAACAGGTTTAATTACGGTAATTGCAGCCGTCAGTTATGGAGAACTTAGTGCGATGTTTCCAAAGGCCGGTGGGCAATATGTATATCTAAAGGAAGCATACGGGAAACTTTGGGCATTTCTTTACGGCTGGAGTTTCTTTACGGTTATTCAAACCGGTACAATTGCCGCGGTAGGAGTAGCGTTCTCCAAATTTGCCGCCTATCTTTATGAACCGTTCAGCGATGAAAATATTTTATTTACTGCAGGCTTTTTCAAACTTAATGCAGCCCAGATCGTATCGATCATCACGATTATATTCCTGACATGGCTGAACAGTCGCGGGGTCAAAAACGGAAAGACGCTGCAGACATTTCTGACCATCATAAAGATACTTTCGCTTCTCGGACTGATTGTTTTCGGGTTTGTCCTCGCATTCGATTCGCAAATCTGGGATGCAAACTGGACAAACGCCTGGGCAACGCGGTCCCTGGATGCAGAAAGCGGAATCTGGTCTCCGATCAGCGGCGTTACGTTGATTACGGCAATCTCGGCTGCTATGGTTGGATCGCTCTTTTCCAGCGATGCGTGGAACGGTGTGACTTTCATTGCCGCAGAAATCAAGAATCCTCAGCGCAACGTTGGCCTGAGTTTATTTTTAGGAACCCTGATTGTAAGTTTGATCTATGTGCTGGCAAATGTCATGTATGTTGCAGTCGTGCCGCTTGATGAAATAGCCACTGCGAAATCAGACAGGGTAGCGGTAGTCGCCGCGCAATATATTTTTGGAAACATTGGTACGCTTATCATCGCGGTGATGATCATGATATCAACATTCGCATGCAACAACGGACTTATTATGGCAGGTGCTCGTGTTTATTACACGATGGCAAAAGACAAGCTGTTTTTCAGGCAGGCGGCGCAGCTTAATGATGCCAGCGTTCCGGCATGGGCGCTTTGGGCGCAATGCATCTGGGCGTCATTGCTTTGCCTTACCGGGAAATATGGAGATTTGCTGGACTTCGTGATCATTATCGTATTGATATTTTACATCCTTACGATATACGGCATTTTCGTCCTTCGCAGGAAATTGCCGGATGCGGAAAGACCATATCGTGCATTCGGATATCCGCTGCTGCCGGCATTTTACATATTGTGTGCGTCGGCAATATCGATTGCGTTGCTTTACGCAAAGACAAATACTTGCGGATGGGGCGTTTTGATCATGCTGCTTGGAATTCCGGTTTATTATCTGACCAAACCAAAATCATCAGGGAAGGACGATCCGCAGCCCTGATCGCAGCGTGTTTGATTTGAGGCGAAACGCCAAATTTTGACGCTGACAAAATGCGACATCAGAAGCGTTTTGGCGAGATTCAAAATGACGATTTCGTGAAAAGCATACAGCGGAGAGCAGGAAATTGCTGCCCTATAAATTATTGAATCAGAAAATAACTTCAATTTAAGTATTTGGCAGAATAGCAAACCTCAAAGGTTTCCAAAACCTTTGAGGTTTGTCATAAGTGCTTGCGCCCACCCAGTCAAATATAAATCCACTTACCACAACATCACTGCGGAAATTCCGCATAAATTCCTAATGTTTCTTCATCTCGATCTTCTCATGAAACGGCAAATATTGCGGCAACGCAGCCGATCCATACCATTCATACAATTCAGCCGTCATGACCTTTTCGCGTATCACCGGATCGTTTGCCAGTAAAGCTTCGGCTTCGGCGATGGTCTTGACGTTAAAAATATAGATCCCGCGATATTCATTTGGATTCTTTTTCATCGGTCCGGCAACCACAAGTTTTCCGTCGCCTGCCATTTTCTGGATATTGTCCATGTGGCCTTTAAACAACCCATTCAGCTTTTCCTTGTCAGCTATCTGGGCCGGTCCGGTTTTCAAAATCGCCATGATGTACGAACGCATTCCATATTCGTCGGCACCAAGCGATTCGGCAAGAGCCTTATCGTATTGTGCAAATGATTGAAATGCCGAGATCAATAAAGCCGCAATTATGAATTTTTTCATGACAGTGATTTTGATAAAGATAAAAAAAGTCCGCTCAGGGCGGACTTTCAAATTTTAGTTCTGGCAACTACTAGTAGTAAGTATATCTTCTCACTTTAGCAATGTATTTTGCAAGGCGGATTACCTGATGGCTGTATCCATATTCGTTGTCATACCAAACGTAAAGCACGATGTTCTTTCCGTCAGCAGACACGATTGTCGCGTTACTATCGAAAATCGCAGGCGCCGATGTACCAACGATATCCGATGAAACCAATTCATTGTTAAGTGAATACTTGATCTGCTCGACAAGGTCGCCTTCAAGCGCGTATTTTTTCATGATGGCATTGATGTCTTCAACCGAAGTTTCTTTGCTCACCTCAAGGTTCAAAACTACCAAAGATCCATTCGGAACCGGCACACGGATCGCATTCGACGTCAGTTTTCCCGCCAAAGAAGGCAATGCTTTTGCCACCGCGCTTCCCGCACCGGTTTCGGTAATGACCATGTTCAACGCAGCTGCGCGGCCACGACGGTATTTCTTGTGCATGTTATCCACAAGGTTCTGATCGTTCGTATATGCGTGGATCGTTTCCAAGTGGCCTTTGACCACGCCAAGCGTATCTTCAACAGCTTTAAGGATCGGCGTGATCGCATTGGTCGTGCACGATGCCGCCGAAAATATTTTTACTTCATCGGGATTATGATCTTTTTGGTTTACGCCGTGAACGATGTTTGGAATTCCCTTTCCTGGCGCAGTCAGCAATACCTTATCGACACCTTTTGAAGTAAGATGGCGTTCCAAAGCTTCTTTGGTTGTAAAAGCGCCTGTATTATCAATGACAAGAGCTTCCTCAAAACCGTATTGCGTATAATCGATATCTTCCGGGGCGTTTGCGGTAATGATGTGTACAGTCGTTCCGTTGATGATCAGCGCCTGGTTTTCGACATCTGCCACAACAGAACCTTCGAAATCGCCGTGGATTGAATCGTAACGCAAAAGCGAAGCACGTTTTTCCAAAGAAACAGCGTCGTTTTTATCGCGGGTTACGATTGCACGAAGGCGAAGCTGCGTTCCTTTTCCTTGTTTCGACATGAGTTCACGGGCCAACAAACGTCCGATACGACCAAAACCGTAAAGTACTACATCCTTTGGCTTGTTATTTTTATAGTCTTTCGCGTCGCGAAGTTTATCGATCACAAATGACCGGGCATCCTCGTAATTATTTTCTTCCAGATGGAATTCGTACGTAAGCTTCCCGATGTCGAGTTTTGCAGGCGGCATTTCCAGCTCAAGGATGGAACGCGCAATTTCGACAGAATCAAATATTGATATCGGTTTTCCGACAAATTCTCCTGCATATTCGTGCAGGTTGATGATCTCGCTCACGCTGCGATTGATCAGCTGATTGCGGAAAAGCACCATTTCGATCGACTTATCATACCAAAGGTCGCTGATGATCTTGATGAATTCGACACCGGCGCGTCTTCTGTCGGCCTGATAAGCGATTTCTTTCTCGTACAGTTGTGTGTTGCTCATGCGAAACATGTTGTTGAATTTTTAGACGGTGCAAAAGTACCGATTTCAAACGTTTTCGTAAAACATTTTTCGATGATTCACCTGAATATCCGATAAATAAAAAAGCCGGCTAAATTACCGGCTTAAATATTTGGCTCTATTTTAATTTTAGATGATCACGCGGATGATCTGGCCATCTTTATTGATCATTTCGATCCGCACGCTTTGATTCTCATCCTTATTATTTAAGATTTTCGAAACGGTCTCAACATCTGTGGCTTTGACATTATCGATGCTGAGAATGATATTGCCGATCAGCTCATCGTAATACGGACGATATCTTTCGTTATTGATCTCCCTGATTTTTACGCCGTAGTTCGTACGGAACCGCTTTTTGTCGGCGGTGTCGAGATTCTCAAGTTCCAGGCCTTTGAATTCGGTACTGTAAAATTCGTACTTCGTAAGTTTTACCGGAACCGTCATCGTTTTGCCGCTGCGGATGAAAGTTACATTTACTTCATCTTCAGGGCGTTTGGTATTGATGAAGCTGGCAAGGTCGGAAAATGTATTGATTTGCCTGTTGTCGAGCTTTACGATCACATCGCCTTTTTTGAGCCCGGCTTTTTCCGCACCGGTGTTTTTGTTGACCTTGTTGATATAAAATCCATTAGTTTCGCTGATGCCAAGTTCCTTCGAGGCCGCTGCATTGAGTTCGCCGCCTTCAATACCAAGGATTCCGCGTTGTACGTTTCCGAATTCCATGATATCTTCAACGATCTTCCGTGTAAGGTTTGACGGAACTGCGAATGAATATCCAACATAAGATCCTGTCATTGAGGAGATC
This sequence comes from uncultured bacterium, assembly GCA_965365355.1. GTDB lineage: Bacteria > Bacteroidota > Bacteroidia > Flavobacteriales > Flavobacteriaceae > Flavobacterium. The sequence continues at coordinate 26,686 of CBDUBJ010000009.1, forward strand.
ATCGTGTTGATTCCGATCAGCTCGCCGTTTGTGTTCACGAGCGCACCACCACTGTTTCCGGGATTAACCGCCGCATCGGTCTGGATGAACGACTGCAGTCCGTTGCTTTGCAAATCACGCGCTTTCGCAGATACGATTCCCGCCGTCACAGTGGAATTAAGGTTATAAGGATTACCAACTGCCAAAACCCATTCGCCAACTTTTACATTATCTGAATCTGCGAACGTCGTGTACGGAAGTTTTTCGTTGGCTTCGATCTTAAGCAAGGCAATGTCCATCTTGGAATCTGTACCGACAAGCTTTGCTTTATAAATCTTGCGATTGTTTAGCGTGATCTCGATATCCTGCGCGTCTTTAACGACGTGATTATTTGTTACGATGTAACCGTCTTCGGAAATGATGACGCCCGATCCCGTTCCGATTTGTTCCTGCTGCTGTCCGCCGCGGTATCCGTAGAAAAATTCCAGCATCGGATTGGAAACCGTTCGATACGATACATTTTTCACATGAACCACATAATGAACAGCTCTGTCGGCGGCTTCGGTAAAGTCCAGCAATTCACCGGTCAAACCAACCGGCCGGACATATGACGCTGCAGGCGCCGGCGTAATGAAATTCTTGCTGCCTGACAATGGCGCACCATCTTCAACAAATAATTTGTAAGCTCCCAAAGTTGTAGCGCCGCTAAGCAATGACACCAGAAATAAGCTTGAAATTCTTTTCATTGTTGTTGTTTTATTTTGAATTGAACGTAAATTTATATGGATTATGTTTTTGCGATTTCCGGTTTAACGCTGGTTTAACAGCAGATTTACTGCGGATTATATGTAATTTTGCTGCTCTCATTATACTATGGAACTAGACTTTTACAAATATCAGGGAACCGGCAACGATTTTATTCTCATCGACAATCGCGGACTCGCATTTCCCAAAAAAAATACCAGCACGATCGAATGGCTTTGCGACCGACGTTTTGGCATTGGCGGCGATGGTTTGATACTATTGGAAAATGACAAAATTGCAGATTTCCGAATGGTCTATTATAATTCTGATGGGAATGAAAGTTCGATGTGCGGCAACGGTGGCCGATGCATTTCGGCATTTGCGCATCTTCTTGGTGTGATAGAAAATGAGTCGAATTTTGTAGCTGTCGATGGGCCGCATCATGCAACGATTAATGATGACGGAATTGTCTCGCTCCAAATGTCGGATGTGTCGCAAGTCAAAATTACCGACGAATATTCATTTCTAAATACAGGTTCGCCGCATCACGTATTGATGGTCGATCATCTGGAAACTGCAAATGTAAAATCGGATGGTGCTACGATCCGCTATAGCGCATTGTACGGAAAAGACGGATCAAATGTAAATTTTGTAACCCAGATCGATTACGATTCCTTTGCGGTCAGAACTTACGAACGCGGTGTCGAGGATGAAACATTATCCTGCGGAACCGGCGTGACGGCTGTGGCGATCGCGATGCATGCCAGCGGCAAAACGGAAGCGACCGATATCAAATTGAAAACTCCGGGCGGTGAACTATCCGTTTCCTTTGAAACAGAGGATGGAAAATATCATAATGTGCATCTGACAGGTCCGGCGACTTTGGTTTTTAAAGGAACAATTACCATCTGATATGCCTCCAATCACTTTAAGAGGACAAAACTTCTTTTTACGGGCGCTTGAGCCGGATGATCTCGATTTCCTTTATGATATCGAAAACGACGAAAATGTTTGGCATGTGAGTCAGACCACCGCGCCTTTCAGTAAATACGTCCTAAAACAATATCTTGAAAATGCGCAGCAGGATATTTTCGAAGCGAAGCAGCTTCGGCTTGCTGTCAGTGATAACTCCGGAAAAACCGTTGGCCTGATCGATCTCTTTGATTTTGATCCGATGAACAAGCGCGCTGGGATTGGAATTTTGATCAACAAAATCGATCAAAATAATGGCGCAGCGTCGGAAGCATTAGGCCTGCTGATCAATTATTCGTTCACAAGATTGCAGCTTCATCAGCTTTTTGCCAATATCGATCCTCAAAACGAAGCGAGCGTTCGGCTTTTTACTAAATTTGGCTTCGAAAAAAAAGGATCGAAAAAAGATTGGAATCTCACCGCGGGGAAATACGCAGATGAAGACTTTTATCAACTCATCAATTACTAAACAGTTCTACATTGAAATTTAAAAAGGCCATTGCTGTCATTTCCGTATTGGTTGCCATCGCGCTCATCGTTTACGGATACATTCTCTATCGTGCAATCTTTGCAAACAACACGAAGTTCAACGAAAAGCAAGTTGAGGTATTGATTCCGACCAATTCGACATTCGAGGATGTCAAACAAATTATGACAGCGTATGTCGACAATATGGAACGGTTTGAAGATGTTGCCGAAAAGAAAGATTATCCGCAGAATATAAAAGCCGGGCGCTTCATTTTGAAACGCGATATGAACAGCAACGATATCATCAATGCGCTGCGCCAGAATATCCCGGTTAAGCTTGCTTTTAACAACCAGGAACGTCTGGAAGATTTTGCGGGACGCATCGGTTCGCAGATCGAAGCCGACAGCACCAGCTTGATGCAGGCATTTACTGATGAAAGGTTTTTATCGGAAAACGATTTTACGCAATCTAATGTGATCGCGATGTTCATTCCCAATTCATATGAATTTTACTGGAATACATCTGCTGAAGCATTTCGCGATAAGATGGCAAAGGAATACAGGACTTTTTGGGAAAAGAATGACCGAAAAGCTAAAGCGGAAAAACTTAACCTTACGCCAAAGCAGGTTTCTGTCCTGGCATCGATTGTTCATAAGGAAACCGTCAAGATCGATGAGCGGCCGAGAGTTGCGGGCGTTTACCTCAATCGTCTGCGCACGGGGATGAAACTTGAGGCTGATCCGACCGTTATTTATGCGGTAAAAAAACAGGCAAACGATTTTAACCGGGTCATCAAGCGCGTTCTCTATAAAGATCTCGAAACAGATTCGCCATATAATACTTATAAATATGAAGGATTACCGCCGGGACCGATTGCAATGCCAGATATTACGGCAATCGATGCAGTGCTAAATCCTGAATCACACAATTACATATATTTCTGTGCAAGCGTCGAACGATTCGGATATCATGAATTTGCCGTCACTCCGGCGCAGCATGAAGTCAACCGCCAAAAATACGTGTCCTGGATCAGCAAACAGGGCATCAAAAGATAAATGAAACACGCCGCCTACATATTGCTTTTTTTTATAGCAGGCGGCACGATGGCACAACCTGTTGAAGATTTCCTTAAACCTTCCGATTCGCTTAATTTAAAAAGGAGAAATGCTTCAATCATTACGGTAGGAGCGGCTTCGGTGCTTACTTATGCAGCATTAAGCGAGACCTGGTATTCGGATTATCCGCGTACCGACTTCCATTTTACAAATGATAATGCGCAATGGCTGCAGATGGACAAAGCCGGGCATGTGTTCGCATCGTATCATTTTAGCAGATTTGGAAGCGATATCCTGGAGTGGAGCGGAACATCAAAAAAAAACCGACTGATTTACGGCGCAGGATTCGGATTCGTTTTTATTTCCGCGATTGAAATATTGGATGGATATTCTGCACAATGGGGCGCATCGCTTGGAGATATCGGTGCTAATGCCGGCGGATCATTGCTTTTTATTTCTCAGGAATTGTTGTGGGACGAGCAGCGCATCATCCCAAAATTTTCTTTTCATACCACCGAATATGCATCTGCAAGGCCAAATGTTTTGGGAAGCAGTATTCCGGAACAGATTTTAAAAGATTACAATGGCCAGACATACTGGCTTTCGGCAAACATCCATTCTTTTACCAAGGACAAATTCGTTCCGAAATGGCTGAATGTTGCAATAGGTTACGGAGCGGAAGGAATGATTACCGGTGATGACGCCTTGGTCAACTCGGTTTTTTTCGAAACGAAAGAAAGAACACGGCAGTTTTATCTTGGATTTGATGTCGACCTTCAGAAAATCAAAACCAATTCACATCTTTTAAAGACCATATTTTCCGTTTTTAACAGTGTCAAAGTTCCTGCTCCAACCTTGGAAATCAATGCGAAAGGACGTGCGAAATTTCATATTTTCTATTTTTAGAAAAGTTTAACTCGCTGATTATCAGCATCCGGATTTTTGCCGTATATTTGCGCCGTAGAAATTTCCTTACGTGACAGGTTGGAAGAAAATCACACTATGATTAAAAGATGGATATATTATACTTCAGTTATTGCAGCCGTAGCATTTATCGGTTACGGTTTTAAGCCTTTCGAAAAACAAGATTACGATTGGTTCAGACATGATGAAAATATCGGATTATCTTATGATTTTCCTTCGCTGAACCGTCACGATTACACCAATCTCAATGTTCCCTTTACCGGTAAGTTCTTTATCGGATACAAAGAAGCTCTTGCTTTTAAAGAATCTCAGGGAAAATATCATAAAATCAATACGCTCGGATACCTCGGTAAATACCAATTTGGTATCGAAACCCTAAAATCTATCGGCATCCACGACAGCATGGCGTTTTTGCATAGCCCTAAATTGCAAGAGAAAGCGTTTGTAACGTTGCTTTCCAAAAACAAATGGGAACTTCGCGATGAGATCGCAAATTACTGCGGTAAAGTTGTCGGAGGCGTTTACATTACGGAATCGGGGATTCTTGCTGCAGCGCACCTTGGCGGCGTTGGATCGGTCAAACGCTTCTTCAGATCAAACGGTTCGCGTTTTTTCCGTGACGATTACGGAACTTCGATCCGGAGTTATATGAAAAAATTCGGAGGCTACGATACGGAAGGCATTATTGCCGATTCGAAAGCCAAAGTAAAATAAGCATTTTTGAACCCGCTGACAGGCGGGTTTTTTATTTATATCTGTGAATGATAAAGATCGCGGGACGGTTTTGGAAATTCTCGGCGGTTTTCTTCCATTCGGAGACGCGCAGTGTTTTGATGAACTCTGTCGGCAGTGTAATATCTGCGGCTACACATAGTTCAGTCGACGGCTGTAAAGCGTTAATTATATCTTCCAGCATTTTATTGTTCCTGTACGGAGTTTCGATAAAGATCTGCGACTGATTGCGGTCTAATGAAATCTTTTCTAAATTCCGCAGTGCTGACTTTTTTTCTGATTTATCGATTGGAAGATATCCATTGAACGCGAAATTCTGCCCGTTCATTCCTGATGCCATCATGGCAAGCAATATTGATGATGGTCCGACAAGTGGCACAACCTGAATTGCATTTTCGTGGGCGATTTTTACTATCGCAGCGCCGGGATCGGCAATTCCGGGACAGCCTGCTTCCGACATCAAACCGATATTCCTGCCTTCAAAACATGCGAAAAGCATCGAACGATGTTCATCCGGTTGGGTATGTTTATTCAAAACATTGATTTGCAGTGAAGGCTGAGGTTTTTCGGGACAAATGCTTTTGATGAATTTCCTGGCCGACTTTTCATTTTCTGCGATATAATCATCGATAGAAGAAATTAGCGCCGGAACTGTCGCAGGAAGAACCGACAACGGATCTGATTCGCCTAAAGTAGTCGGAATCAAATATAGCTTTCCGCGTGTTGAAACCGCCATCAACCGTGTTTTTCGATAAGACGTTTTGCAATGGCTTCACAGGCTTCGTTAAGCATGGAGTAAACAGAGGTAAATCCATTTTCCAATCCGAAGTAAGGATCGGGAACATCTACATTTTCGCCGGGAAAAAGTTCATCGAGAATCAGTGAAACCTTCTTTTGGGATTCTTCGTTTGGCGCCAGCGAAATTACATCGCGATAATTGGCAGCGTCCATCACGAAAATGTAATCCTGCGTTTCAAAATCTTTCACCGAAAATTGACGGCCTTTCTGAGTTGAAATATCGAGTCCGTTTAATTTCGCGACGGCAATAGAGCGCTGATCCGGCTGCTGTCCAACGTGCCAATGACCCGTTCCGGCGGAATCGACTATAAACTTATCTTTAGGCAGTTTTGATTGCAAAAGCCCTTCTGCCAATGGTGATCGGCAGATGTTTCCGAGGCAGACCATTAAGATCTTTATGGGCATAGGAGTAAAATTCCGCTATAGTGAAAGCTTCTTGTGAATGTCGTCTACGAATTTCTTGAACTGCTTATCCGTCGATACAAGATTGTCTACGGTTTTACAAGCGTGCAATACTGTAGCGTGATCGCGGTCGCCAATTTGTGATCCGATGTTCGCCAAAGATGCTTTCGTGAACTTTTTTGCAAAGAACATCGCAAGCTGACGCGCCTGGACAACATGTCTTTTCCGCGTTTTCGACTGCAGTGTATCGATGTCGAGCTGGAAATAATCCGACACGACTTTCTGGATATATTCGATCGAGATTTCGCGCTTGATATTCTTGACGAATTTCTCTACAACGTGTTTTGCAAGGTCGATCGTCACTTCCTTTTTGTTGAACGATGATTGTGCGATCAGTGAAATGATGGCGCCTTCAAGTTCGCGGACATTCGTCTTGATGTTGCGTGCTACGTATTCGATGATCTCATCGGGCATTTCTACGCCGTCACGGTACAGAATATTTTTCAGGATTGAAATACGGGTTTCGTAATCCGGCTGATGCAATTCTGCCGACAATCCCCATTTAAACCTCGAAAGCAGACGCTGTTCGATGTCCTGCATGTCAACCGGCGCTTTGTCTGATGTCAGGATTACCTGCTTGCCGTTTTGATGCAGATAATTGAAGATGTGAAAAAACACATCCTGGGTTCCTGATTTCCCGGAAAGAAATTGAACGTCATCTATTATAAGCACATCTATCAACTGATAGAAATGAATAAAATCGTTACGGCTATTTTTCTTAACGGAATCGATGTATTGCTGCGTAAAAACTTCAGCAGAAATATATAGAACGGTCTTCTCCGGATATTTGTCTTTTATCTCAACACCGATAGCATGCGCAAGATGCGTTTTTCCCAATCCGACACCGCCGAAAATCAACAGTGGATTAAATGATGTTCCGCCCGGCTTGTTTGCAACTGCCATTCCCGCAGAACGAGCAAGCCTGTTCGAATCACCTTCGAGGAAATTATCAAAACTATAATTCGGGTTAAGCTGGGATTCGATCTTAACATTTCGGATCCCGGGAATGATAAACGGGTTTTTAAGCTCGGGGCTCAGGTTGCGAAACGGTGCGTCTACTTCCTGTGCTTTCATCGGGCTGCGGTGAGCACTCGGCAACTGCTCTGTAAAAGGCTGTTTGTTGCCGTAAGTATTCTCCATTTTGATTTTATAGAGTAACTTCGCGTTTTTCCCGAGTTCTTTGGTAAGTGCGACTTTTAACAGCTTAACGTAATGCTCCTCCAGCCATTCGTAGAAAAATTTACTTGGTACCTGGATGTAAAGTGCGTTATCGGTGAGTTCAACTGACTTAATCGGTTCGAACCAGGTCTTATAAGCCTGCTCCTGGATATTGTCCTTTATAAAAGACAGACAATTCTCCCATACTGATTGCGCAGTTCTGTTCATAAAGCTATTAAAAAAGTATTTAATTTAAAGGTTTCCTTACAAAAGTGAGGGCATACTTTTGCATCATTTCGGGTCAACAAATATGTGAACAAAAATCGTTAAAAAAAAATTAATTTGAAGTTGATTTTTCAGAAATTTTGTTGTACGAATCCTTATTTATACAGGTATAACAGATGTTAATAACATGAGAGAACACCAAACAACCGTGCGGGTACGATATTCTGAAACAGACCAGATGGGCGTTGTATACCACGGTAATTATTTGCCATATTTTGAGATCGGACGCGTTGAGTGGCTGAGGAATACAGGAATCACTTACAAAAGCATGGAAGAGGACGGCATCGGATTGCCGATCGTTTCCTTAAAACTCGATTATAAAAAGCCGGCGAGATACGATGATCTGCTAACGATCAAAACGCGATTTAAAAGCCAGTCCTCAGTGAAGATCGAGTTTGAATGCGCCATAGAAAACGAATCGGGCGAATTGTTAACAACTGCATGGTTTTTACTCGTGTTCGTCGACATTAAAACCGGCCGTCCTGTCGCGCCTCCAAAAAATGTGATGGAAATCCTGGAACGAACACGCTATTAGATTTCTTTTACCGAAACTTCATACAGTGAGGAAAATGCCGCGCAAAAATTTGCAGCCGCTGATCTTCGTATCGATGCTATCAAATAAGTTTCGGGCTCGAATTGCTGGCTGATGATCTTTGCGTTCTTTTCTTTGATGATTCGCATCACACGCGCCATATCTTTATAATCGAATTTTATTTCGAAAGTCGTTTCGATGAATTTTTCGACGATCGATGATTCCGATAAAGCCATCTGTGCTGCAGTTTTGTATGCCGACACCAATCCGCCGACGCCGAGCTTCACGCCTCCAAAAAACCTGACCACAACCACGACAATATTCGTGAGTTTAAAAGACTGAATTTGTCCCAAAATAGGCATGCCGGCAGAATTTGCAGGTTCGCCGTCATCATTTGCGCGCGTTGATGTTTTCTCTGTGCCAATTTGCCACGCATAACAAAAGTGACCGGCACCTCGATGCATTTTCCGAAGCGATTCAATATGCAACTTTACCGATTCTTCATTCGTAATCGGAAAAGCATATCCGTAAAATTTGCTGTTTTTTTCTTTGAAAAGAATTTCAGGCGATGGACCGTCAATCGTCCTGTAAGTATCTTGATCCAATGCTTGGGCTTAATATTTTGCGGTCAAATAATTCAACTACATCCTCAATTCCCGGCTGAAGGTTCCAAACGTTAATTCCCAAAGATGCCGCAGCATCCGTATTGTCTTTTCTGTCATCAATAAAAAGTGTGCGTTTGGGCGAAAGATCGTGTTTGTTGATCATGTGCTCGAATATGCGCGGATCAGGCTTTCTGATTCCCGTTTCATATGAGTAGTAGATCTTTTCGAAGCATCTATAGAAATCGCGCGTTACGGATAACCCTGCGGTCTGCTCGAAATAATCTATGTGTATCGAATCGGTATTTGTAAGCAGGAAAAGTCTGTATCGTCCGCAAAGCATCTGAAGAAATTCAAGCCGGTGCATCGGAATTTCCCCGATTACCGAGTTCCAGGCATCGCGAATCTGATCGATGGATGCATTTGGGATGAATTTTAAAAAACTTTCAAGAAACTGTTGTTCGGAAACCTGCCCGATCTCAAAAAGGAAATTTAATTCCTGTAGTTCAGCGTTGGGCTTGTTGAGTCCGAGATCGGCAAATGCGCGGATCGCCCGATCCTTATGAAGATCGATGAACACGTCGCCAAAATCAAATATGATTGTATTGATCATTCCCTGCGCAATATTGTTAGTTCGTCGTCCAATATATTAATTCTCGATTCAATCCGGCCATCGATCCTGGGCGCCGAAATCCCTGATCCAAATCTTTTCAAACTGCTGAAAATCCTCGCTTCATCCCAAATGCCTGCGTCGATGAACATATTCAAGGTACTGCTGCCGCCTTCGACGATAACCGAATTTATATTCCTTCGAAAAAGCCCGGCAAGAATATCAGTTAAAAAATTATCAGGAACGGCTTTTTCAATTTCAACGTTCGGTACGGACAATTTTTCGGATGGGGTAAAAATAATTGTTGGTGATTGATTATCAAATATATGTGAATCTTTCGGAATGTCGCCTCTTTTGTCGATAACAATTCTGATAGGGTTTTCACCACTCCAATTTCTGGACGTGAGCATAGGATTATCGTCGCAGATTGTGCGCATTCCTACGAGAATTGCGTGTTCCTCGGTCCTCCACTGATGAACGAGCTGGCGTGAGTGCCGACTGCTTATCCAAACGGGGTTTTTATCTACTCGCGAGAGTGGCGCGATAAATCCGTCGCTTGTTTCGGCCCATTTCAGTATGATGTACGGGCGTTTTTTCGTGTGCAGCGTAAAGAATCGCTTATTGAGTTCGCGGCATTCGGCAGCCAAAACGTTTTCGGCAACTTCAATATGGCTTTGCTTTAGTTTTTCAATGCCTTTTCCTGAAACAATTTCGTGCGGATCACGCGTTCCGATGACGACTTTGGGAATTTTAGTCTCGACGATCAAATCAGCGCATGGCGGCGTTTTTCCGTAATGGCTGCACGGCTCAAGATTTACGTACAGCGTTGATTCGGGTAGGAGAGAACGATCGGAAACTGAACGTATAGCTTCAACTTCTGCGTGTGCACCGCCGGATTTCTTGTGCCAGCCTTCACCTATTATCTTATCTTTGTGTACAATGACGCTTCCTACAAGCGGATTAGGATAGGTCGTTCCCAATCCGTTTCGCGCAAGCTGCAGGCAACGCATCATGTATTTCGAATGATCATTCACACAGCAAAAGTAATTGATAAATTAGAGTTGACAGTTGGAGAAGTTTTTAGTTTACAGTTTACAGCTGACAGTGTCTCAACAATTGTCCAAACCCCAAACCTCAAACCTCAAACCCCGAACCCTAAACCTTCAACCCCCAAAAAATGCACACCATATCAATTCGAAACATCTCACAGCAAGACGATCCGGAAATCGCAAAAGTGATACGCAATGTATTGATCGAGCATAATGTGCCGAGGACAGGAACTGCTTTTGCCGACCCGGAACTCGATCAGATGTTTGAATCGTATAATCATCCAAAATCGGCGTATTTTGTTGTGGAAATGGACGGAAAGATTGTCGGTGGTGCCGGGGTTGCTCTGTTGGCAAATCAGGATGACAACATCTGTGAACTTCAAAAAATGTATTTTCTGCCTGAAGTCCGTGGCATGGGAATCGGCGCATTGATGATGGAAAAATGCATCCAGGCTGCGAAAAATTTCGGTTACGACTCATGCTATCTCGAAACGATGCATTATATGGAATCGGCACAGCGGCTATATAAAAAATCAGGATTTACATACCTTCAAACGCCAATGGGAAACACAGGACATCATGCCTGTCCCGTTTATATGATCCGCAATTTACAATCATGAAAGTAACCGCATTCAGGGAGCGCTTCCGCAATGAGCTTGGCAAAATTTACGGCCATGTTGAAACGGAAAGCTTTTTTTATTTGGGTGCTGAGCACTACCTAAATGTGCGCCGTGTAGATATCGCGCTCGATCCGACGATGATGCTCGATCCCGGGGAACTGGCTTCTATGGAGCATCTGATTACGGAGTTAAAAAAAGAAGTTCCGATCCAGTATATATTAGGTACAGCGCACTTCTTCGGACTCGAGTTTAAAGTTTCGCCTGATGTTTTGATCCCCAGGCCTGAAACCGAAGAATTGGTACAATGGATATTGGATGATCATAAAAATGCCAATGGCCGTTCAAGAATTGCAGATATCGGAACCGGCAGCGGATGCATTGCGATTTCACTTGCAAAAAAAATGGATGCCGATGTTACCGGAATTGATGTTTCGGAAACTGCGCTGGAAATTGCTTGTGAAAATGCTGCCCGGAACGATGTTTCCGTGTCGTTTGTAAAATGTGATATCTTAACCGGCAGTCCCGATGGAAAGTTTGATGTCATTGTATCCAATCCACCGTATGTCAGAATACAGGAAAAGTCGGAAATCCGAAAGAATGTATTGAAATATGAGCCACATCTCGCGCTTTTCGTTGAAGATGACGACCCATTGCTGTTTTATCGACGCATCTCGGAACTTGCAATGGATAGCCTTGAAGAAAATGGCAGCCTTTATTTTGAGATCAATCAATATCTCGGACCTCAAACGGTTGATTTACTCCGAAATAATTTTGAAGAGGTTGTTCTAAAAAAAGATATTTACGGCAATGACCGAATGATCAGGGCGAGAAAACCAAAATTTTAATTATTCGTAACGCAGCGCTTCAATCGGATCCAGTCTGGAAGCTTTGACTGCCGGGTAAGATCCCGAGAATATTGCCACGATGAACGTCACGGCAAAAGCAGAAAATATGGCTGCCCACGGAATGACAAAACTAAAGCCCATGGCAGAGCCAATTCCAAAGCCAATCAAAATTCCCAGTACGATTCCAAGCAGACCGCCAAGTTGACCAACCACAAGCGTTTCAATAAAAAACTGCGTAGCGATCGTGGCACGCGTTGCACCAAGTGCTTTTCTTACGCCGATTTCCCGCGTTCGTTCTGTTACGGAAACCAGCATGATGTTCATTAAGGCTATCGATGATCCAAAAATCGTGATGACACCGATGATCCACGCTGAGTATCCCAAATATTGCGTGATCGACAAAATACGATTGATGAGGTCGTCGCTGCGGGAAATGCCGAAGTTATTGTCTTCAACAGGATTCAGCCTGCGGATTTGACGCATGGTAATCGTCGCATTATCTACAGCCTTATCCAAAAGTTCTTTTTTACCGACCATGACACTAACCGTATAATTGATGTTTGGCGCGGTAAAAAGCGAACGGGCAACCTGGATCGGAATCAAAACCCTTAAATCCTGACTGTTGCCAAATGTTGACCCTTTTTCCTTGAGCATTCCGATCACCTTAAATTTAGCGCCTCGCACGGAAATGATCTTATCGATTGGATTGACATCTTTTAGCAACCCTTTTCCGAAATCCGATCCTACAATGCATACATACGCGTTGTTCGATATGTCGAAGTTGCTGAAATTCCGTCCGGTGGTGACTTCCAATCCGGAGTTAACCGTAAAATTCTCGTCAACGCCCAAAACCTGGATTTCAGGATCGCTTTTTTCGGATTCATATCTGACTTCCGCAGAAGAAGTTGCGGTGAAGGAAAGGGAAGTTGTCGTAAATGGAAAGTCGTAACCATCGGCAAAAGCTTTCGCCTGTGGATAAGAAATGATGGGATTGACATCGCGATCCTCTGCGCCTTCAAACTGCTGCGAAAAATCGTATTGTGTGATGTTAAAAGTATTCGATCCCATAGAAGCAAAATCCGACGACAATTGATTTTCAAGTGCTGAAACAACTGTCAGGATGCAGACCAAAGCCGTGATGCCAATCGCAATGATCAGCACAGTTAATATCGTTCTCAGAAGCTGCGTGCGGATCGAGCCAAGTGCAATTTTAATGTTTTCGCGTAGGAGTCGGAACATGGTGATTGTTGATGGTGCGAAAGTAGTGAAAAAAGATACAAAGCTCCTAAGTGCCAAAGAACCAAAGATCCGAAACTGTCGTAAAGGGAAGAACTTCAAAGTGACAGAGCGCCAAAGCTCCAGAGCGCCACCCGAGGCGGAGGGACGAACTGAGCGAAGTTAAGTAACAAAGGGACAAAGTGACAAAGTGATTCTCGAAACGCAGCCGAATCGAGCGAAGCCATGGTGAAAAAGTGACAAATTCAGGCGGATTTTGTATTTCAGCTTTTATTGATAGAGGGCAAATTGGTAATCGTCAGCTTCTAATATAAATGTATAATTGTCCTGCCTGGCTTTGACTCTCTGGATCTTCGGCGCTTTGGAGCCTGAGCTTTTTGGCGCTTCAGCTCTTTCAAGTATCTTTGCCGCAAACATCCAACAATGGCCCAGAAACCCGCAATTCCAAAAGGCACACGCGATTTTTCCCCGGAAGAAGTTACGCGCCGCGAATACATCATCGGCATTATGAAGGAGAATTTCAAAAAATTCGGTTTTGGAGCGATTGAAACGCCATCGTTTGAGAATTCGGAAACGCTGATGGGGAAATATGGCGAAGAAGGTGACAGGCTGATTTTTAAAATTCTGAATTCGGGCGATTATCTGGATAAAATACCTCCGGAAGAATTGGCATCGGCAGATCATAAAAAACTGACTCCGAGGATCTCTGAAAAAGCACTTCGGTACGATCTGACGGTTCCGTTTGCGAGATATGTCGTGCAGCACCGCAACGACATTGAATTCCCTTTTAAGCGTTACCAGATTCAGCCGGTTTGGCGCGCCGATCGTCCGCAAAAAGGGCGTTTCAGGGAATTTTATCAATGTGATGCCGATGTTGTCGGATCGAGATCATTGTGGCAGGAAGTCGAATTGATCCAGTTGTACGATTCGGTTTTTTCACAGCTCGGCCTAAAAAATTGTACGATCAAACTCAATAACCGTAAAATACTTGCCGGGATTGCCGAAACCATCGGCGCATCGGATAAGCTCATCGATTTTACCGTTGCGCTCGACAAGCTCGATAAAGTAGGAGCGGACGGCGTACGAAAAGAATGGCTGGAAAAAGGAATTTCCGAAACTGCCATCGAAAAGCTTGAACCTCTATTCAGCTTTTCCGGATCGATAGAAGATAAACTGCAGAAGCTTGCGGAATTATTGTCCGGTTCGGATATGGGAATGAAAGGCGTCGAAGAATTGTCATTCATCTGTAAAAATATCCTCGAGCTCAAACTTGCGTCGTCGAAACTCGATCTTGATGTGACATTGGCGCGCGGACTAAACTATTATACCGGCGCGATCCTCGAAGTATCGGCTCCCGAAGGCGTTTCGATGGGATCGATCGGCGGCGGCGGAAGATACGATGACCTGACAGGTATTTTTGGATTAAAGGACGTCAGTGGTGTCGGAATCTCATTCGGACTCGACCGAATATATTTGGTAATGGAATCCCTCGATTTATTTCCGGAATCGGCGGTTGCAACATCAAAAGCATTGTTTGTTAATTTTGGCGATGCAGAATCTTTATACGCGATGAGAGCGATTTGTGAATTGCGAAAAAATGGCATCGCCGCCGAATTATATCCGGATAACGCGAAAACGGGGAAGCAGATCCAGCATGCCGAGCGGCGTAATATTCCATTTGTCGTCATGACCGGCGACAGGGAAATGGCTGATGACAAATATGCCGTGAAAAACCTGGAATCGGGCTCGCAGCAAACAATCGATCTTCATTCATTGATCGATCTTCTAAAGTAAATCATTATTACATTAAACAGAGAAAGGCTTCACCATTATAATGAAGCCTTTTCTTTAGGTCTTTTTGTGGGGCAAAAAGAGTAATTATTTTATGACGATCTTCTTGGTGATCTCGCCGTTTGAAGTCACAAGTTTTACGATGTAGGTTCCGGCTGAAAGATTGTTTGCAGGAATGCGGATGTCTGTCTGATTTTCGTTTTCGACATTCCATTTTGCAACCGATTGTCCAAGCATGTTGAATAACAGCACGTCTTTAACAGTGATTTCCATGTGGTTGTTTTTGATGTTTATGATATCTTCATTTGATGCATAAGCGATGAATACGTCTTTAGGCTGATCCGGGTTTTGAACACCAAGCTGTCCGCCATTTTCGATGAATGTTAGCGTGAAACGGTCGTCTGCGATACCCGATCCAACAGCGATCACTGCAGCTTCATCTGTAATTTCATGATAAATTCCGGTTACATTGTCGTGGATGTAGACATGCTGTCCATCTTCGAAATTTTCCATATCGTCAAGTACGAACTGCACGTTTCCTTCAGCGTTTGTCTTGATGCCAAGCGGATAAACATTCTGCTCGTTGAAATAGCTGTCACCCTGGATGTTCAGTTTCGCTGTTCCTAGCATGAAGTACATATCGTTTGGCTGTCCGTCGATGTGAAGCGCGTCGTATCCGCGATCGTAACCCGAAGTCGCCTTGTCATCCATAAACCCAAGCAGGACCTGACGGTGATAGTTGTTCGGTGCAATGAATCCAAGACGGATCTTTCTGTATGCCGTTCCTTCATCGACGACATCTTCGTTATTGTTCAGCAACTCATCCGACGGAAGGGCTGAAACTTCAGGAGCGCCGGCTGCACGGAACATGACGTTCGAGTCGACATTGTCTTCCCGGATGAATGCGCGCTGTGCGTTGTTGAAAGTGATCGTTCCGCCAGTGTTGCTTCCCGAGACAAAGAATCCTTGCCCGACTGGAATGAAACGGCCTGGAATCCTTGTGCTTGAGCCGTTCCCGCTTACACCGGCCGGAGCAACAGGCGGCGTTCCGCCAACCAATGTACGTACCGAGTAACCACCTTGGTAATCCTGAAGCGCATGTGTTGAATTGGTTGAAAAATGCTCCCAGAAATACAATGCTCCTGTAGTAGATGCCAGGTTATCGGTGATGAACGCATCCGCATCGATAGCCGAAGCATACGGGTTACCGCTCAGGTTCAGGTTACCTGCCGCAATCGGGCTGGTGATGGTTCCGTTATTTGGTTTGCCTACGAAAACATAGTTCTGCGTTGGCGTCAAAGCGTTGCTTCCTTTCAGGGTAAAGCCCTGACCTGGCAGTAGTGATCCGTTCGGACCAACATTCGACCAGTTTGCGTAATCATTATTTACATTCTGGAATTTGAATATCCAGTATCCGCTAAGTGTGATAGGCGTTGTGGCAGAGCTGTTGATGCCCGTTGTCCATTGAATATCCATTGGATTTGCAGGATTGGTTCCGTCTTTCATTACTGATGCCACCGTAAACGCATTGTTGTTTGACGTTGCGTTGACACCGCCAACAGGTGATGACCAGTAATTGTAATTGTATCGGTTTGTTTGTCCCTGCTGATCTCTTTCGATGTAGCCGGAGCTTGTCGGATCAAGATCGCTGGTTGCTGTCTGAACCAATTGTGCCCGGTTTTCGAGATCGATCATACCGTCGAGCTTCATATACCATGTATTTCTCATGACGTTGTCGTTGGTCATGACAAGGTCAACTCCCGGATCGATGATAGAGCCAAGATCTACATTATTATTAGGTATTTTGATATGATGCTTGTAATGAACGATTGACCAGTCGTAAGTGAATACGTCCATTCCATGTACAAAGTTGCTTTGGCTAACCGAAGTTTCAAGCGCACCCGGCAACGTAGTTACGAATGGCATCGGCGCAAGCTGGTATCTGATGTTTTTCACGTTATAGATACGCGCCAATGTCGAAGCTGAACCTGCATCGATTGCAGCCGTCGTCATGTCGTCGATGACATCATCTTTAAACGTATCCATGCGGTAGTAGGCAAGGAGCGAAGCCCATGATGACGTTTCGATATCCTTTGGAATGATCTCTCCGCGGACAGCGCTTCCATTTTGCTTGATCTCCTGGTAAACCATTTTTTGCAACTGATCTGCTGATAAAGCGGCGTTGAACACACGCACTTCTTCTATCGAACCGTAGAAATAGTTTGTATTTGTTGTTGATGTTTTACCCATCGTAAATTTGGCGGTGCTTGCAGCCAGTGATCCTGCCAATGCGGCATTGCTGGATTGCTGTACCTGTTGCCCGTTGAGGTATAATTTAAGCCGTTCCGTCGAAAGGCTGCCATCATAAACAGCTGCTACATGGTACCATCTGTCAGGTTGAAGCTGGGTCGTGTACGTAATACTTACACCGTTTGCAGTTACCTGAAGCCTTTTGCCAGATGTGGTTGTGATTCTCATATTGAAATTATCCTGGCCCATGATCACTCCCTGCGACGCAAGGTTTACGTTGATCTTGATCCATCCCATGATCGTCGCTGCAGGCAATCCGCTAAGCAACTGACGTGAATCTGCATAATCATTACGTCCGTCAAGTTCCACAAACAATTTCCTGTTGAGGTCACGCGGCGAACCAAGGTAAGTGGTCGAGGTATCGAAAGCGTCACGGATACCATCTTTATCCACATCTGCTGCACCATCGATAATTCCATCGTTGTTTGTATCAAGGTTATTGTACAAAGTGGTGCTAATGTCTGTAATTCCGTCGTTGTTGCTGTCGGTTTGCTGATAATCGCATGCGCCGGCACCATCGGTATTTGCTGCAAACGGCCTAACCTGCGTTCCCCAACCGACGAATGTATCGAATACGTTCAGCATTCCGTCAAGGTCAGTATCCAAACCATCTCCAACACCGTCACCGTCAACATCGCCATCACCATTAAGTAGTCCGGCTTCATCAACATCGAACAATCCGTCGTTATCGCTGTCAAGGTCTACGAAATCCGCAACCCCATCACCATCCGAATCCGGCATTACATAAGTTCCTCCGGCAATCATTGCGTCGATAGCATCGTGAAGGCCGTTTGCATTTACATCCATCCACACTGATGTAGAAAGGTCCATAATTGCGCGTCCGGCAGTGTAGGATCTGAAACCTGCTTCTTCAATATCCGGAATTCCGTCATTGTCGGCATCCAGGTCATAAATATTCGCTACGCCATCACCATCGCGGTCGCAATACTGCTGTCTGATAAGGATATCGTCGATAGCAAGGTCATTTCCACCACCACCCGGCGCATTATTTTTAAACCTGATTATGAACTGCGTTGTGTTTCCAAGGTTTACAGTAGTTGAATATTGCTGCCACTGGCTCTGCGCACAAGTATTTACTCCTGTTCCGCCATTGCATCGGCCAATATTCCCTGTGTTGTAAGTCGCAAGAACATTGTTAGACAGGTCCAGGAACTCCACAGTTATATTTGGAAGGATAGAGCCTGCGTAGTTATGTGTCGACATGATGTTCAACACCCAGAAGCTATACGTGATAGGCACATTCGGTAATGTTCCACCAATTGTAGTTTCATAAAATGTACCCGGTGAAAAGCTTGCGTTGAAAACAGCCATACGACCGTTTGTATCGCCTGGAGTATGATCTTCAAGACCATTCCATGCAAGGTCACCGTGGATGTTTTCAGGATCGCTGGCAACATTACTCGCAATTTTGTGCACGACGGTATATTCACCGTCATCGAGGATCCAGCTGGTCTGACTCGGACAACCGGGAGTATTTGGACTGGCGACTCCATCTTCGAAGCAGTAGTTACAAGTTGCACCCGGAACGTTCACGTTGATGTAAGCCCTGGTTGCACCTGCTCCAAAAGTTTCGTTGAGGAAAATGTGTTCAAGAGAATTCGCAAGTGGATATGTTATACAATTAGCTTCCTCCGCTGTATCTATGATCCCATCGTTATCATCATCGATATCGATGTTATCGGTAATTCCATCGCCGTCGGTATCAGGATATGTCCTTACGCCGAGGCCGGTGATTGAAAAGTTATATGGATTTTCGTCGGCATCGTCATTTGCAATGAAAATCATCGCGTTTTTCGTACCGACAGTCGCCGGGTTGAAGCTTACGGTAAAAGTTGTCGATCCGCCCGCGGCAATTGTTCCCGCCGGATTTGTTACCAGTGAAAAGCTTGATGCGTCTGATCCTGAGAATGAAATTGCGCCAACCAGCATTGTTCCGACGCCGGTATTGCGAATGGTGTAAGTAACGACACTTGATCCGGAATCGATTGAAACTGTTCCAAAGTCGGTTTGATCTGCAACCGATGGTGTTACATCTCCATCGGCAATGGTGACTGAGTTTCCGACAACGCTTATCTCAGGGCTTGTTCCCGTTCCTGAAATTGCGAAGTTGTATGGGTTTTCATTCGAATCGTTGTTCACAATATTTATTGTCGCGTTGCGTGTGCCTGTTGCCGATGGGTTGAAAACAACCGTAAATGTTGCGCTCTGCCCGGGATTTATTACCGTGGATGTTGGAGTCGTTGCTGCGAAATCTGCTGCATTCGTACCTGAAAAAGTAATGGCACCAATTGTCAGCGGCATGCCCGCAGAAACTGCGTTTGTAATCGTGAATGTACGTGTTACGGTTCCGCTTGTGATCTCGGCATTATTAAAATTTGTATGATCTGAGAATGCCGGAGTTGCATCACCATCAACAATCGAGCTTCCATTTCCCAGGATGTCAATTTCAGGTTCTGATCCGGTTCCGACAAGGTTAAAGTTGTAAGGGTTTTCGTTCGCATCGTTGTTTACGATGTTGATCGTTGCAGAACGTACGCCGTTTGCACTTGGGTTAAACGTCACATCGAATGTGGTCGACATTCCAGGATCGATTGAGGACGCGGGTGCTGCAGTTATTGTGAAATCTCCTGCATTTGTACCTGAAAACGTAATCGCTCCGATTGTAATCGGACCGGTTGCAGATACATCGTTCGTAATGGTAAAAGTCCGCGTGATCGTTCCGCTCGTGATATCGGTTGTTCCGAAATCGGTATGGTTTGAAAGCGATGTGGTTGTTGTTCCGTCTGAGATTGTAAAACCGCCGCCGAGGATATTGATTTCATTTCTGTAACCGGTACCCTGGATGGCAAATACAAAAGGATTTTCGTTTGCGTCATCGTTCACAATTGATATCGTAGCTGTACGAACCCCTACGGCAGAAGGATCGAAGGTGACGACGAATGTTGTGGACGAGCCAACTGCAACAGATGCCGCAGGTGCGGTTGTGATCGTAAAATCACTCGCGTTAACGCCACTGATGGTGATTGCACCAATGTTTAAAACCCCACTCGCTCCGGTAACATTTGTGATGGTAAATGTCCGGGTTAGCGTGCTTCCGATATGATTGGTACCACCGAAATCCGTCCAGTTTGTTGTGGTTGGAACCATATCGTTGTTCACGATATTGGCACCATTGCCTGAAAGCGCGATTTCGGGAGTTGTACAAGTTCCCTGAATGGCGAAGTTATATGGGTCTTCGGAAATGTCGTCGTTGACGATCGAAATCGCGGCATAGCTTGTTCCAAGCGTCGAAGGATCATATATTACGGTAAAAGTTGTGGAGCTTCCGGCTGCGACTGTGGCTGACGGGAAGGTTCCGATCGTAAAATCTGCTGCATTTGCACCGGAAATGGTAATCGCACCGATGGCAAGCGGCGCAGTACCTGTATTCTGGATTGTGAATGTGCGTGTAACTGTTCCGGTAAGGATATCTGCCGAACCGAAATTTGTATGATCGGCGATTGTCGGTGCGTTGTCGCCATCGACGATTGTTACGCCATTACCTGTAATATTGATTTCCTGGATCGACCATGATATGATGACGCGGCCACGTGCTCCGGCACCACCATCTTTGGTCGAACCCGAAGTACGATAAGCTCCGCCACCACCACCACCGGGAATTTGTCCGACAGATCCTGAGCCTTGCCCATTTGAGCTGAATCGGCCATTTCCGCCGTTTCCGCCATCGCCGGTTGCAGTCGCTCCGTTGCCGTTGGTTGC
This sequence comes from uncultured bacterium, assembly GCA_965365355.1. Lineage (GTDB taxonomy): Bacteria > Bacteroidota > Bacteroidia > Flavobacteriales > Flavobacteriaceae > Flavobacterium. Next base: position 47,639 of record CBDUBJ010000009.1, read on the forward strand.
ATCAACTCCAATCGCGGTTGAACTTGCTGATGCGCCGCCGCCGCCGCCATTGGTTCCACCATCAGCCCCGCTTCCGCCGTTGTAAGCAACATCCGCAATACATGCAGAAGCTAGCCCGCCAGATGCACCGGCTGAGGTATTGGTTGCGACACTGCTTCCGCCTTTAGCAAGAAATGTAGTGTTATTAATGAACCAGGAATCTTCACCGGACGAGGAAGATGTACTTCCGGCACCGACATTTACTGAGTAAGTTGCTCCCGGTGTAACCGTGATGACTTTACGGGCATATGCCGCTCCGCCACCACCACCGCCGCGTCCGTCCGTAGATCGTGACCCGCCGCGTCCTCCGCCGCCCCAACCTTCAACCGTAACGCTTGTTACGCCTGCGGGAACAGTAAAATTTCCGTCTGCATTATAGGTTTGGGACTGCGCGAATCCGAGTGCAGTCAACATTAAGAAGAGTAGGATCAAGCCGTTTCTCTGCGATGATAATGTAATTTTTGCCATAATCGATGTTTTTGGTAAAAAAGCCAGGCCGGGCCTCGCTATTAAAATGATTTGGTTGTTTTGACGATTCAAAAGTAGAAGGTCAATTTAAAATCACAAAATTTTTTACCGATAAAATGCACAATTCATCGACAAAATGCACTTTTTGGCATAAAAAGTAAGAATTAGATGATAAGAATATTGAAATTTTCGACATTTACAAGGAATTTATAAGCATTTGATTATCAGAATTGAATCGTTGAGGCCTATAACTATATAAGATTTTGGAAAAATTCTATAAGTGGCAACGAAATCAGAAAAATGAAATTTGTAAACAACCGATATATAAATTAAACAGCATATGAAAAGCACAACATCTAAAACAAAGAAGACCACGTCTTCAACTCGTACATCCTCGGCCAAAGGGCGCAAGGTGGCTGCCAAAGCTTCGGCTGCAGACGGGCTGCGTGAATTATTTACAGACATGTGTAAAGACATCTATTGGGCAGAAAAAGCATTGTTAAAGGCTTTGCCTAAAATGTCGAAAAATGCCACATCAGACGAACTTCGCAAGGCGATCGATGAACATACGGCCGTAACCGAGGAGCAGGTTGCACGCGTGGAGAAGGTTTTTGAACTTCTTGGTAAAAAGGCTGTGGCTAAAAAGTGTGAGGCAATGGACGGTCTTATCAAAGAGGGAGAAGAGATCATGCAGGAAACCGAACCGGGTCCTGTACGGGATGCAGGAATCATTGCAGGATCACAGAAGATCGAGCATTATGAGATCGCATCATACGGGACGATGGTTGCATTCGCAAAAACGCTGGGTGAAGATGAGATTGTCAGTTTATTGGAGGAAACTTTAGCAGAAGAGAAAGAGGCTGATCAATTATTAACTGAGAATGCTTACAACTCCATCAACTTCGAAGCCGCGGAAGAAGATATGATGGAGGAAGAGGAATAACATATGAAAACGTACAATATTTCTAACCTTCTGGGTCAGTCTGACATCTTGGAGATTGATCTCGAGCAAATTGAATTTGACATGAATTTTGCAATAGCCAATAACAAGCATTTATCCATGTTTGAAGATATTCCATCGCACATCGGATTCATCAATTTCTCTGATCCGGATGGAGAATTGTACGGGGATGAACCAATTCCGGACAACGACATGGATGCGGACGATGACGATGATAATGTTTTCGAGGACCGCGATTCGTATCGAAATACCAATCTGGATGATGTATATTATTTCATCTGATATTTTGAATATAAATTAGAAAGGAGCAATTGCTCCTTTTTTGTTGGAAAAATGTTATAACGATTGCGTTAAATTCTGTAATGCTTACAATCGTAAAAAGCGTCAATTTTGTAATTGATGACTTTTAAAACTCATTATCATGGAAGAAAATAATAGAGATTTTTCCGGCCAAGGTAGCCGAGAAGATCAAAAGCATGAAAATCAAAGCGCAGTTGGGTCACAAAGTGACGTTGGAAATCCAAGTACCGGCAGTGATCCTAACAACCGCAATACAACAAAGTTCGAACAGGACAATGACGATTTTCACAGGAGCGAGGATAACATGGACAATGAAATGAATGTAAGCGGCGGATTTACAGGATCGTCCACATCTTCAGATCTTTCGCGTGATAGTAGTGGGGCATTTACTTCCGATGATATGGATACTGAGAATAGGAATGCCGCAGCTACCAATGATAGCGAACAATCCAAAACTACAAATGATGAAGATGACTTTCTAAATACTGATTGGAATTCGAGGGACTTATAAATCAAAACAAACTTATATGGCACGTAAAAATTTAATTATCGGTCTGGCCGCCGGTGCAGCATTGGTTGGCGCAGCATATGTAATGTCGAAGAAAAGCAGGTTCAATCTCCAATCATTGATTGGTGAGGCAGAAGATCTGATTTCAGGTATTAAAAATCGTATGGGTGACAATTCGGAGAGCCAACAAATCGGCGGCAGCGCCCATGATGGTAAGCATCTGGCCGAAAAAGCCCGCCAGCGTGTTGAGCACAAACTTGCAGGGGCGAAGAAGTAACCTGTAAATGATATAAAAATATGGGAAAGTTCTATAACGAAATTGCCCTGTTGCAAAGCAATCTTTGTAATACGTTTTGTACTAAAAAAAATGCGGAATACCCATTCGATGAGGAAAAATTGCTATGAAAAACCGACCTCGGGGAAAACCGTTAATCAATTCAATAACTAAATAATTCATTATTATGGAAACAGGAAAAGTTTTGTTGGGAGCATTAGCCGGAGTTGCCATTGGGGCAATTGTAGGAGTGCTTATGGCACCGGATAAAGGTTCCGAAACAAGGAGAAAACTAGCTCAAAAAGGTTCAGATCTTACAGGCGGATTAAAGGAGAAATATTCCGGTTTGAAAGACAAGTATAACACAATGGTTGATGACGTAACCGACAAGTTGGAATCGTTTACCGGAAAAGGCAGCGAGGAAATGGCTCAAAATGGCCAGGCTGGCGGAAACAGCGGAGGCGGTGCAAGAACTGCGGGCGCATCAGCTGGAGGTAGATAACAATCCATTTTAATGGATATGGAAGAAGAAGAAAAATCATTCACAAAGAGGATTTACGAGCTGGTTGAGCAGTACGCAAAAACCAGTATGGAACTGTACAAGCTTAAGGCGATCAATATGTTCGCTGAAGTTTTTGCGATAGTTTCAACGGGGATCGTGCTGTGGTTGATTTTTCTGATGCTTCTGCTTTTTCTGAGCATTGGCGGAGCCTTTTACTTCGGAATGTTATTCGGAGGATGGCATTACGGCTTTTTCACCATTGCGGGCATATATGCTCTTGTGGGCGCGATAGTTTACATTTATCGTGTAAAATGTCTCAGGGAAGTGATCAACAATTTTATAGTGAAGCAGATTTTTAAGGATTAGCTATGGAGATGATCAGCGATGTATCGAGCTTAAAACAGAGAATTGCATTCCTGGAACAGAAGCAGCATTTTGAAAAAGTCGAAATCGCTTCTGAGTTTGAGGATTTTAAGGAAAGCCTTAAACCGGCAAATCTCATCAAGAGTTTTATAGGTTCAATTCGAAAATCACCAGAGGTTAAAGCAGATCTTTTGCATGGTGCAGTAGGTTTGGCGACCGGCTTTCTGACCAATAAAATGCTTCTAAGTCAGTTTCACGGCCCATGGAAACGGATCATCGCGCTGCTTGTGCAGGCCGGGATTGTTAATGCGGCTGTTAAATACCCTGAGACGATTAAATCAAAAGTGATATCTGTCATAACGGGATTTCTAAAGTCGACGAAGCTGAAAACAGACGAGTCGCAAAATCATGCAGGTTATCACGACTTGCAGTAAATCTAAATTATTATTTCTAATAATTTGTTTTGTTCTTAGGTAAGAGAAAACGGCTTTATCACTAAAGCCGTTTTTTTGTGTTTTAAAGGATAATTTGTGCGTATGCCATTGTAAAAAAAATCTTAACGCGTAGATGACTTAGGATTTTTGTGGTATATTTAAAATATCAAAAATCTATATCGCCGATGAAGTTTTACATCAAATTCGACGGGATCGCAGCCTGCAAAGTTATTGTTCGTGAACACCTTGATACTTTGGGAATTAAGTATGAAATGCTTAGCCTGGGCGAGATCATCATCAACAATAAGATTTCGGATGAGGATTTCCAAAAACTTCAAAAAGATCTGTCAAAGTACAGCATTGAAATCGTCAGCAATCCAAAAAACCAGTTGATTCAACGCATTAAGGATACTATTGTCGAACTGGTTCACGAACCCGATATGCCGCTGACGACAATTTCGGTGTATTTATCTGAAAAACTAAATCTGAGCTATGGATATATTTCAAACGTTTTTTCGGAATATACTTATAGTTCCATCGAAAATTACTTCATCATCCAAAAGATCGAGCGCGCCAAGAAGCTGATCATTGAAGAAGAGCTTACATTAACCGAAATTTCATATAAACTTAATTACAGCAGCGTAGCGCATTTATCAGGGCAGTTTAAAAAAACCACCGGCCTAACGCCATCGATGTTTAAAAGAATTATTGAGAGACGCCGTTTATCGGCAAAAGCCAGTTAACCATATGAACGAAGCCATAGAAAAACCATTTCACATTCTGCTTGCAGACGATGATGCTGATGACAGGGAGTTTTTCTCAGAAGCTATATTGGAATTAAAAATTGCAAGCGCCGTAAGTTTATTCAAAGACGGCAAAGAGTTAATGGACTATCTTGTTGATCAGGACAGCATTAATCCGAATATCCTTTTTCTCGATCTGAACATGCCTTGTAAAACAGGGATAGAATGCCTGAAGGAGATCAGGGAAAAACGCGCATTCGATAATCTGTCGATTGCAATATACTCGACATCTTCGTCGGAACGTGATATTGAGGAGACATTTAATTCCGGAGCAAATATTTATATCAAAAAGCCAAATGATTTTGGCAAACTCAAAAAAGTGATCCAGGATGTTATTAATATCAATTGGGAATCCCACTCTGAAGGTTTGAAAAAAGACAATTTTGTTTTCAGCTAGAAATGAAAAATGAGAGGCCCCCATTTATACAAATCTTCGCTGGTCATCAAAATTGCGCTTGCGACTGCGATCCTACTGATTGTTTATATCACGATGATGTTCTTCAATCAGATGCAGGGACTTGGAAATTCGGTCCAGTCGATGTCGGTTTCCAACAAAAGGCTTCTCGAGCTTGAGAAGATTCTTTCGGTCATCACCACGAATGAGTCCAGTGTTCGAAGTTTTATCATTTCCCGCGATAGCGCGTATCTCAAAAAAAGGTATTCAGACAAGCATGTTCTAGGTCCGCAGATCATCAAACTTCGAAAGCTTTCCGAACAGGCAGATCAGGCCAATTTTAGCTGCGATACGCTTGAAGCAATGATCGATCGCCGTTTCATTTTGTATTCGAACGCCTTACAGGCTTCCTCCGACAACGATCCCTTTGCGAATCAAAAACTTAATTTTGTACTTGCGCAAAGTGATACGCTAACCGATAAAATCAGGAATTATATCTATAAATCTCTTGACGCAGAGGTTTCGAACGTCAACAAGTATCAGATCGATCACAATCATGAAATTGAAACTTCGATCATAACTTCATTTCTGCTTGTAACGATCGCATTGTTTATTTTGCTTCTGTCATTAAATCGCATCAGTTCGGATCTCAATGAGCTGAAAGTACTGAACGACGAACTCCGGTTTGTGAACTATACTTTTAATAAAGCTGAAAAAATTGCCGGAATCAGTCACTGGAAATACAATCTGCGAACCCGTAAATATAATTTTTCGGAAAATTTCTATCACTTATTAGGTGTCGACCCTGTAACGTTCGATCCATCGATTGAAACTATTTTGCCATACATTCATCATGAAGATCGGGAGACTGTTCTTCAAACTTATACAGAATCAATCGTTAACAAAACGCCGACATCCCTGATTCTTCGATTTATCGATAAAAATGGCGATATCAGATATATTAGATCTGTCAGCAGTTTTACAGAGAATTCCCAGGGCGATCTGGTTAAAATAGGTGTTAACTACGATATTACAGAGCAATATTCAAATACTGTAAGTCTCGAGGAGAATAACAGGCATTTGAAGGTGGTGAACGCGGAACTTGAATCTTTCAATAATATTGTCAGCCATGATCTCCAGGAGCCGCTTCGGAAAATCCAAATGTTTATTTCACGGATTGATGAGAATGAATATGAAAAATTGTCTGAGAACGGCAGGGATTATTTCCAGCGGATTAAGGTTTCGGCAAACAGAATGCAAAATCTGATGATAGACCTTGTGAATTACTCCCGGACGATGAAAGGGGAAAAAGCTTTTGCGGTAACCGATCTGAGAGAGATAATTGATGATGTAATTAATGAGCTGTCGACAAATATTGAAGAAAAGAATGCGATCATTTCCACGTTTGGTCTGGCGGAGGCGCGTGTGATTCCTTTTCAGATACATCAATTATTTGTAAATCTGATTACAAACTCGTTGAAATTTAGCCGTGAAGGAGTTCGGCCCGAAATTACGATTGTAGGCGAAAAAGTTGTGGAAGGAGAACTTTACGATGGTATTGAATTTTCCGAGAAATTTTTCAAATTGATCGTATCAGATAATGGAATCGGCTTTCGGCAAGAATTCGCCGAGAGAATATTTCAGCTTTTCCGGAGGCTGGAAAGGCAGCATGAATATCGGGGAACCGGTATCGGACTTGCGATTTGTAAGAAGATCGTAGAGAATCACGACGGACATATCTTCGCGGAAGGCCGTGAAAATGAAGGCGCAAAATTTATTATCTATCTCCCTAAAAATTCAGAAATTTAGTGATATGGATCAATTGACTGACTTTTTCGAAAACCTTTTTGATACGGGAAAGTGGCCACCAAGATGGCATTGCGGAAAATGGAGCGAATTTCACGGTTGGTTGTATATCATTTCTGATCTCTTGATCTGGGCAGCATATTTTACAATTCCGTTTCTTCTTATCCAATTTATCGTCCGCAAGAAAGATATTCCTTTCCCAAAAATATTCTGGCTGTTTGGAACATTCATACTTGCCTGCGGAACTACGCACCTGATCGACGCCCTCATTTTTTGGGTTCCGATATATAATTTCAGCGCGTTGATTCGGTTTTTCACCGCACTTGTTTCCTGGGGAACGATCATCGCTTTATACAAGATACTGCCTGAGGCCTTTTCGTTGAAAACTCCGGCCGAATTGGAAAGGGTCGTAAACGAACGAACAAATGAACTTCATAAAAGCATTCAGAAATCCAAATTCATTGCTGATGCGATGCCGCAGATTGTCTGGAATGCCAAACCGGACGGAACTGTTGAGTATGTAAATGTTCAAGGACTGAAATATACAGGAAAATCGCTCGAAGAATTGAGTGGTGAAGGATGGGCTGACATACTTCATCCGCAGGACAGGGACAAATTTCTTGAAAAGTTCACGCATGCGCTGAACAATCTTGATGAATTTGAATTTGAAAGTCGCATTCAAAATGCGGAAGGAAAGTACTTGTGGCATCTAACGCGTGCATTGCCTCACCGTGATGAAGATGGAAATATCTTAATCTGGGTCGGAACTGCCACTGATATTGAAATTCAGAAACAAAATGCATCGATGCTTGAGCGTAAAGTTGACGAACGTACAGAGCAATTGAGGCATGTTAATTCGCAATTGGTACAATCGAATAGTGATCTCGAAAGTTTCGCATCTGTGGCATCGCATGATCTGCAGGCTCCGCTTCGCACGATCACCACGTATTTAAGCATGCTGGTAGAACGCAACAGTGATTCTTTTGACGAACAGTCAAAAAAGTATATTTCCCGAAGTCTTGAAGTTGGCCAACGGATGCGCAGCTTGATTGAAAATCTTCTTATGTTCTCGAAGATCAACGCAGAACAGGCAAAATTTACTGATCTCGATCTTAATGAGGTGATGAATTCCGTGGTTGCAAATCTGAATGAGCTCATCGAAAAGCGAAATGCCGTAATTACCAATTCGAATCTTCCCACTATCTATGGTGATGAAACCCAAATGCAGCAGCTTTTTCAAAACCTTTTATCAAATGCAATAGTTTATAACATATCCGAAACACCTACTGTAACGATTGATTGTACAAATGGTATCGATGATTATACGATCAGCATAGCCGATAATGGAAACGGAATCGACGCGGAATATTTATCTAAAGTCTTTGATGTTTTTGCGCGGTTCGACACGCAGCATAAGGGTACCGGACTTGGTTTGGCAATATGTAAAAAGATTGTTGAAAAACATGGCGGCCGTATATGGGCAGAATCTGTACTGAATGAAGGAACTACATTTTATTTTTCTGTGCCCAAAAAATACAGCGATAAATAAAAAAAACGGACACACCAAGTATCCGTTTTCAAATATTTGTAGCGAGGACGGGAGTTGAACCCGTGACCTCAGGGTTATGAA
>CBDUBJ010000010.1:0-51990 GCA_965365355.1 uncultured bacterium
TTCCTTTAGCAGAAAGATTGTGATCCTACGCATTTTATCGTATTTGGCCGAAGCTTTCCTATCTTTAACTTGCAGATAGTAATCATGAAAAGACGAATCTCAATAGTTGAAGACAACCGCGACCTTCGTGAAGCACTTTCATTGATGATCCAGTTTACGGGTAATTATGAACTTGCAGGCAGTTATGAAAATGCGGAAAGTGCCATTGAACATATTCCATTGCTCAAGCCTGACGCTGTATTGATGGACATTAATTTGCCCGGTTACAGCGGAATCGAATGCGTGTCGGCGATCAAGAAGAAATGTCCCGATATTCTGTTCCTGATGTGTACTTCATATGGCGACGATGAAACAATTTTTAAAAGCCTGCAGGTCGGTGCGAGCGGTTATATTCTAAAAACCGATGGGCCATCGAAAATCGTGGAAGCATTAAATGATCTTTTCGAAGGCGGAAGCCCGATGAGCGGCAGCATTGCACGCAGGGTTGTTGCCAGCTTCTCAAATTTTGAAGACCGTGCCGACATTCAATCTTTAACAGAACGCGAAAAAGAAATTCTTGAACAGCTTGCAAAAGGCAGGATGAACAAAGAGGTCGCTCATGAACTCGGCATCAGCATCGGTACGGTCCGCAAGCATATTCAGAATATATATGAAAAATTACATGTGAATACGCGTGTCGAAGCAGTGAACATCTACCTGAAAAGATGAAAGCCAGAGTCGTATCAGTTTGGCTGTTTTTAGTTTTTTGGTCAGCTTCGACTGGTCAGACGCTCAATTGTGACGACGCTGACTGCCTGGCTTCCCAATCAATAAAGAACACCGAGATCTTCCTTGAAACTGACGACCTTGAATCTGCGCGAAAAGCACTGACCGATGCGATTCATTATAATAGAGAAGCGAAAAATGAGATCAATTCCTATTTGATCACAAGCCTGCAATCGGAACTTTTTTATTACTACGGACTGTATCAATTCGGGAAACATGAATCAGAAAAAGGGATTGAGCAGGCTAGGCAATTAAATGACAGCCTCTTACTTGCCGACGCGTATTTTTTTCGTGGCATCAATCTGTTTGAATTGGGACACATCCGTCCGGCTGCAATGTCGCTTCATCAAGCAAATAAATTTTATCCTAAAGTCCGAAAAGATCGTATCCGTACGATCATTTCGCAATCCCATATATATAACAATCTTGCGCAGACCATGTTTGCACTCGGCCTCAAGGATTCTGCGATATGGTACAATCGATTGGCTTATAAATTGGCGATTAAAAATCGAAATGGTCGGGTTATCGCGAATGCGGAGCAGTTTTTCGGACAAATATATCTTGCAGAAAAGTCATCCGACAGTTCTAAATATTACTTCAGAAAAAGCATCGGAACGGCTCTGAATCACAAACAAAATGATGTTGCATTGCTTAGCACATCGTTTCTGATGAAGTCTTTGATGCCTGACAAGAATGAGATCGACCTCGTATTTTCGGACGGATTGAATCTGATGAAAGCCAGGGCAATCAATATGGCTTACCGCCGCTTGTTCTACGGAATGGCATCAGATGTTTACAAAAGCCTGGGCAGCGAGTCAAAAACTATCGAGCTGCAATCGAAATTGATTGAGATCAATGATACGATCAACAGGCATGAAAGCGATTATATTCAGGATATCACCGAGAATTACATGCAAAGCGAGAACAGCTTGCTTCAGTCTCGCATCAACCAGCTAGATCAGGATCGGAACATCATCATACTTCAATTGGTGGCGGCATTGCTGTGTGTTGCAATATCGATCTTCCTTGTAATAATCTTTCGTCGCAAGAATCGGCTTCAGCAGCGACTGATCGAGCAAAAGACGGAGATCAGCAACGATCTTCATGACGATATCGGAAGCGAACTTAGCAGTATCCTCATCCATACCGATATTTTACTTGCCAATTTTGAAAGCGATCCACAGCAGAAAGCCATCCTGTCAAAAATTTCCCTGACCGGCCGCGAAATAAGCGAACGCCTGCATGCCTTCATATGGTCACTGAACATCAGCAACAATTCGGTTGAAAGTTTTTGCGAATATGTTGCGCATTATGGACAAAAACTGTTTTCCGATACCGACATTTCATTTGATTTCAGTTCTTCAAACACCTCTGAAAATCGGGAATTAAACGGATATATTCGAAAGAATCTTTTCTTCTGCATCAAAGAAGCGCTTAATAATATCATCAAACATGCTGCTGCAACCAGGGCAATTGTCAGGATTGAGTCAGATCAGCATCATGTGCAGGTCGTGATATGCGACAACGGTACGAATGCATCTGTGTTGAATCAGTTTGGCAATGGCATGAAAAATATGCAAAGACGAATTTCGAATATGAAAGGAGTGATGTCCGTCGGTCGAAACCACGGGTACGAAATCAAGTTTAAAATTATGCTGCGCCAGAAATAGTGTACGATATTTCCGTACGCCTTGTAGCGTACAAATTTTATCACGACATGTCCTCCGTAAAGTTCGCTGCGCTATATAGTATGTTGAAGTATGCGAGTGTCGGCTGAAAATCAACATATTGAAACTATATTACAGCTACCGGCTCAGCCTAATTACGTATTGTCCGAAAATTCATTTCGCCGCAACTTTGGTAAAGTCCAAAAGATGAGCAAATGAATAAAATTACGCTTCTCCTGTTATTCTCGACGGTTTGCGCAATTGCCCAGGTCGGGATTTCCAATACCGATCCTAAAGCGCAGCTTGATATTTCGGCTACAAATGCAGCAGCACCTTCATCGACGGATGGAATACTGATTCCGCGGGTAAATGCCTTTCCCGCCATCAATCCGACTGCGGATCAGAATGGCATGATGATTTTCCTCACGACAGCCGTTTCCGGAAAGCAACCCGGATTTTACTATTGGGAACAATCCTCCCTGAGCTGGGTTGGTGTTGGAAGCAGGACGGCCAACCAATGGAACATCGATGGAAACGCGGGCACGAATCCGACCTCAAATTTTATCGGAACGACGGATAACCAAGACGTTATATTTAAACGGAATAATGTTATTGCAGGCAGGCTATCTTTTGGCAATACTCATCTGGGAGTGAACAGCGGATCCGGCTCGTTGGGAAATTTGAACACATATGTAGGCGTGAATGCAGGTGCGTCGAATATCAATGGAATCCAAAATGTATATATGGGACGGCTGGCCGGCGGCAATGGAAATGCAGGATCCAATAATGTCTTTGTCGGAAACGCCGCGGGACTTTTTAATACGGCGAGCGATAACGTGTTTCTGGGTGCGTTTGCCGGGAATGTTACTACCACCGGCAGTGGGAATGTTTTTACCGGGACATTGTCGGGATCATTAAATTCCACTGGCAGCCAGAATACATTCGTCGGCATTGGAAGCGGCCAGGCTAATTTTTCGGGTAACGGAAATACACTTTTGGGCAACAACACCGATGTTGGCATAAGCAATCTTTCGAATGCGACAGCGATCGGCCTCAATGCGCTTGTCAATACCAGTAACTCAATGGTTCTTGGCAGTATCGTCGGGGTAAACGGCGCGACGAATTCCACAAATGTCGGAATCGGAACCACTGCGCCACTCGACCGTCTTCATGTCGTTGGAAATATCCGAATGGCCGACGGAACGCAAAGTGCCGGCCGTGTGCTCACCAGCGATGCGAACGGCCGCGCAACGTGGCAAAACGCATCTGTAAATGCCTGGGGTGTTACAGGGAATTCAGGAACTTCACCCGCGACAAATTTTATTGGCACCACCGACGACCAGGACATCGTTTTCAAGCGGAATAGTGTCATCGCAGGGAAGATCACGGCTTCAAATTTATCGCTGGGCGTCGGCGCGATGAATCCGGCCGTGACGGGTACGGGTAATCTTGCGCTGGGGGCAAATGCGCTGGCCGCGAATACGGTCGGCGTTTCCAATATTGCGATCGGGACCGGCGCTTTGGCCGCGAACACTGCCACAAGTGAAAATGTGGCCATCGGCTTTGAGGCGCTGAAGACCATGTCGTTCAACAACGGCGGCGTGCCGTTCCAAAGCAACAATACGGCGATCGGCTATCAGTCGATGATGCTCACGCAACCTGCCGGCATCGGGATAGGCGAGGCTAACGTCGGTGTCGGCGCTTATACGCTTCGTGCAAATACAAGCGGCGCTGCCAATGTCGCTGTCGGTTCGTCCGCTCTTCAAAATTCGACTACCGCCGGAAATAATACGGCTGTCGGATATTCATCTTTATTTGATAATACGATCGGTGCGCATAATGCCACTCTGGGAGCATATTCACTGCTCAACAATATTACAGGCGACAACAATATTGCAGTCGGATCCAACAGCCTTCCCTTCAATGAGCACGGCGACAACAATATTGCAATAGGATTCAGTTCGATGTTTTCCAACCGCAACGGCGGATACAACATCGCGATCGGGCTCGATGCGTTGCGGTCGCAATCTTTTACAAATGGTAATGTGCCGTTCGCGCAATACAATGTGGCGATCGGCTATCGTTCGATGTTTAGCAATCAGCCATCAGCGATTACAAACGGTCTGGACAACGTCGCGGTTGGAAGTGAATCGCTGACCACCAACACTACAGGTTCAGCAAATACGGCGATTGGCCGTTCGTCTTTGGCTATAAATTCGACCGGTAACAATAATACTGCTATTGGTTACAATGCCTACAATACTATCAATCAGGGTATCGAGAATACAGGCCTTGGCTCAAATACCGCAACCAATTCTACAATTTTAAACAATACGACCGCTGTCGGCAGCCGCGCCATGGTTGGCAACAGCAATTGCCTCGTACTTGGCAGCATCAGCGGAATTAATGGTGCTACAAGCAGCGTGAATGTCGGAATCGGGACAATTGCGCCGCAAAGCGCTCTTGAAGTCGTTGATGCAAATGTGACGACATCTTCAACGGCCGAAGGAATTGTAAATATTTCGTCGAATAATACGCAGGCGGCTAATCTTGGCGGCAGCCTCACCTTATCGGGATTTACTTCTGATGGCGCTACCAATGCACGTATATTCGGATCGGTTGAAGGCCGGAAAACAAATTCGGTTTCCGGAAATGCGGCCGGTTATCTGGTTTTTAAAACGAACGACGGAACCACGCTGAATGAAAGAATTCGCGTTACGGCGGCAGGCGATGTTGGAATTGGCACAGCAATTCCGGGCGGACAATTGGAACTTTCGTTAAATGAAGGCCGCAAACCGGGCAGCAATACCTGGACAATCCCGTCGGACGCGCGCTTAAAAATAGTAAACGGAGATTATCAGAAAGGACTTGATGCCATTGCGATGCTTCGACCGATATCCTATAATTATAAAAACGGAGCGGGCCGCACTTTTGACGAAAAAGTGTTGAGTGAATCATTCATCGGGTTTTTAGCCCAGGAAGTGCAAACCGTTTTTCCTGAAGCAGTTGGAACCGATGAAGATGGCTTTCTGAATTTCAATATACATCCGATACTTGTAGCATCTTTAAACGCCATAAAGGAATTGAAGAAAAAAGGCGAAAGGGTTGAGAACGAGCTTGAAAACATCCGTTTGGAAAATTCCGAAATCCGTGAAAAGTACAGCCAGCTTGAGCGTGAATTGGAATCATTGAAACAAACGGTGCTGCAGATAAAGGGCAACTGATATGGTTTGAATCAGATCATATCTACCAATATATTTTTTTTTACACAGTTAAGCGTTTGATGTAAAAAATATAGTTTTGCATCATGAGTAAATGTGAGCAATGCATTGTTCGTGAATTGAGTTCTTTAAGGACGCTTCAAAAGGATGAACTTCTTAAAATTGCATCCTGCAAAACCTCAAAAGTTGTTCGGAAAGGAGAACATATTTTTGACGAAGGCGATCCGATAAATGGCTTGTATTGCGTTAAAGATGGCGTTTGCAAATTGACCAAGCTGAGTCCGAACGGGAAAGAACAAATCGTAAAACTTGTCAAAAAGGGTGAACTTTTGGGACAGAGATCCATGATTAGTGAAGAGCCCGCAAACCTTTCGGCTGTTGCATTGGCGGACATGGAAATTTGTTTTATCCCAAAATCGGAAGTGCTCGGTTTATTTAATAGCAACCATAATTTTTCGATGAATGTTATGCGAACGATTTGCGGCGACCTCAAAGATGCAGATAATCTGATGGTTAGCATGGCGCAGAAGTCGATGAAAGAGCGGCTTGCTTACGTACTTTTATATTTGGCCGATACTTTTGGAAGCGATGGTGAAAATTATCTGAACCTCGTAATGTCACGCGAAGAAATTGCAGGAATGACAGGCGTTGCAACGGAAAGCGCCATTCGACTGTTGTCTGATTTGAACAAGCAAAATTTAATTGAACTCTCAGGTAAGAGGATCAAGATCCTGGACAGATCAGGCCTGCACAAGATTTCAGGCTAGCGATTTATCCCAATAGATCGATCACTAACGATGGGAAAATACCAATCACAAGATTGATGACTATCGAAACAACTGCAACACCATAAAACACAGATGGAACCGAAGCGCGTTCCGACTCGTTATCTTTCGTGTACATCGCAAGTATTAATTTGAAATAATATCCGACACTGATTATCGAATTTACGACGGCAATGATCACAATTGCCAGAAATCCGCTTTCAATAGTCTGATGAAATAAAATGAACTTCGCGAAAAACCCAGCAAAAATCGGAATTCCAGCCATCGAAATCAACGATGCGGTCAGTATCGCAGCCATCAATGGATTTGTGCGGCCGAGTCCGTTGAAGAAAGTTACATTTTCGCTTTCGCGATCTTTGCAGACATAAAGTATTACGGCGAAGGCTGCAATTCCCGCTAATGCATAGGCCGAAGAATAGTACAGCAGCACGCCACCGGTGGATTCCACAGCCAATAAAACCATCAGCATGTAACCGGCATGAGAGATTCCCGAAAACGCAAGCATTCTCTTTACGTTATCCTGTCTTAGTGCCATCACGTTTCCGATGGTCATCGATGCGGCCGAAACTATTGCAATGACGATTTTCAGCGCTTCGGGCGTATAGGCATTCAATCCGTTTAAAAGCTTGAACAATGCAGCCATCGCAACCACTTTGGAAAGCGTGCTCATCGTCGCTGTTGTCAATGCCGGTGAACCTTCGTATACGTCGGGAGCCCAAAAGTGAAATGGCGCCGCGGCAACTTTAAACAGCATGCCGATGATCAACATGGCCAGTCCAATGAAAAACCAGCCCGGGATCAATCCCGAACGCGAAAGCTCATGGATCTCGGCAACGTCGAAAGAACCTGTTGCACCATAAATCAGGCAAATGCCAAACAATATGATACCTGATGCAAATGAACCCATCAGGAAATATTTCATTCCCGCTTCATTGCTTCGGATGTTCAGTCGGTTGCTAGCCGCAAGAACGTAAAGCGCAATTGACAAAACTTCGATTCCCAAAAAGAACATCGATAAGTTCCCGAACGTCACCATGGCGATTGAACCCGCAAGCAGGAACAGCTTTATCGCTACAAAATCTGAAATTTTCGTCTGCTGTTTCTGATAGAAATCATGGCCCATTGCAACCAAGAAAATCGTCAGTACGATGAATAAGCCGGAGAAACCATATGAAAATTTATCAGTTACGATCATATTGTCGTAATAGCTTTCAGAAGATCCGAATTCAGCTGCCGTAAGTCCAAGCGCTGCCAGTAAACCCGCAACCGTAAATGGCACGATCACCTTTCGCAAATTGAGGATTTCAAGCGCGAGGCAAATGATTCCCAAACCCGTAACAGCTAATAATATGTTCATCTTCCCTTTATTTCAGCGCCTTCAGGCAAATCTGTTTATGTTGTTAACGATATCATGGATGCTTGGAGCAAGCAAATTTAAAATTGGTTTCGGATACAATCCGAAGAATAGCAATACGGCAATGATTATCACCATTGTCGCACCTTCGTGAAAAGTCAAATCGGTAAAGGTCTTCACATGTCGTTCGCCTAGCATGACATTCTGGAACATCCGAAGCATGTAAAATGCACCAAGGATGATCGTCAGTCCGCCTAAAATTGCAAATACTACATCAACCTGTGACAAACTGTACAATACCATGAATTCCCCGACAAAGTTGAATGTCAGCGGAAGCGCCACTGATGCCAATACCAAAATCATGAACATCGATGTGAATTTGGGCGTCTGAATCCTGATTCCGCCCATTTCCGATATTTCTCTTGTTTCGAACCTTCTGTAAATAATTTCAGCCGCGAAGAATAATCCAACGACAACGAATCCGTGGGCGATCATCTGAAGGATTGCACCGTTGATTCCATCGACTCTAAGCGTATAACATCCGGCTGCGATCAATCCAACGTGCGCAAGCGACGAGTACGCAAGAAGCCTTTTCAAATCCTTTTGCCGCAAAGCCACGATCGATCCATAAATAACACCCGCAATTCCCATAGCAATGAAGAAATTCCCGTATTGGCTTGCAGCTGTCGGCGCGATCTGGATCTGCCATCTGATAACTGAGTATAATCCCATTTTCAGCATGATCCCGGAAAGCAGCATCGTTCCGACGGTCGGCGCTTTTTGATAAACTGCAGCCTGCCACGTATGAAAAGGTATCAACGGAATTTTAATTGCGTAAGCGGCAAAGAATGCGAGGAAAATCCAGAATTGCTCACGATCTGTCAGGTTTAATCTGCTCAAATCATGAATCATGAAATTG
This sequence comes from uncultured bacterium, assembly GCA_965365355.1. Classification (GTDB taxonomy): domain Bacteria; phylum Bacteroidota; class Bacteroidia; order Flavobacteriales; family Flavobacteriaceae; genus Flavobacterium. The sequence continues at coordinate 8,712 of CBDUBJ010000010.1, forward strand.
CCTGTTTTCTGGTACAGGTAGGCAAATGCAACCAGCATGAAGAGCGATCCCGCGAAAGTATAGATGAAGAATTTGACGACAGCTTTTTTTCTTTCTTCCGCGTCGCCGTTACCCCAAAGCAATGCGATGAAATAGATCGGCACGAGCGAAAGTTCCCAGAAAATGTAGTAAAGCAGACCGTCGGCCGCCATGAAAGTACCCGACATTGCGAAAGCCATGAAAAGGATCAGCGAATAGATCGCTTTGGCATTCTTAAATGTATTCCCGAACGACGAATAAATGATCAAGGGAATCAATGAAGTTGTCAGAAGCAGCATGACCAATGTGAGTCCGTCGCCTTCAAGCGCAAAATAAACTGTCGGCTTGTGGATCCATTCCGCGAAATGCGTCACATCATAACCCGCTTCAGCCTGAATTGTGAGGAATACCGTCGCGAGAAAAGATGCAATCCCTGTAAAAAGCGCAACTTTAGGAGCAGCATTGTCGCCGCTGAACCATGTTGCGATGGCACCGAGTAAAAATATGATCAGAATAAGCGTTACATCCATGTTGTGGTTATTGTGCCAGGAATAAATAGATTAGTATTACGCAGAAGCCAAGGACAAATGCGAAAAGGTAATATCCGATGCTTCCGTTTTGCAATGCGCGGCCTCTTGATCCAAGTGCGTTTGCCGCGGTTCCAAATCCGTATACGAATGTCGACAGCAGCCTTTCAATCGTATCGCGGAAAAATCTCGCCATCGCGTGAAGCGGTTTTACGAATATTGCATCATAGATCTCATCGACGTAATATTTGTTGTAAAGGACTTTATTAATTCCTTCAATATTTTCATCGGCAGGCGGAAGCTGATTTTGCTTGATATACTTCATGTAAGCGATGCCAATTCCGATTAGACCGCCTATTACAGCGACTGCCATCAACGTGTATTCCGTAACGCCAAAGTGATGGGCGACATGCGCTTTATCGCCAAAAACAGGCGCGAGGTAATGGCTGAGCCAACTGCTGCCCGGAAGTGATATCAATCCGCCGATCGTCGCGAAAATTGCAAGGATGATCAATGGAATCGTGATCAAAGACGGACTTTCGTGCAAATGATGTTTTTGCTCTTCGGTTCCGCGGAATTTCTTGAAAAACGTCAGATACAAAAGCCTGAACATATAGAATGCGGTCATGATCGATGCCAGCGACGCGATCACATAAAGTGTAATATTTTCGTGATAGGCCGTCATCAGGATTTCATCTTTGGAGAAGAAACCTGAAAATGGCGGAATTCCCGAAATCGCTAACGATGAAATCAAAAATGTAACGAACGTGATTTTCATTACAGATTTTAATCCGCCCATATTCCGCATGTCCTGTTCGCCATGCAACGCGTGAATGACAGAACCTGAGCCAAGGAACAGACAAGCTTTGAAGAATGCGTGTGTGATCACGTGGAATACCGCAATTTCGTACGCGCCCAACCCGAGTGCAAGGAACATGAGTCCAAGCTGGGAAACCGTTGAATATGCGAGTACTTTTTTAATGTCGTTTTGTACCAATCCGATCGTTGCCGCCCACAGAGCTGTAGCTGCGCCCACGATCGCAATGATATTTTGGATCATCGGAGCCATATCGAAAAGGAAATGCATCCTTGTCACCATAAAAATTCCGGCAGTAACCATCGTCGCTGCGTGGATCAAAGCCGAAACGGGAGTCGGTCCTGCCATCGCATCGGGAAGCCACGTGTAAAGCGGAATTTGTGCACTTTTTCCGGTCGCACCGATAAAGAGGCAAATTGCCGCGATTGAGATCCATCCCATGACATCGCCTTTGGCAGCGATTGAAGCCTGGATTTCGCTATATTCCAGGGAATGGCACATGATGGCGATGATGAACATTCCGATCAGGAAACCCAGGTCGCCGATACGGTTCATGATGAAAGCCTTCTTCGCAGCGTTGTTGTATTCGCGGTTTTTATACCAGAATCCAATCAGTAAATATGAACAAAGTCCGACGCCTTCCCAGCCAATAAACATCACAAGAAGATTGCTACCTGCAACGAGAACGATCATAAAGAAAATGAACAGGTTGAGGTATGCGAAGAACTTGTGAATGTTCTCATCGTCGTGCATGTAACTGATGGAATACATGTGGATCAGCGTTCCGATTCCCGTCACGAACATCAGCCACAATAACGAAAGCTGGTCGAGGGTGACGCCAATGCAGACCTGGAATTTCTCAAACTGCATCCAGTCGAATAACGCCTTTTGAATCGGGTCGCCCGTGTCGCAGATCCGTGCAAAGAAAATACACGTCACAACGAACGATACGAAAACCATTGCCGTGCCGACGATTCCCGAAACGCTTTTTCCGGCCTTTTTACCAAAGAATATATTGAACAAAAACCCGGCGAACGGGGCAAGAAGCAAAATTAATATCAGGCTTGTATCCACAGGTTATCCTTTTAAATTTTTGAGGTCGTCGATATCGATTGATGTCAGATTTCGATAAATTGCGACCAAAATTGCCAGTCCGACCGCAACTTCAGCGGCAGCAACGGCCATCGAGAAAAATACGAAAACCTGGCCTTGCGCATCCTGATGGTATGTCGAAAATGCCACGAACAGTAAATTGACGGCGTTCAGCATGATCTCAATCGACATGAACATAATGATCGCATTGCGCCTGTAAAGGACCCCAAAAACCCCGATGCAGAACAGCAGCGCCGAAAGCAGGATGTAATTCTGGATCCCGATTGTCTGTAAAATATTATTCATGAACTCCGGCTTTTTCTTTTTTAGACAATAGAACTGCGCCGATCATCGACACCAACAGCAGCACGGATGCAAACTCGAACGGAACCATGTATTCGTTGAGCAAAACTTTTCCAAGAACTTTTATCGACTGATAATCTTCGCCCGTAACGTAATACTCGGGAATGAATGGCTGCGATTTTATAAAGGCCGCAAGCAACACAAAAGCTACCAGGCAGAATGAAATTGCAGCGGAAATTTTAGTGAGTATCGGCTTATGCTTTTCGTTTTCGCGGTTGAGGTTCATAAGCATGATCGTAAACAGGAACAAGACCATGATCGCACCTGAATACACAATAATGTGAACGACTGCCAGGAACTGCGCATTAAAAAGCAGATAATGGCCGGCAATCGAGAAGAAGCACATTACAAGATAGATCGCGCTGTGAATCGGGTTGCGGCTGATGATCGTCAGAAAAGCTGTAGCCAGTGTGATCGCCGATAATATGTAGAATAGTATTGTTAATGTCATGCGTCGCCATTTTTAGAGTTCGCGATCGCCATTTCCAAAGGCATGACCAATTTGTCTTTTCCGTAAATGAAGTTCTCACGGTCGTATTCCGAATAGACCAATTCCTTAGATTTTGTAAGGTAAATTGCCTGTTTCGGGCAAGCTTCCTCACACAACCCGCAGAAGATGCAGCGCAGCATATTGATTTCGTAGATCGACGCGTATTTCTCTTCTCGGTAAAGATGTTTCTCGTCGGGCTTGCGTTCTTCGGCCTTCATCGTGATCGCTTCTGCGGGGCATGACAATGCACACAATCCGCATGCAGTACAGCGTTCGCGTCCTTCGTCGTCACGCATGAGCATGTGGCGGCCGCGCCAGATCGGACTGAACTCACGTGTTTGTTCCGGATACTGAATCGTTACTTTTCGCCTGAACAAATGCCGGATCGTGATGAACAATCCTTTGAGGATCGCCACCAGATACAGCCGCTCCCAAAAGTTCATTTCCTTATTGGAAACAACCTTTTTCCGGCCGGATAATGAAATACTTTCTATTGACATTTTATGTTGTTTAACCGTACCACCGGTCTTTTTTTTTATTCTTTATTTGAAGCTGTTCCCGCTGTCCGCTTTATCTTCCGCTAAACCTCAAAGGTTTTGGAAACCTTTGAGGTTTCCGCGAAAGGATACCGCTTCCCATCGGGGCTAGGGCTTCACGCTTCCATTTCGTCTTTTGTCTTTCATCTTTCGTCCTTTCAACTTTGGACATTCGACATTTGACATTTGACATTCGTCTTTCATCCTATTCACCAAAGGCGAGAATGCAAATCCCCGTAATCACAATATTAATGATCGAAAGCGGGATCAAAACTTTCCAGCCCAGATTCATCAATTGGTCATACCTGAATCTCGGGATCGTCCAGCGAACCCACATATAGAAAAATATGAACGCACATATTTTAATGAACAGCACTACGATGCCAAGAATGTTCGCGATGTTGACGCCCCAGTTTTCGACTGCCCAGCCCATTCCCGGATAATTGTAACCTCCAAAGAATAGTATCGCCAAAATCGCCGATGAGATGAACATGTTTGCATATTCGGCAAACAGATAGAATCCCATTTTCATTGAGGAATATTCCGTATGATAACCGCCGATCAATTCGCTTTCACATTCAGCAAGGTCAAATGGCGTCCTGTTGGTCTCGGCAAATGCGCAAATCAGGAAGATCAGAAACGAAACCGGCTGATAAAACACATTCCAATTCATTCCGGATTGCTGCAATGAAATTTCCCGAAGGCTCATCGTTCCGGTCATCATCAACAGCGCGATAATCGATAAACCCATCGCAACTTCATACGATATCATCTGCGACGACGCACGAACTGCGCCCATCAATGAAAACTTGTTGTTCGATGCCCAGCCTCCGATCATGATCCCGTAAACACCAACTGATATAACGCCGAAAATATATAGGAGCGCAACATCAATGTCAGTCGCCTGCAGGATTACTGTCCTTCCTGCGATTTCCAATTTATCGCCCCATGGAATTACGGCGCTCGTCATTAATGCCGTACTCATGGCAATCGCCGGCCCGACCACAAACAGGAATTTATTCGGTGTATTCGGTGAAAATTCTTCCTTAGAAAAAAGCTTTAATCCGTCGGCAAGCGGCTGTAAAAGTCCCCAGGCGCCCGCGCGGTTCGGCCCAACGCGATCCTGCAAAAATGCGGCAACTTTCCGCTCCGCCCACGTCGAATACATGGCCATGATCATCGTGATCGCGAATACCGCGAAGATGATCGTTCCTTTTTCTATATAAAATGCAGTCTCCATTTAGTCTATTTTTTGCCCGTCGATTCCTTCGTCATAATCAATTTCCTGCATCGAAAGTTTTACCCTGTCCATATCGCGTCCGAGCAAAATATGCTTTTCCGTACGTATTTCGACAGATTTCAATGGTTTGGTATAGTTGTTCGCATTGATTACCGAATCCTTTTCAAACCTTCTCGGGCCTTCAATTACCCAATCCGAAACTTCCTTCTTATCAAAACGACATGTGTTGCAGATGAATTCTTCAACTTCATGATATTCGTCTTTGCGGCCTGTAATACGCTGGATCTCTTCACCAAACATCCAAAGCGTCACTTTTCCGCAGCATTTATCGCAGTCGCGGTGTGCATTGAAAGGCTTGTTGAACCAAACCCTCGATTTAAATCGGAATGTCTTGTCTGTCAGCGCGCCAACCGGACATACATCGATCATATTTCCCGAGAACTCATTGTCGATCGCTTTCGAGATGCATGTCGAAATGTTCGAATGATCACCTCTGTCCATGACGCCGTGCACACGATTGTCCGTCAATTGATCGGCAACCATCACACATCTGTAGCAAAGGATGCAGCGGTTCATGTGAAGCTGAATCTTGTCGCCGATGTTTTCCGGCTCAAATGTCCGCTTCTCTTCAATAAATCTCGTATTTGCTTTTCCGTGTTTAAAGCTCAGGTTCTGAAGATCGCATTCACCGGCCTGATCGCAAACAGGGCAATCGAGCGGGTGATTGATCAACAGGAATTCTGTTACCGACTTTCTCGCTTCGGTCACGCGTTCGGAGGAAATGCTGTTAACTTCCATTCCGTCCATGCAGCCTGTCACGCATGACGCCATCAATTTTGGCATCGGGGTCGGGTTTGCATCGCTTCCTTTCGCGACTTCAACGAGGCAGCAGCGACATTTTCCGCCACTTCCCTGGAGCTTCGAATAATAGCACATCGCCGGTGGAACCGATTCGCCACCGATCATGCGCGCCGCCTGGAGGATAGTAGTCCCCGGTTCGACATCGATGCTTTGACCGTCTATTGTTACTTTCATTAGTTATATAGTCTGTAAAGTCTCTAAAGTCATAAGGTTTGTAAAGCCGCGAGTCCTTAAGACTTTAAGACTTTACGACTTTACGACTGCTTACACTTCTTGTTTCGCCACCAAATGCTTTACCTTTTCAAAAGGCTCATGCACAAAATGGTCTCTGTTTTTTATTTTCTCCGGGAATCGAACATGATATTCAAATTCGTCCCTAAAGTGCCTGATTGCAGATGCTACCGGCCATGCGGCTGCGTCTCCAAGCGGACAAATTGTATTTCCTTCGATCTTGCGTTGGATGTCCCAAAGCAGGTCGATGTCTTCTTCACGGCCGTGGCCTGTTTCTATACGATGCAGAACTTTTTCAAGCCATCCCGTTCCTTCTCGGCACGGCGAACACTGTCCACAGCTTTCGTGATGGTAAAATCTTGAGAAATTCCAAGTATTGCGAACGATGCAAGCCGTATCGTTGTAAACGATGAAACCGCCTGAACCAAGCATCGAACCGGTTGCAAAACCGCCATCAGATAATGATTCGTACGACATCAAACGGTCTTCGCCATTAGCAGTTTTATAGATCAGGTGCGCAGGCAAAATAGGAACCGACGAACCTCCGGGAACAAAAGCCTTTAAAGGCCTTTCATCGATCATACCGCCGCAATATTCGTCCGAATTCATGAATTCATAGACGCTCATTCCAAGTTCTATCTCATAAACCCCGGGCTTTTTGATATGTCCCGAAGCAGAGATTAGTTTTGTTCCGGTCGATTTCCCGATTCCGATTTTAGCATATTCATCGCCGCCATTGTTCAAAATCCAAGGTACTGCGGCAATCGATTCAACGTTATTTACTACCGTAGGATTTGCCCAAAGTCCGCTTACAGCAGGAAACGGTGGTTTGATCCTCGGATTTCCACGCTTTCCTTCAAGCGATTCGATTAACGCGGTTTCTTCGCCGCAAATATACGCTCCGGCCCCGCAGTGAACGTAAAGGTCGAGGTCGTAATCCGAACCCATGATATTTTTCCCGAGCCAGCCGGTTGCTTTCGCTTCGGCAATCGCGCGTTCGAGGATCTTATAGATCCACATGTACTCGCCACGAATGTATATGTATGATAAATTGGCACCGAGCGCGTAACTGGAAGTGATCATTCCTTCGATCAGAAGATGCGGAAGGAATTCCATCAAATAGCGGTCTTTAAAAGTTCCGGGTTCGGATTCATCGGCATTGCAGACCAGATGTCTTGGCTTGCCCGATTTTTTATCGATAAAGCTCCATTTTAATCCCATCGGAAAACCTGCACCGCCACGGCCGCGAAGGCCGGATTTCTTGACTTCCTCAACAACATCGTCAGGCGACATTTTCAGCGCTTTTTCAACTGAAGCGTAGCCGCCGTTTTGGCGATACACATCGTAATGGAGAATTCCGGGAACGTTTATTAAATCTAATAATATCTTTTTGCTCATCAATTATTAGTGTAATTTGATTTTGTTTTCCCTGCAGTCGGCGATCAGGTGATCGATCTTTTCCTTCGACAGGTTTTCGTGATAATGGTCGCCTATCTGCATCATCGGAGCATATCCGCAAGCGCCAAGGCATTCAACGCCTGCAATTGTAAACATTCCATCGGGAGTAGTTTCGCCAACTTGAACACCCAGCTTTTCGCAAGTGTAATCCATCAGGTCTTCAACGCCACGAAGGCAGCAAGGCGATGTACGGCAAAATTCAAACATATATTTTCCAATCGGTTTTCGATTGTACATTGTATAGAAAGATACGACTTCGTAAACTTCAACAGGCTTGATTTCAAGGATTTCTGCCACTTTGTCCATGAGCTCTATGCTAAGCCAATGATCGTGTGCATCCTGAACTTCATGCAGAACGGGTAGAAGCGCCGACTTTCGTTTATCGGCAGGATAATGACTGATAAGCTCATTGATGCGGGCCATCAGCGTTTCCGTGATGTTTATTTCCTGCTTATGATCGGTATACTCCATTTAATGCTGTTTTCGATTTCAAAATCTTAATATTGCCGAACATCTCGATTTCAATTTCATCATTCAATAAAAATTTACGCGTCCAGTTCTCCTGCAATCACATTCAAACTTGACAAAATTACAATTGCATCGGACAGCAACGCGCCTTTAATCATATCCGGGTACGCCTGATAATAGATAAAACATGGCCTGCGGAAATGCAAACGGTACGGTGTCCGACTTCCATCGGTCACAAGGTAAAAACCAAGTTCCCCATTTCCGCCTTCAACAGCATGATATACCTCTGAAACCGGCACGGGAACTTCGCCCATTACGATTTTAAAATGGTAGATCAGCGCTTCCATATTATTGTATACGTCTTCTTTCGGAGGAAGATAATAATCCGGAACATCGGCATGATACGGACCTTCGGGCATTTTGTCAAGCGCCTGCCTGATGATGCTCAGCGATTCCCAAACCTCTGCATTCCGCACACAAAAACGGTCGTATGTATCTCCCGATTTTCCAACCGGTACTATAAAATCAAAGTCTTCGTAGGAGCTGTACGGTGCGGCAACACGGACATCATAATCAATTCCGGCGGCGCGCAGATTAGGACCTGTAAATCCATATGCCATGGCTTTTTCGGCTGTGATGGCGCCAACATTTACGGTACGGTCAAGAAAAATGCGGTTCCTTTCAAAAAGATTTTCGAATTCTTTCCATGCAACCGGAAATTCTTCAAGGAAATCGTTCAGTTTTTTGAATGCAACGTCGCTCCAGTCACGTTCGAATCCACCGATGCGGCCCATGTTGGTCGTAAGCCTTGCGCCGCAGATCTCCTCATAAATCTCATAGATCTTTTCGCGGAACTGGAACACGTAAAGGAAACCTGTATAAGCTCCGGTATCTACGCCTAGGATCGAGTTACAAATTATATGGTCTGTGATCCGCGCAAGTTCCATTACGATGACACGCAGATATTGCGCGCGTTTCGGAACTTCAACGCCGAGAAGTTTTTCAACTGTCATCCACCAGCCCATGTTATTGATTGGCGATGAGCAGTAATTCATCCTGTCCGTTAGCGGCGTGATCTGGTAAAACGGCCTGTTTTCGGCAATTTTCTCAAAAGCACGATGTATGTAACCTATGGTTGGCTCGGCATCGAGGATGCGTTCGCCGTCCATCAGAAGAATATTCTGGAAAATTCCGTGTGTCGCAGGGTGTGTCGGACCGAGATTGAGGATGGATAATTCGCTGCCGTCTTCGTTCAGGCGCTGTTCCATCAGCTTTGCATATCGGTGTTCAGGTGGTAATAAAAGATCTGACATCTGCGGTTAGTTTTGTGTATTCGGAACCTGATCGTCGACCGGCTGGTTATTGACAGTACGTCCAAAAAAGCGATCGTCCTTATCGGTACGGCCCTGATCTTCCATCGGGAATTCCTTGCGCATCGGGAACGAAACCATTTCATCCATATTCAGGATGCGCTTTAGTTGCGGATGCCCGATAAAATTGACTCCGTAAAAATCATAGGTCTCACGCTCCATCCAGTTTGCACATTCAAAAATGCCTGAAATCGTTTTGATCTCCGGATTATCGCCCGGAAGAAATGCCTTGATCCTGATTCGCGTATTGGTAATCCAATTGTGCATCATGTAAACGATACAAAATTGGCTGTCATTTTCATTGTCAGGATAATGAATCGCACAAAGATCCGTAAGGAAATGAAAATTCAGAGTCTGGTCGTTTTTAAGAAAAAGAATGACCGGCGACACCAGTTCCGATGGGATCACAATTGTCAAAAAATCGCTTTTTTCTGCGAAACGGACCGCTTCACCGAATGCTTCGGCCAGTTTTTCCTGGATCACTGTAGGTTCGAATGCCATTAGCTGATGTTATATGAAGCCAATAATTCTTTGTATTCAGGTGAACTTCTTCTGCGGACAGATTCATTACGGACCATTTCCTGAAGTTTCATAACACCTTCAACAATCTGTTCGGGGCGTGGCGGACAACCGGGAACGTACACATCAACCGGTATTACTTTGTCGATTCCCTGAAGTACCGAATAGGTATCGAAAATTCCGCCTGAAGTTGCGCATGCGCCAACGGCAATTACCCAGCGAGGTTCTGACATCTGCTCGTAAACCTGACGTAAGATCGGTGCCATCTTTTTGGCGATAGTTCCCATGACAAGCAGCATGTCTGCCTGACGTGGCGAGAAACTTACGCGCTCCGACCCAAATCGGGCAAGATCGTAATGCGAAGCCATCGTAGCCATGAATTCGATTCCACAACAGGATGTTGCAAATGGTAGAGGCCAAAGTGAATTGGCGCGCGCCATTCCGACAACATCGCTAAGTTTCGTTGCGAAAAATCCTTCTCCGGTATATCCTTCCGGCGGCGCGACTATATTTGGTTTTTGAGTATTCATTTTTATAAAAATTTAAACCGGTTTGTACCGATTCAAACGTAAAAGCCCATTGTATATTAGGATTTTGACAAAACTTTAGGCTACTCCCATTCGAGCGCTTTCTTTTTGATTATATAGAAAAAGCCGAGCAAAAGCAGCGACATGAAAATTACCATTTTAATCATTCCTTCGACACCAAGCTCACGGAAATTGACTGCCCATGGATAAAGAAAAATCACTTCAACGTCGAACAGGACAAATAAAATGGCGACGAGGAAATATTTGACCGAAAATGGGATCCGTGCATTTCCAATGGATTCAATTCCACATTCGAAATTTTCATCTTTAACAGAAGACGAACGTTTAGGTCCGAGATATCCTGAAATGATGATGGTCATCACAACAAATCCGACGGCCAGAAAAAACTGCATCAGGATCGGGAAATAATCGATTTGGGTGCTTTGCATCAGATACAAGTTATGAAAATCATGCAAAGATACATTTCAAATTTTGAAAATGCAACGTTGCGAAGAGGTCTTAATCCAGCCTATTTAATTTGTACTGAGTTTAAATAGCCGCATATCAGTTATCGTTGTCATATAACTCGTACAGATTAACTATTAAGGTAGTATTTCCGCACTGGTATAGTTTGGGGAGTCGTATCTTTAAATGTTGGGTAGGGGATGTTGGGTTACCCTAATAATAATATTTGATATCTATACGCGGTTTCAAAAAATTTTTTCAAGTTGTGAATCCAGCGTACATTGAAGTAACTGACCTAAAGGAAGGCAAATCTTTATCTTTTAAGCAAAAAAAAAGCGCCCAGTTGGACGCTTCAAATCAAGTATGCTATATCTTAGTTGTCAAGAGCGGTTACCTGAGCGGCAACTTTCCCTTTTCTACCTTCTTCCTCTTCATAGCTCACGCGGTCGCCCTCGCGAAGACCTTCAGATCTCAAACCTGTTGCATGAACGAAAATGTCTTTTCCTGTTTCTTCATCTGTGATGAAACCGAATCCTTTTGATTCAATGAAAAATTTAACTGTACCTGTACGCATTGTAATTGTAATAAAAATTGATAATGCGGCAAATGTAATCTTTAATTAGACACAAAAGTTAAAATGGTAAAATAATTTGATTTTCAGCAGAGTAAAGCTTAATAGCTGCACAGCTCCAATGAAATCAAGCTCCACAGCGCCAGAGATCCAAAGATCCAAAGCAACAAAGTGACAAAGTGACAGAGTTAGCTACGAGAATCGAACGAAATGCATAGAACTAAAAATGAGGCACCCTTAAATTTCGTTAATACCGTAATGGTAAAAAGTTAGGCCCGCGCCAGGGATGGCAGCAAGCTACCATGTAGCGCGAACAGCCCGGCCCGCAGGGGGCGCCTAAAAAAGCTCTAAAGTTCCAGAGTCCCAAAGCTCCACAGCGCCGCTCGAGGCCACAGACCGAACTGAGCGAAGCTAAAGCTACAAAGAAACCTAAGAGAGAGAGACAAAGTAACAGAGAGACACCCGAGGCCGAAGGACGAACTGAGCGAAGCTAGAGTGAAAAGTTAGCTCCGAGAACGGAACGAAATGCATAGAACTAAAAATGAGGCACCCTTAAATTTCGTTAATACCGTAATGGTAAAAAGTTAGGCCCGCGCCAGGGATGGCAGCAAGCTACCATGTAGCGCGAACAGCCCGGCCCGCAGGGGGCGCCTAAAAAAGCTCTAAAGTTCCAGAGTCCCAAAGCTCCACAGCGCCGCTCGAGGCCACAGACCGAACTGAGCGAAGCTAAAGCTCCAATGTCTCAAGACCATATCTGGAGCTATAAAAGTCTCTCCCTCTAAAGCTCTGGCTCTTTGGCGCTCTGGCTCTTTGGTGCTTTTATTCCCAATTCATCAAGCTGCGCAGCATCAATAACACTCGGTGCATCGATCATCACATCGCGGCCTGAATTATTTTTCGGGAATGCAATGAAATCGCGAATCGTTTCCTGGCCGCCTAAAATTGCGACAAGCCGGTCGAGTCCGAATGCCAGTCCGCCGTGTGGTGGCGCGCCATATTGAAATGCATCCATTAAGAAACCAAACTGATTTCTTGCTTCTTCATCAGTAAATCCAAGAAGTTTGAACATCAGTTGCTGCGTCGATTTGTCATGGATCCGTATCGAGCCGCCGCCGATCTCGTTTCCGTTCAGAACCATATCGTAAGCGTTGGCGCGGACTTTCCCCGGATCGGTTTGCAGCAAATGCATGTCCTGCGGTTTCGGCGATGTAAACGGATGATGCATCGCGTGATATCTTCCGGAATCTTCGTCAAATTCCAACAACGGGAAATCCACGACCCATAGCGGTGCAAATTCTTCAGGATTACGCAATCCCAATCGCGTTGCAAGTTCCATTCGCAATGCACTGAGCTGTGCGCGGGTTTTACTTGCCGGGCCTGATAGTACAAAGATCATATCACCGGCTTTTGCATCGGTGGCTTCCGCCCATTTTGCAAGATCGTCCTGATCGTAAAACTTATCGACCGATGATTTATAAGTACCGTCTACATTACATTTCACGTAAACCATTCCGCCAGCGCCAATTTGTGGCCTTTTCACCCATTCGATCAGCGCATCGATTTCTTTGCGGGAGAATTCTCCACATCCCGGTGCCGCAATTCCGACAACGAGCTCTGCAGAATTGAATAATCCGAAATCTTTATGTTTTGCAACATCATTTAATTCTCCGAACTGCATTCCGAAACGAATGTCCGGTTTGTCGTTTCCATACGTTTTCATCGCATGGTCATATGTCATCCGCGGGAATTTTTTAACGTCGATGTCTTTTAATTCCTTTAATAGATGTCGCGTCAAACCTTCAAAAACATTTAAAATATCTTCCTGTTCCACAAACGCCATTTCGCAATCGATCTGTGTAAATTCAGGCTGACGGTCGGCACGCAAATCCTCATCGCGGAAACATTTAACGATCTGGAAATATTTATCCATGCCGCCAACCATCAAAAGCTGCTTAAATGTCTGCGGAGATTGAGGCAACGCGTAAAATTGGCCCTGATTCATACGTGACGGAACAATGAAATCGCGCGCGCCTTCCGGTGTCGACTTTATTAAATAAGGAGTTTCAACTTCGCAAAATCCTTGATTCGACAAGTAATTCCTGACTTCCATCGCGACTTTATGACGGAATAAAAGGCTGTTTTTTACAGGATTTCGGCGGATATCCAGATAGCGGTATTTCATTCGGATGTCTTCGCCGCCATCGGTTTCATCTTCAATGGTAAACGGAGGCGTGATCGATGCGTTAAGAACAGTAAGTTCCGAAACCATGATCTCGATGTCGCCGGTCGGAAGGTTTGGGTTTTTGGATTCGCGTTCGATCACTGTTCCTTTAACCTGTATCACAAACTCCCGGCCCAGCGTTTTTGCCATCTCGATGACGTTAGCATCCGTGCGGCTTTCATCAAAGATCAACTGCGTAATTCCGTAGCGGTCCCGAAGATCGACCCAGATCACAAATCCCTTATTTCTCGATTTCTGGACCCAGCCCGCGAGCGTAACTTCGCTGCCCGCATCCTTGATCCGCAATTCACCGCAATGATGGCTTCTGTACATTTCTGAAAATTAAGTCGCAAAAATAAGGTTTCCACCAAAAAAAATCGCGGAAAACCATATCAAATATTCCGCGTTTCCTTATACATTTACGACGACCGAAAACAATTCATTATGAGAAAATTACTATTTCTGCTGCTATTTACCGGAATTAGCGTTTACGCACAAAACGATGTCGTGAAGTTTTCTGCCACGATAGCGAACCGCAACAGTGACACGATCGTCATCTCCAACAAAAATTTTAAGAAAGCAATAGCTGTCGGCAAAGACGGGAAATTTACCGCAAGTTTTCCTGTTGCCACCGGATTATATGAATTTTATGACGGCGCCGAATACACCGAACTTTATCTGAAAAATGGTTATGATCTCCAAATGACCACCGATGCTAAAATGTTTGATGAAACGCTGACATACAAAGGAAAAGGTGAGAAAGAAAATAATTTCCTCGCCAGGAAAATGCTCGATGAGGAATCGCTGGAATCCAGAATGGTGGCAAACCGTGCAGATCAGGATGCTTCGATGAAGATCATGCAGGAATACGTTAAAGGTTATAACGAGCGCCTGGAAGATCCTTCGCTTGATCCGGGCCTAAAAGAAGCTTTCGATGTGCGCGCGGCGGAAATGGCCGAGCTTAACAAAAAGCAGATGGAAATGATGATGAACGCCAAAAAGGAACTCGAAAAACTTAATGGCACGATGGCACCCGATTTTGAATACGAGAATTATGCCGGCGGAACTTCGAAACTTTCTTCGCTCCGCGGAAAATACGTTTACATCGATATCTGGGCGACGTGGTGCGGACCGTGCCGTGCGGAAATTCCGTATCTGAAGAAAGTTGAACATGATTTCGAAGGGAAGAACATCGAGTTCGTAAGCGTTTCCATCGATAAGAAAAAAGATTACGACAAATGGAAGACAATGGTAAAGGAGCAATCCCTTGGCGGAATGCAGCTTTTTGCGGACAAGGATTGGAATTCGGATTTCATACGGGCGTTTGCAATCAATTCCATTCCGCGATTTCTGTTGATCGGACCTGATGGAAAAGTTATCGATGCCGATACCGAAAGACCTTCAATGCCTGAGCTAAAAGCAAGACTCGCAGGGCTCGTGAAGTAAATTTCTTACATCAGAAGCCAATGTTACGAAATTGTTAAGCGAAAGTTTGTTTTTTGTAAACTTTGTGTATATTTGTTTGGTTATCAACCTACAAGTAAAACTAAAGATTATGAAAAACTACATTATACTTGGGCTTTTGCTTTGCTCTGCGGCAATGACATCTCAAAATAAACCACAGCTTGAAGCGGAAGGACAGTCAGTAAAGGCGACATATTTTCATGATAATGGAAAAATTTCGCAACAAGGATTGTTTAATGATGGGAAACCTGATGGAAAATGGGTTTCTTATAATGAAGACGGTTCGAAAAAATCAATCGGTGAATACACAAATGGTGTCAAAACCGGAACGTGGTTTTTCTACGATGGAGCAATCGTTAAGGAAGTGAATTACAACGAAAGCCGTATCGCTTCGGTGAGAACCTGGAAACAGGATGCGCTCGTAAACAACAATTAGATCTTTCTAATATAAAAGGAAAGCTGCCCGTTAAGGCAGCTTTTTTTATTTGTAGCTGTTCGCGTCTTCCGCTGTAGCCGTTTCAATCCCGTTTGGTTTTGCAACTCGCACCAAAGCTTCCGTTGGTCGCTTCGCCGCTTCGGCAAAACCCAGCCGGTTTTGTACACGGGCTGCCGCTTCAGCCACGGCTAGGCTTCCTCAGCGAATTTTGCTTTGCGTCGTTCTTTACGGTCACGAAGCCAGAATTTTGTACGCTTCACGAGATAAAACATCACCGGAACCATGACCAGCGTCAGGATCGTGGCGTATGTCAATCCGAATATGATCGTCCACGCAAGCGGCCCCCAGAACATCACGTTGTCGCCACCAATGAAAACATGCGGGTTTAGGTCTGTCACGAGCGAAAAGAAGTCGAAGTTCAATCCGATCGCGAGCGGGATCAATCCCAAAACCGCGGTCGTTGCTGTCAGCAATACCGGCCGAAGCCTCGATCTTCCCGATTCAATGATCACTTCCTTGATTTCTGTCAAGGCAAGATCATCATGCGATTTTAACCCGCGCTCCTCAACTTTCCTGTCGAGCAGCAGCACGAAGAAGTCCATCAATACAATTCCGTTTTTCACAACGATTCCGGCCAGCGATATGATTCCCATCATCGTCATCAAAATCACAAAATCCATGTTGGCAATCACATATCCGTAAAAAACACCGCTGAAACTCAACAGAACCGTGAACAAAATCACCATGGTTTTGGAAACCGAGTTAAACTGCAACACAATGATCAGTGTGATTCCCGCTAGCGCCAGAAACAATGCATACATCAAAAATGCCTGGTTCTTGCCCTGTTCTTCCTGAACGCCCGAGAATGAGTACGAAACGCCGCGCGGCAGTTTATAGCCTTTCAATTCAGTGTCGATCTGCTTCGTGATCTCGTCTGCATTAAAGCCTGTCAATACATTCGAATAGATCGTCATGATCCGTTTCTGGTTCTTACGCTTGATCTGGTTGTAAGTCGTGGTTTTTTCCGTCGTAGAGATCGCAGATATCGGAACCTGTTGGATCTGTCCATTAGAATTCCTGAATGTCAGCGGCTGATTGAACAACACACTTTCGTTTTTACGCTGGTCTTCCTGCATCCGCATGACGATGTTGTAATCGTCATCATCTTCTTTATATGTGGAAATTTCCTGTCCGTAAACCGAACGGCGCAGATTCATTCCAAGCTGTCCGGTCGAAACGCCGAGGCTTCCTGCTGAAACGCGGTCAACGTTGACTTCAAGCTCGGGACTTTCTTTATTGACATCGACGCTAAGCCTTTCGATTCCCGGAATTTTCTTCGAATCGATAAACGCGATCATCTTATCTGCTTCCTGCAGCATCACTTCGTAATCCATTCCCGTAAGCTGGATACTGATCGGATAACCTGCAGGCGGACCGTTTGCATCTTTTTCGACAGTCACTTTTGCACCGGCAATGCCTTTTACTTTACTCCTGATCTCTTCCAGGATATCGGCAGTGTTGATGCCACGCCTGAATTTGAACTCGGAGAAGTTCACGGTAACTTTTCCTTTATATGGCGTTTCCGAAGCGTTTCCGGCATCCACATTTGGGTTACCCGCGCCAACGCCGACCTGCGAAACGATCGATTCCGCAAGGAAATTTTCGCCTTGCTTATCCGTGTATTTCGATAAGATCCGGATAACCTGATTTTCAACGTATTTCGTCGCCTTATCCGTTTTACTGATATCGGTTCCTTCCGGATATTCGATGTACGCAATTACCTGGTTCGGAATATTTTCAGGGAAGAATAATACTTTTCTTGGGAAAATTCCAATCAACATCACCGAAAGCACCAGCATCCCAATAATCGTTGCCAATGCAATCCACGGCATTTTGCCACGCAAGATCTTAGCAAGGAAATTTTGGTATTTAGTTTCCAGCCTCGGGAAAAAGCTATGCTGGAAATCCTGAGTCCATTGGTAGAGCTTGATCCGGTAAAGCCACATCAAAACCAAAGCGATAATGGCAAGATGCCCGATTCCGCGCGCAAGTTTAGAATCATAGATATTTCCAACCAAAACAAATATAACGGCCAAAGCAATAAAGATGATCGAATACCTCTTTGCCGATCTTTTGGTAACGTTTTTATCTTCAATATCCATCGATCCGCCAGTCATCGCCGCATTCACGATCATCGCAACGAACAGCGATGCAGTAAGTGTGATTGTCAGCGTAATCGGGAAATATTTCATGAATTTACCCATCGTTCCCGGCCATAATGCGAAAGGCAAAAATGCCATCAGCGTAGTTGCCGTAGATGAAATTACAGGCCATGCGATCTCGCCGATACCAATTTTGGATGCGGCATATCGGTCCATTCCTTTTTTCATATTGGCAAAAACGTTATCCACAACAACGATTCCGTCGTCGACAAGCATTCCCAATCCCATGACAAGACCGAAGAGAACCATCGTGTTCAGCGTAAGGCCAAACATCGAAAGTATACTGAAAGCCATCAGCATCGAAAGCGGAATCGCCGCGCCGACGAACAATGAATTTCGCAACCCCATCGTAAACATCAGCACGATCATTACGAGGATAATTCCGAAAATAATATGATTTGTAAGCTCATCAACCTGATGTTCAACGCGTGACGACTGATCATTTGTCAGATCCATCTCGAGATTTTCAGGCAGATATGTTTCTCTGGCCTCATCAAGCTTTTCCTTGACTTGCTCGATGGCAGAGATCATATTCTGGTTAGCACGTTTTTTAACGCTGAGCATGACAACTTCAGTTCCCTTCTCACGGGCGTAAGTCGTACGTTCTTTTTCTTTGAACCGCACCGTAGCGATATCTTTCAGGTAAACAGATCCTCCATTCGATTTTACAATGATGTTCTCCAGCTCTTTCGGATCTTCGATTTCACCAACGATACGAATGTTGTTCCGCGAACCCTGCGTAATCAGATTACCACCGGACAACGTCATGTTTTCAAAACGAACCGCATTCTGGATGTCATCGAATGAAACCTGTGCCGCGCCCATTTTAAAAATGTCGACAGCAATTTCAACTTCTTTTTCATCGACACCCAAAATGTCGACCTGCTTCACTTCGGGAACTTCCTCAATATCGTCCTGAAGCAGTTTGCCGTAATCTTTTAGCTGTTGCGCCGTGTAATTTCCTTGTAAATTGATGTTCAGGATCGGAACTTCTTCTGAAATGTTCAGCTCGAAGACGTTTGGCTCAACTTTACTTCCGTTGTCGAGATTTGGCCAGTCGGTATCCGCTTTAACATTATCGACCTTGTCCTTGACCTTGGATTTCGCCTCTTCGATCGTTACTTCGTCAGCGAATTCAACGATGATCATTCCGTAATCCTGATAGGAATTCGAAGTGATCTTATCAACGCCCGTGATGTTCTTAATCTCCTTTTCAAGAGGTTTGATAATAAGTTTTTCGACGTCTTCCGGCGAATTTCCGGGAAAAACCGAAGAAATATAGATCTTGTTCTCGATGATCTCAGGGAAATCCTCACGCGGCATTGTAATGTATGCGATAAGGCCGGTGACAACGATCAGAAATGTCAGGATGTAAACCGTAACCCGATTATCGACCGCCCAGCTTGAGATGCCGAATTCTTTATTTTTGTGACTCATTCGAAATTGACCTTAAAATGTTAGTTTCATACCGTCTGAAAGTGTGTTTGCACCTTCTGTAACAACCATTGCTCCGGCATCGAGACCGGTGACTTCAGTATCGTTTCCTGAACTTTTTCCAACAGTGATGAGCGCTTTTTTAGCAGTGGCTTCATTGCCGGACGGACTGCTCGCAACGTATACGAACTTGTTCCCTTTACCATCTTCCTGGATCGCATTTGCAGGAATTACAATGGCATCTTTGCTTATATAATCAACGATCTTAAGTTTTGCAACCTGATTCGGGCGAAGTAAATTGTCAGGATTTGGCACATCGACTTCAATACTGAAAGTTCTGTTATCCGGATTTACCACATTTGCGACTTGGCGGACTTTTCCTTTGTAGGTTTTGCCAAGTGATGTGATTTCTACCAGCACTTCGCTGCCTTTTTTGATCTTGCCGATATAAGTTTCAGGAACGGATGTCGAAACAAACATGTTCCCAACGTTTACGATCCGCATCAATCCTTGCGGTCCCGGAGCCACAACTTGTCCGCGCTCAACGAAAACCTCGTCGATCGTTCCTGTAAACGGTGCACGGATCAAAGTTTTTGCAAGCTGCGCTTTTGCCTGAGCAACGGCGCGCTGCTGGCTTTGCATGTTTGTCTGCGCCTGAAGGAACTGAATTTCAGATCCGATTTTCTGGTCCCAAAGACGTTTCTGCCTTTCAAAAGTTGTTTTGGCAAGTGCAAGCTGCGTTTCCAATTGCGCAACCTGCTGGCTCATTCCTGCATCGTCGATTCGTCCTAGAACCTGGCCTTTGGAAACACGCTGCCCGGCTTTTACGTTGAGCGAAACCAGTGCGCCCGACATTTCCGGCTGGATCAGGATGTTCTCTTTCGTATCCACATTTCCCTGGAGTTCCACGTAATGCGTAAACAAAGTGTCTTTTACTTTAACAACCGACACCAAAGCGGTTTCCTGAATTGTATCGAGTTTGGCGATGGCCTCGTCTAGTTTCGCGATTTCTGCCTGAAGGACTGAACGGCGTTCCGTCATGTTAGCCAATTTCCCCGATGCGATTGCGCCATCGGTAGTGCCGGATTCGTTGTTACCGCATGAGAATAATAGCAGCGATAAAGCGGAGTATATGATTATGTTTTTCATTGAAGGTTTGGTTTTTATTTTCCGTTGATGATTGTTTCCAAAGCTGCGCGGTTGCTGATGACGTTGACCATCGACTGCAGGTAATTTTGCTGCGCCGTGTAAAGCTGGCGCTGGGCTTCACTAAAATCAAAGCTCGATGAAAGTCCTTCCGTGAACTTTGTCTGTTGTTTCATTTCGATGCGTTCTGCCAGGCGGAGGTTGTTGCGGCTCGTCGTAAATTCTTCGACGCTGAATTCATACTGGCTTTTTGCATTCTGATATGCCAATTTCAACCGCTGTTCAGTTTCCGTAAGCTGCGTTTTCGCCTGCTCGAGCGCGATTTTAGCTTGTTGCGTTTTTGCACGTCGGCCGAAGCTGCTGAAGATCGGCACATTGAGGTTGACGCCTAACGTAAGGAAGTCGTAATACGGCTGATCTTCTTCGAAGAAATCCCGGAACTCGGGTCCGAAAGTGTTCACACCGTAATTCAGGTTGGCGGATAGCGAAGGCAATGCCCGGCTTTTTTCACGCATGAGTTCGAGACGGCGCTGTTCCTGGAAGTTTTCACCGATCTTGTAGTCGATATTTCGCTTCACATCAAATTCCTCCTGTGATAATGTCAAATCGAGGTTCTTGTTTGTCAGATCTTCCAGCTTGTCCGTCAGCGTAAGCGCATCTTCAGAATCCATTCCCAAGGAAAGTTTTAGCATATTAATCGATATTTCACGAATTCGCCTTGAATTGTTAAGGTTGCTGTTAACGGACGAAAGCGTGATCTGCAATTGCTCGACGTTTTCTTCTTCGATCAAACCTGACTTAAACGTCTCGTTTGTTTCGAATAAAGTTTTATCAAGGCTTGCCTTATTGCGCTCGAGAACGCGGATGCTTTCTTCTGCAAGCAAAACATTTCCGTAAGCGTTGATGACTTCCTCGCGGATCTGATTATCGGTTTTTTGCTTGTAATTGCGATAGTATTGCAGGAATGTCTTCGACGCCCGAAGCGCGACAAGGTATGATCCGTCAAAAAGCAGCTGGCTCAGGGTGGCACGCGCGCTCAGATCGTGTTTCGGACTAAAAGGCAGTGCGGTAAATGTCCCCGGCGGCGCAGTGGGATCGGCCAGCGAGGCAGGCACTACAAACAATCGCTGTTCGATGTTGTTGAGGTAATCGACCCCACCATTGATTTGCGGAAGTCCGGTCGCAGTAGTTTCCCAACGTCTTTGTTCGGCGATCTGGATGTCGCGAGAAGCATTGATCACGGAATAATTATGCTGTAAAGCGTGCGAAATCGCCTGGTCAAGGCTGAATGAATATTGTTGTGGCGAATCGTCCTGCGCATGGATTGCCGCAGCGATCAGCATCAGAAGTAATGAAAGGGCTTTTTTCACGATTATGATTGTTTAAGGATCAGTTTTTCCAATAATTTCAGGCCATCCGGCGAAACGATGGCCCTGAGATGGTATTCGATGTATTTTTCGGTCACGTCGCGCACAGGGAACAAGGTCTGCGGAAATACTTCAGGATCTTTAATTCCAGTCACACCGACAAAATAAATCCGTGCAATAAAATCCGCGTCGAGATCGGCCCGGTACAATCCGGACGAAATTCCCTTTTCCAGATTAAGCCTTACGCAATCCTGCATCTTGTCGAATTGTTTCTTCCGAAGACAGACAGCCACACTCGGAAAATATTTTTGCAACTGGTGGAACGGCGATGCCGCTTCGTTGTTCAGCTGCCGCATCATAAAACCTTTGATCTCAAAAAGTTCTTCGATCGCATCTTTGTTCAGCTCACAAATGCAATCGATCCCCGTTGAAATTTTTTCGAATAATGCCAGTGTCGATGCTTCGACCAAATCGGGCTTGTTCGCATAGTGCTGGTAAATCGTCTTCTTCGAAATTCCCATCTCGGCGGCGATGTCGTCCATGGTTACGCTTTTAAAGCCAAGCGTAAGAAACATGTCGGTCGCCTTCTTTAAAATCTCCTCTTTCATTTCATCATTTTTCGTGGTGCAAATGTATTTTGGAAACTTTGAAAACAAAAATAGTTTCCTAAGTATTTACATTAATTTAACATTTGCTTTTAACAGTGCTGGAATCGATTGATTTATTTAGCTGAAAATTTTTTCATGCATCGATTGGCATTTTACAGGGATGAATTTTTGGAGTCGTTGAACAATTCGCTTCCGATGAGCGGTCCGAATAATCTATATGATCCGATAAAATATATTCTAGGCCTGGGCGGAAAGCGAATCCGCCCGATTCTAACATTAATGTCGACCGAGATTTTTGATGGCGATTATAAATCTGCGATGCCTGCTGCCATGGCTGTCGAGATGTTTCACAATTTCTCATTGATCCACGACGATATCATGGATGATGCGCCGCTGCGCCGTGGAAATGAAACCGTCCATGAGAAATGGGATCTGAATACCGGGATTTTGTCGGGCGATGCGATGCTGATTCTCGCATATAGATTTTTCGAATGTTACGAACCGGAAACTTTCCGATCCC
Source organism: uncultured bacterium (assembly GCA_965365355.1). Classification (GTDB taxonomy): domain Bacteria; phylum Bacteroidota; class Bacteroidia; order Flavobacteriales; family Flavobacteriaceae; genus Flavobacterium. Next base: position 31,683 of record CBDUBJ010000010.1, read on the forward strand.
TTGCAAAATTATTCAGCAAAACCGCGCTTGAAGTCTGCGAAGGACAGCAACTCGATGTCGACTTTGAAGTGCGCAATGATGTGACGATCAAGGAATATCTGACAATGATCGCAAATAAAACCGCGGTATTACTTGGAGCCGCGATGAAAATGGGCGGAATCGTAGCGAAAACCACTGAGAAAAATTGCGATTTGATTTACGAATTCGGCAAGACGGTAGGAATAGCTTTCCAGATTCAGGACGATTACCTCGATGCATTCGGAGATCCGGAAACGTTCGGAAAGCAGGTCGGCGGCGATATAATCGAAAACAAAAAAACGTATCTTTATTTAAAGGCTGTTTCACTTGCCGATATAAAGCAATCCGAAAATATTTCTGCGATTTTCAAGAACGATCTGCCTGATAAAGTTGATGCCGCAAAGAAAATTTTCCACGAAACCGGTGCCGCAGATGCAACTCTTGATGCGATTGAAAAATATACAGCGAATGCCTTCCTGATTTTAGATCAAATAGATATCTCATCCGACAAAAAAAAGCAGCTAAAGGAATTCGGGGAATATCTGATGCGCAGAAAGATTTAGGATTTTAACGGAGGAAGCAAAATTGTTTAACCCAACAACCAACAAGCTCACACCCCAAACCTCACACCCAAACCCAAAACCCAAAAATGTTCCCCGCCCCAACATCCACAGAAAACCTGCTTCTCGACGCCGAGCGCGAAAACTTGTATCAGCAATTGCTTGAGCAGATAAACAAGGATTTTAACCTGGCGAACGAACCGATAGATTTTCCAAAAAGCACGAGTCCGTACGAATTGAAAATCCAGCTTCACGAAAAAGTATATCGACTGATTCATAGTCGTTTCTCTGAATACCTGAATCTTTTATACATCATTGATGTTCCCGAGAAAGAAATCAAGAACCTCGACGGATCCGATCTTTCGAGCCTCGCCGAAAACGTGGCATTCCTGATTTTAAAAAGGCAATGGCAAAAAGTCTGGTTTCGAAACCGATTTTAGAAAAATACGCGAACGAATGGCATGAACGGCTGGTAATATATACGCTGGTCGTCGTCATGAAGCACATTGTACCGAAGTCCCACAGTAAAATTATTCGACCTGAATCCGGCGCCAAGGAACAACGCAGTATTCCAAAAATTATCTTCGACGCCTTCATATCCCGGAACTAAAAGTTCAGCATTGACGCGTAATTGTTCAAGTTCGGCTGAAAGCTGGATTTGTTCAATCGGATTGACGATCCCAATGAGGCTGCCGCCGTACATATATGACTTGTATTCGTCGCGTACCTTTACATATGTGCCCTGGAGTCCGACGCCCAAAGCGAAGTATTCATTGAAGTTGTAAATCGCAGCCGGCGCAACCGATACATTCGTAAACTGATTGCCGATCGCGAGACCGAGCCCACCGCCGAATTGCACACGCTCCCAAAATTCGGAGGAGCTTCTTTCCTGCGCGTTCGACACGTAAAATGTAAGGGCAGTCAGGATTAGGATAAACGCCCTAATTGACAGGTATTTTGCAAAAGATTTCATAGCATTTTAATGACGTTTCATAAACGATAAAAGTATCTAAAAAAAAACGAAAATTATTTCAATTATCGTACTTTTGCGGGACTATTTTTAATAACGCCGATATTCCGCATATGGATAGGTTTTCCTTTTTAAACGCAGCCCACACCGATTTTTTTGCCGACTTATATGACCAGTATCTTGAAAACCCCGACAGTGTCGAACCGAGTTGGAGAAGTTTTTTCCAGGGTTTTGATTTCGGGCAGGCATATAACGGCCATGAAGAAAATGTCGCGCAGATCGTCAATCAGGCAACAAATGCTGATTTTAGCAAGCTTTCTGAAAAACTGCAAAATGAGTTTAATGTTCTGAAACTAATCGACGCGTACAGGACGCGCGGACATTTGTTCACCCACACAAACCCGGTTCGCGATCGCCGAACATACAGGCCTACACTTGATCTGGAGAATTACGGACTTTCTGATGCCGACCTGGATACTGTTTTTGATGCAGCGAAAGCGATGAAACTCGAGCCTTGCACACTTCGCGATATTCTTGGGCATCTTAAGAGAATTTACTGTCAATCGATTGGCGTTGAGTATATGTATATCCGCAAGCCCGAAACGATACAATGGATCCAGGACAAGATCGGATACAACGACAATCAGCCAAAATTTTCTCCGGAGCAAAAAAGAGACATTCTCGAAAAACTCAATCAGGCTGTATCTTTTGAAAATTTCCTTCACACGAAATATGTCGGCCAGAAGCGATTTTCCCTTGAAGGCGGCGAATCTATTATTCCCGGACTTGACGCATTGATTGAAGCCGCTGCAGAAAAAGGTGTCGAGCAGTTCGTTATGGGAATGGCGCATCGTGGACGACTAAACGTCCTGGCAAATATTTTTGAGAAACCGACGCAGGATATTTTTTCAGAATTTGACGGTAAGGATTACGACGACGATGCTTTATTCGACGGCGATGTAAAATACCACCTTGGATTGACATCAGATCGCAAAACCAAATCTGGCAAAAGCATCAATATAAACCTGGCTCCAAATCCGTCGCACCTTGAAACAGTTGGTGCGGTCATCGAAGGAATCACGCGTGCCAAGCAGGACAAGTATTTTCCGGATGATTTTTCGAAAGTGCTTCCTATCGCAGTTCACGGTGATGCAGCAGTTGCAGGTCAGGGAATCGTTTATGAGATCGTCCAGATGGCAGGCCTTGACGGATATAAAACCGGCGGAACGATTCACATCATTATTAATAATCAGGTCGGATTTACGACAAATTATCTCGATGCGCGTACATCAACTTACGCTACCGACATTGCTAAAGTGACATTGTCGCCCGTGCTTCATGTGAATGCCGACGATACCGAAGCTGTTGTTCACGCCATGCTTTTTGCGCTGGATTTCAGGATGCAGTTTGGAAGCGATGTTTTTATAGATCTTCTGGGATATAGAAAATACGGACATAACGAAGGCGATGAGCCACGTTTTACTCAGCCTTTGCTTTATAAGATCATTGCAAAGCATAAGAATCCACGTGATATCTATGCTGAAAAATTGATTGCGGAAAATGTCATAGATGATAAGCACGTCAAAGGACTCGAGGATAAATATCGCGCTGTGCTTGAAAAGAATCTTGAGGCATCGCGAAAAAAAAACCTGACGATCATTACGCCGTTCCTGCAGAACGAATGGGACGGATTTAAGCAGGCATCGCAAAATGACATGCTTGAGCCTGTTGATACGGCGTTTCCAAAAGAAAAATTGGCATCAATTGCGGAAGTGATTTCAAAACTTCCATCGGATAAAAAGTTCATTAATAAAATCCAGAAGCTTATCGGCGATCGCAAAACCATGTTCGATTCCGACAAGCTGGATTGGGCGATGGGCGAGCTGCTTGCATACGGAAGTTTGCTTACGGAAGGTTTCAGCGTGCGCATTTCAGGACAGGACGTTGAGCGCGGGACTTTTTCTCACAGGCATGCCGTTGTAAAAGTAGAAGATTCGGAAGAAGAAGTTGTTCTTCTTCAGCAGCTTCCCGACGCTAAAGGAAAATTTAATATTTATAACTCGCTGCTTTCGGAATATGGCGTACTCGGCTTTGATTATGGCTATGCGCTTGCAGATCCGAATACCCTGACAATATGGGAAGCACAATTTGGCGACTTCTCGAACGGGGCACAAATTGTAATCGACCAGTATATTTCAGCCGCCGAGGATAAATGGAACAACCAGAACGGAATCGTAATGCTGCTGCCGCATGGTTACGAAGGCCAGGGCGCAGAACATTCATCAGGACGTATGGAAAGATATCTCCAGATGTGTGCGAATGAAAATATGTTCATTGCGAATTGTACGACACCAGCAAGTTTTTATCATTTGCTGCGCCGACAGATGAAAACGAAGTTCCGCAAGCCGCTTATTGTATTCACACCGAAGAGTTTGCTGCGCCATCCGCTTGTTGTTTCAACTGTGGATGAATTGGCGAAAGGCAGATTCCGCGAAACAATCGATGATGCGACCGTAAATAAGAAAGACGTTAAGACCATCGCGTTTTGCACAGGGAAATTTTATTATGATCTGCTGTCAGAACGTGAAACCAACGGCAGGAATGATGTTGCTTTGGTTCGTATCGAGCAATTATTTCCGCTTCCCGTGGATCAGTTAAAGGAAATCATTTCTGGTTACCCGAATGCCGACGATTTCGTGTGGGCTCAGGAAGAACCTAAAAATATGGGCGCGTATGGATTTATGATGATGAATTTCAATTGGATCAAACTGCGGGTTGCATCGCTTAAAGCGTACAGCGCGCCGGCTGCAGGAAGCTATGCCCGGGCAAAGATGCGCCACGCAAATGCGATCGCAATGGTTTTCGATAAAGATCTTTTTACATAGGATGAAGTTTTTCTGGCTGTCCTTGGTCAGACAAGAAATATAATAATCGAAAGGTAAAGGTGGAAGTCACCGATCTTTCAATAAATGACATAAGCTGTAAAGCCCGAACAAATAAAATTATACCTCATGATTTTAGAAATGAAAGTCCCTTCGCCGGGCGAATCGATTAAGGAAGTTGAAATTGCAACATGGCTCGTCAAAGACGGAGATTATGTTGAGAAAGATCAGGCTATTGCCGAGGTCGATTCGGATAAAGCAACATTGGAACTCCCCGCAGAAGCCAGCGGGATCATCACGCTGAAAGCCGAAGAGGGCGATGCCGTTGCAGTTGGCGCAGTAGTTTGTCTGATCGATACGGATGGCGCAAAACCAGCCGGTGGCGAAAGTCAAACGGGAAAAGCGGAAAGCAAGCCAGCCGAAGCACCAAAAGCTGAAGCCCCGAAGGCAGAGGAAAAAAAAGAGCCGAAAGCTGAAAGCACACCGACATCTTATGCATCTGGAAGTGCGTCGCCGGCTGCAAAGAAAATCCTCGAAGAGAAAAATATCGATGCTTCGCAAATCAGCGGGACAGGAAAAGATGGCCGCGTGACGAAGGAAGATGCGATGAATGCGAAAATTTCGATGGGAACGCCGACAGGCGGAACAAGAAGCGAATCGCGTACAAAGCTTTCAATGCTAAGGCGTAAAGTTGCGGAAAGACTTGTGTCGGCTAAGAATGAAACTGCCATGCTGACCACTTTCAACGAAGCGAACATGACACCGATCAATATGGTGCGTAATGAATTCAAGGATGCGTTTAAAGCGAAACACGGTGGTTTGGGACTGGGTTATATGTCGTTTTTTACAAAGGCAGTAACACGAGCCCTTAAATTATACCCGGATGTAAATTCGATGATCGATGGCGACCAGAAAGTTACTTTTGATTTTTGCGATATTTCGGTGGCGGTTTCAGGTCCGAAAGGTTTGATGGTTCCGGTGGTCCGCAATGCAGAAAACCTGTCATTCCGCGGCGTTGAGGCTGAGATCAAGCGTCTCGCGATCCGTGCGCGTGAAGGTCAGATTACAGTTGACGACATGACCGGCGGAACATTTACCATTTCAAATGGTGGTGTATTCGGCTCGATGCTTTCGACTCCGATCATTAATCCGCCACAATCGGGAATCCTTGGAATGCACAATATAATCGACAGGCCAATTGCAGTTAATGGAAAAGTCGAAATCCATCCGATGATGTATCTGGCTTTATCTTATGATCACAGGATCATCGATGGCCGCGAATCTGTTGGTTTCCTTGTGGCTGTGAAAGAAGGATTGGAAAATCCTGTGGAGTTGCTGATGGATGGCAATGCTAAGAAAGCTTTGGAATTGTAGGTTTCTGCCACGAAGCCGCAAAGGCACAAATTTTTACCATTAAGAAATTAAGTGATATAGCTTAATTCCTTAATGGTAATTTTTTTATATGAGTTCGAAATTAACCGGTACTGCGCGAGGGATTGAAGCAAGGTGCCGCGCACCGCGGAAAGCCCGACCCTTGTGGTCGCGCCCAAAACATTATTTTCCGGCTATGTAATCAGTGAGTTCATCGACGCTTGAACTGAATGAGAAAACATCGTTCACCTTAAAATAATTGTTTTGCTCGGTGCATGAGTTGTACGCGAATTTGGCGAAGTCCAGTTTTGACTCATCGAACCCGAATACGCGGCAGATGTCGGCAATTTGCGAGGCGTTCAGGCAGTTTGAAGACGCAATCTGTTTAGCGGTTTTAAGCCTTGTATCGTCGAAGCCCTGATTCTTGATAGACTGCAATGCGCTGTTGAAGTTGCCTTGGGTCATGCATCTCGCACCCATACAGCCCTCCGGCGCATCGTCGTAGATGACCGTCTGCCCGCTCGTTGTGGTCGTGCTGACAGTTTGCGTGTGCGACACTGTGCCAAGAGAACCGTCGTTGACGTGAATGCTGACGCCGACTCCGTTGACGTTGACACCTGCGTTGATTCCGCCTGCGTTTGTCGTAGTTGTCGTGGTTTGCGTCACCGTTCCAACGGGCTGCGGCTGGCCATAGTGAATGACTTTAACGTTGGATGGCGGAATGTATCCCTGGACGATCGGCGTCATCGAGAAGAAATTCATCTTCATTTTCTTCGCGTTGTTCTTATCGCGTTTGATCTTGTACGTGACATCCATGAAAATACCGTCTACATCTGCGATCATCAGTGAATTTTTGGAAATTTCCTGCTTGGTCTGATCTTCAAAAACGATTTTCGCGTTGTAGTAAGGCTGGACAAGATCTTCTACACGAAGGTTCGCCTGCGGCACATCGTTGATCTGCTCGCCGTTGAGCATCAGGGTAAATTTATCGCCGTCTTCGGAGAAAATTGTCAAATGGCCAAATGGCTGCATTTGCGCAAACGATAAGCTTGTGAGAAGCAAAAGTGCAATTGTGGTAATGTTCTTCATAATTGTAGGGTTAAACTGCTGCGAAAATAGAAAATTTTCTCTATCGACAGGTAATTTGGAATTAATCAGAGATTTCATGGGGGTGCTTACTGCTGCAAATACAGACAGTGATTATAATAATCGATAATCGCTTTTCCATTGAGCAAAACGTCGGCACCGATGATTCCGTTAACGGGTTTGGCTTTATGCTCGGTAAGTGCGGAGTTGACGTGTGAAAGGTCGAAAATGACCACATTGAAATCGTCGTTTTTCCAGCGTCCGATTTTGATCCGGTTCTTTCGGGCAAGTTGCGTAAGCATTCCGGTTCCTCCTGCGCCTGCCGCTAAAGTTTCGGATCGTGTTGCATTCAGGCCAAAAAGCGGGACGCATTCGAGGCCAACGCATGTACTGGATGCTCCGGTATCGAGGATGAATTTGCCTTTGATGCCATTGATCGAAGCGCTGACCAGCAAATGGTTGGTCTTTGTTAGCTTGAATCGTATTTTTTTATAGTTGGCTTTTGAAAGGACTTTTTCGAGGAATTCCATATATCAAAAATAGGGGATTGCGCAGCAATGCGCAATGCTATGGCCATCGAAATGAAAGTAATTATTATTCAGCTGCGTTTGCTGTTGCAGTTATCGTTTTGATTCCCAGATCTTCATCATTTCGGCAGCTTTGTCGTACTGATTGATGGATTTCAATGATTGAGCATAACGATAGTAGAATTCGGGCTGCTGATCTTTTTTCAAAGCATAAAGCTGCGTATACCATTTTGCAGCTTTCGCCAAATCGCCATCGAAGTAGCGGCTGTTTGCGACACGTGTAAGCATATCGATCGATTGATAGCCTTTTTCCAGGATGCGCTCGTACGTGTTCACAATATCGATGATCGCATAGATCTGCTTTTTTTCGGGAGCTGCGGCTTCGGCAGTAATATCGATGGGTTCGATTATAGTTGGCGTGGCCGCCGTAAGCGCGCTGGCAGTTTCGATTGTGGCGGGCGCAGGCTGTTCGACAATTACTGGATTTGACTCAATTTGAGTCGTTACCTCAACGGGCGGCGCAATGGCTGCTAATTCCTGTGCAGCGACTTTTTGCCGAACCGGTTTCACGGAAGGTTTTCCAAAAATGGGTCTGATGATCCGGACGTTATTTGGACCAAGATCGTTCTTATTGACCATGCTCAAGCTTGGAACGCGATAAATGGTTGTATGGCTTCCCAGTTTCATTATGATTCGCTCTTCAACGTAGTATCCGATGATGACTTCGTTGCTTTTGTCGATCACTTTTGCGTCGGTGAAGCGCGCTTTTGCGAAGTCAAGATTGGTTGTCGAATTGGCGCTTAATTGCGCGATGCAATTCAAGGAAAGTGTCAGGAAAATTGTTAAAAAAATCGGGGCGGATTTTTTCATGATTGTAGGTATTAATTTGTTCAAACATCATATATCATCAGCGAATGTAGCTACTGACCAGGCTATTGATTAAATTTTTCCTACAAACAACCTCGAAATCCGTTGAACTAAAATTCGTGTTAATTTTATCGGTTTTAAGTGCCGTACATCGACCACGAAAATTGGGAATTCGAGCGCTCCGAAATAAAAAATTAAAAGTTTCAACCTGTTTTTCGCGAGTCTTATGATGTAAATTTGCCGCATGATCATAACCGATACACACACTCATTTATACAGTGAGGAATTTGCTGATGACCGCGACAAAATGATCCGCCGCGCAATGGAACTTGGCGTCACCAGATTTTTTGTTCCGTCGATCGATTCGCATTACACAAAATCGATGCATGAGCTGGCGGAAAAATATCCGGAAAATGTTTTTTTAATGGCGGGTTTGCATCCTGTTTATGTGAAAAGTGGATTTGAACGGGAGCTCGAGCTTGTCGAGAGCGAACTTGCTTCCGGTAAGTATGTGGCGGTCGGCGAGATCGGGATCGACATGTATTGGGATAAAAGTACGTTGCCGATGCAGCAAATGGCATTCAGGCATCAAATCAGGTTGGCAAAACAGCACAAGCTTCCGATAAACATTCATTGCCGTGATGCATTTGATGAGATATTTGAAATTCTTGACGAGGAAAAGTCAAGTGATCTTCGGGGAATTTTCCACTGCTTTACAGGAAATTACGAACAGGCGCTGCATGCAATCGATTGCGGGATGAAGCTGGGCATTGGCGGCGTTGTCACATTTAAAAATGGGAAAATCGATCAGTTTTTAAATAAGATCGACATCAGTCATATCGTAACTGAAACCGATGCGCCGTATCTCTCGCCGGTTCCATATCGCGGAAAGCGGAATGAGAGCGCATATATCGTGAACGTCGTTAAAAAATTATCAGGGATTTACGGTTTGCCTATCGGTGAAATAGCCCGGATTACGACAGCAAATTCAGTTGAAATCTACGCTATTTAACAGCGAATTTGGTAAAGTGTTAAAAAAAAATTCGTTCATTTGTCAGTTAAAAAACCAAACAAAGCATGTCGCAGTTTGATGCCATTCGGCCTTTTTATGATGCGGAAGTAAACGATGCGATTCAATCGTCTATCAACCATCCGATGATGAAGGCGCTGATGAATTTTACTTTTCCTGATGTTGATGATGAAGTTTGGAAAGAACAGCTGCGGCGGACACATTCGATCCGCGATTTCCAGGTCAATTTTATTTACCAGTCGGTACGCAAAGTTCTCGACAGAAGCTCAGAAGGATTATCTACTTCCGGTTTTGAAACGCTCGATAAAAATTCGTCTTACCTTTTTATCTCGAATCACAGGGATATCATTTTAGATACCTCATTGCTGAATGCCGCACTTTACGAGCATGGTTTGGTAATGACCGCTTCTGCCATCGGAGACAATCTGGTGAAGAAACAATTTCTACACACACTTTCGCGACTCAATCGGAATTTTTTGGTACAACGCGGTTTGCCACCGAGGGAATTGCTGCAGAGTTCGAAACTGATGTCGGAATACATCAATTATTTATTGCTACGCGAAAACCGTTCGGTGTGGATCGCACAGCGTGAAGGCCGCACAAAAGACGGAAACGATCAGACGCAGCAGGGTGTTCTGAAAATGCTTGGAATGGGAAGCGATGAGAGTAATCTGATGGATTATTTCAGAAAGATAAAGATTGTTCCCGTTTCAATATCATATGAGTACGATCCGACGGATGCGTTAAAGATGCCTCAACTTCTTGCGCAGGCCAATCAGGAGATCTACATCAAGGAAAAGAACGAAGATTTTATTACACTTTTGAGTGGCATTATGGGGCAGAAGAAACGGATACATATTCATGTTTGCGATGTACTTGACGATGAGATTCTTGCCATCAAATCCCAGCATGACAATACCAATAAGCAGATCCAGGCTTTATCCCAGGTGATCGACGATTCCATTTTAAGTACTTACAAGCTGTGGCCGACGAATTATATTGCTTATGATATGCTTCACATGACCGATCGTTACGCAGCGAATTACACCGAAAGCGAAAAACAATTATTTGAACGACGTCTCGAAATGCGCATTGATGAAAGCAATCCCGTTGCGGTTCAGAACTTTTTGTCGATGTATGCGAATCCCGTTGTCAATCAATTAAAATATGCCGATGTCGTCTAAACAAAGGATTCTTCTGATTTATACCGGCGGAACAATCGGGATGATGAAGGATTTTGACAGCGGTGCGCTAAAAGCATTTGATTTTAAGCAGTTACTGGACAGGATTCCGGAACTGCGGCAACTTGATTGTGACATCGAAACCATTTCTTTTCCGACGCCGATCGATTCATCGAATATGAATCCGCAGAAATGGATCGCCATCGCAGAAATCATCGAAGAAAATTACCTGCGATTTGACGGATTTGTCGTTTTGCATGGTTCGGATACGATGTCGTATTCCGCCTCTGCATTGAGTTTTATGCTCCGGAACTTGTCGAAACCGGTCATATTTACAGGGTCGCAGCTGCCGATCGGCGACTTGCGGACCGATGCAAAGGAAAACCTGATCACTGCGATCCAGATTGCGTCATTGCACGAAAACGGAATTTCGGTTTTGCGTGAAGTCTGTCTTTATTTTGAATACAAATTATACCGCGGCAATCGCACAACAAAGATCAATGCCGAACATTTTAATGCATTCACGTCCCCAAATTATCCTGCTTTAGCCGAATCTGGCGTACATCTGAAAGTTAGCAAGGAACTATTGATACGTCAGGAAGAGAAGATTCTGATTGTAAACAAAATCCTGGACGACAATGTTGTCATTTTAAAATTATTCCCGGGAATCAATCAGGCTGTACTCGAATCGATTCTGAAGATTCCGGGACTTAAAGGATTGATACTTGAAACATATGGCTCGGGCAATGCGCCAACCGACGATTGGTTTATCAATGCTTTGGAAAATGCTATTAAACATGGCATCCATATATTGAATGTAACCCAATGTTCAGGCGGAAGCGTTAATATGGGCCAGTATGAAACCAGTACGCAATTAAAGCGGATCGGTGTCATTTCGGGCAAAGATTTAACTACTGAAGCCGCGGTCACAAAACTGATGCATTTGCTTGGAGTTGAAAATGCAAATATCCCGGAAGCGATGGAAAAATCTATCTGCGGGGAAATTTCTTAAAGTTTAATATTTATTTCCGCGTCAGCATTTTTTTCGTGTTCTTTGCATCCGCATTTAGAGAGGTGGCCGAGTGGTCGAAGGCGCACGCCTGGAAAGTGTGTATACTCCAAAAGGGTATCGAGGGTTCGAATCCCTTCCTCTCTGCAATAAAAAAAGCGGCACATGGATTTACAATGTGCCGCTTTTATTTTTTCAATAACTTCATGCTTTGCTAATTGATTCACGTCTAAAAATATCAAATTAATAGATACTCACGCGTCGCGTTTTTTGATTTTCTTTCTTTCTGGATAATCGACTGCATCAGCAAAGTTGAATAAGATGAATCCTCAGACAGGGAACTGATCCGGATTATCTTTCCACATGATAAAAGAAAGTTTGCAACCTGCAGAAAGCCGTAACCAATTTTGTCAGCTTCAAATCTCTGTATGACTGTCTTGCTTTCGTCGAGCATTTTTGCATTCCAATTACCTTCATCTGCAGACGATGCGCAAAGGCGTAATCTATGCCTGTTTCCCATAACTTCAATCTCCATCTCCAATATTTCCATGGCTCAAATAATAATGAAGCAAAGGAGCGTCAATATCAGATGAAATGCAAATTTATTCGATGAAATGCGCTAAAGTTTGTGAATTGTAAAAATTGACTGACTAATAAAATTTTTTTTATGCGGCAATCGCGTATTCGACAGTTTCTGTAATAAACTGCTCTTTGTATATTCCGGCAATTAATCGCAATGCTGATCTATGTTCGCATGCAGGATCTTCCACGCATTTGGTCAGAAGCGTTGTAAACTGTCTGCGCAATAGTTCTTCAATTTGCCATTCATCTGAAGCGTGAAGATCGAGAATTTCAGTAATTCTTCCGGCAATTGTAAGCCTGTGGGAAATACTTTCAGAGATTAAAAGATTAAGTACTAGCGTGGTAATGTTATTTGTCAGCATGGTTTATTTTTTTGACTAAAGTATAACCGATCTCAGCATCTCGATTTACATTTAAAACCCCAAAGTTTACAACATATCAAGTACGAGTCACAATACTTCATCAACCAATTCTTGCAATCCTTCAGCCAGAAGATCTACTTCCTGTTTTGTATTATAATAGCAGAACGAAGCCCTGATCAATCCCGAAAGTTCAAGCTTTTTCATCAGTGGCTGCGCGCCTAACTTCCCGCTGCGCAAATCGATATTATAGCGTTCGCCCAAATACTTTTCCGCCGATTGCGTATCGAGCCGATCCACACGAAATGAAAGTATCGGTTCCTTTTGCTGGGCCAAACCATACGGAATGATGTTCGGTATCTTCAATAATAAGTCCGTGGCATAATGAAGTAATTCGACCTCATATTCTGCCGTTTTCTCCATATCGATTTCATTTAAAAAGTCGATCAAGCTTCCTACCGCGACAATTTCTTCAAAAGCCGGCGTGCCGCTTTCAAATTTATATGGTGGTGGCTTGTAATATGATAATTTAAAGCTGACTTCCTTAGTATTTGTGAAGCCAACATTATGCGGTGGAATTTTTTCAAGCCATTCAGTTTTGCCGTAAAGTACGCCAACTCCCGCCGGACCGCCCATTTTGTGACATGAGAAAGTGAGGTAGTCGCAATCCATTTCCTTAACATCGATTTTCATGTGAGGAACCGATTGTGCCGCATCTATCAAAACGGGAATTCCTTTTTGATGGGCAATTTCAATCACTTCTTTCACCGGCAGCACAGTTCCAAATACATGCGATGAATGGGAAATGCTGATGATCTTTGTACGATCCGAGATCAGGCTTTTTAATTCGTCCAGGTCGATTTCGCCATCCGCAGTTACCGAAAGCACTAAGATCCGCGCGCCCGACAATTCGCATGCAACCTGCCAAGGGATAATATTCGCGTGGTGTTCGAGCTCCGTAAGAATGATTTCGTCACCGTGATTCAGGATCGATCGCCCAAATCCCTGCGCGACAATGTTGATTCCGTCGGTACAGCTGTTGGTAAAAACAATGCGCTTTTCATCGCCTGCATTTATAAAATCGCTGATTTTTTTACGAGTGTTTTCGACTTCATTTGTCATGCGAATACTCAATTCATGCACTTTCTGCGGTTGGGCATATTCGCGTGTATACAGCATGTTTAGTGTTTCGATGACGATTTTGGGTTTGTGGTTCGTTGCCGCACTGTCGAAATACACTAAAGGCTTTCCGTTGATTTGCTTTGAAAGCATCGGGAATTTTTGCCTGATGCTTTCGATGTCAAGTCCTTGCTTTTTTCCGGTCGCAAAATCAGGATCTTTTGTTACCATTACTTGGCTTGCTGATTCTCTTTTTCCGACCCATCATTAAACGCGTCGTCACTGATTTCCATTTGCTTGCGAACCTGTTCGGCCGACATTTGATCCGTCATAAAATTGCCCATCATCGCCTGCATTTTATTTTTGAACCCTGAAATGATCCTGCTTTCGCCATTTTGAAGCGCATCATAGCCGTCACGGGCAACATCTGCAGGATCTGCAAGATCTTCTTCCATCACTGCAACGGTATTCTGCATGCCGGCTTTATTGAAGAAGTCTGTATCGGTCGGACCGGGCAATAGCGCGGTCATCGTTACATTGCTGTCTTTTAATTCGTTGATAAGACCTTGCGTAAAATGATAAACGAACGCTTTTGTAGCCGCATAAACTGCAAGAAACGGATGTGGCGCTTTGCTCGCAATTGACGCCAGCTGAAGGACTTTTCCCGAATCACGCGCAACCATTTCTTTTAAGAACAGCTTGGTTAAAACAACTAGCGATATCACATTAAGTTCAATGATGGCAAGCTCATCGTTAAGATCCGTTCCTGTAAATGCGCCCCAAACACCCTGACCGGCATTGTTTACCAATACATCTACTTGTAAATTTTCGCTTTTTACCTGATCGTAAACCTTGTAAGCCGATTCGCGCTGCATCAGGTCGGCAATAATTGTGTACGCCTGAATGTTGTAATCGTATGTCAGTTCTTTTGCCACGCGTTCCAAATCATCTTGCGACCGTGCGACCAGGATCAGGTTATATCCGCCTTTCGCAAAACATTTCGCCAATTCATATCCGATTCCGTCCGATGCTCCTGTAATCAATGCCGTTTGGCCTTTGTGCTTTTTACTTTCCATAGCTGTTTTTTTTAAATTCAGATATAAAATTACTGCCGATCAGATGCGTCAGGTTTATAAGGTATCCATTAAACCTTATAAGATTGCCGCATTATGGCAGATATTGATTAAGTTGATTTTTGTACCTTCGAATCAGAAAAAATACTATGCTGCGGTTATCGACCATTCTATTGTTTGTACTCTCTTTCGTTGCCAATGCACAGAATGATTCCATTCCCGATTTCGAAGCCGTAGATACGTTATACCGCGAAGATCAATTCTATTTTTCGTTCACATACAATGTTTGGCAGCAGCGGCCCGATGGCGTGCGGCAGAATAAATTTTCCTCTGGATTGTCTGCGGGATTTTTGCGCGATATGCCGATCAACGAAAAGCGGACATGGGCAATTGCGGCGGGTTTAGGTTATGCAATCAATAATTTCAACCATAATATCGTTATCTCGAAAGATGAAGATGTAGTCGACTATGCTTTTCTGTTGCCCGATCAGCCTTTCGATAAGAACAAGATCATTCTTCATTATATCGAATTGCCGGTGGAAATCAGGTGGCGGACATCAACGCCGCAAAGTCATAAATTTTGGCGGGTTTACACCGGATTGAAACTCAGCTATCTCGTCTATGACAAATACAAATTCGAAGATGGCAACGGAAAGTACACCATTTCAAAAAATCCCGACCTGAACGATTTCCTCTATGGCGCGTATTTGTCGACAGGTTATAATACCTGGAATTTCTACATATACTACGCGCTGAACCCACTGTTTAAAGATGCCGCTTTCGCGGATGGGACAAAGATCGATATGCAGACATTAAATATCGGCCTGATGTTTTACATCCTATAGCCAAAGTTTCCACAAAATAACCTGCGGAATCAGTCCAATTAAAAATCCCACGACCAATTCCTTATTGTCATGCGCTTTCATTTGAAGCCGCGATGCCGCCACAAAGCCTGTCATCATAAAAAGGAACGCGACCGTATTAATGACATTTACCGAATTATGGATGCTCAATCCGATGATGAAAAAAACCAATCCGCCCATTCCCGCCATATGAAGGCTTGATTTTAAACGGACCACAAGCGAAACCAGTGATCCGATCGTAGTGATGAAGGCACCGACGAAAAAGAAATACAGTTCAGCCACGAAATCCGGCGATAAGCTTTTTTGAAGCAGTAGGAAGAATAACAATGCCTGTGCGACCAATGGCAGCCGGCGCTGGCCTAAATCCTTGACCATAATCGTGTCGATCTTTCCCAATGACCGCAGCATGAAAAATATCGTCATCGGGATCAAAATCGTGATGATGACGATCTGTATGATCAGTAATATTTTCCCCGAATATGGCAGGTAACCGCCATCGATCAAAAAATAATAAAGTACGGCAAAAAGCGGAATGAATATCGGATGATAGAGGTACGAAAAAAATGGAAGTACTTTTTTCAAAACATCCGAATTACATTTTTTTGCGAAGTCTTGCGACGGGAATATCCTGCTGCTCCCGATATTTTGCAATGGTTCGGCGCGCGATAGGATAACCCTTTTCTTTAAGGATTTCGGCAAGCTGGTCGTCGGGAAGCGGTTTGCTTTTGTCTTCTTCTTCGATGGTTTCCCGCAGAATCTTTTTGATCTCGATCGTCGATACTTCTTCGCCCTGGTCGTTCATCATCGCTTCCGAAAAAAATTCTTTGATGAGTTTTGTTCCATACGGCGTTTCAACATACTTACTGTTGGCAACGCGCGAAATCGTAGAAATGTCAAGACCGACTATTTCAGCGATATCCTTTAAGATCATCGGCCGCAACTTGGCTTCATCGCCATCGAGGAAATATTCGCGCTGGTATTGCATGATCGCGTTCATCGTAACGTAAAGCGTTTCCTGCCGCTGTTTGATTGCATCGATAAACCATTTGGCCGAATCCAGTTTTTGCTTGATAAACATGACAGCATCGCGCTGGGCCGCTGATTTTTCGCGTGATTCCTTGTACGTGCGCATCATATCCTGATAATCCCGCGAAACATGAAGTGTCGGTGCATTCCTGCCATTGAGTGTCAGCTCCAGCTCGCCTTCCACGATCTTGATCGCAAAATCGGGAACAACATGTTCGATTGCCTTTGCACTTCCGGAAAAAGCATTGCCCGGTTTCGGATTAAGCTTTTCGATTTCCTCGATGGCCTTTTTCAGCTTTTCATTTGAAATATCGTATTTCGCCGCAAGCTTTTCGTAGTGCTTTTTGGAAAACGCATCGAATTGGTTTTCGACAATATCCGTTGCAAGCGCGACGGATTCCGTCGGTGTTTTGTGTTTTAATTGTAAAAGCAAACATTCCTGCAGATCTCGCGCGCCAACACCGGCAGGCTCCAACTCATGGATAATGTGCAGGATGCGGTCAACGGTTTTTTCGTCGGTGTAAATGCCCTGCGTAAAAGCCATATCGTCGACAATATCGGGAATGCTTCTTCGGATATAACCCATATCGTCGATGCTGCCCACAAGAAATTCGGCAATCTCGCGGTCGTCTTCGGTCAGAATAAAAGTATTGAGCTGGTTCAGCAAATCCTGATGAAAAGTTACTGCAGCAGCAAGCGGCGTCTCGCGGACTTCATCATCATCGCTGTAATTGTTGGCATGCAGTTTATAATCGGGCGTTTCGTCGTCGCTTAAATATTCGTCGATGTTGATATCTTCGGATTCGATGCGATCGCTTTCCTCATCATCATAATCATCATATTCTTCGTTTTGGAACTCGTCTTGTTCAGCTTCCTCGTCTTCTTCTTTACCCGCTTCGAGCGCAGGATTTTCATTCATTTCTTCCTTGATCCGCTGCTCGAATGCCTGTGTCGGCAATTGAATCAGCTTCATCAGCTGGATTTGCTGTGGAGATAATTTTTGACTGAGTTTTAAATTAAGGGAGTGTTTAAGCATAGTCTTTTTGCCACTAAGACGCGATGGCGCAAAGGTTAATTGTTAATAAATCTTTTAATTCCCGACTTAAATAACGGAACACTAAAGTTAATCAAAAAACCCAACTTTTTGTCCGTTAATTTTAGCTGACTTAATATCTGTGCTTCCCAAACTTTCTGATGCATCTCGCAAGCTTTGATCTCAACAATTATTTTGTTTTCGACAAGCAGATCCAGCCGAAGTCATTCGCCGAAAGCCAAACCATCATAAATAATGGGGATATTTAACTGCCTGGAAAAGTCTATTCCAGCCTTTGAAAGCTCATGTGCCAAACACGATTCATATATTTTTTCCAGTAATCCCGGCCCAAGTTTTTTGTGAACCAGATAAGCATAATTGACCACTTCTCTCCCAAGACTTTCAAGTTCAGAGTTCAGCATAATGAAAATTACATCAAATATATTTTGAGAAATTAATCAATAACTGCGGAAAAACCACAATTAGCGCCTTTGAGCCTTCGTGGGATAAAAAATCAAAACTCCGCATTCATCGGAGTCCGCGGAAACGGAATCACATCCCGAATATTCGTCATACCGGTCACGAACAAAACAAGCCTTTCGAACCCGAGTCCAAATCCGGAATGCACCGCGCTGCCGAATCGTCTTGTATCGAGATACCACCAGAGTTCGTGTTCATCGATGCCAAGTTTCCGCATCTTTTCGACGAGTACGTCATAACGTTCTTCACGCTGCGATCCGCCAACGATCTCGCCGATTCCAGGGAATAGAATATCCATTGCGCGAACCGTTTTTCCGTCTTCATTCAAGCGCATGTAGAACGCTTTGATGTTCGCGGGATAATCAAACAGGATTACGGGAGATTTAAAATGCTTTTCGACCAGGAAACGCTCATGCTCGGACTGCAGATCGGCTCCCCATTCTTCGATGATATATTGAAATTTCTTGTTTTTATTGGGCTTCGAATTTTTAAGAATATCAATCGCCTCCGTGTACGAGACACGTTTAAAATTATTTTCAAGTACGAAACGCAGCTTTTCAAGCAGTGTCATTTCACTACGCTCGATCTGAGGTTTCGATTTTTCCTCTTCAGCCATCCGCTGATCAAGGAAATTCAAATCGTCGCCGCAGTTTTCCATCGCGTACTTGATCACATAGCGGATAAAATCCTCTGCAAGATCCATATTGTCGTCGAGGTCGTTAAATGCAACTTCCGGTTCGATCATCCAGAACTCCGCAAGGTGCCGCGATGTATTTGAATTTTCAGCACGGAACGTCGGTCCGAATGTATAAACCTGACCAAGTGCCATTGCATAAGTTTCAGCTTCAAGCTGGCCCGAAACCGTCAGGTTCGTATGCTTTCCAAAGAAATCTTCTTTGTAATTGATCTGACCTTCGTCAGTCTTCGGCAGTTTATCCAGCGGCAGCGACGTCACCTGGAACATTTCGCCGGCGCCTTCAGCATCAGCGCCCGTGATCACAGGCGTATTTACATACACAAATCCTTGCTCACGAAAATATTGATGTACCGCAAAAGCAAGCGCCGAACGCACACGCATGATTGCTCCGAACGCATTTGTCCGCACTCGCAGATGCGCATTTTCTCGAAGGAACTCAAATGAATGTTTCTTTGGCTGCATCGGGAATTTTTCCGGATCGGAATCGCCCAGGATCTCAATTTCGCGAACCTGGATTTCGTATTTCTGGCCTTTGCCCTGGCTTTCGACAAGCGCTCCCGTAAGCGAGAGTGCCGCGCCGGTGGTTATACGCTTTAAAGTTTCTTCGGGCGTATTTTCAAAATCCACAACACACTGGATGTTATTGATCGTCGAGCCGTCATTCAGTGCAATGAACTGATTGTTGCGGAACGTTCGAACCCAACCCTTTACAGTAACTTCCTGCTGCGCGCCCGAACCCTCGAGCAGCGCTTTGATCTTCGTGTGTTTCATGTTTGCCAATTTGCGAACGCAAATATAGGTGTTATTGTTTTTTGGGCAGCAAATTCCCGCTATCCGCTTTATCTTTTTCTGCGTTCTCGATACGCCGTCCCGGCACTCGAACGCATCAAAAGGATGCCGCTCCTATCGGGGCTGCTTCGAACTACCAACAAATTCCCGATTAAATATTGTCAATGATCTCCATCATCTCGCAAATTTCCCGCTGCGTAGATGTTCCCTTATCATGCAGATACCAAAGCTGAAGTTCCGTTTTCGCTTCCTCATCTATTTCACCTTTCGCCGCTTTATGCCTGCTGATCAGGTCTGCCGCTTCTTTTGGCCGCGGTCCCCAGTGTCCGAGGACTTTATAGTTCTCATCCAGCACGATCAGTTTCGGGATCGACTTCGAGCCGTTCGTCAGAAACAAATTCATCAGTTCTTCATCGCGGTCGCGAAAAACAATCCGCATTGAGATATTGTCGGTTTCATCTTCAAGCTTCTTAAATATCGGAACAAGCTGCGCCGCATCGCCGCACCAGCCTTCAGAGATCACAAGCCACGTATATTTCCGCTTTAAATTCTTCAGGATCTCCGAGTATTCCGGTAGGATTTTTATCGTCTTCTCAAGCCGGTCCATGCGCGTCTCGTTCAGTATCGTATAATGGATCATCGGATCGACAATCGTGCTGCCGTCATTTTTCGCCGAATCCAGTACGGTCTTTATTTCCTCGCGATAACCATCGAAAGTGTATGAGTTGTTAACGCTATTTGTGATAGTGGTTTTCATGTTGCAAAGGTAGGTGCAAAGCTCCAAAG
>CBDUBJ010000011.1:0-50610 GCA_965365355.1 uncultured bacterium
TCCTCACAGTTCGTTGCTCTATCCGCTTTTCGAAACTTTCGCCCTGGAAAATCCGCTGTACCAAGATGCCGGGAACATGAATGAAATTGGGATCTAACGTTCCGACAGGAACCAATTCTTCAACTTCGGCAATGGTGATCTTTGCGGCACCAGCCATGCAAGGATTGAAGTTGCGCGCTGTTCCTTTAAAAATCAGATTTCCGGCTTCATCGCCTTTCCATGCTTTTACAATTGCGAAATCGGCTTCGAATGCATATTCCATCAAATGCATTTTTCCGTTGAATTCGCGCGATTCTTTACCGTGTGCGACTTCAGTTCCATAACCCGCAGGCGTATAAAATGCGGGAATTCCCGCTTGGGCAGCGCGGCATCTTTCGGCTAATGTTCCCTGCGGTATAAGCTCAACGTCGAGTTCTCCCGAAAGCATCTGGCGCTCGAATTCGGCATTCTCACCCACATACGAAGAGATCATTTTCCTGATCTGCCTTTTGTGCAGCAAGAGTCCGAGACCAAAATCGTCCACTCCGGCATTATTTGAAATGCATGTGAGGTCTTTTGTTCCCATTTTTACAAGCTGCGCTATGGCATTTTCAGGAATTCCGCACAGGCCGAAACCGCCTAGCATTACGGTCATGCCATCTTCAAGTCCGCGAAGTGCTTCCGCAACGTCTTTTACCGTTTTTTTGATCATAGTTTTTATTTCTGGTCAGGCAAGTAACTTAGTTTCGCTCGTGTGACTTCTCCGAAACCTTGAAGGTTTTTAAAACCTTCAAGGTTTACAATTAAAGTCAAAATTTTTATGGAAAAACCGCAATTCTTATTAAAGTTCAAACTCCTCAGTGCTTTGTTCAACTTCGGTCGAATCGATTGCTTTTGGCGGTGCCCAGCAATCGACTTTTATTGACAGATTCTTAGGCCGCTCAAAATCACCCTTGGATATGTTGAGCTGTTCATCTTCATAGCATTTGCGCATCATGATTGCCCAGATCGGCAGCGCTGCAGTGGCACCTTGACCGTACGTAATTCCTTTAAAACGTGCTGATCGGTCTTCGTTTCCAACCCATACTCCGGTTGCAAGATTCGGAACCATTCCCACGAACCAACCATCAGATTGATTTTGCGACGTTCCGGTCTTGCCGGCTATCGGATTTTTAAACATGTACGGATATCCCGTTACGCGGTTGTATCCATGTCCGCCACCCGATGTCCGCAGCCTCGCACCAGAACCACTTTCCGTGACACCCTGCAACAATTTTATCACGGCAAATGCAATGTCTTTGTTTAAAACATCGTGGGATTCCGGAATTGCCTCGTAAACGGAAACGCCATTTTTATCTTCAATTCTGGTAATAAACTGGGGTTTGACATAAACTCCCTGATTTGCAAAAGTACTGTACGCGGCGACCATATCATGAACCGTAATTTCAACCGCTCCAAGCGCAATCGACGGCTGTGCTGGAATTTCGCTTTGTACGCCAAGTTTGTGTGTCAGGTCGACAACAGCATCGGGCCCTACTTTGTCGATCAGTTTCGCCGACACGGTGTTTATCGATAATGCCAAAGCGCGCTTTAAGGTAACCATTCCGCGATGCTCATGATCCGAGTTGTTCGGCGTCCAGGTTTCTGTCACATTATGGCGTCCTTTCGGAATTGTGTACGGCGCATCGATGATCGAATCACAAGGCGACATATTTAGCTGTTCGATCGCTGAAGCATACACAAAAGGCTTAAATGTCGATCCTACTTGTCGCGCGCCTTGTCCGACGTGATCATATTGGAAATATTTGTAATTGATTCCTCCAACCCACGCTTTAACATGTCCGGTCCGTGGCTCCATCGACATTACGCCCGTCTGAAGAAAAGTTTTATAGTACCGGATCGAATCATTTGGAGTCATAACCGTATCGCGTTCGCCTTTCCAGGTAAACACCGTCATTTTTGTTTTAACATCAAACGATTTGATAATATCGTCATCCGACTTATCCTGAGCTTCCATCACGCGCCATCTTTCCGAATTTTTGCGCGCTTGCGCCATGATCTTTTCGGTTTCATCTTTTGAAATCCTTACGAACGGCCGGTTTTTGTTGTCTTTTTGCTGACTATTGAATTCCTGCTGCAGATTTGGCAAATGTTGTGCAACGGCTTCTTCGGCGTATTGCTGTATGCGCGAATCAATGGTTGTATGGATTTTCAGACCGTCTTTATAAATATCGTAGTCGGTTCCGTCCGGTTTTTTATTTTCTTTCGCCCACGCTTTCATATAGTCGCGCAGATATTCGCGGAAATAAGTTGCAGTTCCTTCGTGGTGGCTTTCAGGCTGAAATCTCAAAGCAATCGGCTTCTTTTGAAAAATTTCCTTTTGATCCGGTGTCAGAAATCCATTCCGCTCCATTTGTTTCAATACGATGTTCCGTCTCTGAAGTGTTCGTTCAGGTCTGCGGACAGGATTGAACAGCGAAGGATTGTTTAGCATTCCCACAAGCATTGCACTTTCATCCACGGTCAGATGCCGCGGTTCTTTTCCGAAATATACCTTGGCTGCCGATCTGATTCCGACCGCTGTATTGACGAAATCTGCTTTGTTCAAATACATTGCGATAATTTCGTTCTTGGTATATTGGCGCTCAAGCCTCGCAGCGATGATCCATTCCTTCATTTTCTGAACAACCCGGAAAGGGAGAAATCGCGACCCTTCGCCGTGGAAAAGCAATTTGGCAAGCTGCTGTGTGATTGTACTTGCGCCGCCTCGCGTTCCAAGACTCGCAGTGGCCGTCGCGGTACGTCGAAAATCGATTCCCGAATGATCGTAAAAACGTTCATCTTCGGTTGCGATCAAAGCATCGACAAGATGTTTCGGAAGATCATTATATCGGATCGGCGTACGGTTTTCATTGTAAAACTTACCAATCGTAACACCATCGGACGAAATAATCTCAGTAGCAAGATTAGAATCCGGGTTTTCAAGGTCTTCGAAAGAAGGCATTGCTCCAAAAACTCCCCAGGAAGCAAGAAGGAAGAACACGAAGATCCCAATCAGGGTGTACGCGAAAATTCTCCAGAATTTATTCTTGTAATATGAAATGTCTTTTTTGTTGTTATTCTTTCGGGCCATATTATTTTGCTGGTTCAATCCTAAATCCTACTTCTGTTATTCCATTTAACGCGTCGACACCGGAAATCTTGCCTGATTCGCGCACTGCATGTCGGATTCGCACTTTATACGTGCCTTTTTTAAATTTTACGTTTTCCTTGTAAAACAATTTGCTTTCCTTGATGTCCGTAAATCCATCGCCTAATAACTTGCCATCAGGATCGGCCATCAGGTATTCGAGCGTGTCTACTTTTGTAAGGCGTCCGGGATGATCCATCGAAACGATCAGGAAAAGGTTATTGAAGGGATAATCGTTGTTCGCCCTTAGGTTTACAAACAAATTATATGATTTAAGCGTATCCATTTCGGGAAGATCGAAAGACACGATAGAATCCTTATGCCATGTTTTTCCGACTGATTTGTATTCATCGAACACGCGGGTTTTGTCGCACGACGCAAGACAAATCATAATAAGGAACAAACAAATGCTACTTTTTGTCTTCATTCCTGTTTGGCGGACTTGGTTTATTTCCGTTCGGTCTATTATCACGGAGCGGTCGTGGCGCATTGCGATTACCTTGCGGTTGCTGTCGCTGCTGCCGTTGTTGCTGAGGTTGCGCCTGTCCTTGTGACGGACCTTGTTGCGGGCTTTGCGATTTAGGCTGCTGCGACCGGGATTGTGGCTGTATTGCAACGCCGACTTTCGGATCGTCGCCACGCTTTTTATTGTGCTTCTTCTTCCTTTTAGGCTGATCAAAACGCGTGAGGCTTTCCTGGCCCATGGCGTTGTTAAAATCTTTTTCGGGTTCGACGACCGTTTCGGTTACGTAATCTTCGAGAGATGAAACTTTTCGTTTTTCCCGATTCTCGGTCATGATTTCCTTGACCTGTTCGATTTTTAAAACATGCCAATTGGCGAAGTTTTCTGTATACGCGAACCACATCAAACCTTTAAAGATGTCCTGCTTTTGGCAAACCGCCATTCCTTTTTCGGTCATCAGCTTCGTCTCAAAGTCGGGAAAGTCCTGAAGCGCGTCCATGTACGTGTCGAGCTCGTAATTAAGGCAGCATTTTAGTTTGCCGCATTGTCCGGCCAATTTTTGCGGATTCAGTGAAAGTTGTTGATAGCGCGCTGCGGATGTGTTCACGCTTCGGAAATCTGTCAGCCATGTAGAGCAGCAAAGTTCGCGTCCGCATGACCCGATTCCGCCCAAACGCGATGCTTCCTGACGAAAACCGACCTGCTTCATTTCGATTCGCGTATTGAATTCGCGAGCGTAAAGCTTGATCAATTGACGAAAGTCGACGCGGTCGTTTGCAGTGTAGTAGAAGGTGACTTTGGATCCATCGCCTTGATATTCAACGTCGGAAATTTTCATTTCGAGCTGAAGATCGATGGCAAATTCGCGGGCTTTAACCTTGATCGTTTCTTCTTTGGCACGTGCGTTCGACCAGATGTCGATGTCGCGCTGTGAAGCCTTTCGATATATTTTTTGAATCTCGGGACTCTTGTGATTTGCCCCTTTTTTCTTCATCTGAATCTTTACAAGCTCGCCGGTAAGGCTGATGATTCCGATGTCGTGTCCCGGAGATGCTTCGGTAGCGACGATATCCCCGATCGACAACGGCAGCTTTTCGGTATTCCTGTAAAATTCTTTGCGTCCGTTCTTAAAACGGATCTCTACGCAGTCGAATGCGTTTTCTCCGTCGGGAAGGCTCATGTTCGAAAGCCAGTCGAAAACCGTCAGCTTATTGCAACTGTCGGTTCCGCAGTTCCCTTTATTTCCGCAACCTGCAGGTGCGCCACCACTTGCGGTTGAACAACTTGTACATGCCATGATATATGTAGTGTTGTGGAGTCCACAACTTAAGTTCGTAATTGTTTGCGCGTAAAGATAGTATTTTTTGGGGAGTGAGAAATGTGTGGTTTTACCGTAATGAGCGTGATTTTTTAAGCGATATATTTACTTTATGCCCGATTATATTCAGCGGCATTCTACCTGCTAAACCTCAAAGGTTTTCAAAACCTTTGAGGTTTCCAAATTGCAACGCAGAAGCTATCATGCCTTCTCCGGCATATAAAACAACCGTCGACCAAAATTTCTTCAAAGCGATTCGCATTTGAAGTATCAGCTTAAAATTTATTGCCGCAATTGGATTTTTCGCCCGGCATTGTCCGGACCATTTCGGCAAAGTGAAGATTACCCGCAACTGCGTTAGGGATAGAAGCAAAGTGCCGCGCACTGCGGATAGCCCGGGCCCCGAAAGCTTTCGGGGCAACGCCATTCAGTCAAAAACTGCATGGCTAAAGTTAAAATCGCTTCTTCAAAGCAAGTCCACAAGTCTGTGATGCTTTAAATTATTTCTGGATAAGATATAATTTATCCGAAAGTCTTACCCTGAAAGCCACTTTTAACGAAACCACGTCACCTTTTTCAGCAATCGTTGCAGGCGCGCCATTGACAAACATTGCTTCCGCTGTCAGGAATTCGGTTCCTGTAGTCGGGCCGAGAATAACGATTTGCGCACCCGTTCTAAGCGTTGCATCTTCAATAATAAAATCGGCAACGCCCGCTTTTGCGAAGTAATGTGTCGCTTTGCCCAAATATGATTTTTTAACTTTCGGCTGAGCGCTTTTCGTAGAAGGTTTCACAATTGCGATGGCAGTGTCAGCGCCGGAGGTTTTATACGTCAGAACATCCGATTTTCCCTTTTTGAAAATTTTATTGCCATTCATGATGCCGCGGCGGACTTCCTTCTGTTTTTCTTCCGGAAGATGAATGATATCCAAGCAAGTATTCGAGCAACATCCTTCCATTGCAGCAGCACATTCCCCACATTGTATAAACAGTAGGTGACAACCTTCATTAGCACAGTTCGTATGATCATCACACGGTTTTCCGCATTGATGGCATTGCGATACGATATCGTTTGTGATGCGTTCGCCGAGCCTGTGATCGAAAACGAAATTCTTGCCGATGAATTTGCTTTCAAGGCCTTCATCTTTTACCTGGCGCGCATATTCGATGATGCCGCCCTCGAGCTGATAAACATTCTTAAATCCTTTATGCTTGAAATAGGCACTGGCTTTCTCGCATCTGATCCCGCCGGTGCAGTACATCAAAACTTTCTTGTCTTCTTTATGTCCGGCAAGCTGCTCCTCAATGATCGGCAGCGATTCGCGGAAAGTGTCGACATCCGGCTTAATGGCTTTTCTGAAATGTCCGATCTCACTTTCGTAATGATTTCGCATATCAACAATGATCGTGTTTTCATCATCGAGCAAATCGTTGAACTCCTTTGCCTTTAGATGAATTCCTTTGTTGGTAACATCAAAAGTTGCATCGTTTAGTCCGTCGGCGACAATCTTATCCCTGACTTTAATCGTGAGTTTCAAAAACGAATGATCATCATGCTCCACAGCAATGTTCAATCGAATTCCTTTCATGAAATCATACGCTTCGATAGTATTCCGGAACTCGTAAAAATGATCCGCCGGAACCGAAAGCTGGGCATTGATGCCTTCATGTGCGACGTAAATCCGGCCCAAGACATCGAGCGGACTCCAAGATAAAAATAAATTGTTCCTGAATTCGGTGGGATTCTCAATTTGCGCATAAGCGTAGAAAGACAAAGTAAGCCTCTGCTTTCCGGCCTCATCGATCATGGCCTTACGCTCTTCTGCGCTTAAAGTGTTATACAGTTGCATGCTATAAACAGATTAAGGAAAAAAAGTTCGGCAAAAGTAGGGATTTTGATGACTTGTATGTTTATAATCTATAACAAATTTTAAGGTTTACTTAATAATTGTTCTTGCTAACTTTATGTGTATTAAAAGGATAAGCTATGGATAGAAGAAAATTTTTGCGCAATTCCGGAAAGATCTTGCTGGTTACTTCCAGCCTTTTTGTTGCCGGAAACATTATCTCATCTTGTGACAATGATGATGATAATTTTAATGATGGATATTACGATGACGGCTATTATGACGATGGCTATTACGACGACGGTTACTACGACGATGGCTATTACGATGATGGCTATTATGATGACGGCTACTACGACGATTAATTAAAACCTGATCAATTGGCCGGAATCCTGTTTTTACACGACACAAACCTTTCTTTATTGCGCGGCGCCGAACTGACAATCAACCAGTTGATGAGCCTCGGAGAAAAGAGAGGTTTTTCTGTTCATTACGATTTATTACGCGACTTCGATTTAGTGACCGAGAAAATTTTGGATGCCGATCTGGTAGTTTTGAACAGTACCGCACGATGCAGATTCGAACATGCGCTGCTGCAATTTCTGATTGATCGCAAGATCAGATTTGTAAAAATTGAGTTCGACTATAATTTTTGTGCGCGGCGAAATATTATTTGTACTGTCGATCGAAAGTACCGGCTTTGTTGTAACACCGAGAAGTTCCACATCTTTCGGGACATTTTTGCCAGTTCGCAAATGAATTTTTTCCAATCGCCCAAACATTATCAAAGCCATATCGATTTTTACGGAGAAGCAATTGGCGATTACATGATCATGCCGCCAACGGTTGATGTCGATGCGCTGCAAATTTCGCCTGTAAAAGATGAAAATGTCATTCCCTTTTTCGGCGAACTAAGTTTTCTCAAAGGTGGCGACGCTTACCTCGATTATGCCATTGAACATCCCGAATTGCAATTCCATGTATACGGTCCGAATAAGCTTGAGCGTGAAATCCCTGGGAACGTGGAGTTTTTCGACATGATTTCAAATGATGAAGTTTTAAAGATTCTTGGCCGTACGAAACGTTTTGTATGCAAACCTTTTTGGCCGGAACCTTCCGGGCGGCTCGCAGCTGAAGCGTTTCTCTCAGGTTGTGAAATCATTTCAAATGACCGTGTAGGAACTTTTTCGTTCGACTGGTATCCAAACGATTTGGATCGCGCCAAGCAGGAAATTCGGGATACGCCAGGCAGATTCTGGGATAAGATTGAAGAAGTTCTTGACAACATCCAGCCTGTAATAAACATCTCGACGCTTGGCAAAATGCTCGTTTATAAAAGTTATGGTGGATTGGGCGACATCTTCTTTTGCATCCCGTCGTTGTATGAGCTTTTAAAAGTTTCCGATGAATTGACGTTTGCGGTAGCGCCGCGGCTAGTTGGGTTTTTTAAAAAACACCTTGTCGGAATCAATGTTGCCGACGAAACCGAATGCCGTCAAAATGAAAATGCATTCGATCATGTCATCGAGCTCGGTAATTACCCTGCTTTTCGAGGTTACGATTTGCCGCATGCGATGCGATATCCGACACACAAGCGTGTTAAACAGCATGCGATCAGGCATTATGTTGATGCCGTTGCAAAACTTCATCCCGATATAGATAACAGTAAGACAAAGTTTCCATATTTTCACCGCGTACCCGACTTTGAAAACCCGTATTATACGATGCATCCTGGCGCCGGGTTCTTATTGAAAATCTGGCCGACGCAAAATTATGCTGAGGTAATTCGCAAAATCCATAACGCGTATCCGACACTTCGCTGTAAAGTCATTATGGGCCCGGACGACCCGAATCCGCTTGCTTTTTTTGAAGATTCACCCGATTACGTCGATTTTGTCACGGGTGGAATGGAAGATGTGGGCGATGCCATGTCAAAATCGTTGTTTCATATTGGGAATGATGCCGGAATCACGCATGTGGCGGGCGCTTTTAATGTTCCGACTGTTGGAATTTACGGTCCGACCGGCCCTGGATCATGGGGCTGTTTTTCTGAACATAACGAGATCGTTTGGGGTAAAAGCGGCGTTTGCGGACTCAAATGCAACTATGACGTTATTCTGAATTGTGCTGATCGCGTCTGTCTGAGTTCAACGACGAGCACAAAGGTTATGTCTGCATTATTTAAACTGCTTCAGAAAGCATATCCCGGTTTAAGCTCGAGTCTGGTACTGAATCCGAACGTAAAATCAGATTTTAGTGAAACGGACTGCCTGATCACCATCGATAAAAATGAGTTTCTTGTCAATTTTGCTGATGAAAAAACGCGAACTGATGTTACAGATATTTTCTCGGGAAGATTTAATAATTTTCAATCCGAAGAACTGGCGGAATTTGCAGCGTTTCTTCGATCGCAAGATATCGTTTTGTCGATTCCCGACTTCGAATCAGTAAAAACCGCATAAAAAAAGCCACTTTTCAGTGGCTTGAACTTTTAGCAGAATTCATCGTATGCGTCGCGAAGGTTTTCGGCAATAAGATCTGCCGGACGTCCTTCGATATGATGTCTTTCGAGCATGTGCACAAGTTCACCGTCTTTGAACAAAGCCATGCTTGGCGATGATGGCGGAAACGGAAACATATGCTCACGGGCGGCATCTACAGCATCTTTATCGACACCTGCAAAAACAGTCACCAGATGATTCGGTTTTTTTGAATGGCTGAGGCTCATCTTAACGCCCGGGCGCGCATTTCTTGCAGCACATCCGCAGACGGAGTTTACAACAACCAGCGTAGTTCCTTTTTGTGAGATGGCGTTCTCGACCGCATTTGCGGAATATAATTCTTCAAATCCCGCATCTGCCAACTCAGCCCGCATGGGTTTGATCATTTCTTCTGGATACATAATATTGAAATTTAGTAGTGCAAAGTTACACGATTTGCCGCGATGATCTTACGTTATCAATCGAGTTTGATTATTGCATGATCATTCGTTTGTTCCAGGGAGTATTTTTTTAATATCATTGTCAGCTTTTTTGCGTCGATATATGATGGAAACTGGCCTGCAACAGAAAGATCGGCATTCAAAATTACCAAAGTAGGATACGAAACCTGGCCATTAATTTCCGCAAGTTCATACGCCAGATCGTGAATGCCGGCATTTTTGCCCGATGGCTGAAAATTGAATTCTCGTCCATCCAAAGAAACTGGTTTCGTACTTTGCGCATCAAATCTGACAAAATGAAAATTGTCGTTTATCAAATTCGCCAGATCCGCATCTTTGAAAACCGATTGTTCCATCATTTCGCAGATCTTGCACCATGAGGTTTTAATGAAGACGACGGCAGGTTTTCGATCTGTTTTTGAAATCGAATCATATTGAGCAAACGACATTTCTTTTATCTGTGAAAAAGCATTTGTACAACATAAGACGAATATTATTAATGCAAGCTTTTTCATTTCATCGTGTATCTGATTCCAAAAAAAGATCTGATTCCCTGATTCGGACCGTAAACATATGATGGATCGAAGGTCAATGCGTACGGATTATCTGCAGTCGCAACGACGCTGCCATCCGGAGCAAATTGCACATTCTGGTCGAACGGATCGTCGGCCCGCGCGATGATGAAAGGATTTCCTTTGTTGGGCGTCCAATCCAGGAGATTTTTTATTCCGAAATATACTTCGACGTTTTTCAGGCGATTGAAAGTAAACTGAATATTCTGAATGCTCCAAACCGGAGAGTATTCCCTGCGCGGATCGAGTTCTCCAAGGAGCGGCAGCCTCATCGGGCCATAGAGATTTCCGGTATAATCGATATCCAAAAACATCGACGGAATCCTGTACGAAACTGCCCATGTTCCGGAAAATTTTTCTGTGAGCATCTGGCGCGTGCGAACACCGTTTTCTTCCTTGAACACATCCATATAGGTTGCACCCAAAATGATTTTCAAGCCGTTTGTAAAAACCGCATCGACATTCAGACTTACACCATGAGTAATGGCGTGTCCGTCAAGATTTTTATAGATGATGCTTTCCGGATCTGTATCATAATCCGGGAGAATTGAATTGGTGAAATACGTCAGCCAGCCTGTAGCTTCGAAACCAATAAAATGCCCA
The DNA here is from genome assembly GCA_965365355.1 of uncultured bacterium. GTDB lineage: Bacteria > Bacteroidota > Bacteroidia > Flavobacteriales > Flavobacteriaceae > Flavobacterium. Next base: position 10,914 of record CBDUBJ010000011.1, read on the forward strand.
CCTTTCAAATATATTTTTTTGAGGTAATTGATGTTTGCATTGTATGAACGCTCCGGCTTCAAATCTTCAAGGATGATAACATCGCGTGATCCGGTCAGTGCTGCATGTTCTTCAGTAAACAGGCTTACCACGCGAAAACCTGTTCCGGCGTTGAACCTCAGAATATTAAGGTCGTCGACTTTCCATTTGTAAGCAATCCGCGGCGTGAAAATCGATCCGTGATTGTTATTGTGATCATATCTTGCACCGAGCAATAGTTGATGATTTTCCGAAAGCTTAATTTCGTCCTGAACAAAAATTCCCGGGATAAATGTCTTTTCAGGATCTGACGTCGCCGGCGTGTTGTCATTATAATGCTGGAACCGTGAAGCGATCCCGAAAAGGAAATCATTGCGGCCGATTTTCTTTTCCCATGTCAACTGCCCAAATGCGATCCGCTGCACCGCCAAATAAGGAATGTTTCCATAAACTGAATTCTGGTCATGGTCGGTATACGAGAATGAAAAGTTCATTTTTTCTTCCACCGGCAGATCATAAGCGCCGAAAAGTTCGTATCGTGTAGTGTAAATGCTTTCGCCGTATACTTCGCTTCCGCCACGGTAAGATTTGTTCCATTGCATTTCGCCGCCCCAACGGTCTTCGTAAAAGAATCGTCCTGCAATTGAAAATAATTTGTTGGACTTGCGACTGAAATTCCATTTTTGAAAAACGGAAATCCGGTCCTGAAGCGTCACATCGGTAAAATTATCATTGTTTAAATCTGCCGGGTTGCTGTAATTAAAATAATTCAGACCTGAAATGATCGATGTGTTTCCCAGCAGTAATTTGGTTCCAACGTCCAAATTGGCCTCGCCCCAGCTTGTACTAAAACCATCCACGGAAAAGCGTGGCGCAGATCGCGGCGTTTTTGTGATGATGTTGATCAATCCGCCAACTGCCTCGCTTCCGTAAAGAGATGAAGCCGGACCTTTTACGATTTCAACACGTTCAATTAATGAATTCGGTATACCCGATAATCCGTAAACTGTCGATAATCCGCTGACGATCGGCATCCCATCAATTAAAACCAAAGTATACGGACCTTCAAGCCCATTGATATGAATGTCGCCGGTATTACAAACGTTACAATTTAGCTGCGGCCGCACACCGTTGACATTTTGCAGCGCTTCAAAAACATTTGCAGTAGGATTTTTTCTGAAGAATGCGGGCTTATAAATTTCGACAGGAACCGGACTTTCGATTCTTTTCACCGCTCTCATGGTTCCGGTAATTACGATCTCGTCGAGTGATTCGCCGCCGTCACTTTTTGAAATTGAATCGCGGACCGGCTGCGAATAAACACCGTTAATTGTCGAAATAAGTAAAATTAAAAAAAAGGTTCTCAAAATAAAATATTTAGACAAATCTAAAAATAATATTTGTATATATAAAATCTTATCTTTGAAATCTGAAAATCCAACATGACGTATTCAGAAGAAAATTATTTAAAGGTCATCTATCATCTTTCGCAGTCTCAGAAGAAAGGTGTTACAACAAACGCAATCGCAAGGATGATCGATTCAAAAGCTTCGTCGGTTACGGATATGATCAAAAAGCTGGCGGATAAAAATCTGATCGAATATCAAAAATATCAGGGAGTTTCTTTGACGCCTCAGGGATTGCATGCTGCAAAGATGATCGTCAGAAAACATCGTTTGTGGGAAGTTTTTCTTGTTGACAAATTGAACTTTTCATGGGATGAAGTTCATGAGCTTGCTGAAGAACTCGAACACATTAATTCGGAAAAATTGATAGACCGCCTCGATGCATTCCTCGGAAATCCGACGGAAGATCCGCATGGTGATCCGATCCCGAATGCCAAAGGCGAAATCAAAAATGTCGATAAGAAGTTACTGTCGGAGACCAAGATTAACCAGAAATCTATTTGTGTCGGCGTGCGCGAAACATCGTCAGAATTCCTGAAATATTTAAACAAGCAGCAGATTGCGCTCGGTTCTGAATTCGAGATCATCGACCGCGAAACATTTGACGATTCGATTACAGTTTCCGTCAATGGAAATATACTGACTTTTTCAAACAAAATTGCTTCTAATCTTTATGTAAAAACCATTTGATATGTTCGACAGCATAGTTGCATATTTTTCAAGCATTGACCCGATTTTGGCGGCGTTGTACGCAACGGTTTTTACCTGGCTTGTGACTGCTGCCGGCGCGTCCGTCGTGTTCTTTTTCAAGACGATGAACAGAAAAGTGCTCGATGGAATGCTCGGATTTACTGGCGGCGTGATGGTTGCTGCAAGTTATTGGAGCCTTCTCGCGCCAGCCATTGAAATGAGCGAAGGTGATGGATTTGTAAAGGTAATTCCTGCCGCAGCAGGTTTTCTTCTAGGCGCTTTGTTCTTATTTGCATTGGACAAAACGCTTCCTCATCTTCACATAAATTTTAAGGAAGCGGAAGGCGTAAAATCACCATGGCAGCGTACAACTTTATTGGTATTGGCGATTACGCTGCACAACATCCCCGAAGGATTGGCGGTTGGCGTTTTGTTTGGCGGCGTGGCAGCAGGAATACCCGAAGCTTCGATCGCAGGAGCGCTGACATTGGCAATCGGAATCGGAATACAGAATTTCCCGGAAGGCATAGCTGTTTCAATGCCACTTCGCCGTATGGGATTAAGCCGCAGGAAAAGCTTTTTGTACGGGCAATCGTCGGCCATTGTTGAGCCTATCGCCGGAGTTATCGGCGCATTGGCAGTAACGTTTTTCACACCGATTTTGCCTTACGCATTAGCTTTTGCAGCCGGCGCGATGATCTTTGTCGTTGTGGAGGAAGTTATTCCGGAAACGCAGCTCGAAAAGAATACCGATATCGCCTCATTGGGATTTATCGGCGGATTTATTGTGATGATGACACTGGATGTTGCGCTTGGCTAAGAGCAGCCGCAATCGGTATCACATCCTTTTTTAGATTTCTTTTTCAGGAAAAATTTGTTGACCAGATAGCCAACGGCCACAGCGAGAACGACAAATGCGATAATTTCCTGTATCATTTTAAGAATTGATATGCGATGAGCGCGGTTATGTATGCAAACGCACTCATAAAGACTAGCTGAGCCAGCGGCCATTTCCATCCGTTGGTTTCTTTTCGGGTAACTGCCAGCGTACTTGCGCACTGCATCGCGAATGCGTAGAATAGAAGCAGCGAGATCCCGGTAGCAAAATTAAATATTTTCTTTCCTTCGGGAGTTACTTCTTCTGCCATTTTCTGTTTGATGGTCTCGTCTGAACTTCCATCGCCAACACTATAAATGGTCGCAAGCGTGCCAACAAATACTTCGCGTGCGGCAAATGATGTCAATACGGCTATCCCGATTTTCCAATCGTATCCGAGCGGCTTGATGACAGGCTCGATTGCCTTGCCCATAATTCCGATATACGAATTCTCCAACTTATAAGACGCTATCTTATTATCGATTTCGCCAGTTTCCATATTTTGACCGGCGTATTCATTCTGGACTATCTTTTCCGCGTTTTCAAATCTTTCGCCCGGACCGTAAGATGCCAAAAACCATAGAACAATCGATATGGCAAGAATGATCTTGCCGGCGCCGAAAACAAATGCCTTGGTCTTTTCAATCACATTTACCGCAACATTCTTTGGAAGCGGAAGCTTATAATTTGGCAGTTCGATCAGAAAGAATGATTTGCCTTTCATTTTTAGAACTTTGCTCAAAATGTATGATGATAATACTGCGACGCCAAAACCCAGCATGTAGAGAAGCATCAATGTCAGACCTTGCAGACTCAGAAAACCTAAAACACGCTGGTCGGGAACGATAAGCGCAATGATAATGGCATAAACAGGAAGCCTTGCGGAACACGTTGTAAAAGGCGTGACCAGAATCGTGATCAGCCGTTCTTTCCAATTTTCGATGTTTCGCGTAGCCATGATTGCCGGTATCGCGCACGCCGTGCCGGATATCAATGGAACGACACTTTTCCCGCTTAATCCGAACCTTCGCATGACCTTATCCATCAAAAACACAACGCGGCTCATGTAACCACTTTCTTCCAATACCGAAATAAACAGGAATAAAAACGCGATTTGAGGGATGAAGATCAAGATTCCGCCAATACCGGGAATAATTCCCTGCGAAAGCAAATCGGTAAGCGCGCCTTTGGGTAAAGTCGAATCTATGTATGAACTAAGTGCCGCGAAGGATTCGTCTATAAAATCCATCGGAACTGACGACCAGTCGAAAATGGCCTGAAAGATCACAAATAAAATTGCGAAGAAAATGACGTATCCGAAAATCCTGTGAGTGAGCACGCGATCAAGTTTGGACCTGAAATCTGTCGCAGCAGACGAGTCGATGATCTGGCCCTGTTTTAAAACATCATTTATAAACTGATATCGCTTGATCGTTTCCTTTTGCTGCAACCGTTTCAGGTCTGAGTGTGATTTGGTAAATGTGCCGCGGATCTCATTCCTTTCAAGATTAAGAAAATTGACATCTTGCGTGATAACAAGCCACAATTTGTATAAAAGCTGGTTCGGGAAAGCCTTGCGGAGTCCGTTAAAATAATCCGGATCGATCGAAGAAGCGTTTAAACACGGCTCCGTCGATAATGTTTTATAGTTTACGATGAGGTTTTTAAGCTCTTCCATTCCCGTGTTTTTCCGGGTGCTGACAAGCACAATCTTAGTTTTTAGCTGCTCTTCCAAAAGAGGAATATTTAGCGTAATACCGCGTCGTTTCATTCTGTCGGCCATGTTAATGGCGAGGATTACGGGTATTTCGAGATCTTTTATCTGCGTAAACAAAAGCAAGTTTCGCTTCAGGTTTTCAACATCCGAAATAACGATCGCAACGTCGGGAAACAATTTATCGTTGCGGTTCAGAAGCAGTTCGATGACGACGTTTTCATCGATCGAACTCGCGTTCAGGCTGTACGTACCGGGAAGGTCAAGAATATTTGCCCGGATATTTTGCGGAAGACGGCAGAAACCGATTTTTTTTTCGACAGTGATCCCCGGATAATTTCCGACCTGCTGTTTTAATCCCGTAAGTGCATTAAATACAGACGTTTTTCCAACGTTCGGGTTCCCGATAAGTGCTACATTGATATTCTCGTTGCTCATTGTTTACGGCTTCTCGACCGTGATATGCTTCGCAGTTTCGATCCGAATGGCCAGGTAAGAACCATTTATGTCGAGATAAAGCGGATCGCCAAATGGCGCGACCTGTAGCAGCTTCACTTCATTGCCCGGAAGACATCCCATTTCAAGAAGTTTTAATGGAATGGTTTCGATATCAAATTCTGAAATTGTTGCTTTTTCGCCTATTTTCAGTAGATCTATTGTAGTCTGCAATGCTTATTTAGATTGAATAAACGCAGCAAAAGTACGCAATTTTCGACAACAATTTTTTAATCATCATCATTTTCAGACAGCCATTGGATGTCTTCAATAAGCCTGATGATTTCATTGTCGTCCGTACCATCGTAAAATCCGCGAACGCGACGCTGCGAATCAACCAACACAAAGTTTTCGGTATGAACCATATCATACAACTCGTCGGGTTTGCCAAGTTTGACAGCGAGATAAGATTTTCGTGCAATCGAATAAATATCTTTTTTATCGCCGGTTACAAGATTCCATTTGCTGTCCATCACACCTTTATCAACAGCATACTTTTTTAAAACGGGAACACTGTCGATATCTGGAGTTACGGTATGTGACAACAACATCACTTTGGGATTGGCCTTGATCGACTGCTGTATTTTGGCCATGTTGTCGGTCATTTTCGGACAGATAGTCGGGCAGGTCGTAAAGAAAAAATCGGCTACATAAATTTTACCGTTATAATCTTTATTTGTAACGATTTTGCCATTTTGGTTGACAAAGGAAAAGTCGGCTACACGATGATACTTTCCGACATGCTGGATCGTACTGTCGACGAGTTCAGGGTTTACCATCGACGGATTGTAAATTGGAAGCGATTTCTTCGGGCGCAAAACGCCGTAAAACAGAGTGATCGCAACTACGGAAAATATCGCCATGACGATTATGAATACACGATATTTCCGTAGATTGTCCATTTAAATTTTTGCAAAATTATCAAATGATTTGGCAGTTTGCACGTTATGAGGCGGCGATTGCATACTTTAACAACGATTTAATTACGATATAATGAAACACAGCATTTCAACTTTGGCATTTGCCTTATTGGCCGCGGCAAATGTCGGCGCGCAACAGAAGGAACCGGGAATCAATCTCGAACATATGGACCGGACGGTAAAACCTTCCCAGGATTTTTTCAGGTTCGTCAACGGCACCTGGGTTGATAAAACCGACATACCCGCAGACCGAACGCGTTGGGGAAGTTTTGACGAATTAAGGCAGAAAACCGATCGCGATGCATTGGAAATTTTGGCAGATGCATCGAAGGATAAAAAATACGGGCCCACAACGGATCAGGGAAAAGCCGTCAATCTCTATAAATCCATTATGGACACGGTGGCGCGAAATAAGAAAGGCATTGCGCCGATCAAACCATATCTGGATAAGATCAATGCGGTTAAGAATGTTGCTGATCTGCAGAAGCTGATGATAGAAATGGAACCTGTTGGCGGCATCGGATTCTTCGGCATCGGAATTTCCACAGATGCAAAGAACAGCAATCGATATGTGATCAGCGTCGGGCCGGGCAGCCTTGGTTTACCTGATCGTGATTATTATGTTTCCGATGATGCGGATTCGAAAGAAAAGCGCCAAAAATATGTCGCACATGTTGAACGAATGTTGGGATTCATTGGTGAAAAACCTGCCGCCGCGAAAGCCAATGCACAGAAAATCCTTGCGCTGGAAACGTCAATGTCACAGCCACGACTTGATCGCGTCGAGCGTCGTGACCGACGCAAGACTTATAATCCGATGACTGTTGCCGCGCTTCAGTCAACTACGCCCGCAATCAATTGGGATACATTTATAAATGGAGTTGGGTTTCCAAAACCTGATACATTGGTGGTTTCGCAACCGAAATATATGGCAGCTTTGCAGTCGATCTTATCGGAAAATAAAGTTGAAGACTGGAAAGCTTATATGCGATGGACTTTATTAAATCGTGCGTCAAGTCAGCTTTCGACAGATATCGAGAAAGCAAATTGGGATTTTTATTCGAAAACTTTAACCGGAGCGATGGCGCAGCGTCCACTTGACGAGCGTGCGCTTCAAACCATCAATGGCAGCGTAGGTGAGGCCTTGGGTAAATTATATGTAGAGAAAAAGTTTCCTGCCGAAGCGAAAGCAAAAGCAGAGAAAATGATCAAAAACATATTTAAGGCTTTTGAAAATCGAATCAATGCATTGCCATGGATGACCAAAGAAACCCGCGCAAGTGCAATCGCAAAACTTCATAAATCACGCATCAAGATTGGTTATCCCGACAAATGGAAAGATTATTCTGCTCTTGCAATCACTGGTCCTGATACGGGAGGAAGTTATTTTGAAAACATGCAGAATGTTTCGCGATGGAGGTTTCAAAGAGACATAGACAAGCTTAAAAAACCGGTCGATAAAGAAGAATGGTCGATGTCGCCGCAGACGGTAAATGCGTATTACAATCCATCATTTAACGAGATCGTATTTCCTGCGGCGATTTTGCAGCCGCCTTTTTATAATTATCAGGCGGACGAAGCTGTGAATTATGGCGGGATCGGAGCCGTTATCGGTCATGAAATATCCCATGGTTTCGATGATTCAGGCTCGAGATATAACGCAGAAGGTAATTTAATAAACTGGTGGTCTGATGAAGATCTGAAAATGTTTACCGGCTTGGGAACATCTTTGGCTGATCAATATTCGGCTTTGCAGCCACTGCCGGGAACTTATGTTGACGGTAAATTTACTTTAGGCGAAAATATTGGCGACCTGGGCGGAGTCAACGCGGCTTATGACGGACTTTTGATCCATTTAAAAGAAAGCGGTAATCCTGGCAGAATTGACGGTTTTACTCCAGAGCAGCGTTTTTTCATTTCGTGGGCTACGATATGGAGATCGAAAATGCGTGACGAAGCCATCAAGAATCAGGTAAAGACAGATCCGCATTCACCCGGAATGTATCGTGCGTATGTCCCGCTTCAAAACGTGGATGCATTTTATCAGGCATTCGACATTAAGGAAGGCGACGGAATGTATATTTCGCCTGATAAGCGAGTGAGAATTTGGTAATTGAATCCCGGTCCGCCGGGATTTTTTATTGGACGGAATCCAATTCCGTAACCGGTGGAATCGTCGGGATCGTGTCCGTTGAAATTGTATTTACAGGAACCTGGACCATCCTGACAGTCTTGGGCAGCGGCCGGATTCGCTGCTTCACTATGATTGCATCATTTAAGATAAATGGCTTTGGCATCATCCATGGTTCCCGATCATTAACGTCCAATGCAGGATTGGTCAGAAGATCAAATGACGATTCAAGAAGTTCCAGATTCGGCACAGCATTTTTTTCGATCGTAAACTCTAATTCTAAAGGTTCATTCCCAACGACATAATAACTCAATAATTTTTTTCCGTGCCGCGGATAAAGCGAATTTTTTTGTTCAAGTGCCGTCGCACCGTTTGCTTTAAAATGATGAAGTTGTAATGATTCGGACGCGTAAATGTCGTATCGGTTGACATTCCGGTTTGGCTTAATACGGATTTTCAGATGACGCCAATTCCCGATAATTGTATCTAAATAGAAACTTATCGTCGGCTTTGCAAGATCAATGGTTTCAGCTGCGGAAGAAAACGTAAACAATGTGTTGTATTTGCTCAATAACGGCAATTGATTCAGATAAGATGCGCCGCCGGCATTTGCACCGAGTTTCTTCTTAGTCCATTCATCGGCGGCATTATCATAAGAGGCCCAATATGCTTTGTCGGTATCATTGTCCATATAATAAACAAGACTGTTGGGTTTCGCTTTTCCGGGTTCAAAACCCGACTCGATGTGGGCAAAAACAAAACATACGATTGCAATCACAAACATTGCCGCAGACCAGATTGCTTTGCCACTGAACGAGCCCATTATCGGTAGGATCAATGAAAATAACAGCACGGTTAAAACGGAACTTCCAACCAATATTTTGAGTCCGAGTCCGATTGGAAACATCCAGATCAACGGTACGATAATGCAGAGTCCGGGCACTGCCAAAATTGAATTAACGATTTCGCTTGAGCGCTGCGTCATACAGTAAAATCCGAGAATCAGGACCGAGCATAACAATGGGATGGATAAAAATGCTGCTCCCGGAAGATATATGGCAAGTGCAATACAGATTATTATCCACAAAAGGACAGGCGCAACGGTATAACTGTAAAGCGTTGTTTCATGTTTGACCGGTGCATAAAATAGGAACGAAACTGCCAGGGACAAAAATGTGAAAGCAAGAATATAGATATGACCGTTGTATGTGAATCCTTGTAAAATATCACTGTATCCGGGATATATGGCGAGCAATATTTTCCATCCAAAAAATGTCAGGATCCCGGACGCTATCAATGTTCCGAATAAATAAAGAAATCCTTTTCCGATATCCGACATGATCAATGACCGCCTGCCCAAACCGATAAAAACAAAGAAAAGAAAGAACATGACTGCGATTATTAGCATGGTGAAGACCCATGAAAACGGATAGTCGATGAATAAGAAAGGGACATTGAAATATACTTTATCTTCAGCGGTTTCCAGATTGGAAAGATTTGCATTCGATAGATGATTAAGTAACGGCATCAGATAACTTCCCTGATGAAGTACCGATCGATGGTCGAGATGCGATAGATCGTCCTGTGCTGTATGATAATTGAAATGGCTGTCGATAAAAGCGAAATTGTAACCCGGGATATTTCCATGTTCTCTGAAGACGGTCAGATCCGTGTCGTTCGGCATCATTTTATAAACGCTGTACATCAACGAGCTTGCCACCGGATGACTTGTTGAAGCTTCGGAAAATGCGTTCACGAGCGACGCGTTTCCTTTGTTCGTTTCCATCAGCATAAATGATGGGCCGGATGTACCGCGTGCTTCGAAATTCACAACTATGCCGACATCTTTTGCCCATTTATGTTTTGTCACGAACAGCGCGGCGCCGTTGAGTCCGAGCTCTTCGGCATCGGTAAATAATATTATGATGTCATTTTTATGCGGCGTATTCGTGTGCAAAAATGCCCTGATCGCTTCCAAAATTGTGGCAACGCCTGTTGCATTATCGGCGGCACCGGGCGCAAATGAGTGCGGCGCGCTGTCATAATGTGAAAGAAGCAGTACTGCTTTTGAAGAACTGCTGCCTTTTATTCGGGCAATTATGTTTTTTGATTTGACGAGATTTCCCCAATCAGACAATGTTGTGCCTTCCTGGATTTCTGTCTGCAGATTGAGTTTCTGCAATTCAGTTTCTATATAATGCAGGACATCCTGATGATTTAGCGAGCCAGTATAATGCGGTTTTTCTGCAATTTTTGATACGTGTGCCAACGCCCTGGGAACTGAAAATTCTGCCGGTGGAGCTATTTCAGTGGAAACTTTTTGCGGCATCATTGTAAAAAATACAATGCTTATGACAAATGCGATAAAAATTGCTTTAAAAAAGGTTTCCTGATTTTTTTTCATTGTAGAAATTTAGGGCGATTTCCTGATCAGGACATATCTGTCGTTCCCCGAGAGCAGATAAGCCTGGTCATATAAAAAATAATAAGTGTTTCCCTTTCGGGTCCTTCTGATTGTGGTGAAGTAGGTAAAGTCGAAACCTTTACGAATCAATTCATTCCGGCTGGTGCTGGTTTTGCCTGCGATGTTTACATCACATAAGATCCGGTAATTCCTGCGAAGTCTGTTATTGATATTTCGCATAAGGTTGCTGGTATCCTTATTTTGTCGGTTGTTGAATGCGCTGCGGCAGCTGTCGCCGCAAAATTTTTTATCCTCGCGACCAATGATCTTGTCGCCGCATTCCGGGCAAATTCTTGTCATAATTAATCTGTTTGGCGTTTATATCTGACCTTTGAAGCCGAAAGCTTTCATAGTCAGAATCAAATATATAAAAACAATTTACAAGTTCAAATGTTTGCATACGGCTATAAACGATTACAAATGGTTATTTGTCGGTTTTGATTCCTGTCGTTCATGAAATTTGCCACTGGACAAAGCGTCCGGATTTAAAACCATTTAAAATTTTACACGCCATGAATTTGAGAAACAAAGTACAATTGATCGGTCACATGGGAAATGATCCTGAAATCATAAACCTTGATTCCGGGAAAAAACTGGCCAAGATGACGTTGGCCACAAGCGAGACCTACAAAAATGAAAAGGGAGAAAAGGTAACCGATACACAATGGCACAATGTGGTTGCATGGGGCAAAACTGCAGATGTCATCGAAAAGTATGTCGCAAAAGGAAGAGAGATTGCGATTGCCGGCAAACTGACTCATCGCGCCTATGAAGACAAGAACGGCGACAAGAAGTTTATGACTGAAGTCGTTGCGTCTGACTTGCTGTTGCTCGGAGGTAAATAGCATATAATTGTTTGTAGTTCAGTGAGGTTGGATGACGCAATAATGGAATTTATCAACACGAAAACGATTTCGTGGTTAAATTTGCAGGCCTTGGGAGCGATTTAGGTGTAAAACATTTACATTTAGCTACTTAAGTGCTGTCAATGTTTCTGAAATTGAAGATTTTTATTATTGCGCATCTGATCTTTTTTGCTGTCAACCTGAACGCTCAGGTCGGGATTAATACCGTCACGCCATTGAGTACATTGGACATCAATGGAAATCTGTCTGTAAAAACTATTGGAATACCCGTAAATTTTAATGGCGGTCCAGCGGGAAGTGCCACGCCGATCGTTGATGGGGTTTATATTTCTCTGACGCCTACTGCAGGCAACCAGGAATTTATTATTCCGGATGCGGTTACGTTTCCGGGACGTATCTACATTTTGAGAAACATATCGAACACAATCGCCGCACAATTGTACTCATTTGGCGGGCAATTTTTTGCGAAGGATTCGAATACAGCTACGCCTGCTCCATTAATAATGCCGGCCAATGCACTGATGAAGACTGTAATTCTTATCAGTGACGGCGCAAATTGGACATACATATTTTAACGGTCGCTGATGATCTCGACAATATCAGTGATCTTTTGAAAATGCCTGAAGTTTTCATGCTCAACCTTGTGATCGATTTTCTCGTGAGCCCAGGTTGTATGAAATGGTATGTGTATCGCGTGCCCGCCCATCTGAAGCACAGGCAGAACATCTGATTTAAGAGAGTTTCCTATCATCAGGAATTGATCCGGCGTGATGTCGAGCCGCCCGACTAATTTTTTATAATCGATTTCCTGTTTATCAGACATGACTTCGATGTGGTGAAAGTAATGTCCGAGGCCGGATTTAGTAAGTTTTCGATGCTGATCCAACAGATCGCCTTTTGTAGCGACTACCAGCCGGTATTTGCCCTTTAACGCGCTCAGGGTTTCTTCGACACCGTCGAGCAATTCAATGGGCTTTTCCAGAAGTTCTTTGCCATACTGAATAATTTTTTCAATTACTTCTACATTGACAGTATTACTGGTAATCTGTAGCGCAGCCTCGATCATGGAAAGGATGTAGCCTTTTATACCATATCCGTAAAGCGGTAAATTCTGAATTTCTGTCCGGAATAGTTCCTGTGAAAGGCCTTGTTTGGAAAGGTAGTCCTCAAGCAACTGACAAAATTTGTTTTCTGTCTCTTCAAAATAAGGCTCATTTACCCAGAGCGTATCGTCCGCGTCAAACGCGATCACTTTCAAATCCTTTATCATTCGGAAAATTTTTGAAAAACCAGCGATTTATCTTTCTCATCGTAATAGCAAAACACAAAGTCTGAATTTATCTTGAAAACTGTTTCTCCGCTCGTACGTTTCAGCGATTCGGAATGTGCTCTCATCTTGTCAAATGCCAATGGTTTTACTGGTCCGGTCTTATGATTTCCCTGAGCATCGAATATAGAGTTGAAATAAACCACCTTCCTGTCCTTGTAAGAATTAAAGTTATTGGATGCGGAATTCGACAATCCTTGTGCTATTAGTGCACCAGTAAAGCCGCCGAGCATTGCGCCGTATAGCACTGCATTTGATTGCTCGGTGCTGACGCTCCCTATTGTAAGTAAATGCGAGTTGTCGATTTTATATCCGGAAATGCCCAGCATCGCATTATTGATCTTTGTAATAAATTGCGAAGGTTTATCGATGACTTTTGTATTGTCAGACGCACCGTTTTCCAGTATTATTTCGGAGTTTTTGAAAGTAATGGCTGCATCGCCGAAAACAGAAAACTCACGTGGTTTTTCTTCATTAGGTTGATTGACAACGAAAATAAATTTTGACGGGCTGATTTTGATTTGGTAAAGCACATCATCAACCAGAAAAGAATTTGAATTCAGATCCAGTTTGTTTTCAGCGATTATAAAAGGTTTCTTGATGTATTTTTCGCTGGCAGTGAAATCGGTAAGGTCCAACTTTAAAACTTGCGTGTGGTCTGTATTGCTATCGAATGTCATGACAACATGATTACCGCGCAAATACAATTTTTGCTTATGCGAACTTTCAGTCAACGGTGTCGGACTGTCATTGTCAATTGTGACCATCGAAAACCCTTCAACAAAAGATTCATAGAAAGTAGAACGTTTGTATTTGCCGTTAAAAAAGTGCAAACCGTCCATATTAACGGTTTTATTTTCGACCGAGCCGTCTGCGGAATAAATATAAACTTTTAAATTATTGCTGTTCTTAATGGCGGTCAGCACATAAAACTTCCCGTTGTTAGAAAATTGCGCGAATGACTTTTCATTTTTAAACTCAAGGCCAAGGTTTTTAGAAGTTGAATTTCTTCCACTAAAATTAAATGTAGTGGTATAAAAATCATTGTTGCCTGAATTGGTCCAGAATAAATTGATCGCATTGCCATCCGTAGAATGTCCGGCAATATTGGAAAATTTTGCATCAGGCCGTTCAACAGAAAGTGAATCGACAATCTGCATGGAAGAGTCCAACTTTAGGCACAGTACTTTGGACGAGTATGTGATAAAAAGATGAACATCTCCATTTTGCCCACCGGGAATAGGCATGATTTTGCAGTCCTTTTTTAATTGGATCGGTAACCTGGCGATGGATTCCTGACCTAGACAATTGATGACAGAAACCAATAATGTAAAAAGCAGAATTTTTCTCATTAGCTTATAATTTCTCCATTGGCAGTGTCTGTTTCAGGGTTGACAAACAGTAATTTTCCATCCGGAGCATTAGTCATCAGGATCATTCCCTGACTTTCCACACCGCGCAGATTTCGTGGTGCAAGATTTACTAAAACTATTACTTTTTTTCCAATAACTTCCTCGGGACTAAAACTTTCCGCAATCCCTGAAACGATTGTACGGACATCAATGCCTGTATCAACCTTTAAGACTAACAGCTTATTAGCTTTCGGCATTTTTTCAGCTTCTAAAATGGTTCCTGTCCGGATATCCAATTTTGAAAAGTCTTCATAAGTAATAAGTTCTTTCTGCAGTGTTATAGTTTTGGCTTCGTGGGTATTCAATTCTTTTGTATTGTTTAATTTGGTAATTTGTGCTTCAATGGCATCATCTTCTATTTTGGAGAAAAGCAACTCAGCTTCGCCTACAATATGTCCGGGATTTATCAATTCATTTTGGGACGAAACCGAATCCCAATTTAAATCAGATTTCAAGTTTAGGATGCGCCGCAGTTTTTCAGATGTAAATGGCAAAAATGGTTCTGAAAGTACGCTCAGAGCAGCCGCGACCTGCAACGCAACGTATATTTGTGTCCGCGTTCTTCCAGGGTTCGTTTTGATTGATTTCCAAGGCTCTTCGTCCGCAAGATATTTGTTGCCCAAACGCGCCAGATTCATCAGTTCGCCCAAGCTTTCACGGAATCGATACCGCTCGATCGAATCCGCAATCACAGCAGGATATGCCTTGATCGCCATGAGCGTTTTGCTGTCGGCTTCCATTAAATCACCAGGGGAAGGAACTGCGCCATCATAATATTTATTGGTCAGTACAATTACCCGATTGATAAAATTTCCAAAAATCGCAACAAGCTCATTGTTGTTCCGCGCTTGAAAATCCTTCCATGTAAAATCGTTGTCCTTCGTTTCCGGTGCGTTCGATGTAAGCGCATATCGCAAAACATCCTGCTGTCCGGGGAACTCCTGTAGATATTCATGCAGCCACACCGCCCAGTTCTTGGATGTCGAAAGTTTGTTACCTTCCAGATTTAAAAATTCATTTGCGGGAACATTGTCAGGTAAAATGTAACTGCCTTCAGCTTTAAGCATCGCGGGGAAAATAACGCAATGAAAGACGATATTGTCCTTTCCGATGAAATGGACAAGTTTTGTATCGTCGCTTTTCCAATACGGTTCCCAATCTTTACCCGCTCGTTGTGCCCATTCTTTTGTAGATGAAATATACCCGATCGGAGCATCGAACCAAACATACAAAACTTTATTTTCGGCACCTTCAATGGGAACTGGAATTCCCCAATCAAGATCGCGGGTAACGGCACGTGGCTTCAGGCCATCGTCCAACCAGGATTTAACCTGGCCGTAAACATTCGGTTTCCAATCGTTTTTGTGGCCTTTTAAAATCCATTCGCGCAGAAATTCATCGTAGCGGTCTAAAGGCAGAAACCAATGTTTTGTAGATCGGATCACCGGTTTTACACCTGAAATTGCAGACTTTGGATTGATCAGTTCAGTGGCGCTCAAAGTAGAGCCGCATTTTTCGCATTGATCACCGTAAGCTTCTTCATTTCCGCATTTTGGACAAGTCCCGGTCACAAAACGGTCAGCAAGAAACTGACGTGCCGTCTCATCATATAACTGATCCGTGACTTCCTCGATGAATTTTCCATCGTCGTACAATTTCCGGAAAAATTCACTGGCAGTTTCATGATGGATTTTTGAAGATGTTCTGGAATAATTATCGAATGAAATGCCGAAGTCGGCAAATGATTTGCGAATAATCGCGTCATATTTATCGATTATTTCCTGTGGCGAAACGCCCTCTTTACGAGCCTTCATCGAAATCGCGACACCATGTTCATCGCTTCCGCAGATAAATGCGACATCCCGGCCCTGAAGGCGCAAATATCTTGCGTAAATGTCAGCCGGCACGTAAACACCCGCTAAATGTCCGATGTGAATTGGTCCATTAGTATATGGCAACGCTGCCGTAATTGTATATCGTTTAAAATCCATCGTGTGAAATTATTGGCAAAAATACGTAATACCATTGTTCTTAAATTATTTTATTACTTAGATAAAATGTGGATATCGGGCTTTAAACGCAAGATGCCCATCGGTCTTTTAAGTATATTTGTCCGAATCGAGAAAAATGGCAAAAATTCCGTTTGTACTTATTTTTATCCTGGCATTCTTTTACCAATCAAATTACGCTCAACGAAAGATGATTACACCACCATTTCTGAAACCCGGCGATACCGTCGGAATATTGGCGACAGCTCGGAAAATCGATGCGATTTCACTGCAACCGGCTATAAAACTCCTTGAAAGCTGGGGATTGAATGTTGTGCTCGGCAAAACGATCGGTCAGGAACAACATCAGCTCGCCGGACCGGACTGGAAGCGTGCAACCGATCTTCAGGAAATGCTGGACGATCCGTCTATCAAAGCGATTTGGGCAGCAAAAGGCGGGTATGGAACCGTGCGGATCATCGACAGAATAGATTTTACCAGTTTCAGGAAAAAGCCAAAATGGATCGTCGGTTTCAGTGATGTGACAGTTCTGCACAGTCATCTCAATAATATGGGAATCGAAACGATCCACGGAATGATGGCTCTTAGCGCGGGTACAGCAACTCCGGATGCTATTCAATCACTTAAAGATGCACTTTTCGGAAAACCGCTTGCATATAAGATTGCCAGTCATCCATTCAATAAAACGGGAATTGCGAAAGGTGAGATCGTAGGCGGAAATCTTTCCGTTTTATACAGTATACTTGGATCAAAGTCTGAAATCGATTACAAAGGAAAAATTATCTTTATTGAAGACCTTGATGAATATCTGTATCATATTGATCGCATGATGATGAATTTACGCCGCAACGGATATTTCGATGGGGTTAAAGCAGTAATTGTTGGCGGAATGACAAGC
Source organism: uncultured bacterium (assembly GCA_965365355.1). Lineage (GTDB taxonomy): Bacteria > Bacteroidota > Bacteroidia > Flavobacteriales > Flavobacteriaceae > Flavobacterium. The sequence continues at coordinate 28,141 of CBDUBJ010000011.1, forward strand.
ATGAACGATAATGATATTCCATGGGGAATGAACTCAGAACAAATCATCCAGGATGTATTGAAAGGTTACGATTTTCCGATCATTTATAATTTTCCGGGCGGCCATATAAAAGATAATCGCGCTCTGATATTAGGGAAAACGGTAAGTATAAATGTTACAGATAAAGAGGCGACCGTTAAGTTTGAATAATGGCGACTCACAATGATCTTGGCAAGAAAGGCGAAGAGATTGCTGCCGACTACCTTCGACGTGAAGGCTATACAGTTCTTGAAATGAATTGGTCGTTTAAAAAAGCGGAGATCGACGTCATTGCGAGCAAGGATGGAATCCTGGCAATTGTTGAGGTAAAGACAAGATCAGGAATCGAATTCGGACAGCCTGAGGACTTTGTCAAAAAGGCAAAAATCCAAAACCTGATTAAAGCCGTAAATCATTACGTTGAATCTTTTTCAGGCGATCCGGAAATACGATTCGACATTGTTGCGATCAATAAAACCAAAGCAGGTTTTGATATCAATCATCTGAAGGATGCGTTCTTTTATTTTTGACTCAAACTTGCTGAAAAACTGACAATTAATTTCTGAAAGTGAAAATATTAGCTACATTTGACACCCACATTTTTATCCAAAAACTATGAGAAGGATTTTTACGCTTATTGCCGTTTTCGTTATAGCAGGAATGCATGCACAACGAAAAGTTTCGGCCAAAATTGAAGAACTTCATACGCTGAATGCAAAGTTCACTTCAGTTGCGCCTCTTGTCGCTTCGAATGCTTTGATGGATGCTGATGTGAGCCGTGCGGTAAACAAAGCCTCTTTTGCACAAATCGATATGGCCGTTATTTCTAATATCATGCAAAGCAAGCATGAAACGCTGACGCTGGAAATTCCGTATCAGGGCAGCACGATCGCAGTCGAGTTATATAAAGTCGAACTTTTTAATGAGAACTTTCATCTCGATTCTGATAAAGCCAAAAATATCGCGTACGAAAAAGGCCTGCATTATCGTGGTATCGTAAAAGGTAACGCGGAATCAGTTGCTTCCGTAAACTTTTTCAATAACGAAATGAATGCGATCATTTCCGATGCATCAATCAACAATCTTGTCATTGGAAGACTTAACCGCGAAAATAATTTTTCAGATTATATTCTGTATTCCGATAGCGACATGCGTGTTCCAAACGGTTTTAATTGTATGGTTAAAGATGATGAGAATCACAGCGAGCATGACGATCACGGAGCAGCACCACAGGAACGAAATGCACTTTCTATCAGATGCGTAACGATTTATTTTGAAGTGGATCACGATCTTTATCTTTCCAATAACAGCAGCACCACGTTGACGACCAACTGGATGACTTCGGTTTTTAATAATGTGCAGACACTTTTTTCGAATGAGGACATTACAACTTCATTGAAATCAATGTTTATCTGGACTGAGCCGGATCCATACTTCGGTGAACAATCATACGATTATCTTTTCCAATTTAATGAAGTCCGTCCTGTCTTTGACGGTGATCTTGGGCAATTGGTTGGCATCGATCCCGGAGGATTGGGTGGCGTCGCGGTAACGATAGACGGTATGTGCTCGCAGAATAATTTTAGTTATTCGGATGTAGAATTCAATTTCGCAACTGTGCCGACATTTTCATGGACAGTGCAGGTGATTTCGCATGAGCTCGGACATCTGATGGGTTCGCGCCACACGCACGCATGTGCTTGGAACGGCAACAATACTTCTATTGACGGATGCGGGACTCAGGCCGGATATGAAGAAGGAAATTGTGCAATGGGACCGATCCCAAGTCCGGTAGAAAAAGGTACGATCATGAGTTATTGCCACCTTATTGGCGGAATCGGAATCAATTTGGCTAACGGATTTGGTCCGCAGCCTGCTTCAGCGATTTATTTCGCTGTTGAAGATGCGTCTTGTCTTAGTACAGATTGCGTGAACACGTGCATCAACACGGTCGCAACAATCGATGTTTCCAATATTACCACGACCTCGGCGACCATCAACTTTACCGATCTTGGCGATTCGACTTCACAATGGGAAATTGCTGTCATGCCATACAATAGCAACACAGCGAACTGGACACCGATTACTTCTACAACTTTCAATACCTCATCTCCGCTTACGCCAAATACTTTTTATAAGGTAAGGATTCGGCCTATCTGCGAATCTTCAACGCCAAATTCAAGAGTTGAGGTTTTTGCAACTGCTGCAAACTGGTGCAGCGGTGTGACAATTACGGATACGGGTGGCTCGGCGAACGAATACGACGACATGGAAATGTATGTGCGCACCATGATACCAGATCAGCCGAACAAGAAAATCAAAATGCAATTTACGCAGTTTGACCTTGAGCAGGATTACGATTATTTGTATATCTATGATGGGCCAAACACGGGAGCAAACGAACTTACCGGCGGCTTGACTGGAAATTTCAGTCCGGGAACGTTCACGTCTACTTCGCCTGATGGCTCAATGACCATAGTATTTACATCAGATCAGGCCGTAACTGAAGAAGGCTATGTGGCGCTGATAAGCTGCGAACAAAATCTTGGTGTTGACGATTTCGGCAATGTAATCGACTTTACCTATTATCCAAATCCTACGGATGGAATTGTAAAAATTCTTTCCAATACCGAAATTTCAAATCTTGCGGTTTATAATGTTCAGGGAAGATTGCTCTATAATTCAGATTCAAATGCATTGGAAACACAGGTCGATATGACAAACTTTGCTTCCGGAACTTATTTCTTTAAGATGAAGTTTGGTGAGAAGGAAGCCAATTTTAAGATCCTGAAAAACTAAAAAAGAAGCCGCTGATTTAAGCGGCTTTTTTTATCTGCATCATTTCCATAAGCTCAAGCGCTTTGCGGATTGTTGTTACATTTTCGAAAGTTACAAGCAGTCGTAATCCATTTGGAGTTTGTTTTTCCTTGATCCTGCAAAGTTCCGGATGATTTTGTACGAACGTTAGCATATCGGTAAATCGGCTTGATTGGTAGAATGCGGAATTTTGATCCGAAACGAAATACCCGATCATTTTACCTTGTTTCATCACCAGTTTTTCAATCCCCATTTTGGTTGCAATCCATTTGATGCGGATACTGTTCAACAATGCGTGCGCCTGGGTTGGCAGCGGCCCGAACCTGTCGATCAGCTTTTCTTCAAACGATTTTAATTCGGCATCATCCTTAACCGTGGCAAGCTCGTTATAAAGGCTCAGCCTTTCCGTGATGCTGTTGATGTATTCATCGGGAAATAACAATTCGAAATCAGAATCGATCTGAATGTCTTTCACATAATCGCGGTCTTCAGAATTTTCGTGTTCATATAGATCCCTGAACTCATTTTCCTTCAGCTCTTCGATCGCTTCATTCATGATCTTTTGATAAGTTTCAAAACCAATCTCGTTAATAAAACCGCTCTGTTCACCACCTAATAGATCGCCTGCTCCACGGATTTCGAGATCTTTCATGGCGATGTTGAAGCCGCTTCCCAGCTCACTGAACTGCTCCAGCGCATGGATCCTTTTTCGCGCATCTTCCGTCATCACCGAATATGGCGGCGTGATAAAATAGCAAAATGCCTTTTTATTGCTTCGCCCGACACGACCGCGCATCTGATGCAGATCGGAAAGTCCGAAGTTGTTTGCGTTGTTGATGAATATCGTGTTGGCATTCGGCACGTCAAGTCCACTTTCGATAATCGTCGTTGCGACAAGAACATCGAACTCACCATTCATAAAAGCAAGCATCAATTCCTCCAGCTTTTTGCCTTCCATTTGTCCGTGGCCAATTCCGACGCGCGCATCGGGAACCAACCGCTGGATCATCCCTGCGATTTCCTTGATATTTTCGATACGGTTGTTGATGAAAAATACTTGTCCGTTTCTTTCAATTTCATAGGAAACCGCATCGCGAATTGTTTCTTCATTAAATCCAATCACGTGTGTTTCGATCGGATAACGGTTTGGCGGTGGAGTCCTGATGACTGAAAGATCTCGCGCAGCCATCAGTGAAAATTGCAGCGTTCTCGGAATCGGCGTTGCAGTTAACGTCAGCGTGTCGACATTCGATGCAATCGTTTTCAGCTTATCCTTTACGTTTACACCAAATTTCTGCTCTTCATCAACGATTAAAAGCCCTAGATCTTTAAACTTCACATTTTTATTGACCAATTGGTGCGTACCGATGATGATGTCAAGCGTTCCACTTTCAAGATCTTTTAATGTCTGCGATTTTTCTTTGGCAGTTCTGAATCGGTTCAGGTAATTTATCGTGACGGGCATTTCCTTTAACCGGTCGGAAAATGTTCGAAAATGCTGGTACGCAAGAATTGTTGTCGGAACTAAAACGGCAACCTGCTTTCCGTTGTCCACAGCCTTAAATGCCGCGCGGATCGCAACTTCAGTTTTTCCAAAGCCGACATCGCCGCAAACCAGGCGGTCCATCGGTCGGTCGCTTTCCATATCGGCTTTGACTTCCTGCGTTGATTTGGTCTGATCCGGAGTGTCTTCATAAATAAATGAGGACTCAAGCTCCAGCTGCAAGTAACTGTCGGGATTGAATTGAAAACCTTTTTCAAGCCTTCGTTTAGCGTACAATTGTATGAGATTGAACGCGATGTTCCGAACCCTGGCTTTGGTTTTTTGCTTTAAAGCTTTCCACGCGCCCGAACCAAGCTTATATATTTTTGGCGGTGCGCCATCTTTGCCGTTGTATTTCGAAATCTTGTGCAAGGAGTGAATGCTGACGTACACGATATCGTTGTCGGCATACATCAGTTTCAGCGCTTCCTGCATTTTCCCTTCGACCTCAATTTTCTGAAGTCCGCCAAAACGCCCGATGCCATGATCGATATGCGTTACATAATCACCAACCGACAGCGATGTCAGTTCCCGAAGTGTCAGCGCCTCTTTCTTTGAATAGCCGTTCTTGATCGTAAATTTATGATAGCGCTCGAAAATCTGGTGGTCGGTATAACACGCAATCTTGTTATCGGTATCTATAAAACCTTCGAAAAGCGGGAAAACGATCGTATCGTACTGTTTGCGGACATTTTCATGATTTACGTCGTCAAGCGATTCAAAAATGTCGTGAAACCTTTTTGCCTGGGTTTCATTCGAACAGAACAAATAATTCTTGTATCCGGCAAAATGATTTTCGCTGAGGTTTCCAAGCAGAAGGTCGAACTGCTTGTTAAAAGGTGGCTGCGGCTGTGTTGAAAATTCAATTTTTTTCCCGCTTTCGAATACCGTCATCGAACCGATCTCGATCAGCGTGAAATCTGGTAATTTTTTGACAAAGGAGCTTTTATCGATAAAAAGCTCGGCCGGCTCGACGTGCCTGACGGTCGCATCCATTTTGTCAAATATTTCAGTGGCCTTCTGATACAGCTTGTCTATCTGACTGATCACCACTTCAGGGTTCTGAATGAAGATGACGGTATTTTCCGAAATATAATCGAAGAAACTTTCGCGCTTATCACGGAAAAATTTATTCTCGACATTCGGAATGATCGTGATCTTTTTTTGCTTCTCTATTGAAAGCTGCGTCTCGACATCGAAAGTACGAATGCTGTCGACCTCATTGCCGAAAAATTCTATTCTGTACGGATTGTCATTTGAAAATGAAAAGACGTCGATGATACCGCCGCGGACAGAAAACTCACCGGGCTCCGTAATAAAATCGACGCGCCTGAATTCATATTCATGCAGAACTTCATTGATGAATTCAATTGAGATTGCATCGCCGACCGCAACTTTCAGCGTATTTTTTTCCAGTTCCTTTCTTGTAATAACTTTTTCGAAAACCGCATCTGAATATGTAACTATGATCGCGGGTTTTTTTCTCGAACTGATACGGTTCAAAACCTCGGCACGCAGCAGCACGTTTGCATTGTCGGTTTCTTCGATCTGGTACGGCCTGCGATAAGATCCGGGATAAAACAAAACATCCTGTTCGCCGGTCATCCGTTCAAGATCGTTCAGGATGTACGCAGCTTCCTCCTTGTCGTTAAAGACCAATAAAAAAGGCATTTCGGATTTCGTGAAAACACTATTGATGACAAAAGAAAGTGACGATCCCGATAGCCCACTGATCTGAATTTTATTAGCGCGAATATCTAATTCTTTAGCAAGTTCGATAACCTTCGGATCGAGGTCGTATTTGCCGAAAACATCTTCCTTACTCAAAATGGCGTCACTTTAGGATTGTTTGGAATGGCACGCGATGTGTCGAGCATCCGTATCATATCTTCTTCGCCAACTTCTTTCGGAATCTGGGTTTTCCGCACTATTTCACCCATTTGAGATTGTAATGAGGTAAGCTCTGAATTGATATCGTTTATGAGCAGAATTACTTTCCTTTCGGGGATTTCCGGAAGATTGATGAACAGATTCAACGAATTTATTTTTGTTGTGAGAACGGCCACGCGGCTTTTGATTTCCGGTTTGTTGAACTGTTTGGGAATATTCGTATTCAGATCTTTTACCCGTAGCGACAATACTTTCGCTTTTTTTCTGAATGCGCCGATGGTACGTTGTGGTTTTTGTGACAGTTCGTTCAGCAGCGACCGCCATTGCGCCCATTCGGATGTAAGTTGTTGCGCAGTAGGATTTATCGGCTTTGAATTGAAATTCCACTCATTGCTGATGGTTTTAAAAATCGCTTCTTTCTTTTTCTGGTCGCGGATATTTTCAGCAGCCCTGCGATCGGCGTCGTCATTACACGAAACGAACACCAACATGCAGAGTATCAGACGGAAAAATTTCATATTGTTAATTTAGCGCAAAGTTACAAATCAACCCCTTGAAATTTAACCATTGACGTGCGAATTATTTGTTAAGCCGATGAAGGTTATCACTTCATAAAACTTTACGAAAACGTTATATTTGCAACAAACGAAATGCATGTGTGCAAAAATCCTCGTCATCGGCGCCTGCGGGCAGATAGGCACCGAACTTTCCCAAGCCCTACGTAAAATATACGGTACTAACAATGTGATTGCGTCGGATATCAGGAAGTTAGATACCGATGTTGTGAAATCCGGACCTTTCGAAGTCGTGAATGCGCTTGATTACAATCAAGTTCAGCATCTGATCGAAAAGTACCAGATTGAAGAAGTTTATCTGATGGCGGCATTGCTTTCGGCTACCGCTGAAAAGAATCCCGCTTTTGCTTGGGATCTTAATATGAACTCGTTATTTCACGTGCTTAATCTCGCAAAAGCGGGAAAGATCAAAAAGATTTTCTGGCCATCGAGCATTGCGGTTTTCGGACCTACAACTCCAAAGCAGCACACGCCGCAGTTCACAATTGCCGAACCATCGACAGTTTACGGCATCAGTAAGCAAGCCGGTGAAAGATGGTGCGAATATTATCATATGATTTCAGGCGTTGATGTCCGCAGCATCAGATATCCAGGCTTAATTAGCTGGACTTCGCCTCCAGGCGGCGGCACGACGGATTATGCGGTCGATATTTATCATAAAGCGCTGACCGACAGAAAGTACGAATGTTTCCTTTCTGAAAGCACCGAAATGCCAATGATGTACATGGACGATGCGATTCGGGCAACCATCGAGATCATGGAAGCTCCCGCAGAAAAAATAAAGATCCGATCTTCCTATAATCTGGCTGCTTTTAGTTTTACTCCGAAGGAAATTGCAGCCGAAATACAAAAGCACGTTCCTGATTTTACGATCAGCTATAACCCGGATTTCAGGCAGAAGATTGCCGACAGCTGGCCGGCGAGCATCGATGATTCCGAAGCGCGGAAAGATTGGGGATGGGATCCGAAATACAGCTTAAGTTCGATGACCGAAGTGATGCTCGAAAATTTGAAAGCAACCTATAACTTATAAAGAAAGCCGCTCATTTGCGGCTATTTTTTCTCTCCTGAAGTTAGTTTTTTGAGATACAGATCATCAAATCCCTGCTTCACTTCAATCACCTGATCCGTATGATCATTCGGGATTGCGATCGACAGCACATAATGAGCGATCTTCCATTTCCCGTTTTCTTTTTTCATAACGCCCGATCCGCGGCAAAGTTTCATCCATGTGTCAAGCAGTTCATCAAACCAGGCTGTCTGCTGGTCGGCGCTGAAGTAAATATTCCGATCGACCGGTTTAAAATCCCAGGCTTTTCCTTTGTCGAAATACGGTTTTGAAAACGCTTTGAATTGTTCGACGTTCCAGTTTTCTGTCGGATCGGTTCCTATGAAAATTGCGTCTTTTGTCATTTGGCCAAAATACGCGTCGAATTTTCCTTCGGCTGCGGCTTTATGCCAATTATCCAAAACTTGTTCAATTTGTTCTTTATTGGATTGTGCATTTATCGACGCCGTTAAAAAAAGCAGCAGTAAGATTTTGATTTTTACCATGGAATTGTTGCTGTTCTTGTACTGAAGTAATTCGCGTTACCGTTTGCGCCACCTTGTTCATTACCTGAAGACAATCTGTAAAATGGCGCATTTCCCCATGATGCAGGTTTGTCTTCGATAAACATATCTTCGCCGGTATCGTTGGAAACGTATGGTGAAATAAGTGTTTGCCAGCTTGCGATCCGCGGCATGCTGCGATTTGCTGCAAAAAGATCGTTCGACGGGTCGGCGAGGTCAGAGATGAACTGTTTGTACTTGTCGCGATATTCCGGGATGGCGAGGATCTTTGTTACAAGCGGACGGCCATCCTGCGGTCCCCAATTGAGCGGATCCTGAGTTCCTGAATTGGCAAGAATCTGGGATGTTCCAAGCGTATTGTCGTAATCATACGGGATGAAATACGCTTTTCCGTTTGATGCGAAATGAAAGTAAAAATTATTTGTGTTGACCCAGTAATCGTCCCACATGCCAACCATGACATTTACAGCGTAGGTGCGAAGAAATAGATCGACATCCATTTTCTGGCCGATCCAATTGTAAAATTCCTGGCCGGTTTTAGTATTCAGATCGGTGATGAATTCCGTAAGCTGGTTTTTCGCAGCGTCCAGTTCATTTTTACGTGTTTTAAGGTCGTAAGCGAAGTACTGCGATTCAGCCGGATTCATGCTAACGCTTTCAACGCCCATACTGTTTGTCGATACAAAATCCGGTACGTTGCTTCCGGCATATCCGCCTTTCCACATGTAGCCTACGTTTCCGCCCCAGCCATCTACGCGTGTTGTGATAAATTCTTCGTCGACACTTTCTACCATTGCGTAAACCCCGAAATAAGCAGGATTTTCTTCGCCTGTGATTTTGATTGTCAGACGGCAATATGAAGCTTTTGGAGCTGTCCAGACATTGAACCTGCGAAAGAGGTCATAACTATAGATTTCACGAACGTAATTCGCGTCGTCTTTAAACCATTTTAGATTGAGTTTTTTGCGTCCTTCGAAATTCTGGCCTTCGCGGAACTTGTCGAAATCAAGTCCGAAATGACAATGATGCCAATCAGGGCTAACCGGATCGTGTGGTTGTCCAACCGATCCTTCGGGACGGCGACGGCTTGTGTTTCCGCGCATTTTTACACCAATACTGTCGAGTACGGCGAGACGTCCGCCAACCAGGTAAGAAAACTTGGCGATTACCTTTGTTTCATTCTGCGGATTTTGGTCGTAATTCGAAAGGAATGCATTCCATTGCGCAGGTGAAAATTCGAGGGTTATCTCGGGAACTTCATCCATTCGGAACAATTCAAAGCTTGAATTTCCCGGATTGTCTGCAAACAAATTGTCGTCGATATCGTCGTTGCAGGCAATGAAAGTTACGGACAAGAATAAAAAGAGTAATATCTTTCTCATTGGTCAATTTTGACGCAATATAAAGAAATGGTTATGGATTGCTTCTTAAAGCTTTAAGAAAATCGATGAATATTGAAGATGAATCGTTGACAGGTTAATTGACAGTTGATAATTGACGGTTGATAATTGATTAGCAAGAATCGAACAATCGAACAATCGATTTTCCCGCCAGTGCGTTAGCGATTGAAGTGGAAAGCCCGCAGTCCCGGCACGGGCGAGGACTTGAAGCGGAAAGCGCGGCCCGGAGTTTACGAAGGGAAACGCCCGATTAATTAATGGTTAATAATTAATAATTAATAATGATTAAAGGATTTGGATCTTGGGATCTCTGGCGCTGTGGAGCTTGATTCACATTTCCTCTTCCTTGCCTTTTTCAAAGAAATTTACCCAGAAAAATTCGTGCGGATTTAGTCCGAGTTCCATGAAAGACGTGTTCAATTGTGCCGGGTCGACTGACGTTGTATGGGAAAGGAATTCTGTCAGGTCGTCAAGATTTTCAAAGCGGAAACTCAATTTGGTGTTGAGTGAATATGGTGTGATCTTAAAATCGAGCGGCATTCCTTCGGCACTTTCCAGTGAGGTTTTAAAACCGGCCTGAGTCAGCGCGTCGGAGATCGCCTTGAAATTCTCTTTCATTTTTTAATTTTTCGTAAGCTAATTTACAAATTCCAATAAAAAAACCCGCCATGCCGACGGGTTTAAGTTTCTTTTGTGATTTACCAGATCTTGACACGTTTTTCAGGTGCGAGATAAAGTGCATCTCCGGGCTTGACATCGAATGCCTCGTACCATTCGGGAATATTTCGCACGATGCCGTTTACGCGGAATTCAGCCGGTGAATGTGGATCGGATGCGACCTGGTTCCGCAACGATTCTTCGCGCGCCTTGCTGAGCCACGATTGTGCCCATCCGATAAACACGCGCTGCTCGCCGGTATAGCCGTCCATTACGGGAGATTTTTTACCGTTCAGACTCATTTTGTATGCTTTTAAAGCGATCGTCAGTCCGCCAAGATCGCCAATATTTTCACCCAAGGTAAATGCGCCGTTTACATTCAGGTCCGGGAAAACTTTAAATTCATTGTATTGCGAAACGAGTGCACCGGTTAGTTTTTTAAACGCTGTCATATCTTGTTCTGTCCACCAATTGCGCATTACGCCATCGCCATCGAACGTGCTTCCCTGATCGTCGAATCCGTGTCCAATTTCATGTCCGATTACCGCGCCGATGCCTCCGTAATTGATCGCATCTTCAGCGTTAAGGTCGAAAAATGGCGGCTGCAGGATTGCTGCCGGAAAAACGATCTCATTGAGCAGCGGATTGTAATACGCATTAACTGTTTGCGGCGTCATTCCCCATTCGGTGCGATCGACCGGTTTTCCAAGTTTGTTGATTTGCCGGTTGTATTCGAATTCGGTGGCGCGAAGTATGTTTCCGTACAGATCGCCTTCGACGACTTTAAGCGCTGAATAGTCGCGCCATTTGTCGGGATATCCGATTTTTGGTGTGAACTTACTCAGTTTATTTAAAGCTTCTTTTTTGGTTTCGGCACTCATCCATTGAAGCGATTTAATGCTTTCTTCGTAAGCTTTCAATAGATTTTTGACCAAATCCGTCATGCGTTCTTTCGCTTCGGGAGAGAAATGTTTTTTGACGTAAACTTCGCCGACGATTTCGCCGAGTCCGCTATTGACTTCATTGACCGCACGCTTCCATCTTGGCTGCTGCTTGAGTTTGCCTTCGAGCACTTTGCCATAAAATTCGAAGTTCTGATCGTCCATTGCAGTGTTCAGGTAAGACGCGGCATTGTCGATTGCCGTCCATTTCAGGTAATCTTTCCAGGTATCGATCGGTGTGCTTTTAACGATCTGTTCGAGTGATTGTGTGAAATCAACCTGAGTTACGATGATGCTGTCTTCACCTTTGATTCCCGCGTTCTGTAAAATTGCCGACAGGTTCAGGCTCGGTGATTTGGTTGTGAAATCCGCAATCGAAAATTTGTTGTACATCTTCACCATGTCGCGGGTTTCTTCCTTTTTCATGTGCTTTGATGCCATAAGGGTTTCAAGCGCCATGATCTTTTTGGCTTTGTCGGCTGCATTCGGGATATTTGCGAGCTCAAACATTTTTGAAATGTGGGCCACATATTTGTCACGGATCGACTTCGACTTTGCGTCTGTCAGGAAATAATATTCACGCTCCGGAAGGCCGATCCCGCTTTGCCATGTGTAAAGCATGTATTTCGTAGGATCTTTAAAATCTTCCACGACACCGACGGATAAAGGCGTTCGGATTCCGCGACGGGCCGCTTGTCCAAAATATGCTGCAAGATCGGCGTAATTTGAAATTTTATCGATTCGGGAAAGTTCAGGCTGAAGTGGCTGGATTCCTTTTGCATCGCGCGTCTTCATATCCATATATGATGCATAGTAATCGCCGATTTTCTGCTCATTGGAACCGTCTTTAAATTCTCCTTTTGCAGATTCCTCAATAATGGCTTTGACATCCTCTTCGGCTTTGTCATTTACGATCTCGCCTACGCCATAGCTCGATTTGTCTTCAGGAATTTCGGTATTTTTCATCCAGGAGCCGTTTACAAAAGCGGTAAAATTTTCTCCGGGCTTAACGAGCGTATCCATGTTTCGGAGGATTATTCCTGAATGAAGTTTGCGCTCGACGACAGTTTCTGATTTTTCAGTTTTCTGACATGAAGACACGGCTACAACCGCAGCCGCAACAAAGGTTAGATGTTTAAACGATGATTTCAATCTCATATGAAGGTGGTTTATTAAGCGAATGTATAAAAATGCGGTTTGGTTTTGTTGCGTTTGTTCAATTCTTTATGCGTTTGTTACATCCAACAAAAAAAGCTCTTAAGTTTTAACGACAATTCCCTGATTTCAGGTTTGCCGTGCGGTGGAATTATCGTACTTTTAAAATCCTGAAAAAAAATTGCCTGACGGAAGAGCAATTTCGAAATCATTAAAATGAAATTATCCACCAGGATCCTTTTGGCATTTACGGCCATTATTCTTTTATCGGTCGCAGATTCATATACAAATTACCGATTGTCGCTAAAAGTTCGTGAGAATTCCCGGTATTTGTCGAAATCCGAGGAAATTATCCGGAATTCCAACCGCGCCCATAAGATGATCATACAGATGCAAAGTGCTTTCAGGGGTTTTCTGCTTTCAGACGACACGAACTTTTTGGAATCCTATTATACCGGGATGAAAGATGTGCCCGGAATTCTCAGTTCGCAGCGGAAGCTTGTTTCAAAAAATGAAATGCAGGCGGCATTGCTGGACTCCATCAGCATCTTGCACGGTCGATGGACCGAGTATTCAAAATCGCTTATCGATTCAAGGATAAAAATGCCCGAATCGCAGCAGTCATACGAGAAATATATCGGGTTATTCAACAACAGATTTAAAAACCATGTGGGCAAATCGATTAATGATGCAATCACGGAGAAATTTCTGGGCTTTGACCGAATCGAATACAAGATCCGTAATGAATATTCGGAAACTCTGACCAAATCGATTCATAGGACGGGCGCGATGTCGATTATTTTCCTGGCTTTAACCATAATCGTCGGAGTTTTGTCGACCTATTATATTGTAACATTGATTTCGAAACGCATCGCGTCTATGGTTGGTCTTGCCGATAATATCTCGAAGGGAAACTTTAGCATTGTAAATGATACAAAAAACGATGAGCTTACAAGTTTGTCAAGATCATTGAATGTCATGTCGGATAAGCTGAACAAGAATATTCGCGAACTCGAACACAGGAATGCCGAGCTCAATAAATTTGCGTATGTGGTTTCGCACGATTTAAAGGCGCCGGTCCGCGGGATTCACAATGTCATTAAGTGGATTGAGGAAGATTTGCACGAGGAACTTTCTCCTGAAATGAAAAAGTATCTTCGTATTATTCCGCAACGCACGCAGCGAATGGAAGCGTTGATCAACGGACTTTTGGATTACGCAAGGATCAGTAAGAAAACCGATATAGAAGAAATCGACATTAATCAGCTGGTTCGCGAAATCGCCGATTCGATCGTTCCAAGAAACTTTAAATTTGAAATTTGTGACCTTCCGGTCTTCAAGGCTGAACGGATCAAGTTGGAGCAGGTATTTTTGAATCTGATCAGTAACGCTGTAAAATACACGCCACGGGAAGATGGCATTATCGAAATTGGATGCAGTGAATCTGAAAAGTATTATGAATTTTCAGTCAAAGATAATGGGATTGGGATCGCTCCTGAATTTCATGATAAGATTTTTGAGATATTTCAGACACTTAGAGAAAAATACGAACAGGAAAGTACTGGTGTCGGTCTTGCGATCGTTCGTAAAATCATTATTGAACAACAAGGAAGCATTAATGTGCGTTCTGAACCCGGTAAAGGTGCGGAATTTATATTTACATGGAAGAAAATATGAAAAAACATTCAATTTTATTGGTGGAAGACGATGAGCTTGACATCATTTCAGTTGAGCGCTCGCTAAAAAAAATGGACAGCGAATATGAATTGCATACGGCATACAATGGAATCGAGGCGCTTTCGATATTAAAGGATGCAAATGAGAAACTGGTTCCGGACGTGATACTACTTGACCTCAACATGCCCAAAATGAACGGGATCGAATTTCTCAAAGCTTTGCGCAACGATGACGAGCTTAAGCATTTACGCGTTTTCATCATGACGACATCAACCGAAAACCCCGACCGCCAGCGAACGGAAGAACTTGGAATATCCGGATACATCATCAAACCGCTGAATTATAACGATAACACGAAGCGATCGGATTCGATGGACGCATTCGTGCAATTTCACCTGCGGAAAATACTCGCCGGCGAGGCTGAATCGTAATCCAACCCCTATTAAAAAGCCGTAAAAAATTTTTCCTTTAACCGAACTTAATTTTCATAAATTAGCATTCGTGCAATGCCAATCCCTACTGGCTGCACTTTGGACTCTAGAAATTTTAATCATTCCCAATACCAAATTTTGTTTGGTCGGTATTCCTGTGGAACTGACCCAACCTAACGACAGATAAATTTATGAGGAAAAAATCCCCAAACCCTCAGGGAAAACCCCAACCTGAACCGAAGCTCATCGCCGTTCCGGTGGTGACGAATGTTCCGAGAAACAAATCAAAAAAGACTCGTACTGCAAGGTCTTTCCAGGAAGAATCAATTCTTTCTGACGCGGAGTTTTTAAAGATACTTCTCAAAGTTAAAAACGGAAATTTTTCGCAGCGTTTCCCTACCGACCAGAACGGGATCAAACGTTCGATCTGCGATACTTTGAATGAAATCATCGACCTGAATGAGCGAATGGTCTTTGAGTTTCAGAAAGTCGGAAAAAGCATCGGTAAACAGGGAAAGCTGACGAACAGGGTCGCACTCGACGGTGCACGCGGATCTTGGAGCTCGTGCGTGGATTCGGTTAATACACTGATTTCCGATCTGGTTCACCCGACGATTGAAATCGCGCACGTTATCACATCAGTGGCAAAAGGAAACCTGTCGCAGGAAATGCCATTGTCGATCGAAGGAAACCCGCTTCAGGGAGAATTTCTTCGGATCGCCAAAGAGGTAAACGGGATGGTGAAACAGCTGAACCTTTTCTCGATGGAAGTAACGCGTGTGGCACGTGAAGTTGGAACGGAAGGAAAGCTCGGAGGCCAGGCGAAAGTACGTGGTGTTGGTGGTGTTTGGAAAGATTTGACCGACTCGGTGAATAAAATGGCATCCAACCTTACAGGCCAGGTGCGGAACATCGCCGATGTAACGACAGCGGTGGCGAAAGGCGACTTGTCCAAAAAAATTACGGTCGACGTAAAAGGGGAAATCCTCGAGCTTAAGAATACGATCAACACGATGGTGGATCAGCTGAACTCGTTTTCCTCCGAGGTAACCCGGGTGGCGCGGGAAGTTGGTACCGAAGGAAAACTCGGCGGCCAGGCACAGGTAAAAGGTGTCGGCGGTACATGGAAAGATTTGACCGATTCCGTAAACCAGATGGCATCCAACCTTACGGGCCAGGTACGAAACATTGCAGATGTAACGACGGCGGTGGCGCGGGGAGATTTGTCCAAGAAGATTACTGTCGACGTAAAAGGTGAGATCCTCGAGCTTAAGAATACGATCAATACGATGGTGGATCAGCTGAACTCGTTCTCTTCCGAGGTAACACGGGTGGCGCGGGAAGTTGGTTCGGAAGGAAAGCTTGGAGGCCAGGCGAAAGTGCGTGGTGTTGGTGGTGTTTGGAAGGATTTGACCGACTCGGTAAACCAAATGGCATCGAACCTTACAGGCCAGGTGCGGAACATCGCGGAAGTTACGACGGCGGTTGCGAAAGGCGACTTGTCCAAAAAAATTACGGTAAACGTTGCAGGGGAAATCCTCGAACTTAAGAATACGATCAACACGATGGTGGATCAGCTGAACTCTTTTGGTGCCGAGGTAACGCGTGTTGCGCGTGAAGTTGGTTCTGAAGGTAAGCTTGGCGGCCAGGCGAAAGTAAAAGGTGTTGGTGGAACATGGAAGGATTTAACGGATTCGGTGAACCAGATGGCATCGAATCTAACAGGCCAGGTGCGTAACATCGCGGAGGTAACGACGGCGGTGGCAAATGGCGACTTGTCCAAGAAAATTACGGCAGTTGCCGAAGGTGAGATCCTCGAGCTTAAGAAAACCATCAACACGATGGTGGATCAGCTGAACTCATTTTCATCCGAGGTTACGCGTGTGGCGCTTGAGGTTGGAACCGAAGGAAAACTTGGCGGTCAGGCGAAAGTAAAAGGTGTCGGCGGAACTTGGAAAGATTTGACAGATTCGGTGAACCAGATGGCATCGAATCTTACAGGGCAGGTGCGGAACATTGCAGAGGTAACGACGGCGGTGGCAAAAGGTGACTTATCGCGCCAGATCACGGTGGATACGAAAGGTGAGATCCTCGAGTTAAAAAATACGATCAACACGATGGTGGGCCAGCTCAACTCGTTTGCTTCCGAGGTAACGCGTGTTGCAAGAGAAGTTGGAACGGAAGGAAAACTTGGCGGACAGGCTCAGGTAAAAGGTGTCGGCGGAACATGGAAGGATTTGACCGATTCGGTGAACCAGATGGCATCCAACCTAACAGGCCAGGTGCGTAACATCGCTGAGGTAACGACGGCGGTGGCGAAAGGTGACTTATCATTACAAATTACGGTAGACGTAAAAGGAGAGATCCTCGAGCTAAAAAATACGATCAACACGATGGTTGACCAGCTGAGGTCGTTCGCATCGGAAGTAACGCGGGTTTCGAGAGAGGTTGGTACCGAAGGAAAACTCGGAGGCCAGGCGAACGTACCGGGTGTTGCGGGAACATGGAAGGATTTGACCGACTCGGTTAATCAGATGGCCGGAAACTTAACGGCTCAGGTACGGAACATTGCCGATGTGGCGATCGCCGTGGCAAACGGCGATATGTCCCGGAAAATTACGGTTGACGTTCGCGGGGAAATTCTGCAGCTAAAAGAAACTTTGAACACGATGGTTGACCAGCTTCGGGAATTTGCATCCGAAGTAACCCGTGTGGCGCGGGAAGTTGGTACCGAAGGAAAACTCGGAGGGCAGGCGAATGTACCAGGCGTTGCGGGAACATGGAAAGATTTGACCGACTCGGTTAACCAGATGGCCGGAAACTTAACGGCGCAGGTGCGTAACATTGCAGAGGTAACGATCGCGGTGGCAAATGGCGACATGTCCAAGAAGATTACCGCCGACGTTCGCGGAGAAATCCTCCAGCTGAAAGAAACGGTAAACACGATGGTGGATCAGCTTCGGGCATTCGCGTCCGAAGTAACCCGTGTGGCGCGTGAAGTTGGTACGGAAGGAAAGCTTGGAGGCCAGGCGTTCGTACCGGGCGTTGCGGGAACATGGAAAGATTTGACCGACTCGGTTAACCAGATGGCCGGAAACTTAACGGCGCAGGTTCGTAACATCGCTGAGGTAACCAAAGCGGTTGCGAATGGCGACCTTTCAAAACCAATTACGGTCGACGTAAAAGGTGAGATCCTCGATCTTAAAAATACGATCAATACGATGGTGGAGCAGCTGAACTCGTTTGCATCGGAAGTAACGCGTGTGGCGCGGGAAGTTGGTACGGAAGGAAAACTCGGCGGCCAGTCGGAAGTAAAAGGGGTTGCGGGAACGTGGAAGGATTTGACCGACTCGGTGAACCTGATGGCGTCGAACTTAACGGGCCAGGTTCGTGGTATTGCGAAAGTCGTAACATCTGTTGCAAAAGGTAACCTGAAGCAAAAGCTTTCCATCGATGCCAAAGGCGAAGTGGCTCAGCTGACAGATACGATCAATGAGATGATCGATACGCTTGCAACATTCTCCGATCAGGTGACGTCGGTGGCACGTGAGGTTGGAGTTGAAGGAAAACTCGGTGGCCAGGCGAACGTACCGGGCGCATCGGGAACATGGAAAAACCTGACGGAAAACGTAAACCAGCTTGCGGCAAACCTTACGACGCAGGTTCGGGCGATTTCGGAAGTTGCATCGGCGGTAACGCAGGGAGATTTAACGCGAACGATTGGTGTTGAGGCAAAAGGAGAGGTTGAAGCTTTGAAAGATACCATCAACCAGATGATCTTTAACCTTAAGGCGACAACGCTACGTAACCAGGAACAGGATTGGCTTAAATCCAACCTTGCGAAATTTACACAGATGCTTCAGGGCCAGAAAGAGCTTAACTCGGTTACGAAAAAAATTCTCTCGGAGCTTGCAACTGTTGTAACGGCGCAGCACGGATTGTTCTACATCTTACAGGAAGATGAAAAATTCATGGATTCAAAACTGAACCTGATCGCTTCATACGCTTATGTCAAACGCAAGAATTCGCCGACGCAGTATTCGATGGGCGAAGGATTGATCGGACAAGTGGCCGTCGAAAAAGAACGCATGCTTCTTACGAATGTTCCGAAAGATTACATCAGGATTTCTTCCGGACTTGGTGATGCGAGACCGCAAAATGTAATTATCTTACCGGTACTGTTCGAAGATCAGCTAAAGGCCGTGATCGAACTTGCATCGCTGGATACATTCAGCCAGACGCACCTTGACTTCCTTGAAGGTCTTACCGAATCGATCGGTATTGTACTGAACACGATTGAATCGAACTCAAGAACGGAAGAACTTCTTGTACAGTCACAATCCCTTGCAAGCGAGCTTAAGAGCCAGCAGGAGGTTTTGAAGATGACGAATGAAGAGCTCGAGGAAAAAGCGGTACTTCTCGCCAACCAGAAATCCGAGGTGGAAATCAAGAACCAGGAGGTTGAGGAAGCGCGGAAAGCCCTTGAGGAAAAAGCGGATCAGCTTGCTTTGACATCGAAATATAAATCGGAATTCCTCGCGAACATGTCGCACGAATTGAGGACGCCGCTTAACTCGCTTCAGATCCTTGCCAACGAACTGATCTCGAACCGCGACGGAAACCTTACTGATAAACAGATTCAGTTTGCGAAAACGATCAACGCATGTGGGGACGACCTTATCCAGCTGATTAACGACATCCTTGACCTTTCTAAAATCGAATCCGGATATATCTCTGTTGATTACAGTCCGATCAGCTTTAGCGAGATCAGCCGTTTTGTCGAATCGACCTTCAATCCGATATCAGAGGCCAAACATCTTAATTTCACGATTGAAATGGATCAAAGCCTGCCGGACCAGATCGAAACGGATTCACAGCGTTTGAACCAGATCCTCAAAAACCTTCTTTCGAATTCATTTAAGTTCACTGAAAAAGGTGAAGTTTCGCTAAAGATTTACAAGGCCAACAATTGGCGCACTAACAGTGCGAGCCTCGAAAAAGCTGAAACTGTGATTGCATTTGAAATTGCCGACACGGGAATTGGAATCTCGAAAGAAAAGCAAAACATTATTTTTGAAGCGTTCCAGCAAGCCGAAGGTTCAACGAGCCGTAAGTACGGAGGAACAGGTCTAGGACTGTCGATCAGCCGTGGATTATCGGACCTTCTTGGCGGAACCATCGAATTGGAGTCGGAAACGAATATGGGAAGTAAGTTTACCTTATTCCTCCCGCTGAAATTCATACCGCAAAGCGAGATTGAGGAAATCGAGATCGATTCGTCTGAAACCGCGGATAAGGTCGCTCCCGCTGTTGTAAAAACCGGATTGAAATCCTCTCCATCATCGACGTTTAATCGTTCCGACATTGACTTGTTCTTTGTTGACGAAGTTGGCGATGACCGCACTGATATCAAACCGGATGATAAAGTGCTTTTGATTGCGGAGGACAATCTGACTTTTGCGAAGATCATGCTCGATCAGGCGCATGAAAACGGCGTCAAGGCGATCGTCACGACGAAAGGCAACGATGTAATTGATTTCATTAACCAGTTCCACCCCGATGCGATCACGATGGATATCAATATGCCCGACACGAGCGGCTGGAAAATCCTCGACAGGCTGAAAACCGACTTCAATTTCAGGCATATTCCTGTTTATGTGATTTCGGGCGAAGACGACAGGTACAACGGCCTGAAACGCGGTGCGCGTGATTTCCTGGTGAAACCGGTGAAAAATGAATCATTGACATATCTTTTTAAAGACATTCATTCGCTGAAAGATAAGAAGGTTAAAAACCTCCTGATTGTTGACGATAATGAGACTGAATTGAATATGGTTGCCAAGGCGGTCAAAGCTGCAGATATCGAAATCATTACGGCCAAAACCGCCAAAGATGCGATCAACCTGATCAGCAAACACTCGTTCGACTGTATCATTCTGGATCTCGTTTTACCGGATGCGGACGGACTCGACATCGTCAAGGAAATGGAAAATTATATTTCGGGGCATTCGACACCAGTGATCATTCATTCGGCGCGCGACATCAGCAAAAAGCAAAAATCCGGTCTGAATCGTTTTCCGCATAAAATCATTACAAAAAGTGCATCATCGGTAGATCAGGTTGTAGACCAGGCCGCGTTATTCCTGCATCGGATCCATAAGCAGCTTCCGAAAGACATGCGCGACAGGATCGAGACCTATCACATGAAAGAGGATGTTCTGATCGGCAAGAATGTACTTATCGTAGATGACGACGTACGTAATTTATTCGCGTTGACGACGGCGCTTGAAAGGTTTGGCCTTAATGTGACGAGTGCCGAAAGCGGTCAGGAAGCTATTGATATTTTAGACCGCAGTAAAAACATCGACATTGTTCTTATGGACATCATGATGCCTGAAATGGACGGATATGAAACTATGAAAAACATCAGAAAAGGAAATAAACATAAAGATCTGACGATCATTGCAGTCACTGCGAAAGCGATGAAGGGCGACCGTCAGCGATGCATCGAATCGGGCGCATCAGATTACATCACCAAGCCGGTGAATGTAGACCAGCTTTCTTCACTGATGCGGGTATGGCTCAAATAGCGACATCCGAAAACATGAAAGAACACGCCGTTAAGATATTATTGGTGGACGACAAAAAGGAAAATCTGCTTTCACTGCAGGTTATCCTTGCGAATCAGGGATATGACTTTGTTGAAGCCGCATCCGGTAAGGAAGCGCTTCGGATTTTGCTGCGAGACCAGGATTTCGCGATCATATTGATGGATGTGCAAATGCCGATCATGGACGGTTTCGAAACTGCGGAACTGATCCGGCAGAGCGATAGATTGAAGCATGTTCCAATCATCTTCCTTACGGCGAACATGAATAGCAACGAATACATCTTTAAAGGATATCAGGCGGGCGCGGTCGATTATATGATCAAACCGCTCTCGCCTGAAATATTGAAAGCGAAGGTTTTGGTTTTTGCGGAATTGTATCGAAAGAATCACGAGCTATCAGTAAAAGAAGAAGCTTTAAAGGCGGCAAACAAGGAATTGGAATTCCGCAACGAAGAAATCGAGAAGCAGGCAAACGACTTGCGGATCGTGAACAAAGAACTGGAATCGTTTACGTATATCTCGAGTCATGATTTGCAGGAGCCATTGCGAAAAATTCAGACATTCAGCACGTTTTTGCTGGAAAATGAAAAGCAAAACCTGACCGATAAAGGGCAGCAGTATTTTGAGCGGATGCGACAGGCTGCCGACAGGATGCGCCAGCTGATAGAAAGCCTCCTGGCCTTTTCTCATACGAATGCGATGGAGCGGCATTTTGAACAGATGCATTTAAGTTCCATCATCGAAGATGTAAAGGCCGAATTGCGAGAAACTATTGACGAGAAATTGGCTGTAATCGAATGCCCGGAATTATGTACTGCGAGGATCATTCCGTTTCAGTTTACGCAGCTTATGCAGAATTTGATATCGAATTCATTGAAATTTTCCAAACCCGACGAGCCTTCACGGATAATCATCAAAAGCCGCATTTTAAAAGGGATCGAAACGATGAATAAGAAGCTTATGCCGGAAAAGACGTATTGCCACATTTCATTTCAGGATAACGGAATCGGATTCGCACCTCATTTTAACGAGAAGATATTTGAGGTGTTTCAGCGGCTTCATAACCGTGATGCGTATGCGGGAACAGGAATTGGGCTTTCAATCGTAAAAAAGATCGTCGATAATCATAATGGTTTCATTCAGGCAACTGGGGAAGTGGAAAAGGGAGCTATTTTCGATATTTA
>CBDUBJ010000012.1:0-50142 GCA_965365355.1 uncultured bacterium
GAATTTGGCGGGATGACATTTCCTGCACCGCGCGCGCCATATCCAAGATTGGCAGGAATGAACGCAACTGCTTTATCGCCGACATTCATGTGGCTCAAAACCTCTATAAAGCCAGGGATGAGTCCGTCTTTTTTACCTGCCGTAAAAGGAAATGGCTGATAGCCGTTCTGGGAGCCGCGGCTTTCGTCATATTTGCCATAAGCCTTATTAACTTCGGCATAGCTGCTGTCGAACAGGCTTCCGTCTTCAAGATAACCCGCGTAATGCACGTAAACCTGGCTTCCTTCTGCGGGCTTTTTACCTGAACCTTTGCTGACGATCTTGTATTCCAGTCCGCTTTCAGTTTTTGTTGCGCCTTTGCGGATCGCTGCAAGGTTATCGACTTTAGCCTTCATCACCGTGCCGTATTTGTCGGTGTAAACTTTTTTGGCCGCAGCTTCTGCTTCCAATTGTTTTTTGCGGTTTTCCTCGGCGATTGCCGCCTGCTTCTTATCGTCTTCCGCTTTGTTGGCGTAATAATCGGTAAATGTTTTGGCAGCATTGAAAGCCTGCGCATCTTTTCCTTTGCGGATAATCGTCACTTTATTGATTACATCGTTTTGCTGAATTGCATTTACGACATCCATTCCGGAAGTGACCTCGCCAAAAACGGTATGCTTACCATCTAGCCAAGGCGTTTCTTTGTGTGTGATGAAAAACTGGCTGCCATTTGTAGCCGGTCCCGAGTTGGCCATCGATAGAATTCCACCTTTTGTATGTTTCAGGTCGGTAATTTCGTCCTTAAATTTATAACCCGGATCGCCTGAGCCATTGCCAAGCGGATCGCCGCCCTGGATCATGAAATTTGCGATGACACGATGAAATTTCAATCCGTCGAAAAATCTTTTTCCTTTATATTCCTCTTTAACGGCAGTATTTGTTCCTTCTGCCAGCGCAATGAAGTTGGCAACCGTGACAGGCGTTTTCTGATATTCGAGTTTTAACGTGATTTTGCCTTTCGATGTTTCCATATCGGCAAAAATTCCCTGCTCCCCGGCGGGAACGGCGACTTCTTTTGAAGCTGTATTTTTCGACGATTTTTTCTTGGCTTGCTGTGCGAATGCGGTCATCGACATCACGAGTACGACAATGAATGAGATTCTTTTCATTTTAAATTATTTTGATTTTTCAACTAATTCGAGTTCAAATATAAGATTTGCATTTGGAGGAATGATCCCTGCGCCCTGACCGCCATATCCAAGTGCCGAAGGGATGAAAATGACAGCTTTGTCGCCATATGAAAGTTTTTCGATGCCTTCCGCAAAACCCGGAATGATGCCATCTTTACGTCCTGCTTCAAACGCGAGCGGATTGTACCCCATATGAAGTTTTCTGCGTTCATCAAATTTTCCGTAGATCTTGGCAACTTCTTCGATATTGGAATCGAACAAATGACCGTCTTCAAGATATCCGGCATAGTAAATTTGAATTTGGTCACCGGGTTTTGGTTTTTTACCTGAGGCTTTCTGAACTATTTTGAAACGCAATCCCGATTTTGTCTTTTCCGAATCATCGCGGAGTTGGTCGAAATAGGTTTTCTTTTCCGACATCACAGATTCATATTTGGCGTCGTAAGCTTGCTTTTTCTGATCATTGATCGTAGCTTGTTCCTTTTGGCGGACCAACTCATTATCGACATAATCCTTAAAGGTTTTTGCAGCATCGAAACGCTTTGCATCTTCGCCATTGCGGATGATCCTCACAGATTTGATCTGATCGCCGTTTTCGATTTTATTGACGGTTTCCATGCCATCGACCACATGCCCGAAAACGGTGTGTTTTCCATCGAGGTTCGGGGTCGCGACATGGGTAATGAAGAACTGGCTTCCGTTGGTTCCGGGACCTGCATTCGCCATAGACAGGATTCCTTCGCGATCGTGGCGGAGGTTCGTGATCTCATCCATGAATGTATATCCCGGTCCGCCCGAGCCGTTTCCTGCCGGGTCGCCGCCCTGGATCATGAAATCCTGGATGACGCGATGAAAGATCAGTCCGTCGTAAAAATTTTTATCCTTGTACTGGTCTGCGACAAACATGTTTTTGCCCTCCGCCAGCGATACGAAATTTGCGACTGTAACCGGAACTTTTTCATATTCCAGTTGGGCAGTGATTGTTCCTTTGCCGGTTTCGATCTTGGCATATAAGCCGTCCGGCAAGCTGTTTTTTTCTTCCTGACATCCAATTGCCAAAAATAGAACGACCAGCATTAAAACAGACTTAATGGCGGTGCTGAAAAAATTATATCTCATTGATGTTTTACTCGCTTGTAGTTTGTGTCTCCGGCTCAAAATTGGTCAAAGTAACGGTGCAGATAAGCGGTTCGTTGTGTCCGATGCGTTTGTTGTCGCCATGATAGCCGTATGCCATATGTGACGGAAAAAGGAAAGTTACCCGTTCGTTTTTTTTCATCAGTTTGATGCCATCGCGAAGTCCCATCATGATGTTTTCCTTATCGACATGATAAACCTGCGGGCGAAGCTGGACCTCAGAATAGATCACATTTCCGTCGATGTCTTTTACATCATAATCAAAGTACGCTACATCGCCGCGTTTTGGCCGAAGCGTATCTTTTTCATTGCGAACTTCGTAATAATACCAATATCCTTTTTTCGATGCAAAATATTTGATCTGCGGATTGCTTTTCATGATCGAATCGATCTTGGCTTCCTCGCCGGCGACAAGCTTGATGTTGCGCTCGGCAGATTCGCGCATGAACGAACCTTCGGAATGCGAAACCGGTCTGCGCGCCGGCTGCTGCTGCGAACATGATGCAAAGACCAACGTTATGATCGCAAGAATTATAAATCTGTTTAATAAAGTCATTTAAATACTGATTTGGGCAACAATATCTTCAAATTTCTTTACCGTTTCTTCCAATGATGCTTTGGATTTTCCGCCGGCTGCGTTGATATGGCCGCCGCCTTCGAAATGTTCTCTTGCAAACTGATTCACATCAAAATTTCCCTTTGAGCGGAACGATATCTTGATGATATTTTCATCGGAATGTTCAATAAAAATGGCGGTAAATGTAACACCTTTTACACTCAATCCATAATTTACGATTCCTTCGGTATCACCTTTAACATAATTATATGAATCGAGCTCAATTTGCGATAAAGTTGTGTAAGAAATTTTGCCTGATGCGATGATTTTCAGGTTTTTAAGAGCCTGTCCGAGCAGTTGCAGGCTGTCATATGAACTGTTGTCGAACAGGCTGTCATGAACACTTCCGTTATCGATCCCGATGTCTATAAGTTCGGCGGCAATTTTATGCGTCGATGATGTTGTCGATGCAAATCTGAACGATCCCGTATCGGTTACCATTCCCGTATAAATGCATGTTGCGATCGTCTTGTCGATATGCTTTTTCTTGTCGAGAAAGCTGATGAAATTGTACAGCATTTCGCAGGTCGATCCGATGCCGGTATCAGAATAGATATGGAGCGCGCAACGATCCGGCTTCTGATGATGATCGATCATGACGAACGGAACGGTCAGTTTTGAAAGGATATGTTCCATTTCGCCCGTACGATGCAGCGCATTGAAATCCATGATGAAGATCATTTCGGCATCCATCAGGATTTTTGACGCTTCTTCCTTATTTTTTTCATATATCACAACAGTTTCCGATGCGGGCAGCCATGAAAGGTTTCCGGGAAAGTCGTTGGGCGATATTACTGTTGGGGAATGCTCTAGTTTTTTTAAGAAATGATACATTCCCAATGTCGATCCCATGGCGTCTCCGTCGGGGCTTCGGTGCGGAATGATGGCTATCTTTTTTGGCGTGGAAAGCAGCAGGTTAACTGCCGATATATCGGATTGATTCATACCACGCGAAGATAAGAAATAAAGTCAAGTATGTTTCCGGGCTTGAAACCGCAGAATTTACTTTTGCGTTGCAATGACGAAGTTCAGTTTTAGCTTGACACCGATCTGCATCAGGTCGACAAGATCCTGCACTTTCAAATCTGCGGGAATCCGGATCACAACCGTTTTGTCGCCGGTTAATGTCGTTTTTTCAAGAAGCTGCTGCTCAAGTTCTTCGAATGCAACGGCCTGCTTGTTCAGATAATAAACTTTATCTTCGGTAACCGATAAGCTTAAATGGTCTTTGTTCGTAGTTTCGTTTGTCTGTGCTTTTGGCAAGGTCAGCTTGATGACATTCGGGTTTGCCAATGTCGAGATGATCAGGAAAAACAGGAACAAAAAGAACATGATGTCGCTCATCGCCGACGTCGGGATCTCCGGATGGAATCGCCTGTTTCTTTTAATTGCCATGCGGTTCCTGGATTACGTTAAGGACATCGTGCGCTTGTTTTTGGACGTGCGATGTATATTGGTCGATCATCATATTAAAAAGGTGATAAGCCGAATACGCGATAACGCCCACAACCAGTCCGGCGCCCGAGCTGATCATCTTTTCGTAAAGTCCGCCCGAAATGGTCTGTATATTCAAATTCCCCGTATTGGAAATCGTGTGAAAGATCTTGATTACTCCACTGATGGTTCCTACGAATCCGAGAATCGGTGCAATACCTGAAATGAGTCCGAGGTAGCCAAGGCCTTTTTCCATTTTCGAAACTTCGATATTGGTTGTGCGTTCCATTGCCGATTCGATTTCGTTTATCGGCCTGCCCACGATCGTAATTCCGCTTCTCAAAATTGTTCCCGACGATGTATTTTCACGGCTGCAAAGCATGACGGCATTCTCAAGTTTGCCATTTTGCAGTTGCTGGCGTACATCCGAGACCAAATTGGTATCTTGCTTTGTCATCTTTTTTATGGTCATATATCTTTCGATAATGATATAAATGCAGAAGAACAGAAGGAATATCAGCGGGTAGATCATGACCCCGCCTTTAAGCAGGAAATCGAGATATGAAATATTCTCGGTTACGGAAACATTGGTAGTGTTTGCGGCAGTTGCAGCATTTGCAAGCGTATCGGTTACGGTTTCCGCCTGGAGCATCAAAAGGGAAAACATCATAGGGATTTTTCGTTTTTAGTAACGCAAAATTGCGCAATTAATAAGGGTTATGTGGATGATGTCAAAGGATTTTTTCAGCGCAGTTATTCACAATTGCAGTTATAACGAAATGCCTGCATTTTAATTATAGCGTATCAGATTTTTTCATGGACCTCGTTTGATATCGCAATAAAAATGATTGATAATGAGTTTATAGCCGTTGGATGAAATTTTCTAATTTTACCGCAAATCCGAGCCGATGAGGCAATTAATTACGATTGCGATTTTATTTCTTACGATCATGTTGCGCGCGCAGCCTGATTCCGGTATGCGTTCGATCGCCATTCCGCCGGTTGGATCGGGAGCGTCAACATTGCCGCCTGTAACTTCATCGACAAGCATTTTCGACAATCCGACGGTTTCCAGCGGATCGATCGAAGAACCCGAACTAAATCGCAACTTTGGCAAGCCCGCAGAATGGGCAAATCCGAATGACAGCCATCTTGAAAGGCTCAACAAACCAAAAGGCCCGGCCGAAAATCAGGAAGCAATCCGTAAAAATCAATATATGGGCGATGTTCGTACCGGCAGTGGTTCGGTTCGGATTGTGTATCGCGACCACGAATATCCGGATGGCGATTTGATAAAAGTATTGGTAAACGGACAAGTCGTAAAACCGCGAATCTGGCTTGACAGCGAATTTCAGGGATTCGACCTGACGCTTGAGCAGGGATTCAACAAAATTGATTTTGAAGCGTTGAACCAGGGTGAATCGGGTCCGAATACAGCTGAATTCCAAGTTTATGATGATAAAGGCGATCTCATTTCATCAAATCGGTGGAATCTGGCCACAGGTTTTAAGGCAACTGTGATCGTTGTGAAGGAATAGCTTGCTTCAAACTATTTCAGTTCTGCATTTGACTTTCTTTTCCGGCTGATTAAATACAACTTGTAACTTTTAATATCGACAGGCCTGTCATTTGTCGTCCAAGAATTTAAATCCTACAATTATTTTTAAGGTAAGATTATCATCCAAAATTTGAAATTACAAAATCCATCATTCCAAATAATGGTCTATTTTTGCACATGCAGCACAATGTTTTAATTTTAGATTTTGGTTCGCAGTACACACAATTGATTGCGCGCCGTGTTCGGGAGCTCAATATCTTTTGCGAAATTTTCCCTTACAATCACATCCCTGAAGATTTATCAACCTATAAAGCTGTCATCCTTTCCGGAAGTCCGTTTTCTGTCCGCGGCAGCGATGCGCCACATCCCGATCTTTCACAGATCCGCGGAAAAATGCCGTTGCTCGCGGTTTGTTACGGTGCGCAATATCTCGCACATTTCCACGGTGGCGAGGTTGCTCCGTCCGATACGCGTGAATACGGAAGAGCAAATTTGTCATACATCCGCGCAGGCGAGGAATTTTTCCATAACGTCCTCGAAAATTCTCAGGTTTGGATGTCGCATAGCGATACGATTAAGTTGCTTCCGACAAAAGCGATTAAGATCGCAAGCACACACGATGTTGAAAACGCCGCTTACCGCATCGAAGGTGAAACAACATATGCGATCCAATATCATCCAGAGGTTTTTCACACCAGCGATGGAAAGCAGATGCTTGAAAATTTCCTTGTGAAGATTGCGCATGTGCCGCAGAATTTCACTCCGGGCGCGTTCGTTGAGGAAGCTGTTGCCGAATTACAGGAAAAACTTGGTGACGACAAAGTGGTTTTGGGATTATCCGGCGGTGTCGATTCAACCGTTGCAGCAGTGATTTTGCATAAGGCCATCGGTAAAAATCTTTACTGCATTTTCGTAAACAACGGCTTGCTCAGGAAGAATGAATTTGAAAATGTTCTGCATCAGTATAAAGACATGGGCCTGAATGTAAAAGGCGTCGATGCGACCGACAAATTTATGGCTGCGCTCGGCGGAATTTCAGACCCGGAATCAAAACGTAAAGCGATAGGCCGCACTTTTATTGAAGTCTTCGACGATGAAGCGCATCAGCTAACCGATGTCAAATGGCTTGCGCAGGGAACGATATATCCAGATGTCATCGAATCGGTTTCGGTGAAAGGTCCGTCGGCAACGATAAAGTCGCATCACAATGTTGGTGGTTTGCCCGATTTTATGAAGCTTAAAATTGTCGAGCCGCTTCGGATGTTGTTTAAAGATGAAGTGCGCAGGGTAGGACGTACGCTCGGGATCGATCCTGAACTTTTGGGCAGGCATCCATTTCCGGGTCCGGGATTGTCCATCAGGATATTAGGCGATATAACTTTGGAAAAAGTTCGTATATTGCAGGAGGTTGATGCCATTTTTATAGATAGTTTGAAAGCGTCAGGTTTGTACGATAAGGTCTGGCAGGCAGGTGCGATCCTGCTTCCGGTTGACAGCGTTGGCGTAATGGGCGATGAGCGTACGTATGAAAAAGTGGTGGCGCTTCGGGCAGTCGAATCAACGGATGGAATGACGGCCGATTGGGTTCATCTGCCTTATGAATTCCTGATGAAAGTCTCGAATGAGATCATCAACAAAGTGCCGGGCGTCAACAGGGTGGTTTACGATATCAGTTCAAAACCGCCTGCGACGATCGAATGGGAATAACTTAAATCGAGCGATATGAAACGGTTTGTACTTCTTTTATTGTTGTTGTCGTTGACCCATCTTCATGCACAGGAATTTGAAATTGTCCGACATCAGGTCCAAATGGGCGAAACCGTAAAAATGCTTTCCAAAAAGTACAAAGTCGAACCTTCCGAAATTTATCGATTAAACAAATTTGCCATCGACGGCATCCGTCAGGGAATGATTTTGCAGATCATGGTACCGAAACAGGAAATTGCGTTGACAGAGGTTTCGGAAAATATTACTGAAGAGATCGTCGAGCCGGCAGCATCAGAAGTTAATCACGAAATCGCCCAGAGCGAGAATAATCAATCGATGGCGCAATCATCTGAAACCGAATTGGAAATCAGCCACACGGTCGCAAAGGGTGAAACGTTGTACAGTTTATCACGAAAATACAATGTTCCCGTCGATCAGATCAAATCCCAAAATGAACAGATCCTCAAGAAAGGGCTTCAAACAGGCCAGGTTTTAACGATCCGTTCCAATAATCAATAGCGTAATAATTTACATGAACATAAATCGAATTTTCCTTGTATTTCTGATATCCCTGATTTCAGCATTTGGCGCAGCTGCACAAGATATCCTTGCACGACATACTGTTTCAAGAGGTGAAACTGTGACGCAGATCGCACAGAAGTACAAGATCACGCCGCACGATATTTATCAGGTCAATCCAACTGCCAAAAACGGAATTAAGGAAAACGACATACTGCTTATCCCTGCAAAAAATACAGGCAAAACTGCTGAACCGGTTACTGCTAAAGTTCCGGTTAGCGCTCCACAGCAAACATCTGTTTCTACAACCCATGTCGTGAAGTCAAAGGAAACGATGTTTGGAATTGCGAAACAGTATGGAATTAGTGTCGATGATCTGAAAAATGCCAATCCCATTTTAAGCGAAGGTTTAAAAGTCGGGCAAACAATTAAAATCCAGAGCAATCCGTCGATAAACGTCACAACCACAACAATTCGCACGGTGAAAAGCGATAGTGGAATTACAAGTGGAAATCCAATTACACATATCGTTCAATCGAAAGAAACGAAATTCGGGATCGCAAAGAAATACGGAATTACCGTTGCTGAATTGGAGCGTCAAAATCCGGGAATAGTCCAAAGTCTGCCGGTTGGATATAAGCTTACGATCCGTTCTTCAGGGGCCGAATTACCTTCGACGTCGACAACGGTTACACAATCCAATTCCGTGACACCAGTCGAATCGACCGTGAAAAAAACACCTTACGCCAATTATGAGGTAAAGCCCAAAGAGACAATGTTCAGCCTTACGCAGATGTTCGGGATTACGGAGATTGAATTGGTTGCCTTAAATCCGGGATTAAAAGATGGCGTCCGTGCTGGAATGATATTGAAAGTTCCGGGACGAGGCTCGATGATACCGCAGGAACTTCCAAAAAATGACGATCTCGCAAAAACTATTTCGCGCGAGAAAAAAGAATTGGTGATGTTGCTTCCATTCAATGCGGCGCGCATTCAGGGCGATACTTTAAAATCATTGGCAGAACGATTGAAAAAAGATGCATTCTTAAATATGACGCTCGATTTTTATTCGGGTGCGCTGATGGCCATTGATTCAGCCAAAACACTTGGAATCAATGTCGACGTAAAGATTTATGACTCGGCCGAAAGCAAAGCGTCTTCTGCAGTAGCTGATATCGTTTCCTCTAAAAATCTTTCAAAAGCCGATGCAGTGATCGGTCCGTTTTACCAGCAGTACGCAGAGAAAGTGGCGGAAATGCTGGCGACCGACAATGTTCCGGTGATCTCACCAATGTCGAAGGAAGCGGGAAAACCTATGCCAAATCTTTTCCAGGCGATGCCTTCCGAGGAAATTGGCAAACGTGCGATCTTCGATTATATGATGTCCAAGAATGGAAATATCATCGTCATCAGCGATCCCAAACGCGCCGCCAACCGCGAATTCATCAAAGCAAATTACCCGGGTGCGCGGCTTGCTGAACTGGAAGAAAATGGCGGACTTAACGCAGACAATTTGAAAGCGATGTTTGTAAAAGATCGTACGAATTACGTGGTAATTGATTCAGAAAGGACAGGCATGATCTTAAGTACGACAAATCTGCTGTTGAATGAACTTGCGAATTATACTATCCAATTGGCGATCATTGAACCGAACGAGACTCTTGATTTTGAAGAGATCTCGATGAAACGACTGACGATCTTAAAATTGCTGTATCCTTCGATGACCCGAGAAAATCATTCGGCGGAAGCTGTAGCTTTTGAAAATGCCTACAAGCGGGAGAATAAGGTTTTCCCGAGTCAGTATGCCGTTCGTGGATTTGATGTGACGTTCGATACTTTGCTGCGCCTTGCCCAGGATAGGAATTTTTCCGAAACTGCTTCGGCTGATCCTACGGAACGGATCGAAAGTAAATTCCAATATCAAAAAGATACTGAAGGATACGTCAATAAAGGCGTGTACATTTTACAGTATAACGAAGATCTGACGGTAAGCGAAGCACAATGATAACATCAAAAGTCACTTACGTCGGCGAGCTTCGGACGGTTTCTGTGCATTTGCGTTCTGGAACCGAGATCTTGTCGGACGCGCCCGTAGATAATCATGGAAAAGGCGAAGCATTTTCGCCAACTGACTTACTTGCGAATTCGCTCGCGACCTGTATGCTTTCGATCATGGCCATAAAATC
Source organism: uncultured bacterium (assembly GCA_965365355.1). Taxonomy (GTDB): domain Bacteria; phylum Bacteroidota; class Bacteroidia; order Flavobacteriales; family Flavobacteriaceae; genus Flavobacterium. The sequence continues at coordinate 10,327 of CBDUBJ010000012.1, forward strand.
GCAAGGCATGGATGTACAACTTGAAGGCGCGACGGCCAAAGTAACGAAGATCATGCAGCCTGAACCGCGCAAGATATCAAAGATTATTGTGGCGATGTCTTTACCCATTTCACCTGACGAAAAAACTAGAACGATCCTTGAAAGAGTAGCCTTAACGTGCCCTGTCTATCTCAGCCTTCATCCGGATATCGAAAAAGAGATTACTTTTTCGTGGGAAAAATAATGTCGAAAGTCAAAAGTCGAAAGTCATAAAGTCCTAAAGTCCTAAGCTATTGGCATCTTTTTCAATCGAAGCTATATTAAACAATTTAATTCTTCGCTCCTCTGCGTGCAATAAAGCTAAATCGTTACCTCAAATTTCCCCACGAATCAAATGATCGAGCAGCAGCAACTTATCGACCTCGCGCACGCCAAAATGCCATTTGGAAAATTTGAAGGCCGATATTTGATAGATCTGCCCGAGCACTACGTCGTGTGGTATAAAAACAAAGGCTTTCCTGCAGGGAAATTAGGAACTCAACTTGCGCTTGTATATGAACTAAAGCTGAATGGTCTCGAAGAACTCATTCGTAACATCAGGCGTAAATTTCCACCCGGGCAAACGGATTAATTCGTATTTTTGCCACGTTTTTTACAGCACAACTACCTAATGAATCAGACCAAGTATATTTTTGTCACGGGCGGCGTAAGCTCTTCCCTTGGAAAAGGCATTATTGCAGCTTCATTGGCAAAATTGCTGCAGGCTCGTGGCTATCGTGTGACGATCCAGAAATTCGACCCTTATATCAATGTCGATCCGGGAACGCTTAATCCATATGAACATGGCGAGTGTTTCGTCACGGACGACGGTGCGGAAACCGATCTTGACCTCGGACATTACGAGCGTTTTCTTAACGTCCCGACATCGCAGGCTAACAACGTAACAACCGGCCGTGTTTATCTTTCGGTCATTGAAAAGGAGCGTCGCGGAGAATTTCTCGGCAAAACGGTTCAGGTCGTGCCGCATATCACCAACGAGATCAAGGAACGCATGCAATTGCTCGGGAATTCCGGCGATTATGATATTGTGATCACTGAAATTGGAGGAACGGTCGGCGATATCGAGTCGTTGCCATACATCGAATCCGTCCGCCAACTCGTTTGGGAACTTGGCGATAATAATGGAATCGTCATTCATCTTACATTGATACCGTTTCTTGCCGCGGCAGGCGAATTAAAGACCAAGCCTACACAGCATTCCGTAAAGACATTGATGGAAAGCGGTATACAGGCCGATATTCTGGTTTGCCGTACCGAGCATGAATTATCTGATGAATTGCGTCAGAAACTTGCTTTATTCTGCAATGTCAAACGTGAGGCAGTCATTCAGTCGATCGATGCATCGACAATTTATGAAGTTCCCAGCCTGATGCTTGAAGAAGGATTGGATGTCGTGGCGCTTCAGAAATTGAACCTTCCCAAAAAAGTGACGCCGGATCTGAAACAATGGACTGTTTTCCTTCACAGGTTAAAAAATCCAAGGCATGTTGTAAATATTGGTTTGATAGGAAAATATGTTGAACTTCAGGATTCGTATAAATCGATTCTTGAAGCATTTATCCATGCAGGTGCCGCAAATGAAACCAAGGTAAATGTTGTGTCCGTGCATTCGGAACACATCGATGCCCATAATGTCGCCGATAAACTTCGCGACCTTGACGGAATTTTGGTTGCGCCCGGTTTTGGCGAACGCGGTATAGAAGGCAAAATTGAAACTGTTCGTTATGCACGCGAAAATAAGATCCCATTTTTCGGAATTTGTCTCGGAATGCAGATGGCAGTTATCGAATTCGCGCGAAATGTCGTTGGTTTGAAGGATGCGAATTCCACAGAAATGAATGAAGGAACTTCGAATGCTGTCATCGATCTGATGGAAGAGCAAAAAACCGTTACCGAGAAAGGCGGCACGATGCGTCTTGGCGCATGGAAGTGCGATCTGAAAAAAGGAACGCTTGCGCATAAAATTTATGGTGCCGACAGCATTATGGAGCGCCATCGGCACAGATATGAATACAACGGAGATTTCTCCGATCGTTTGGAAAAAGGCGGATTAATCTCATCAGGAATAAATCCGGATACAGGACTTGTGGAAATCATTGAGGTCCAGGGCCATCCGTTTTTTATCGGTGTCCAGTATCATCCCGAATATAAAAGTACAGTTGCGAACCCGCATCCGCTGTTTGTAAATTTCGTTGCGGCAACCGTAAAAGCAAAGCAGAAATAACTGCGAAAATCCCCTACAATTAAATGGAGCAAAAGAAATTAGACCTGAATTCGATCATTGGCTTTGTGCTGATTTTTGGCGTACTGATATGGTACATGTATCAAAATCAATCTGATCCAAAAGTCGAAGAAACGAAAACTGAACAGGTTTCGAAAGAGAAAAGGATCCGCGAACAAAGCAGGGAAACTGCATTTACGGGAACGGACACCGTAGCATCTGATTCCCTCAATATTGCGAAACTGCGAAATACTTTGGGCCCATTCGCATATTCGGGAACACTTGCCTCGGCTAAAGATGGTTTTACCGTTCTGGAAAACGGACTCATTACTTTAAAATTTTCGAACAAAGGCGGTTATATTTCTGAAGCAACTCTGAAGCAGTTTGATAAGTTTTCAAAAGGTTCCGGAAAACCGGTCCAGCTTATCGCAAATAATAATGCGCAGTTCGGAATTAAACTCAAGACGCGCGACAATCGTGTTCTCGATACAAAAGACATGTATTTCGAGCCAACCGTTACAAAACTGGGCAACGATCAAATTCTGACGATGCGTCTGAAATCGGGGCCTAACGAGTTTCTTGAATATCGTTACGTGCTGAAGCCGGATAACTACATGCTCGATTTTGATATCCGCTCTCAAGGCCTTGCAAATGTTTTGGATGGCAGTACGGCACCAAACCTTCATTGGCAGATGAAAGCTTACAGAAACGAGAAAAGCATATCATACGAAAACCGCTATGCCGAACTTATATATGAGTATGATGAAGGCAAGGACGATTACATGGGCCAGGGCACGGGCGAAGAAGTCACGGAGGAAAAGGTTTCTTACATCGCATTCAAACAGCATTTTTTTACTTCGGTATTATTGACGGACAAGCCTTTTGAAAAGGCAACCATGCAATCGGACAATCTTGTGAATGATGAGGATATCGATACTACTTTTACCAAGCAATTCCGAGCCAATGTTCCCCTTGCGTTGCGTAGCGGCGAACTGGATTATAAAATGAATTGGTATTATGGGCCCGCAGATTTCCGCATCTTAAACAAATACGAAAGGAACCTGGATGAGATCATTCCGCTGGGCTGGGGAATTTTCGGCTGGATCAATAAATTTTTGTTTATTCCGATTTTCGGGTTTTTGGTCAGTTTTATTCCATATGGAATCGCGATCATTCTGTTTACGATCATCATCAAATTGGTCATGTCGCCCATTACGTACAAGGCGTTTCTTTCACAGGCTAAGATGAAGGTTCTCCGACCGGAGATCACCGAACTGAATGAAAAATTCAAGAAAGACCCGATGAAGCGCCAGCAGGAAACCATGAAACTTTACGGAAAAGCAGGGGTAAACCCGCTCGCAGGATGTATTCCCGCCTTGATCCAGCTGCCGTTTTTATATGCATCATTCCAGTTTTTTCCGGCCGCAATTGAACTTCGCCAAAAGAGTTTCCTTTGGGCAGACGACCTTTCTTCATACGATGCCATTCTCGAGTTGCCGTTCAGGATTCCGTTATACGGTGCACACGTGAGCTTATTTCCGATCCTTGCTGCAATTGCAATTTTCTTTTATATGAAGATGACAACAGGCGATCAGGCGATGAGCGCACCGCCGCAGGAAGGCATGCCGGATATGCAGAAAGTCATGAAGATCATGATCTACGTGTCGCCGCTGATGATGTTGTTTTTCTTTAATAATTACGGTTCCGGACTGAGTTTGTACAACTTCATATCCAACCTTATAACCATCGCGATCATGGTTGTTATCAAGAAGTATGTCGTTGATGAGCAGAAAATCCATGCGAAGATTCAGGAAAATAAGCTTAAACCTAAGAAGCAGAGTAAATTTCAGACGCGGATGCAGGAAATTATGGAACAGGCAGAAGCACAGAAATCACTTAAAAATAAGAAATAAAAAAAGCCCCGAGTTGGGGCTTTTTGTTTAATAAAATTTAAATTTAGTTAGGCAGAAGGACGGTGTCCAAAACATGGACGATCCCATTTGTTGCCTGAACATCAACTCCAACAATTACACTTGTACGTCCTGATTCATCAAGGATCTGAGCTCCGGAAGCGGGCGTTTGTACCGTGAATTGGCTTCCTTCCAATGTCGTGACTTGTTGATTATTCATCAATGATGCCGACAAAATGTTTCCTGCAACAACATGATATTGCAATGCGCTGGTTAACGTCGCTCCGGGAACATCGCCAAGCCCTGATAATCCAAGTTCCACAAGAAGGTCTCCAAATGCAGCATTCGTTGGGGCAAATACGGTGAATGGTCCGTTTTGGGAAAGGATCGACGGGAAGTCAGGCTGATCGTCACGCGTAAGCGCTGCAACCAAAGTTGAAAGTCCCGGATTCGCGATTGCATGATTTACCACAGTAGGCAAACCAATTACACCGTTTACAACGTGAACTACTCCATTGCTCGCTTCTATATCGGCTGTGGTAACCACCGCGCCACCATTGGATGTTCCGCCATTTAGAACGACACCGCTGGTAGTGTTGACATACATGCTCAAGGTATTTGAAGCCGAAGCAGATCCTTTAGCAAGTGTTTTAATGTATCCGGTTGTCAAATCGCCGGAAAATTCTTCAGTTGCGATTACGTGGTTCAACAAAACTTCACGCAATACCGAAACCGGTACAGCATCGATGTTCGCAAATCCGTTCGCCGAAAGAAACGCATTGAATGCCGTGTTGGTTGGTGCAAAGACGGTGTAAGTTCCTTCGCCGTCAAGCGTTGCGGTAAGATCTGTGCGTTCCAATGCTGATACGAGTACAGAAAAATTCGTGTCGGCCATTGCGATTTCCAGGATCGTGTCCTGATTGTTGTTGTTGTTTTCGTCATCATCACTGCATGAAACAGCCGATGTCAGAACCATTACTGCGACCAAAGTTTTGGTCATTAGAATTAATTTTTTCATTTTTTATATCTTTTTGTTGAAACGAATTTACAACTAATTGTTTAACGCAAATCGATAATCGATAAACAAATGTGAATTTTAAAAATAATTTAACAGATTGATTGGACACGTGTTAGAAAAACCTAAAAGTTTGCTCTTTTGTTTATTCATACCTTTGCAACCTAAAATATTTCAGATGCTTCGCTGTTATATAGGTTCAAATTATTTAGAAATGAATATTATAAGCCAGGCTTTATCACTGATATTCTTTTGTCTGATTTTTCAATCCGGATCTGCACAGGACATCAATAAGTTAGATGCTTCGGGTAAGAAACACGGCATTTGGCAAGGATTGTTTGAAGAATCAAAACGCGTTCGTTATGAGGGCCAGTTCGACCATGGAAAAGAAGTAGGACTGTTTAAATACTACGACGATACAAAGGCGCATCCGGTCATCGCAACGCGCGATTTCGGTAAAGGCGGAAACGCTGCTTACACCATATTTTACGATCAGCAGAAAAATATCGTAAGCGAAGGAAAAATTGTCGACCGCCAATATGAAGGATTGTGGAAGTACTACCATAAAGCCTCGCCTGCCGTCATGACTACCGAAAATTATGTCGGCGGCAAACTTGAAGGTAAGCGTTCCGTATATTATTTGAGCGGGAAAATTGCAGAGGAAACAATGTACAAGGCCGGAATCAAGAACGGACCGTATAAAAAATACGCTGAGAATGGTGTTGTTCTCGAAGAAAGCAATTACGTAAATGGTGCTTATCACGGTTCTGCGGTCCATCGTGATCCTTCCGGGCAGATTGTAGGGAAAGGTGATTATAAAGACGGCGGAAAATTTGGCTATTGGGAATTTTACCAGGATGGCAAATTGACCAAACGCGAAAAATATCCGATACAGAAAGCAAAACGGCCAACTGCAAAACAGCCCGTAATAAAGGAGAATGTTGAACCTGTAAAAACTGCGGATACTAAAGGATGAAAAGGGTAGTGGTCGGTCTTTCCGGCGGTGTCGATTCCAGTGTTGCTGCATATCTTCTACAGCAAGAAGGATATGAAGTGATCGGACTCTTTATGAAAAATTGGCACGACGACTCGGTCACGATTTCAAATGAATGTCCATGGCTCGAAGACAGTAACGATGCATTGCTTGTGGCGGAAAAACTCGGTATTCCTTTCCAATCTGTCGATCTTAGCGTGCAGTATCGCGAAAAGATCGTCGATTATATGTTTGCCGAATATGAAAAGGGAAGGACGCCAAATCCCGATGTTTTGTGCAACCGTGAGATCAAATTCGACATTTTTTTAAAGATGGCACTATCGCTTGGCGCAGATTACGTCGCGACAGGTCATTATTGCCGCAAAGATGAAATTGAAGTCGATGGAAAACCGGTTTACAGACTTCTCGCCGGCATCGATTCAAATAAAGATCAGTCATACTTTCTTTGCCAGCTTTCTCAGGAACAATTGTCGAAAGCATTGTTTCCGATTGGCGGACTTACAAAACCCGAGGTCCGTAAAATAGCGGAAGAGCTAAATCTGGTGACAGCGGAAAAACGCGATTCGCAAGGATTGTGTTTCATTGGAAAAGTACGGCTGCCGGAATTCCTTCAACAAAAACTGCAGCCGAAACCGGGATTGATTTACGAGATAGATCGATCCAATCCAGTTTATGCCGAATCTGTAATGGAAATTAATACTGAAAATCTTGCATTAGCTGCTGAACCAATTTCATACACACCCGAGATGGGGAAAGTCGTCGGCAAACACCAGGGCGCGCATTATTTTACAAACGGTCAGCGCAAGGGTTTGAATGTCGGCGGAACTACCGAACCGCTTTTTATTATTGCAACGGACGTTGAATCAAATGCTATCTACACGGGAAAAGGAAACTCACATCCCGGATTATATCGCCGCGCATTGTTTGTCGCACAAAACGATGTGCATTGGGTGCGTTCCGATCTGAAAATTGCGAATGGCGAAACAATGGATGTTTTAGTAAGGATCCGATACCGCCAGCCACTGCAGAAAGCAAAACTTCATCAGTTCGATCATGGACTTTACGTCAGTTTTGCCGAACCGCAATCGGCAATTACGCCCGGACAATTCGTCGCCTGGAACATGGGCGAAGAGCTGATCGGCTCCGGTGTTATCGCATCCTAGATAACTTTTCGTCATATTTATCTTAACGTCCCGCAAAAACGTCGTTGAAAAAACAAAATGTTGTTTATTTTTGAAACTCAATAAATTGCCATGAAAAACCTTTACATATTCGGTATCCTGCTGATTTCCTTTATTTCATCTGCTCAGGAAGATGCCTGGATTTACTTTACAGATAAGCCCGAATCGGAATTTTATCTCGCAAATCCGCTCGAAATGCTTTCCCAGCGTTCGCTCGATCGTCGCACGACGCAAAACATCCCGCTCGACATTATGGACGTTCCGATTCATCAGCCATACGTTGACCAGGTTGATGCAGCGTCGGGAATTACGGTCATGTCAAGGTCAAAATGGCTGAATGCCGTGCATGTTCGCGGGTCGCAATCTTCAATTGCAGCGCTTGGTAATCTGGCGTTCGTTCAAAGCATCGATTATGCAAATCATTCATTAAATGCTTCGGGACGTTTGGCCGGTCAGCGCCAACAGCGTCAGGCACGTACAGCTGAAGCACAAGTCGTTTTTCCATATGGAAATTCGGCAAATCAGATACAAATGCTGAACGGACATCTGCTGCATCAGGCAAATTATACGGGCGCAGGAAAGATCATCGCGGTTATGGATGCAGGTTTTCCAGGTGTTGATGTCATCGCGCCTTTCCAGCGACTTCGCGACAACAACCTGATCCTTGGCGGATACAATTATGTCGATCAAACCCCAAATGTTTACACCGCAAGTTCACACGGAACAATGGTTTTGTCGACCATGGGCGGATATGTGGCAAATCAACTCGTAGGAACTGCGCCCGATGCAGGTTACCTTTTGTATGTCACTGAAGATGACGGTGCCGAAAATCCTGTCGAAGAATCTTATTGGGTTGAAGCCGCGGAAGCCGCAGACAGCCTTGGCGCAGATGTGATCAATACATCGCTTGGATATTTTGCCTACGACAATCCGAATTACAGCTATTGGTATGATGATGTAAACGGCGTCACGTCATTCATTTCTCGTGGAGCCGATATCGCTTTTTCCCGAGGAATGGTCGTTGTCGTTTCTGCAGGAAATTCAGGAAATTCATTCAATCCCAATATTGCAATGCCGGCGGATGCAGTGAACGCGCTGACAGTCGGCGCTGTAGACGCTTTCGAAAACTACGTCGATTTCAGTTCGATAGGACCAACAGCCGACGGACGCATAAAACCGGATGTCATGGCGAAAGGATTCGAAGCTACCGTTTGCATGCCATCAGGAAACATCACAACCGCCAACGGAACATCTTTTTCAGGTCCCATTATGGCCGGTATGGTCGCATCATTCTGGCAGGTTTTGCCCGATATGCCGAATACTGCGGTTGTACAATTCATCAAGCAGTCTGCGGATCAGTTTGAATTCCCTACAGATCAGCTTGGATACGGAATTCCCGACTTCCAGCTGGCAATGGAAATGGTACTGCTGAATGTTACGGATAATCAGCAATACGCCATTAAAATTTATCCAAATCCGGTTAGCGATAATCTATCTGTCGACTTGCCGGACGGCACCATGTCTGCCACAATGACGATTTACAACACACTCGGACAAAAGCTTGCTGAAAAAACAGTTTTTGACAATGTTTCAATTCCGATGTCAGAATTGCAATCAGGTGTTTATATGTATAACATTTCATCCGTTCAGGGCGCGCGCACAGGCCGCTTCATCAAGCGTTAATGAATAGGATTACCGAACTTTTTAAAATACAATATCCGATAATCCAGGCCGGAATGATCTGGAACAGCGGATATAAATTAGCGTCTGCAGTAAGTAATGCAGGCGGTCTCGGACTCATCGGCGCAGGCTCGATGTATCCCGAAATTCTTCTCGAACACATCCAAAAATGCAAAGCCGCAACCGATAAGCCTTTCGGGGTAAACGTTCCGATGCTTTATCCGGATATCGATCAGATCATGGATATCATCGTAAAGGAAAATGTCAAAATTGTTTTTACATCCGCAGGAAATCCTAAAACGTGGACATCTTTTCTCAAAGAAAAAGGCATTACCGTAGTTCATGTTGTCAGCAGTTCCAAATTTGCACTGAAAGCTCAGGAAGCAGGTGTCGATGCGGTTGTCGCGGAAGGTTTCGAAGCGGGCGGACATAATGGCCGTGACGAAACGACGACTTTTACGCTGATTCCGATGGTTCGCGAACAGATTAACATTCCGTTAATTGCGGCGGGCGGAATCGCAACAGGCCGCGGAATGCTGGCAGCCATGGTGCTTGGCGCGGATGGCATTCAGGTTGGAAGTCGTTTCGCGGCATCCGAGGAATCCTCCGCACACAATAATTTCAAGCAAACCATTGTTAATGTCTCGGAAGGCGACACGCAGCTTACGTTAAAAGAACTCGCGCCAGTGCGGTTGATCAAAAACAAATTTTATCACGATCTGCAGGAATTGTACGCGAAATGTCCAACTCCCGAAGAACTGAAAGCGTTTTTAGGTCGCGCACGTGCGAAAAGGGGCATGTTTGAAGGCGATCTCAACGAAGGCGAACTGGAAATCGGACAAATCGCAGGATTGATCCATGATATCAAACCCGCCGCAGAGATTGTCCGCAACATGATGGCCGAGTTCGAGCAGGCAAAACGAGAAGTGTCGCAGTTATAAAATCACAATGAAGCAAATAATTTTTATCGCCCTGATGCTTATCGGATTTGTGCAGAATGACGCAGCAGCGCAGGTTTACAAATTCCAGACTACAGGTTTTTCGGTCCTTGAAAAAAACAGCCGTGGACTTTGGGGTACATGGTCCGATTTTCAAAAATCTTCGATAGTCATCACGCTCGATACCGAGAAAAACAGGATCGTCGTGTACTCGCAGGAAATCCAGCTCTACCGCATCGTTTCGTACCAACCGCAGGAAGAAAACGAAACCGACCTCATTTACCCGTTCACTTGCATGGACGACGATGGTCAGAAGTTCACCATTTCAATAATCACCCGAAAGAACCAAGGGAATCGTAAGCAATTGTACATCAATCAAAAAGACTTCATCATCGCTTATAATATCGAAAACATGAAAACCTGATTTATTTCGGGTTTTTTTATGCAGCTTTTCCTGCTGTCCGCTTCAAGTCCTCCGCACAAACCAGGTTTCGATGCGCCGCGCAAAAGCTTCCTCCGGTCGCTTCCGCGCAGCGGCGAAACCATGCTTTATGCGCTGCGGGCTTTTCGCTGCCATCAGGGCTGGAGGGAAGTGCTTGGTTTATGGTTTATGGTTTTCAGTTTTCAGAATGAACCACCAACCAACAACCACCAACCATCAACTTCCTAATCTTTTGTTAATGACTTTGTTCATAAATTGAAATCCACACTCCATAGCCTGCTTGATATTTAAGGTAATATAGTGCAGTATTACGGCAAGGTTAAGTTACCAGTGTTTTGGCGGCTAAATGGTGATTTTCAGCGCTGTAAAAGGATTGCCGCGAGATGCGGTTTGATCTGTAACAAGTTTATTATCAGTGCTTATGGGGATTATTACGTTCAAGCATAGATCTTTCTGGTTTTTTTTGGCTGCATTCTTTGCAGTGATCGGATATTCCTCAGCGCAGTGCCCGACCATCGCAGATACTACGCAGTCGTTTTGCGATATACAATCGCCGACCGTAGCAAATCTTCAGGCAACATCTAATGGAAATGGCGTCGTTTGGTATGCAACTGCAACGTCTACAACGCCGCTTTCGTCTTCCGCCGGACTAGTAAATAACACAACTTATTTCGCAGATGATAATTCCGGAACCTGTGGTCCACGGCCATCGGTTACAGTAACAATTTACCGCCGTCCGGATGGGCAGGCATTCCAGGGACCGTGCGTTGAGGATGCGTCGCAGGCGACACTTGCCGACTTCGTGGTTATCGGCAATAATATCCAATGGTACGATCAGCCGAACGGCGGGAATTTACTTCCGCTGACAACGCAACTGGTAGAAGGAACGATCTATTACGCAAGCCAGACAAACCCTGATACAGGTTGTGAAACGTCGCGACTTGCGGTTCTTGCGACCGTTGGTGTTGTTCCGGTACCAACAGGCCCGCCGGTACAGCAGTTCTGCATCACGCCGGGAAATCCCGCGCCGACAGTTGCAAATCTTCAGGCATCGGGAAATAATAACTGGTATCTAACGCCTTCTGCGGCAGTTCCCTTAAATAACAACACCATCCTGATCGACGGACAAAACTACTACGCAACAACTGTCGATCCGCCGTGCGAAAGCGACAGCAGGCTTGAAGTATTGGTCGATCTTGTCCAGCCCTCGAATGCAGGTACCAATGGAACTTTCCAGATATGCCAGAATCAGGTTGCGACCACGCCGCCAATTAATTTGTTCGGCTTATTGGGAGGATCGCCTGAAAATTCAGGAACGTGGACCGGCCCACTGCCAACATCCAATGGATTTCAAGGCACGGTAAATATTTCATCGCTGACCGTCGCAGGCAGTCCGTATGTTTTTACGTATACGATCAATGCAAATATCTGCGGTCCTAGTTCGGCTACGGTAACAATAACGGTATTGCCTATGCCGACTGCCGCGATCACAGGCAATGCGACCATCTGCGCAAACACGTCGACTCCCGTAACTTTCACAGGTACGCCAAACGCGACGGTTACATATAATATCAACGGCGGGGCAAATCAGACGATTACTATAAACGGTTCGGGCACCGCCACACTGAATAACACTTTTACGTCGACATCGGTATTTAACCTGGTAAGCGTTGCTTCTTCGGGAACGCCAAGCTGCGTGCAACCTCTGACAGGAAGTATTACCGTTACTGTTGTTCCGCTGCCTACAGTTTCGATTGCATCCAATAGTACAATATGTTCGGGACAGAGCGCGACGGTTACATTTACCGGAACGCCAAACGCTACGGTAACGTATACTGTGAACGCTGGAGGCAATCAGACAATTGTTCTAAACGGTTCGGGCACAGCGTCAATTACAAATACGTATACTGCAACGACGACATTTGCTTTGGTCAGTGTCGCATCATCTGGTTCGCCATCATGTTCGCGGCCGATTACAGGAAACGTCACGATTACGGTAATTCCGCTTCCGACGGTGGCCGTCAGTTCCAATGCAACTGTCTGCCCGAACGGATCTGCAACCATAACTTTTACCGGAACGCCAAACGCGATTGTAACTTACAATGTCAACGGCGGCGCAAATCAAACGATCACACTTAACGGATCCGGAACAGCAAGCATCACTTCAAATTTTGCAGCGACTACGGTTTACAACCTCGTGAGTGTCGCGACAGCAGGAACTCCAAGCTGCAGCCGACCGATTATTGGTTCGATTACAATTACAGTCTTGCCTCCACCAACAGTTTCAATTGCATCGAATCAAACGATCTGTTCGGGGCAAAGTGCAACAGTGACATTTACCGGTACGCCAAATGCGACCGTAACTTATAATATCAACGGCGGTGCAAACCAGACTGTAGTTTTAAATGCATCGGGAACTGCGGTCATTACAAATACTTACACTGCGAACGCTACATTTAACCTTGTAAGCGTTTCATCTGCGGGAACGCCAAGCTGTATGCAGCCGATTACAGGATCGGTAACGATAACGGTTATTCCATTGCCGACGGTATCAATATCGGCAAATGCCACGATCTGTCCGAACGGTTCAGCCACCGTAACTTTTACCGGAACCCCAAATAGTACAGTTACATTCAATGTCAATGGCGGTGCAAATCAGACAATAGTTTTAAACGCTTCCGGATCTGCTGCTATAACAAACACTTACGCTGCGACAACAACTTTCAATCTTGTAAGCGTAGCATCGGCGGGAGTTCCGTCTTGCAGCAGGCCAATCACAGGAACAGTAACCATTACCGTTGTTCCGCTTCCGACAGTCAGCATTGCATCAAGCGCCACAATCTGCTCAGGTCAAAGCCGCACAATCACATTTACCGGGACGCCAAATGCCATCGTTACATATAACATCAATGGCGGCGCAAACCAAATCATTACGCTGAATGCCTCGGGAACGGCGACGATCACCAATACCTATACGGCGACTACGACGATCAACCTTGTCAGCGTTGCAACTTCCGGAACGCCAAGCTGCAGTCAGCCGGTTACGGGAAGCGTGACAATCACGGTTGTTCCACTGCCGACGGTAACGATTTCAGCCAATGCCACGATTTGTTCAGGGCAAAGCGCGACGGTAACTTTCACGGGAACCCCGAATGCGATTGTAACTTACAACATCAATGGCAGCGCGAACCAAACGATTACGCTTAATGCATCGGGAACAGCTACAATCACAAATACGTATACGGCTAATGCGGTCTTTAACCTTGTAAGCGTTGCTACCACGGGAACGCCAAGCTGCAGCCAGCCACAAACCGGAACGGTTACCATTCAGGTTTTGCCTCCGCCAACGGTTGCGATAACTTTATCCGCCACGCCAATTTGCTCAGGAGCAAACGCAACGGTAACTTTTACAGGAACGCCGAATGCGATCGTGACTTATCATGTCAACGGTGGCGCAAATCAAACGATTACGCTCAATGCGTCGGGAACTGCGACGATCACAGGAAGCTATACTGCAAATACAACATTTACCCTGATCAGTGTTGCAACGGGTGGAACGCCTTCTTGTTCCGTTCCTGCAACAGGTTCGGTTACTATCACAGTTTTGCCATTGCCGACGGTGACCATCGCATCAAATCAAACGATCTGCTCGGGACAAAGTGCAACGGTGACTTTTACGGGAACGCCTAATGCGACTGTAACGTACAACATCAATGGCGGCGCAAACCAAACGATAGTTTTAAATGCGGGCGGAACAGCAGTCATCACTAATACATATATTGCCAATGCTACATTTAACCTTGTAAGCGTTTCATCTGCAGGTCCGCCGATTTGTACCCAGCCGGTTACAGGATCGGTTACAATCACAGTTGTTCCACTTCCGACGGCATCGATTGCCGCCAATGCGACGATTTGTCCGAACCAATCTGCGACAGTGACCTTCACGGGAACACCGAACAGTACGGTTACATATAACATCAATGGCGGTTCAAATCAGACGATTGTATTAAATGCGGCCGGAACCGCAACGATTACAAATACATATACTGTCACAACCGTTTTCAATCTTGTGAGCGTTACTTCTTCGGGAACTCCGGGTTGTGTAAGGCCGCTGACGGGAAACATCACGATTACGGTTTTGCCGATTCCGACAGTCAGCATCGCATCAAGCGCTTCAATATGTTCAGGACAAAATCATACAGTAACCTTTACGGGTACGCCAAATGCCATCGTTACATATAACATCAATGGCGGCTCAAACCAAACCATTACGCTCAATGCCTCGGGAACTGCATCGATTTCGAATACGTATACAGCGACTACGACGATCAACCTTGTCAGCGTTGCAACTTCCGGAACGCCAAGCTGCAGTCAGCCGGTTACGGGAAGCGTGACAATCACGGTTGTTCCACTGCCGACGGTAACGATTTCAGCCAATGCCACGATTTGTTCAGGGCAAAGCGCGACGGTAACTTTCACGGGAACCCCGAATGCGATTGTAACTTACAACATCAATGGCAGCGCGAACCAAACGATTACGCTTAATGCATCGGGAACAGCTACAATCACAAATACGTATACGGCTAATGCGGTCTTTAACCTTGTAAGCGTTGCTACCACGGGAACGCCAAGCTGCAGCCAGCCACAAACCGGAACGGTTACCATTCAGGTTTTGCCTCCGCCAACGGTTGCGATAACTTTATCCGCCACGCCAATTTGCTCAGGAGCAAACGCAACGGTAACTTTTACAGGAACGCCGAATGCGATCGTGACTTATCATGTCAACGGTGGCGCAAATCAAACGATTACGCTCAATGCGTCGGGAACTGCGACGATCACAGGAAGCTATACTGCAAATACAACATTTACCCTGATCAGTGTTGCAACGGGTGGAACGCCTTCTTGTTCCGTTCCTGCAACAGGTTCGGTTACTATCACAGTTTTGCCATTGCCGACGGTGACCATCGCATCAAATCAAACGATCTGCTCGGGACAAAGTGCAACGGTGACTTTTACGGGAACGCCTAATGCGACTGTAACGTACAACATCAATGGCGGCGCAAACCAAACCATTGTTTTAAATGCATCGGGAACCGCGATCGTTACAAATACATATACTGCGAATGCGACGTTTAACCTGTTAAGTATTGCATCCGACGGAACGCCAAGCTGTACCCAATTGGTTTCGGGAACGGTAACCATCGATATCCAGCAGCCTCCTGTGGTGGCAATCAGCGGAAGCGCAACGATATGTTCAGGTTCCAACGGCACAATTATTTTTACAGGAACGCCGAATGCAACAGTTACATACAATATTAATGGTGGTCCGAATCAGACAATTGTCCTTGATGGCGCAGGCAATGCAACGATAACAAACACTTTTACATCGACATCTGTTTTTAATCTCGTGTCTGCTACCACGCAGGGAACACCGGGCTGCACAGCGCCGCAAAACGGATCAGCTACTATAACAGTAGTTCCTTCACCAACTGTTTCGATCAGTGGCAGCACTACAATTTGTACAGGCGGAAACGCAACGATTACATTTACGGGTACGCCAAATGCGGATGTAATATTTGCTGTTGTTGGCGGTCCTGATTTGGTCGTTACATTGGACGCATCTGGCACCGCGACATTTACCCAATCGTATTCTTCAACTTCAACGATACAGCTTATAAGCGTATCGACGACTGGAACGCCACCATGCGTGCAGCCTGTTACGGGTTCAGTTAACATCACGGTTGTTCCGCAGCCGACAGCTACTATTGCGGCATCAAGCACTTCGCTTTGTTCGGGTACCGCTGCCACGATAACCTTTACGGGAACACCAAATTCAATCGTGACTTACAACGTAAATGGCGGAATAAATCAGGTAATAAATCTTGATGCGACAGGGACAGCGACCATTGCTCCAATCTTAAACGGAACGTCTACTTATAATCTCATTGCCATTTCAACTTCGGCGGCACCGATCTGTACGCAAACGCTTTCCGGATCCGTAACGGTCACTGTTACTACAGCACCTAATGCGGGCGTGGATGTTTCGAATTTTGCAATTTGTTCAAATGTTCAGCCCGTCGACCTGTTTACTTTGCTTGGTGCTAATGCTCAATCGGGTGGAATCTGGTCGCCTTCGCTCGCCAGCGGAAGCGGAATATTTAATCCCGCTGTTGATGCTGCAGGAACATATACTTATTCAATTGCAGCCGTCGGACCATGTCCGGGTGATTCAGCGGAAATCACAGTTTCAATCGTAGCTGCTCCAAATGCAGGAACTGATGCTACGTTGAATATTTGTTCCAACGCAAATCCACAGGATCTTTTCCTTCTTCTTGGAAATGCGCAGCCTGGCGGACAATGGTCTCCATCACTTGCAAGCGGAACAGGCATATTTGACCCTGCGGTCGACGTTGCAGGAACTTATACATATACTGTAGGCGGAATTGCAATTTGTGCCAATGACACCGCAACAGTTACCGTTACAGTAACGCCGGGCCCTGATGCCGGACAAAACGGCGCATTGACATTGTGTACAGACAGCGCATCTCAAAATCTTTTTGATTTTCTTGGCGGCACACCGCAAGTTGGCGGAACATGGTCGCCGGCTTTGGCAAGCGGAACAGGAATTTTCAATCCGGCTGTTGATGCTCCGGGCGTATATACTTATACATTCTTCGGAAACCAGCCGTGCGATAATGATACGGCGACTGTAACCGTATCTGTCAATCCGATTCCAAATGCCGGAACCGACGGAACTGCTTTTTTCTGCAGCAATTATCCTGCGGCCGATCTTTTCACATCACTCGGCGGCACCCCGCAAACAGGAGGAACATGGTCGCCTGCATTGGCTAGCGGAACCGGAGTTTTCAATCCACTTGTTGATGCGCCGGGAGTTTATACGTATTCTGTTGGTGGAAATTTCTGCAGCCTCGATACCGCAACTGTTACGGTATCCGTAGTACAATCGCCAAACGCGGGCGGACCGGGCGCAACTATCAATACTTGTTTTACCACAACATCAATTGATCTGACTATCGGATTGAACGGCAGCCAGGGCGCAGGAACATGGAACGATGATAATTCTACTGGCGCGCTTTCTGGAAGCATCTTTAATCCCAATGCCGCGGGCGTCGGAACTTATAATTTTACTTACACGGTTGGCGGAGGAGTTTCGCCTTGTTTGTTCGATACGGCGACGGTGACAATTATCGTAGATCCCGTTCCGAATGCTGGAACTTTCTCGGGCATCCAAAGCATCTGTTCATCCGCTGGGACATTTGACCTGCAGACATTACTTACCGGCGAAATCGAGGGCGGCGTTTGGACGGACATTAACAATGTAATTGTCCCTGCAGCACTTGATGTTTCGGTGCTTACAGCCGGAAATTACACCTTTACTTATACACTGACTAATTCCTGTGGAACGGACGCAGAACAAGTTCAATTTACGATCCTGCCAATTCCGACACTTGCAATTCCAAACATTACACTGATGACGCCGATTTGCGTCGGAAGCCCGGCAATGGTAAATATCTCCGGAATCTCAGATGGAACTTATACATTGAATTATAATCTGACAGGAAGCAACGTTGCTGCAGCACAATCTGCATCAGTAACCATTACAGCCGGCGCAGGAAGTTTTGCAATTCCGGCATCGCAACTTGCCAACATCGGTACAACAACAATTACTTTCGAGGGCATCGTCAATCAAACAACACTTTGTTCGTCGCAGCTTGTAAACGTACTTGTGAACATTGTCATCAATCCGGCATCGGATCTTGATCCTGTCAATCTTTCAATAGCAAATGCCTGCCAAAATTCGGATGTCACTGTGGTCATTTCAAATGCGACAAATCTTCCGAACGGAAACTATCAATTTAATTACAGCATTCCGGGAGCGTCGCCACCAACAGGAACATCAGCAGTAGTTGCTATTATTGGAGGTAACGGTCAATTTACCGTTCCGGGATCATCGTTCGCCACAGCCGGTAATTACACGCTGACAATCAGCGGTATCGTAAGCTTGTCATCGGGCTGCAGCAATCTTAACGAAAACGCTTCGGCATCATTCCAGATTTTGCCGGCCCCGGTTATTACGGGCGCCACTTTACAGGCTTTGCCGGTTTGCCTCGGATTGAGTAACACGGTTACAATTTCTGGTGCGACGGCAATCACAGATGGAAACTATACTATAAATTATCAGCTTTCGGGCGCTGCGACAGGTAGTTATAATGCATCGGTAACATTTTCGGCAGGTGCTGCAACGTTTACGATTCCTGCTGCGGATTTGCCTGCGCTTGGAAATGTGACAGTTTCGATCGATCAGATTGTTGGAGCAACGGGCCAATGTGGCGCGTCCGGAACATCGATTTTACCGGTTACGTTCGAAGTGGTTACAGTTGCTACGCCGACCATCAATCCGCAAGGAAATGAATTTTGTTCAGAACTCAATCCGACAGTTGCAAGTCTTACCGGAAATATTCCGGGATTGCAGACAGTCATCTGGTACGACGCTCCAACAGGCGGAAACCTGATCCCTGAAACCCAGCTTTTGGTTGATGGGCAGACATATTATGCCGCTTACACTGTCGTGACATGTGAAAGCAGCATCAGGCTGGAAGTTACCGTAGAGATCGAAACCTGTGAGGAAGAAGATATTGTAATCCCTGACGGATTCTCGCCAAACGAAGACGGCATTAATGATTCGTTTGTGATCGTAAACCTGCCGGAACGCTATCCCCGCTTTAAGCTTGAGATCTATAACAGATACGGAAACATTCTTTACAAAGGCAATATCAACACACCGAACTGGGATGGACGCACGACCGAAGGCGGAATGAAAATGGGCAGCGAAGTCGTTCCAACAGGCGTTTACTTTTATATTCTTGAGTTTAACGACGGAAGCCGCAAACCTGTTCAGGGCAGGGTTTATTTAAGCAGATAATATGAAGACAAAAAACACCATATATCTTTTGCTGATCGCCTTGCTGCTTTCGACGACCGCATTCGCGCAGCAGGACCCGCAGTATACGCACTACATGTACAACATGAGCGTGATCAATCCTGCTTATTCGACCGACAGTCCGGGCATCATAAATATCGGCGGATTGTACAGGACGCAGTGGGTCGGTGCAGTCGGTGCTCCGAAAACGGTAAATTTCTTCGCGCATTCGCCGATCGCAAAACGGGTTGAAGCAGGAATATCTATCATCAGCGACGAAATCGGCGATGTCGTCAAAGACAACAGCATTTATGTCGATTTTGCCTATGTGATCCCGGTTTCAGAAACCAACAAATTATCGTTCGGGGTTAAAGGCGGATTTACGTTTTTTGACGCGAATTTTAATGGATTCCAATATTCCGATGCGACTCCGGATCCTTCGTTTGCAAATAATATCAACAAGACATTTCCGAACGTTGGTGTCGGGACTTACTTTTTCAGTGATAATTACTACGTTGGATTTTCCGCACCAAACCTTCTTCGCACAAAGCATCTGGAAAGGGAAGATGCGATTTCGACAATTGGCGTTGAAGAGATCCATTACTTTTTTACGGGTGGTTATGTGTTTAATTTCAATGACAATTTAAAATTCAAGCCTGCATTCATGGCAAAAGGCGTAAGCGGCGCACCTGTATCATTTGATTTTACGACAAATTTCCTGATCAACAACCGTTTCGAACTTGGCGCGGGATACAGGCTGGATGATTCCGTGAGCGGACTTGTCAATTTCTATATTACGCCGAGTCTTCGGATCGGATATTCCTATGATTACACATTGACCAACCTCGGTGATTTCAATTCGGGAACTCATGAAGTTTTCCTGCTGTTTGATCTTGATCTTTTGGGAATGGGATCGAAAGGCTATGATAAATCTCCAAGGTTCTTTTAAAAAATTCGGATGATGAAAAATTGCTATATCGTAATTATGATGGTGATGAGCCTGGCGGTTTCCGGACAAAAGAAAGTCAGTGGAAAACAAGCCGACGCGCTCTTCCTAAAAAAATCATACGTTAAGGCGGCCGCGATGTACGAGCAGCTTCCGCCTGAAAAGCAAGTGCTGCAAAATCTTGGCGATTCTTATTATAATAATTTCCAGATGCGTGATGCTGCTCGTGCTTACGGGAACTTGTTTTCAAAGATCAAGGACACGCTCGATCGCGAATATTACTTTCGTTATGCGCATGCGCTGATGGGAATCAACAATTATAAAAAGGCTGATTCACTGATGTCGATATATCGGAAGTATTCGGTCGACACGCCACTTTTCATCGCGAATCTGAGTCGTAACCTTCCATTTGCCTACGAAATACAACTGATGGCAAAGAATACGAGCAACGGCGATTTCGGAATTTCATTTTACGGCGACAAGGTTGCGTTTGCCTCATTGCGAAATGCCGACAGCAAGGCATATGGATGGAATGAAAAGCCGTATCTGGACCTGTTCAGCGCAGTTGTTTCCGATAAGGGGCTGCTGACGCGGATCGAACCTTTTCCGGAATCGATCAATACTAAAACGCATGAAAGTTCGGCGACATTCAGCAGCGATGGAAAGGTCATGTTCTTTAACCGCACGAATGACAAAAGGGTAGAAGTCGGCGATGAGAAATTTGCGAGTGTAAAGATCATGCGCGCGGAATTTGTCGAAGGCAAGTGGACGAACGTGACCGCGGTTCCGTTTTCAAGCGATACGTATTCGACTGAGCATCCGGTTCTGACAAAAGACGGGAAGAAGCTTTATTTTTCAAGCGATATGCCCGGATCGGTTGGGATGTTCGACATTTATGTTGTTGATGTGAATGAAGACGGCACTTTTGGAACGCCTCAGAATCTCGGCCCGACGATCAATACGATCCACCGCGAACAATTTCCGCATATTTCCGATGACGGATCGATATTGTATTTCGCATCTGATGGCCATCAGGGATTGGGCGGACTCGACATTTTTTCGAGTAAAGCCTATGACGGTGTTTTTGCAAAGCCTGTCAATCTGGGCGAAACCATCAATAGCGGTATGGACGATTTTGGATATGTCATCCGCGAACGCGACGAAACCGGTTACCTGACATCCAACAGGAAAGGATCGGATAATCTTTACAGCTTCATCAGGGTACAAAATGAAGAAAGCTATTTTGTTGAAGGTGAAGTCAAAGATAAAAATACTAAAGAGCTGCTTCCGGGAACGACGGTTACTTTATATGACGAAAATGATGTTCTGATCGCGCAGGTTGTTGTAGGTGAGCTGGCAGAATACGGATTTATTACCGAACCGAACAAGAAATACCGCATCGAAGCCATGCGTGATTTTTACATTCCGTATACCGAACAGTTTACGACTAATGATCAGGGAAAACTTCGTTATACGATCGAGCTTTTCATGGAATGTTATGACGATGCGGAAGAGATCATTAACCGACGTCAGGATGGCCGCGTCCAGATCCAGCTTGAAAACATTTATTTCGATCTTGACAAGTGGGATATTAAGCCTGATGCAGCAAGCATCCTGAATGTATTGGTCGACCTGCTGAAAAAATATCCTGAAATGGAAATCGAGCTTGGCGCGCACACCGATTCACGCGCATCGGATATGTACAACCTGCGGCTCTCGAACCGTCGTGCCGCATCGGCGCTGGAATATCTTGTGAAGAATGGAATTGCAAGGAAGCGATTGAAATCCAAAGGTTACGGTGAACGCATTCCATTGATCAAATGCGACGGTGAATGTAACGAGCAGCAGCATTCGATCAACAGAAGATGTGAATTTATCATCACGAAATAATCAGATAATTCAAGACTACATACTGGAAATGGAAGAGCAGGCGATTAAATCAAAACCTTACTCACTTACAGACTTATTGCGGTTACTTTTGCTTCGTCCTTTCAAGTTCTTTCAAAACTTCAATGAGATTAGGAATGAGAATCATATCATTATCCTGCTAACACTCGCCGGGATTACCCGGGGATTGGATCGCGCACAAGTAAAAAGCCTCGGTGACAAATGGGAATTGGACGGCGTGCTGCTATTCTCGATAATCATGGGTGTTCTGCTTGGATGGCTCTCATTTTATATTTATGGCGCCATGGTAAGCGGGACCAGCACATGGATCAATGGCTCAATCACGACAAAAAACGCCGTAGCTGCAATGGCTTACGCTGCAATCCCGACAATCATTTCAATGTTCTTCCTTTTCGTCCAGGTGATGATTTTTGGAAATGCCGTTTTTCAATCGGAAATCTTCATCGATACGTTTTCAATTGAATGGTTTGCGTTTTATATCCTGTCAATCCTTGAGCTGATATTCGGGATTTACAGTTTTATACTTTTTGCGATCGGCCTCGCTGCAATCCAGAAGTTCAGCATCGCAAAAGGATTTTTAAATGCGCTCTTGCCCGCGATCATTTTCCTCGCGATCATTGGAATAGTCTTCATGATCAGTAATATGTTGCAATGAAGACAGGCTAAAACTTGTTTTCAACTTCCGCGGCCTGCAGCATCAAATAGTGCAGATCGGTGTTTTTGACGAAAGGCTTTAGCAACTCGCTTCCCGGGCCGTACAACGCCAATTCCACGTAATCTGACGAATGATCCATACTGATCCATCCTATGGAATTCGATTTTTTCTGAATGTCAGCTAAAGCTTGAAAAGGCAGTTTCCGGTAATTATAAAGTCCGCCATCATCTTTCTGCAAACCGTTGTAATAACCTAAAAGTCTTTTTGCATCTTCCTCCGAGATTTCATTGCTGTGAACCGACATGATTAAATCGCGAACCTTTGGGACGGAAAAATTTGATTGGATATTGTTTAAGATCCATTCGTTTGTCCGGGTATATTTTGAAATGCTGTCGAAATTGCTATCTGCGTCTTTGCCATAAATCAGGCCCGGGTTTGCATTCCCGTGATCTGTCGTGATGATGACAAGTGTCTGTTTGTCTTTTTCGGCAAAATCCATTGCAACCTTTATGGCTTCGTCGAATTCGATCTGATCGTGGATCAATCCGGCGATGTCGTTTGCATGGGCTGCCCAGTCGACTTTTCCACTTTCGACCTGCATGACGAATCCTTTTGGATGGCTTTTCATGCGGTCGATGGCTTTCACGGTCATTTCTGCGAGCGTCGGCTTTGAGATTTGCAGGTCCTTATCGTTTACACGGTCGATGCGATACGGAAGCGCGTCCTCGCCAAATACACCAAGGATCGGTTTGTCGGCGGATGCCGAAAGCATTTCAGGCCGGGATCTGACAACCTGCCATCCTTTGTTTCGGAAATCGCTGAACAGGTCGCGTTTGTCCTTTCTTTTTTCGGACGAAAAATATTGCTCACCGCCACCCATCATGACATCAAAACCAAGTTCAAGATAATCTTCAGCGATGGCGCTTTGGCTGCTTCGGCTTTCGCTGTTGACGCAAAAACCGGCAGGCGTGGCATGTGTGATTGGAACGGTCGTAACGCAGCCGACCATTTTGCCGGCTTTTTTAAATTTTTGAAGTATCGGAAGATATTTTTCTCCATTTGCTCCGACGTTCAGCGATCCGTTTTTTACTCGGAAACCGCCGCCCCAGGCTGAGCTTCCGGCGGATGAATCGGTAACGATGGAACTTGCCGATGCCGTATCCATTAAGGCCCGAGAAACGCGGTTGTCTTTGTATAACTGCATCCAATGGCTGCTTTTTCCATGAATGCGGTTGAGGTAAAGATCGGCCATGTTCAGCGTTCCGGAACTCATTCCGTCGCTTACCAGGAAAATGATGTTTTTGGCTTTGCGGCCTTTGCTTTCAGTGTCGAAAGTGATCTCATCGGCTGAAATTGAAAATGGGTTTAATACCGTTGTGCCAATTGCTGCAAGCGAACCATTTTTGAAAAATCTCCGTCTGTTCATTTTGAATATTAAAGCGCCAAAGTTAGCAATCCTTTTTAGAGAAGTTGTTAATGGCTATATTTCATGATTGTTTCCAAAAGGTTACATTTGATGAAAGCCCTCGCATGAAAAGATTTTTTACCTTACTTATCTTCGTTTCAATAAAATGCATTGCACAGTCGCCGTGGCCGACAGAATCATGGTCCGCTGCCTCAAACCTCACGGCACAGCTTGACTTTGCAGGTGTGACAGAGCTGAGCGGATTGCATTGGAATCCCGAAACCAACAGGCTGTATGTTGTTCATGGCGACGGCCGGCTTCATGTCTTGCAATATTCTGAACCGGCAGGTACATTTACTGAGATTGCCGATAAATTCATCCCAGGCGGACCCGAAGGAATTACGCAGGTTAATTATGCTGACAACCAATTTTATGTTATCGATGAAAATAATTACCAGATACGGAAGTATGTCCACAACGCAAGTTTCGGGAACATTACATTAAGCCGTTCCTGGGATCTGACTTCCGGTGATTCGCCGATGGAAAATACTGGCAACATCGGTCCTGAAGGAATTGTTTTTGTTCCGGACGAAAATCTGATCGCGGCCGGCCAATTTATTTCCAGTGAATTCAATGTTCCGTATACATCTATCAAAGGAATGGGCGGACTGATGTTCGTTGCGCATCAGGATGGCGGTTATATCTGGGTTTTTGATTTGAATCCAAATGTGGATGACGATTTCGTATTCGTAGGAAAATACAAAACCAGCCGCGCGGAAAGCTGTGATCTGGCACTCGACAGAAGCATTTCTAACTTGTACATTCTGCATAACATTGACGAAAATTATCTGGAAGTGACCAATATGTCGACACCGCTTGTCGCCGGCGAGCGAAAGTTCCAGACTATCGACGAATACATCTTGCCAACGATTGCTGATAATGTCAATGTTGAAGGCATGGCGATAAGGCCTCTTTGTCCGGATGACGATACCGGTTTATGGCTCTGCCGCGATATCGAAATGACCGAAAATGAAAATCTCAGGTTTGACGCGTTACGGTATTTCGATGAGTTTTTGCCAAGTGGAAATTGTGCGTTGGCGGTTGATGATTTTGCGGCAGACTTTACGTATTATCCCAATCCCGCCAGTGATTTCTTTTCGATTGAATTTGAAATTATGGGAGCTGCAGTAAATGTTTCGATACTGACCCTTGCCGGGGCGGAAGTTTTTAAGGTCGATTATTCAAATGTGGGCCGCGTCGAAGTTCCGATTTGTTCTTTTTCCGAGGGTATTTATTTTGTACGCGTTTCTACATCATCAGGCAGCAAAATCTTCAAGTTGATTAAACAGTAAGATTCTGACAAAAGTTAATTCTCAATAATTTTATCAGATTCTTGCTGAAAAAAAAATTCATCGACAAAATGCATTTTTGTTCGACCAAACGAAACTTTTTGCTATTTTTGACGCAATAAAAAATCTCCCTCCGAGTTTTATTGCTTAATGAAAAAATTATTCGCCCTTCTTTTCTTAACATTTACTGCTGCAAATTCGCAGACAGCTTTGCTTTCCAATGTTTGGGCAGCGGCAGAAACGGTTCCGGTTAAAGGTCCGGAAGTAAACAAGGCAGCGTTGGGATTGGATCTGATGGGCGGCGATACGAATGGCGTTACGGTTTTTGCGAACAGGACTAACGATCATCTTGTGGTTTCGGTTCAGGGAAGCCCGATGGAGAAAAAGTCGCTTCAGGTTGCCAACAGTACCGGGCAAAGTGTACTTAAAATGAACAATCGCAGGGAAAATACTTTTATGTTGGATGTTTCTACGCTTCGGCCGGGATTGTATTTTATCGAGATCAGGTCTGGCGGCCACATTTATAGAAAGAAATGGGTCAGACAATAAGGACAGCACGCTTCAGGCGTGTTTTTTTTTGCTTTGAAGTTTCGAATTGACTGCAAGTTGAAGGTTGCTTTGACGGAGTTAGCCCGGATAGGAGCGGCATCCTTTGGCAGACCTCAAAGGTTTTCAAAACCTTTGAGGTCTAGGCTAAAGATACAGCGGATAGCCGGAAAAAGCTTCAGGAAAAAATCGGATGAATCATCATCCATATTTAGTATTTTTGTGTCACTTTTAAACAGACAAACCAAAAATCATGGATATACACGAATATCAGGGCAAAGAGATCCTTGCGGGGTACGGAGTTAAGGTGCAGCGAGGTTATGTGGCGAACAATCCGCAGGAAGCTGTGGCGGTTGCAAAACAACTGACTGCAGAAACGGGAACGGGATGGCATGTGATCAAGGCGCAGGTTCACGCAGGTGGCCGCGGTAAAGGTGGTGGCGTCAAGCTTGCCAAAAACCTTCAGCAGGTTGAAGAGCTTGCCGAGCAGATCATCGGAATGCAGTTGATCACGCCTCAAACGCCGCCGGAAGGAAAGAAAGTCCATAAAGTCCTGATTGCCGAAGATGTGTATTATCCGGGCGAAAGCGAAACGAAGGAATTTTACATGTCGGTTTTGCTCAACAGGGGCAAAGCGCGCAATATGATCATGTATTCGACGGAAGGCGGAATGGATATCGAAGAAGTTGCGGAAAAGACACCGCACCTGATATTTACCGAAGAGATCGATCCGAATGTCGGACTCCAAGGATTTCAGGCACGCCGCATCGCGTTCAATCTTGGTGTCAGCGGAAATGCGTTTAAAGAAATGGTACAATTCGTAACGGCATTGTATAACGCTTATGTTGGTTGTGATGCCTCGATGTTTGAGATCAATCCGGTTTTGAAGACATCCGATAATAAGATCATTGCCGTGGATGCGAAAGTCAATCTCGATGACAACGCATTGTTCCGCCAGGCGAAATTTGCAGAAATGCGTGACATCCGCGAGGAGCGCGCCATTGAAGTTGAAGCAAAAGCTGCCGGGCTGAATTATGTCGACCTTGACGGAACCGTTGGCTGCATGGTGAACGGCGCCGGGCTTGCGATGGCGACGATGGACCTTATCAAATATGCGGGTTACGAGCCTGCGAATTTCCTTGACGTTGGCGGAACCGCCGATGCAAAACGTGTTGAACTTGCGTTCAGGATCATTTTGAAAGATCCGAACGTGAAGGCGATCCTGATCAATATTTTTGGCGGAATCGTTCGTTGCGACCGTGTGGCGCAAGGCGTTATCGATGCATATAAAAACATGGGCGACACGATCAAGGTACCGATCATAGTAAGGCTTCAGGGAACAAATGCGGAACTTGCGAAGGAAATGATCGACAATTCGGGGATGCCGATTTTAAGCGCGGTGCAATTCCAGGAAGCTGCAGACCGTGTGAAAGAAGCCTTAGGGTAATTAATAATTGATAGTTAATAATGAATAATTAAGTCCTGCGAGAGCGGGACTTTTTTACTGGGTTGTTGCAGAGGTGCTTGTAGTAATTCTGCACGAATTTTATAAAATCATATAAAAAATCGTGTTGTTGGCGAGCTGAATTTGGCTATATAGACAGATTTGTTGAACATGTAAATTTGCGGCTATGAATATGGGATGCGGCCAGAATCAAGCCGATGTCGTGGCAGCCGTTTCCGATTCTTCTCCGGTTTCCGAGATTATTTTTTTGGCGGCTGCGAGCCTGATCTTTCGATTTTTTTCGATCAGCCTTACCGTTGCCCAATGTTCAAGCTTATGATGTGCGGGAATCAACAGTGCCGCAACTGCAACCATCGCGAAAAGCATGATAATGGGCGAGTGGTTTGTGATCTTATCAAGTATCGGGTGAAGTATGAGATTAAAAAACTCAAAAACGAGCAGAAGACCGATGATGCTGAAGAATTTTACCATTCTTGTGTTTACGATCATGCTGTGGCTCAGCATCAAAAAGATGATAAGCAATGTGACAACCGCGGCACCAGCCAGCGCGTATTGGATATTTATCCGCCGCCGGTTTTCCAAATTCTGCTTTTCCAATTCCATTTCCTGCTCGCGCATCTGCTCGTGAAAATGCAGCGCCTGCATGCTCCTGTTTTTTTCGCTTGAGAATATCGAATCCTGAAGTGCATTTGAAAGCTTGAGATAATGGTACGCGCTATCGGAAAGTTTAAGCCGTTCGTAATTTTTAAACAAAAGCTCGTACGAATTGGCGGAAAGTAGGCGGTAATAAGGTTCAGAATATTGTAACGCCCGATAAGAGTAAAACAATGAACTGTCTGTTTCTTTTGTTTCGAAAAATGATTTCGACAATACATTGTTCGCATATGACATTGTTTCCACATCGTCGTTTTGATTCGCGTAGTGCAGACTTTTATGGATGAATGGTCGGCCCAGCGAATGATCATTTTTTTCAAAGTAGGCTTCGCCGAGCGTACATAAAAATGAAGCGAGATATAATGTATTATTTGTTTTTTCGGCAATTGCGATGGCTTCATTTACATATGCAAATGCCGAATCAGGTTTTTTCATCTGCGTATAGCAATCGGCGATATTATTTAAAATTGCGCTTATGGTCAGCGGATCGCCATAGCTTTTTGCGATCGGATAAGATTTCTTATAATAATTCTGCGCCTGATCGAGGTTACGAAAATCCTTAAGCGCGTTACCCGCAAGCATGTGAGAAGTTATTAACGCGGTCGTGTCACCGATAGCTTCGAATTGGCGGATTGCCGACACACCGTATTTCAATGAAGCGCTAAAATCGCCTGCATGCTGAAAAACCGTCCCGATATGAAGATGAAGATATGCTGTGCCGACCGCATCATTTTCCTTAGTAAAATAGCGCAGCAGCCCGTATAAAAATTGAAGGTTTTCATTTGTTGATTTTTCCTTTTTCTGTGGGAAGATATAATCCCGAAGCACGATACCTTTTGCACTAGGCGAAGTTGCATCTTCATATTTTGCCTGGATGTTGTCAGGAAGCGCCTGGCCCGAAAGCATCCCAATCGATAATATGGCAAAGAGTATTGTAATCTTTTTTTTCATATCAATTTCTGAGACTTCGGGATTCAAATCTGGTGATCCCAAACATATAGCGCGAAAACTATTGGGTTATCAGATAACATAAAGTACTAATTGTCAGTATTGTAACCAAATATAAATAAAAAAATCCCGCCTTGAGCGGGATCTTAATTCAATGTTTAAAATTTACATCTGAGGATTTTCGTCGTAGTTTACCATCCAGTTAATTCCGAATTTATCGGTCAGCATTCCGAAATATGCGCCCCAAAACGTTTTACTCATCGGCATGGTCGCGCGGCCGCCTTCTGCAAGTCCGTTGAAAATGCGATCGGCTTCTTCCGTGCTGCCGGCATTGACCGAAATTGTAATGTTGTTGCCAACGATCGTTGCATGGCCGAATGCATCGGAGCTGTCGCTTCCCATCAGCATTGTTCCTTCACCGATAGGCAGGCAAACATGCATGATTTTATTTTCGTCACCCGGCGGGCAGCTTTTACCATCTTCGCTCGGCGGCATATCGGAATATCGGCCGATGTATGGAATATCGCCTCCAAAAATCGATTTATAATGACTGAAGGCTTCTTCGCAATTCCCATTGAAAGTAATGTACGGATTAATTGATGGCATAATTGATTATTGTTTTAGTTGTTTATTCAAATATAGGAAAAAGCAAAATTGACTTATCTAAAATTTGAGAAAGCATAGTTATAGGTAACTCAGCCATTTTTTTTCCTTGTTAGCTCTTTTGTATGTATCGAATTCCCGATGCCTTTTAGTAAGTCGATGACATAAATTCTGCTGTAAGTGTTTGATGTCATCGGCGGATGCAGACTATTTCTTGTTCTTCCCGTTGTTGAATCTGACTTTACCCATAATGTCTTTTTGTGTAGGTTTTGTTTTCTTTGCTGCGGGTTTCGCCGCCTGCTTTTTGGCCTTACCTGCACCGGCAGATTCTGAAGTTTTAGCGGGCCTCGAAGTATTTGCTACTCCTGCAGTCTTTGTATTGAGATCTTTTGGAAATCGTTTCGATGCTTCGGCATTTTTGCGGTTTGCATCAATGATATCAGTTGGATTTTTCGGATCATCCTTCGTGCCGCGCAAATGGATGACCAGCCCGTTTAGGAAATTTCGCAGAACCTGGTCACCGCACTCCACAAAATCCGGATGATCCGCATTTCGGAACAAATTACCAATTTCACCTTTTGACATCCGAAAATCCACCAGACTGAGAATTTCTATGATTTGATCATCGCGCAGCATCAGCGCTACCCGAAGTTTTTTAAATATGTCGTTGTTATTCATTTAAAAGAAATTATTGCCAAACAACCAAAGATAGACATTTGCGAAATTTTGACTCCACAATTTTTCATTGTGCTTTCCGCCTTTGATGATCTCCTTGCGGATTTTATGATGGTTGCTGCTTTTTTCTACAATTGAAGCCATGCGATCGAGATCGGAAACCATATTGTCGCTTTCCGAATCGCCTGCAAGGAAATACATTTTAGACCCGAATTTGTTTTGCTTTTCAGCAAGTTTATATATTTCTTCACTATACCAGAAGGAAGGCGACAGGATTCCCGCCTTTCCAAAAACTTCAGGATATTTGATCACGGCGTAAAAAGATGTCAGCCCGCCAAGTGAACTTCCAATGATCGCAGTATAATTAGCTTTCCGCTTTGTCCGGAAATTTTTATCAATGTAAGGTTTAAGCGTCTTCACCAAAAATTCCAGATAGAGAACCGCTTTACCACCACCATGTTTTTGATTTGGAAAGGGCGTCAGTTCGTCCAGTCTTTTCTCATTGCCATGATCGATTCCGACAACGATCACTTTTGCATGGAGGCTGTCGAGCGTTTCATCGACATTCCATTCCCCGGCATATGAAGTTTTTGCATCAAACAGATTTTGTGCGTCGTGCATGTAGATCACCGGATATTTTATCTTTGATTTTTCGTAACCTTCCGGGAGATAAATCCTGATCGTCCGATCGCCGCCAAGTTGCGGAGCATCAACCGTTATAATGGAAACCTTTCCTCTTTGGCTATTTTGTGCGGGAATAGCGAGACAATTTATTAATATCAGAAAAAAAGTAAGGAAGGTTTTCATCGGACAAACTGTTTCATGATTATAATCGTATAGTAAAATGATGTAAATATCTGAATTTGTTCCTGCCAATTCGATTTATAGTTTGATTTCAATTTTTGTATTTTAGCCTAAATTACTTTTATGAACACCTACGAACAGAAACTCAGCCTGCTTTCCGAAATGATCGAATTTGCCCGTGTAGACGGTGAGCTCCACGACCGTGAGCTTGAATTCCTTGCTTTGGTAGCCCGTGAACTGCGGATTGAAAAGCCTGTCTTCATTGAGATGTTCAGAAAGCATTCAGATGCAAGGGTTTTAAAATCCGAAGCACAGCGCATCCACCAATTTTATCGGCTTGCACTTTTGATGCACGTCGATGGACATCTGCATGAAAATGAAAATAAGACCATTCGCGAACTTGGGATCAATATGGGACTAAGCCCAGCCGCAATGAACCGCGTGCTGGAGATGATGCGCCTCTCACCAACCGGAATGCTCGAACCCGAAGACATTTTAAACACTTTTAAGGAGCAGCACAATTAGTCAATTTTTTCCTGAAGCATTTTAATTTCGTCGCGATATTTCGCCGCCTGCATAAAGTCGAGCTCTTTTGCAGCCTTTTCCATAGCTTTTCTCGCATCGCGGATGCGTTTCTCAATTTCCGCCTTACTCAAATATTGGTTATTCGGCTCGGCAGCTTTCGGCATCTGCGATTCGAGGTAATTTGTGGCTGCCGCACTTGAAGGCAAGACTCGGTTGCCGATCGTTTTATTTAAAGCCTGCGGAACGATTCCGTGTTCCCGATTATACTCCGTCTGCTTTTCGCGGCGGTAATTTGTTTCGTCGATCGTTTTCTGCATGCTGGTCGTGATCGTGTCGGCGTACATGATCGCTTTACCATTGACATGCCGCGCGGCGCGTCCTACAGTTTGTGTCAGCGACCGATTGCTCCTTAGAAATCCTTCCTTATCAGCATCCAAAATCGCAACAAGCGAAACTTCAGGCAGATCCAATCCTTCACGCAAAAGGTTTACGCCGATCAGAACATCAAAAATTCCTTTTCGAAGGTCTTGCATGATCTCGACGCGTTCGAGCGTATCGACTTCAGAATGGATATACCGGCAGCGAATGCCAACTTTCGACAGATATTTTGCAAGTTCTTCAGCCATTCGTTTCGTAAGCGTCGTCACAAGCGTTCTTTCGTCCAGTTCCACGCGCTGGTGGATTTCCTCGATAAGGTCATCGATCTGATTCTGGCTCGGCCGGATTTCAATTATCGGATCAAGCAAACCTGTCGGACGAATGACCTGTTCAACGTAAACTCCTTCTGATTTCTCAAGTTCATAATCTGCAGGTGTCGCGGAAACATAGACTACCTGATGTTGCATCGCCTCAAATTCCTCGAATTTCAACGGACGATTGTCCATCGCCGCGGGAAGCCTGAATCCGTATTCGACAAGATTCTCTTTTCGGGAACGATCGCCGCCGTACATCGCATGGACTTGCGATACGGTAACGTGACTTTCGTCGATAACCATCAGGAAATCTTTTGGGAAATAATCGATCAGGCAGAACGGGCGCGTTCCGGGCAATCGTCCGTCAAGATATCGTGAATAATTCTCGATGCCTGAACAATATCCAAGTTCACGTATCATTTCGAGATCGAAGTTCGTACGCTCTTCAAGTCGTTTTGCCTCAAGATGTTTCCCGATGCCATTAAAATAATCAACTTGTTTGACCAAGTCCTGCTGGATCTGCCAAATGGCGGCATTTAATGTTTCAGGCGATGTCACGAACATATTCGCCGGATAGATATTGAGCCGCTGATATTTTTCGAGAACTTTCGACGATTTTTTATCGAACGCTTCAATTTCCTCGATCTCATCACCAAAAAAATGTATGCGGAACGGTTCATCACCATAACTTGGAAAGACTTCAACAATATCGCCTTTGATCCGGAACGTTCCGGGCGTGAATTCCGCTTCGGTCCGTGCATACAAACTTTGAACAAGCCGGTGCAATAAACGCGTGCGCGATATCATTTCACCTTTCGAAAGTGAGATCACATTTTTCTGGAATTCGACAGGATTCCCGATACCGTACAAGCATGAAACCGAGGCGACTACCAAAATATCGCGACGTCCCGAAAGCAATGCAGAAGTCGTACTTAACCGAAGTTTTTCAAGCTCTTCGTTGATCGAAAGATCTTTCTCAATGTATAATCCTGTTACGGGAATAAAGGCTTCGGGCTGGTAATAATCATAATAAGATACAAAATACTGCACGGAATTATTCGGAAAAAACGATTTAAATTCCGAGTAAAGCTGTGCGGCCAATGTTTTATTGTGTGCCAAAACCAGCGTAGGCCGTTCGACGCGCTCAATGACATTCGCCATCGTAAATGTCTTTCCAGAACCTGTTACACCGAGCAGCGTCTGGAATTTTTCTCCGGCGAGAATTCCTTTTGCTAATTTATCAATGGCCTGCGGCTGATCACCGGTAGGTTTATAGTTAGATACGACTTGAAATTTCATATTTTAAAGATAAGTACAAAGCGTCAAAGCTCCAAAGAGCCAGAGCGCCAAAGCATTTCATAATTGAGGTTAGGTAAGAAAGTGACAGAGCAACAAAGTGACAAAGAGACAAAGGGGCAAAGAGACAAAGTAGCCAAATCACATCTGTAACTTTAATGACCTATTTCTGCTGCAATATTTTTCAAACTTTGGTTCTCTGGCTCTCTGGATCGTTGGCGCTATACTTACTCAACCAAGTAAGTTTCCTCATCCACTTCCGAAATCGCGAAAAATCCCAACGGATAATCGGATTGATTTGTTGTGTTTACGATGTTTCCGCGAACAGTGGCCGGCGGAGACTGAAATGGGCTGCCGCCATTACCGCCCGAAATGCTCGTCAGGATGTTCATATAATTATAATAACGCTCAGAAATTCCGAAAATGCTGATTTTCAATTCATCGCCTGACGCCATGTCTTCATCAGAATACAAGGCAAAGATCTGATTGCCGTTAAAAAAGCGGTCTTCGACAACTTCGTAATATGGAATGGCATAATACTCAGGATCGAATCGAAACAGATAAAAATCATCCGTAGCGCCATTGTCGGTAAAGAAAGCCCTGACTTCGATTTCCTCACCGGTAAATCCACCTTCGTTATTCTGCTCAATCAATGTTATGTCCGGAGCAGGCTTTAAAATTTCCGATGCGCTATATGTTTGTCCGTCATAAAAAACCGTCAGGAAGTATTCATCATTTAATACGGGGATAAAATCATTGCATCGATAAATTCCCGTACCGGTTTCCTCCGTGAAATTAAATATTGTTCCAGTGGAATTTGCAACGGTCACTACAGCGCCTGAAACCGCAGGAACATTTTCTGAAAAATAAGGTGCCGTCATCGACAATCGGATTTCCTGCTCATTTCCTGCAGTTCCTTTTTTCCATTTGATGTAGGCGTCGATCACCAGTTTTGGTTCGGCATTGTCAAGATCGACATCGACGACTTCTTCGCACGATGAAAACACCATCAGCAAGAAAATAATCGGTATAAACAGAATCTGTTTCATGATCAAAATTTAAAGTTATAACTGACTGCCGGAACAGCGCCGAAAATTGTAAAGCGTATCGCCTCGTTCGCACCTGAATTTTGGTTTTGGGTAAAATTCAAAGATGCGGCATTTTGCCTGTTGTATACATTGTAAATGCTGAAAACCCATTCGCCCTGCCAGCCTTTTTTCTTATTGGGTTTCGGAGTATATGTTGCGGAGATATCCAAATGATGATATGCCGGCAGCAAATTCTTGTTTCGCGGGCCATAGCTCGGGACCGTGATATCCTGATACTGATATTGTCCTTGCGGAAAAGTCGCAGGCTGTCCTGTCTGGAATGTAAAATTTGCTCCGAATGACCATTTTTTGCTAAGCTCGTAAGCAGCAGTAACTGCTATATTATGAAGTTTATCATACGCCGAGCGATACCAGTTTCCATTGTTGATTCCCGGCTCTGATTCATTTCTTCCCGGCGTTTGCTGTTCCGATCTGGACAACGTGTACGAGATCCATCCGGTCAGCTTTCCGGTATTTTTGCGGATCAGCGTTTCAAGGCCATAGGCGCGAAGCTTGCCATTTAAGATGATTTGCTCAAGCGCATTGTTTGCAATCAGGTCGGCACCGTCGATATAATCGATGCGATTTTTGACCTCTTTGTAAAATGCTTCGACCTCAATTGAATATTTATCGTCACTGAAATTCCCGAAATATCCAATCGCTGTCTGATCCATCAATTGAGGCCGGATAAAATTGTCACTCGGCGTCCAAACATCAAGCGGAGTCGGCGATGAAGTATTCGAAATCAGCTGCAGGTATTGCGTCATGCGATTGTAGCTGATCTTTAACGAACTGTCATCATTCAATGAATATGATAGCGATGCCCGAGGTTCCACGTTTCCGAAAGATTTAATGATTTCATTCGAGCCATAATATTTGCTTCCGATCGGTTCGGCTTTTTCGTAGATCTGCTGTTCCTGATTGAAAAGCACGGCCTGATTGTTCTCATAAATATTGACTGAAGACGGTCCAAGCCTGTAGAAAGCCGATAACCTTACACCATATCTGACGGTAATTTTATCAGACAATTGATGCGATGCTTCTATATAAGCAGCAGGTTCAAAGGCATATTTGCGATCGAGTTGCGATGGAATAAAACCTGAATTTTGTCCGAGCGGCTCGATCGTTCCCGGATTGAATCCGTAATAGATCGAGTTTACGCCAAACTGTAAATTGAATTTTTCGCTGATATAACTTTTGAAATCATATTTGACATTGTAATTTTTAATTCCCGAGCCATACCTGAAGCCAACAAAGTCAAGGTCGAGGCCATAATAATAGTCGCTGTAGATCAATGAAAGGTTCGAAAATAGCTTCTCCGAAAATAGATGGTTCCACCGCATGTTCAATGTGGCATTCCCGTAAATATTCTTAAAACTTCCACTGAGATTGAATACATCACGGCCAAAATATCCGGAAAGGAAAACACTGTTATTTTGATCAAGCTTATAATTAAGCTTCATGTTGAGGTCGTAGAAATAGGCAGAGTTTTTTATGTCTGTCAGCTTTAACAATAAATGCCCATACGATGCACGGCCGCCAACCAGAAACGATCCGCGGTCTTTAACGATCGGGCCTTCAGCTAAAAGCCTGCTCGAGATCAAACCGATGCCACCATTCATTGAAAACCTGTTCGAGTTGCCGTCTTTCTGATAAATATCCAGGACCGAAGAAGCCCTGCCGCCAAATCTTGCGGGAATTCCGCCTTTGTAAAGCTTGAGGTCTTTGATGGCATCGGGATTAAATACCGAAAAAAATCCGAAGACGTGAGATGAGTTGAAGATTGTCGCCTCATCGAGCAAGATCAGGTTCTGATCCGCGCCGCCACCGCGAACGTTGAAACCGGATGCGCCTTCACCTGCATTCGTTACGCCGGGCAATAATAAAATCGACTTCAATACATCGACTTCGCCCAAAACGACGGGCATTTTTTTGATCGATTCGATCGACAGTTTATTGACGCTCATTTCGGGTGTTCTCGTATTGGAACGCGTTTTTTCGGTGATGATGACTTCCTCCAGTTCTTCACTTTCGGGAAACACCTGAAAATTTCTCCTGATGTTCCGATCGACAGGGATGTCTTCGATCAAAAGTGCATATCCGACCATTGAGATTGCGACGCGATGCGTTCCGGCCGGTACCGATAGTGAATAGAACCCATACTCATTTGTTACTGCGGATACGTTTGCAGTCGTAACCTGAATATTCACGCCGATCATCGTTTCGTTGGTAGCGCCGTCGGTAATCGTTCCACTCAGCGTAAATTTTTCCTGCGCCGAGGTTTGTACCGCAAATAAGACCAGTAATAGTAACAGTTTCTTCATCAATCGTTAAAGGAAATAAAAAAAGCTGCCGAAGCAGCTTAAGGTTATGCGAGTTTCGCGTCGAGATTTTGTTTTATCGTGGCAAGGAATTCTTCCGTCGTTTGATAATCGGCGCTTGTCAAGCCTTCAGGTTTCACAAGCATCGCAAGGTCTTTTGTCATTTTTCCGCTTTCAACCGTGTCGATGCAAACCTGTTCAAGCTTGTTGCAAAAGTTGATCAGCTCCTGGTTTCCATCGAGTTTGCCACGATGCTCGAGTCCGCGGGTCCAAGCGAAAATCGATGCGATCGGATTTGTAGATGTTGCCTTTCCCTGCTGATGCTGACGGTAATGGCGCGTCACGGTTCCGTGTGCAGCTTCGGCTTCGACAGTTTTCCCATCGGGAGTTACAAGGACTGATGTCATCAATCCGAGTGAACCGAAACCTTGCGCAACTGTATCCGACTGTACATCCCCATCGTAATTTTTGCAGGCCCAGACAAATCCGCCACTCCATTTCATCGCCGACGCGACCATATCATCGATAAGCCTGTGCTCGTATGTCATGCCGTTTTTATCGAAATCAGCTTTGTAATGCTGCTGATATACTTCTTCAAAAATATCTTTGAAACGCCCGTCATAAGCTTTCAGGATCGTATTTTTTGTAGAAAGGTAAAGCGGCCATTTTTTTGTCAGAGCCATCTGGAACGACGAATGTGCGAAACCGTAGATGCTTTCGTCATTGTTGTACATCGCCATTGCAACGCCATCGCCTTCGAAATCGTAAACATCCCAGGTTTTCACTTCACCTGATTCAGATGTAAACGTCATGGTAAGTTTGCCTTTTCCTTTGATTACGGTATCAGTCGCTTTGTACTGATCGCCAAAAGCATGACGTCCGATGACTATCGGTTTTGTCCAGCCCTGAACATATCTTGGAACATTGCTCATGATGATCGGTTCGCGGAAAACAGTTCCACCGACAATATTACGGATCGTTCCATTCGGCGATTTCCACATTTTTGAAAGATTGAATTCTTTCACGCGCTCTTCATCGGGCGTAATTGTCGCGCACTTAATTCCGACATTGTATTGTTTGATGGCTTCAGCCGAATCAATGGTAACCTGATCTTTAGTAGCCTCGCGGTTCTCGATTCCAAGATCATAATATTTGATATCCAGGTCGAGATAAGGAAGGATTAATTTTTCTTTGATGAATGTCCAGATGATGCGTGTCATTTCATCCCCGTCAAGCTCGACGACCGGATTGGCTACTTTTATTTTTGTCATGAATGGATTGTTTTGAAAAAATGAACACAAATATAGTTTAAAGCTCCTAAGCGCCAAAGAACCAAGGCGCCAAAGCTGAAAAAAAAATGATGCGGTAATATTCTATTATAGGCTTTGGAACTATGGATCTCAGGAGCTTTGGAGCCATAAAAAAAACCGGCAGCTGCCGGTTTTTTTTATTTCATTCTCTTATCCTTGATCTTAGCCTTCTTACCGGTAAGTTCACGGAAGTAGAAAATACGAGCACGACGTACACGGCCTTTTTTGTTGATCTCAACTTTCTGCAAAGCCGGTAGGTTTACAGGGAAGATACGCTCAACTCCTACAGAACCCGACATTTTGCGGATCGTAAAAGTTTCGGCTGAACCTGAACCTCTTCTTTGGATCACGACGCCTTTAAAAAACTGCGTCCTTGTTTTCTCACCTTCTTTGATTTCATAGTACACAGTGATCGTGTCACCTGCACTGAAATCAGGAAAATCTTTTCTTGCTACGAATTCGTCCTGAACGAATTTCATTAAATCTGCCATAACGATTTATTTAAAGTTTGAATCAGAGCAACATTCACGGTGATCGCCAGAGGTTGGTCCAATGAGGGCGCAAATTTAATTAATAATTAATGATTAACAATGAATAATTCAGGAATTTTCAGAATCTTATTTTAAACCTAATTATTAATTATTCCCTATTAATTATTCATTAAGCAAGTCAGGCCGTCTCGTCTTAGTATGCTCATAAGCCATATCCTCACGCCATTTCTCGATTTTCGCAAAATGCCCACTCAGCAAAATTTCCGGAACTTTCCAACCTTTGTACTCGGCGGGCCGTGTATAGACAGGCGGTGCGAGCATGTTATCCTGAAAACTGTCGGTCAATGCGGAGGTTTCATCCGACAGTACGCCGGGAATTAATCTTATGATCGCGTCCGATAAAACCAGCGCTCCCAATTCACCGCCGCTTAGAACATAGTCGCCGATTGAAATTTCCTTCGTAATAAATTGGTCGCGGACGCGCTGGTCGACCCCTTTGTAATGACCGCAGAGAATGATGATGTTTTGCAGCATCGACATTTTATTGCACATCTGTTGGTTCAGCGTGTCGCCGTCCGGGGTCATGTAAATGATCTCGTCGTAGTCGCGTTCTGACTTTAATTTTGAAATGCAATCGTCGATCGGCTGGATCATCATCACCATTCCTGCGCCGCCGCCAAACTGATAGTCGTCGACGCTTTTCTGTTTATTTAAGGTATAGTCGCGAAGGTTGTGGAAACAAACCTCGACGAGGCCTTTATCGATCGCACGTTT
>CBDUBJ010000013.1:0-49818 GCA_965365355.1 uncultured bacterium
TACGAAGGAAGCGCCGAATTATTCACGGTAAGGATGATTTGAGGATTTGAAAATTTAGAAATTTAAACAATTTGAAGATTTGAGGATTTAGAGATTGAATAATTAGTTAATTAGCAAATCAGCTAATCAGCTAATTAATAGTTTCAGGTTTCCAATGATAATTCAATTAATTTATTTCCTCTGTCGATGTACAGTTTTCCTTTTTGCTTTAAGGCAGGTTTGATGTTTTGCTTTGCTTGTTTTTCTAATTCCGGATGACGGCCATCCAATGCACCGACACGGATGGCAAAAGCAAAATCGAATAATTCCTCATTAGGATTTAATTTAAAATTTTCAACGGTAATCTGCTGAAACTGTAACGTACCTGCTGCTATTTCTTTCGCGGATGATTTTTTGGCCTGATCGATCGCTAAAACAAAGATGCTGTCAAACCGATTGGCAATTTCGCGTGCCGCAATGCCGGGTCCACATCCGATCTCTAAAATCCTCAGATTTTCCTTTAATGGCAGATTGTCTATTAAATCAAGTATTCTTTTTGAAGTTTTGCTCATATTGCTTTGGACATACGCGCTCGGATCAAATGTACCATTAGATTTTAAAAACTAAATTTTCAATTACCGGAGTTCCGCCAATGTTTATGAGCGTACGTCCTGAATCTGACTATCCTTGTCAAATATTTTTTTCGCAAATGGGCAAAGAGGTAGAATTTTCAGATCGTTACTTCGCGCATATTCCACTGCTTCCATGACCAGTTTTTTTCCAAATCCTCTTCCACTGTACTTTTCTTCAATACCTGTATGATCTATGATAAACTGTAATTCTCCCGCCCAAACGAAAGTCATTTCCCCTGCAAATTCACCATTCTCAAAAATTGCAAAACGGCCTTTCTTCCCATTGTCTTCTCTTTTTATCTCAATCATATTCTTATCGTTTTGTTTAATACTTAACGCTCCCGAAGGACATTGGGCAACTTGTGCGATAAGCGCCTCGGAGTTTGCTCCTGCCATCGTTATCCATGGTTTTGCCTTAGGATTGTAAACTTGTGGCAATGTTTTGACACAAATTCCCGCATGAGTACATTTTTCGGGTTTCCATAAAATCGTCACTTCACCGTTTGAGTATTCTTTTGGTATCATGAATATAAATTTTGGATTTTTGCCTCACTGATATGTTGTACCACCGTGGATAACGCTTTCAATTATTAAATGGCTCCAATGTACTACATCTGATCAAGGAATTTTACGATTACCTGCACCTTCTAATTTGCAAGTCAGCTAATCAACTCAATTGCTCCGCATCAAAGTCGCCAGTTTCTTCCTGTCGCCAACAACCCATAAAATGTCTTCTTTTTCAAGAATTTCCTGCGAATCGGGATTCAAGATCCTTCGGCCCCGGCGTTCAAGTCCTACCACAAGGCCTTTTGTCTTTTCACGGATCTGGGATTCGCGGATGCTTTTTCCAATAAACTCCTCATTTTTCAGTTCGATTTGCTGAAGTACGATGTCGCTTTCTTTGTTTGCGGGAGTCGGCTCGTTTTCATTTTCCTGAAGGAAAGTGGTAAACTGCCTTACTTGCGCATCCGTTCCGATCACGCAGATCTCATCCATCGGAAAAAGGCGCTCGTTTCTTTCAGGAATGTTGATCGTGATTTCGCCTCGCCGTATAAATGCAATGTTGACTCCCA
The DNA here is from genome assembly GCA_965365355.1 of uncultured bacterium. Lineage (GTDB taxonomy): Bacteria > Bacteroidota > Bacteroidia > Flavobacteriales > Flavobacteriaceae > Flavobacterium. The sequence goes on from CBDUBJ010000013.1 coordinate 1,685, forward strand.
TCTTTTCACGCAGCTCCAGCTCCTGCAGCGTTTTTCCGGCGATATTGGATTCCTTTCCAATGTCGAAAAGCGCCATATGTCCGTCCCACGGAGTCAGGTCGCTGCGGCGGCGTTTTGCTTTGATGATTTCCCTCGCATTGAGGTTTTTAAGGAAGTGATTTTCAATTTTATGATATTGCGCGTTAAGACGTTTTGGAAAGATCACGTAAATGATGATCATAACAACCAACGCAATGAAAGCAACGGCAGGCGAGAAGAAGTTATTCAGTAAAAATCCAATGTAAAAAAGCGTCAGGATAAAACGGAACAGGATCATCATGATCACCGGGCCGCGATACTTCCGTTCCTGGAAAAGGATCTCGACTTCTTTTACGGCCACGCGACGCAATGCCAATGCCCATAAGAACGGTGAAATGACAAACAGCGTAATCAGCGCACCGATAAGATTTCCATGCCTGAAATCACTCACAAGCGGTAGCAGGTATCGCGCCGCCAGCAATACAATCGCTATAATGATGACAGAATGTACAACAATTTGCAGCAAATATGCACGGATAACCATCTGCCACGTGCTTTTCGAGCGGATTGCCTGGGTATTCGCACTGTATCGTTCAATTGATTTTACCCATTTCCGTGGAAGTTTTCTCGAAAGGAAATCCGAAAATGGCGTCGACCACCGGATCATAAATGGTGTCGTAAAAGTTGTAACTGCCGAGACAGCCACGACCACGGGATAAAGAAATTTGCTGGTCACATTCAACGACGCACCCATCGTGGCAATGATGAAAGAAAATTCCCCGATCTGTGAAAGGCTCATTCCGGTTTGCACGGACTGTTTCAACGGCTGGCCCGAAAGCAGCGCACCGCAGGCTGAACTGAATGACTGTCCGAAGATAACCACAATCGTCAGGATCATCACGGGAAACCAATGTTCAATCAACGAATCCGGATCGATCAGCATGCCGACAGATACGAAGAACACTGCGCCGAAAAGGTCTTTTACCGGTTTTACGAGATGCTCGATGTGTTCAGCTTGCGTTGTTTCGGCAATGATGGAACCCATGACGAAGGCACCCAAAGCAGGCGAGAAGCCGACGTTCACCGCAAGAATCACCATCATCAGGCAAAGCGCAAGGGAAATGATCAGAAGCATTTCGTCGCTTAAGAGGTTTTTTGCCCGTTTTAAAAGCGTCGGGACAAAGAAAATTCCGCCAATGAACCAAAGTGTCAGGAAAAATATCAATTTCAAAACTGCCTGGAAAATCCCGGCTCCGGAGAATTGTTGTGTCGCGGCGCCGGCGGCGAGCAAAACCATCATCAAAATGGCAACGATATCCTGAACGATCAAAGCGCCAAGCACATTTCCGGCGAACTGCTGGCCTTTTACGTTAAGCTCGTCAAAGCTTTTCAAGATAATCGTGGTCGACGAAACCGAGATGATCACACCTAGAAAAACGCTGTCCATGCGCGACCAACCCATGACTTGCCCGATCATAAATCCCAAAAGGAACATGACGGAAATCTGGGTGATCGCAGTTACAGATGCCGTGCCGCCAACCTTGACAAGCTTCTTGAAGCTGAACTCAAGTCCGAGACTGAACAGCAGGAAGATCACGCCTATCTCAGCCCAGACTTCAACGCTTTTAATATCTTTTACCGATGGAAAAAAGTCAAAATGATTGCCCGCAAGAAATCCCGCGATCAGGTATCCCAGAACAACCGGCTGCTTAATTTTTTTAAACAGAAGGATCGCGACACCGGCGGTCATCAGAATGAGGCCCAAATCGCTGATGAGAGGCTCGAGATGCTGCGAGATATGTGCTGCTTGTCCTGGCATTTTTTTTTGTAGCAGTTTTCGGCTTTCGCCCGTATCTTTTAACGCCGCGATGCTTTGTTAAAAAGGATGCGGGCTCACCCGAGGCTGAAAGCCGAGTTTTGTGAAACAAATCCGGGCTAGGCTTCGGAACTGATTTTATATTCCCGTATAATTTGATGGTGATATCTTCATAAGCTCATTCTTCAAATCTGAACTGAGATCAAGCGATTGGATAAAATCCCAAATGGCTTTTTTATCGATCGGTTTGTTTGTGCGTGTCAGGCTTTTCAAAGCTTCATACGGATTCGGATAACCTTCACGGCGTAAGATTGTCTGGATGGCTTCTGCAACCACTGCCCAATTGTTGTCGAGATCGGCCGCGAATTTTTCTTCATTCAGAAGCAGCTTGTCCAAACCTTTTAATGTCGCCTCAAAACCTATCATCGTATGTCCGACAGGAACGCCGATATTTCGCAATACCGTAGAGTCTGTCAGGTCGCGCTGCAGCCTCGAAACCGGCAGCTTCGCCGAAAGATGTTCAAAGATTGCGTTAGCGATTCCGAGATTGCCTTCCGAATTTTCAAAATCGATCGGGTTGACCTTATGCGGCATCGCCGACGATCCGATTTCACCTTCCTTGATCTTCTGCTTGAAATAATCCATCGAAACATAAGTCCAGATATCGCGGTCGAGATCGATGATAATCGTATTTATCCGTTTAAGCGCATCGAAAAACGCCGCAAAATGATCGTAATGTTCAATTTGTGTTGTCGGGAAAGAATGATGAAGCCCTAAAATTTCCTCAACAAAATCACTTCCGAACTTCCGCCAGTCGACGTTGGGATAAGCGACGTGATGCGCATTGTAATTCCCGGTCGCGCCTCCAAATTTTGCGGCAAACGGAACATTGAACAGAAGCCTCATCTGTTCTTCAAGCCTTTCGGAAAATACATTGATCTCTTTTCCAAGCCTTGTCGGAGATGCCGGCTGTCCGTGCGTCCGCGCAAGCATCGGAATGTCTTTCCAATCTTCCCCAAGGCTTTTTAATTTGGAAATAAGTTCGATCAGCAAAGGAAGATATACATTTTCAAATGCTTGCTTCGTCGAAAGTGGGATTGCGGTATTGTTGATGTCCTGCGATGTCAGTCCGAAATGGATAAATTCCTTGAACTGCGATAAGCCCAATGCATCGAATTTGTCTTTGATAAAATATTCCACGGCCTTGACGTCGTGGTTGGTGGTTTTTTCAATGAGTTTGATGGAATTCGCATCATCCGTCGAAAAAGTTTTATAGATGTCGCGAAGTTGTGAGTGAACGGTTGTCGGCACTGATGATAATTGCGGCAATGGAATCGCACAAAGCGAAAGGAAATACTCGATCTCGACCTGAACACGATATCTGATCAGGGCTTCCTCCGAAAAATACGCAGATAATTTTATGGTTTTGCTGCGGTATCGGCCATCAATTGGAGATATGGCGTTTAGTTCGGTTAGTTCCTGCATGTATGCCGATTTTTGGTTCCAAGCAAATATAGCCTATCCGTCGCGAAAATGAAAGTTTAAAACTACGGATTCAGTCCAAAATTTTAGACAATTTTACACAGTTTGTCCGCAAGGATCTGCATCCCGACCGAAACTCTTTCAGCAATGACTTCCACGTGATTCTGCAGGTTGTAAATCGGTGCCGGATTTGGATCGATATAGAAGATAGGCGTGCCCAATTTCGCATAATCGATCAGGCTTGCCGCGGGATAAACCTGCAGCGATGTTCCAATAATCACCAATATATCGGCAGTCATCGTAATCTCAACAGCTTCTTCCAATGCAGGAACCATTTCACCAAACCAAACGATGTGCGGGCGAAGTTGGTTTCCGTTCGGGTCGACGTCGCCAACATTAAGGTCGGCATTCCAGTCTAAGATGAAATTTTCGTCCGCAGTGCTTCGTACTTTTACCAGCTCTCCGTGAAGATGCAAAACTTTTGAACTTCCGGCTCGTTCGTGTAAGTCGTCAACGTTCTGAGTAATCACATGAACATCGTATTTCCTTTCCAGTTCGGCAACTGCAATATGCCCGGCGTTCGGAATTACATCGCGCAATTGCCGGCGCCGCTTGTTGTAGAAATCCAATACAAGCTCACGGTTTTTTTTCCAGCCCATCGGGGAAGCGACGTCCAAAACATTATGCCCTTCCCATAATCCGCCCGCATCGCGAAAGGTATTGATGCCGCTCTCTGCGCTCATGCCTGCGCCTGATAAAATGACAAGTTTCTTCATGATTCTAAGATAGGGAAAAGGTTTTAGCTTTCAGCTTTCAGCAATCAGCCATCAGCTGTCAGTTGTTAGCTGATTTACGGCAAAAAATCATTTCCTATTTTTACATAAAAACGATGGTCGACTTACGGCTTCTGGAATATCTTGAATCTTTTCTGACCGATGAAAGGAAGCAGCGCTTCGTCGACGTTCTTGCTCATCGGACAAATCATTTTACGATTGCTCTCGAGGATGTATACCAGCTTCATAACACGAGCGCGGTTATGCGGAGTTGTGAAGTTTTCGGTATCCAGAATTTACATGTCATCGAAGAAAAATTCGGGAAGCAGATCGATAAGGAAATTGCGATGGGCTCGGAGAAATGGGTCGACATCAACAGGTTTGCGACTATGGAAAGCTGCGTTGAAAGTCTTCGTCAAAATGGATATCAGATAGTGGCGACCACTCCGCATTTTGAAAGTGCCGATATCGATCAGTTCGATATTTCGAAAAGAAGCGCGATATTTTTTGGGACTGAAAGAAACGGACTTGGAGAAGAATTTTTATCGAAGGCTGATGCGTTTATCAGGATCCCGATGTTTGGCTTTACCGAAAGCTTGAATATTTCTGTCGCGGCCGCACTTATCATTCAGAATCTGACTTCACGACTCAGAAAATCTAATATAGATTGGCATCTGACCGAGGAGCAAATTTTACAGAAACGACTGGATTGGGCGCGAAAATCGATTAAGGATATCGCTCGCATCGAAGAGAGATTTAACCAGCTAATGCGTTAAGCGCACTACTTTTTCTTTAAGATCTTGTATTCTTCGTAACATTCGCTGATCGCATCCATGATTTGAAGGTCGTTGGCGGTTTTTGCGAAAGATTCTGAATAATTGCACCGCTGCAATATTTCGGGGATTTCGCTTTTATCGATGCCAAGCATGGCGGCAATCGACTCACGATCGTATTTTGATTCAAGTTGTCGGCGGATGTTTTCATCCTTTTTCATTTCCTTCAGCTTTTTGAGTTCCTTTGGTTTCTTGCCGAAGAAATTATAAAGCATGTCAGCAGGATTGAAAATCGAACCAAGAACTTTTCCAAAAGCGCCTGGAGAATATTCGCCCGCTTCGTAACCCTGATGAAGCCCGGAAATGCTGTAACGGTAATTTTCACGGATCGGGATCAGTTTTGAATCGATCTCAAGATAGCCTGTGAGAAGATATGGCTGGATGTTAACGGCTTCCAGAGCAATCGCCTTTTCCGTCATGCGGATTTTGGTGCTTTTTGCCTTGATCCAGTCGTTAGTTACCCTGACTTTGATCGATTGAAATCCGATAAGTGAAATATAAAGAGTGTCGTTTGCTTCGGCACCGATTTCGAAAAAACCTTTTTCATCCGTAATGGCGCCTTCAACTTTATTAAGATTGATGATATTGGCATTCGACAACGGAAGTAAAGTGTTGTCGTTGATGATCGTTCCCGAGATCTTTTGAAGCTGCTGATCCTGCGCCGACATCATCGACGCGGCAAGCACAAATAAAAAGACTGCAAAATTTCTTAGGTTCATTCGCCGGCTAAAGTAAATAAACGCCATAAGATTTTTTGCAGTCCGATTATAATTATAAGAAAATTAACAGCCGAAATTAACCTTTTCGAGGCCTTTTCGATCGTGGTGCGGCATTAAAGCTTTCCGAACGCCTTCCCGGACGTTCCGAAAAACCTTCGCTTCTGCGTCCGCCAGTCGATTCTGAACGTCGTGGCTGCTTGTCTCCAAATCTGCTTTCGCGTTTAGGTGCGTCGTCTCTCTTCGGTCGATCTGACGAAAATCCGCCTGATCTTTCTTTACGAAAACCACCGCCTGAAGATTTGCGTTCACCGCCGCCAAAGCCGCCAGATGTACCACGACCGTTGTGGTCGCGACGTCCGCCGCCGTCATTCTTGGATATCTCAACATTGATGCGTCGTCCTTCCAAAGTAATGTTGTTTAAAACTTCCATCACTTTATCGGAATGCTCGGCATCGGTATTAAAAAATGAAAAACCTTCTTTCACGTCTACACGATAAATATCGTCGCGACCGAGGTCAAGTGTTTCGCGAAGGAAATCTTTAAGCGACATCCAATCGAAATTGTCGCGGTCGCCAATATTCACAAAATAACGTACACCGCCGCCGCTATTTCCGGTCATTCCGGCCTCGCGGTCTTTGCGATCTCCAGGTTGTGCCGACAAATCGCGTGTCTTTTTATAGTAATTGATGAATCTGTTGAATTCAACGGAAACCATTTTCTTGATCAGGTCTTCTTTTGAAATGTCGTTCAACAATTCGTAGATCGCCGGAAGATAACTGTCGATTTCATGATCAACATCAACATCTTTGATCTTTGTCGCCAAATGAAGAAGCTGGATTTCGCAGATCTCAATTCCGGAAGGAATCGTTTTTTCTTCGAATTTCTGCTTGATGATGCGTTCGATCGCGTGGATCTTGCGCAATTCACTTTTCGTAATGATCACAATCGAAGTTCCCAGTTTTCCGGCACGTCCTGTACGACCAGAACGGTGCGTGTACGTTTCGATTTCATCGGGAAGCTGGTAATTCACGACGTGCGTGATGTTATCAACGTCGATTCCACGTGCGGCAACATCCGTCGCAACAAGCATCTGTATCTGTCGCCCGCGGAAAGCCTTCATAACGCCGTCGCGCTGTGCCTGGGAAAGATCTCCGTGCAAAGCCGCAGCATTGTATCCGTCTTCAATCAATTTTTCGGCAATTGCCTGAGTGTCGCGTTTGGTACGGCAGAAAACAACCGAGAAAATATCCGGGTTTGCATCGGCCAGACGTTTTAACGCTTCGTAACGATCGCGTGCATTGATCAGGTAAAATTCGTGTGAAACAGTTGCTGTTCCCGCATTCTTAGATCCAACAGTGATTTCCTGCGGACGCTTCATAAATTCTTTTGCGATACGCGCAACTTCCTGCGGCATCGTGGCCGAAAACAGCCAAATATTCTTTTCATCGGGAGTTTCCGAAAGGATCGCAACCATATCGTCATAGAATCCCATGTTCAGCATTTCATCCGCTTCATCCAGGACGCAATATTCGATCTGTGTAATGTTGACGAGTTTCCTGTTGATCATGTCCTGCATTCTTCCCGGAGTAGCAACGATGATCTGTGCGCCGCGCTTTACGTCACGCGCTTGTTCCGTAATGCTTGCGCCGCCATAAACGGCAACGGTATTCAAACCTTTGATGTATTTTGAATACAGCTTGATTTCGTTTGTGATCTGCAGGCACAGCTCGCGGGTCGGCGCCAGAATAAGCGCCTGCGTGTTCCTGTTTTCAGGATCGATTTTTTGGATGAGCGGGAATCCGAATGCCGCCGTTTTTCCTGTACCCGTCTGGGCAAGTGCGACGATGTCGGTGTCCTGTTCCAATAAGATCGGAATCGCTTTTTCCTGTACTTCGGAAGGATTTTCAAATCCCATATCCTTGACAGCCGCCAAAAGAGATTCATTTAATCCTAATTGTTCAAATTTATTCATGTGTGTTTTAAAAATTGCGGCAAAAGTACGGTTAATAAACGGTTTAAACTAATGCCTGCAGCAAGTTTACCGCAATGTTGTGAATTGAAAATCAGAAAGATGCATTTTTAATTATTGACCTTGAATCCTCCGTAGCTGAAAAAGATGTCCGCAAATACGTTTGCCACGAAGATTTCTGCGCAAATTTTACATGGGATTATCGCATTTTACTTCCGTCGAACGACTTATAAATGCTTTATGAAGTCGATCAGTTTGGCTGTGGCAATTCCGCGATGGCTGATTCGGCTTTTTTCGACCATCGACAATTCGGCGAAAGTCTTATCATAACCGTTAGGGATAAACACGGGATCATATCCAAAACCGCCATTTCCTCGTGGTTCATTCGTGATCGTTCCATTTATAATCCCTGTAAAAAGATGCTGTTCGTTATTGATGTTCAATGCGATAACTGTTACGAACCGTGCACTTCGATTGGAGTGATTATGAAGTTCCTCCAAAAGTTTCGACATGTTTTTTTCAGGACTTTTTTCTTCGCCTGCAAATCTCGCGGAATGAACGCCCGGTGCGCCATCAAGTGCTTCAACCTCAAGTCCGGTATCGTCGGCAAAACAGTCAGAACCAAATTTTGCCGTGACATAATTTGCTTTTAAGATCGCATTGCCTTCGATGGTTTGCGCAGTTTCGGGAATGTCTTCGGTGCAACCGATGTCGGAAAGTCCCAAAATCGTGATATCGTCAGGAAGCATAGACCGGATCTCGGTAATCTTATTTTCATTCGATGAAGCAAAAACCAAAGTCATTTTTTCAATTTTCACCAAAATTACAAATTCTGTCCGGCGCTTTTGTCAAACATGAAAATTGAGTAAATTTCTGACGTCAATTAAAAATCAAAAATTATGAAGATTAAATTACTTTTTTTCCTGCTGATCCCGCTTTTGGGATTTGCCCAACCACAAATTGAAGGCGATACAATGTTGTGCCCGTTTACCAACGGAACGGCTTACGTTGTGAACGACCAGAATTATGACAGTTATACCTGGTATTGGAAATATTGGTTTTCGGGTGATGCATTCCAGGCAGTGCCCGGTGCTACAGGTGCGCAATTCACTTATGATTGGTATACCTATGATCAGGCGCTCATCAAGGTTGTGGTTACCTTGAATGGCGAAACTTTCGAATCTAATACGATCCAGATCGACAGCTATGCATGGACAGGATTGGTTACGGGATTTCAGGATTCGGATAATATTTCAATAGATCCCAACAATGGAAACGTCATGCTTTGCGCAGGAACGACTTTTATGGTTGAAGTTTATAATCCATACACGATCGTGCAATGGTACCGAGATGGTGTTGCGATTCCCGAAGCGACATCGATGACATTTGAAATTTCCGGTCCGGGGAATTATCATGTTGTTGCGGCGCCGGGATTTTGTCCGGACAGCTCGTCATCATCAGAAGGCACGCCGATAACCGTAGTCATCGACAACGATTGCCAGCTTGGCGTTGATAACCCAACATTGTCGGATCTTCGGATTTTTCCGAATCCGGTTAAAGATGTATTGACGATTTCCGGACCTGATATCGAGATGGTAAATATCTATAATATGACAGGTCAGTTGATATTTAGAGAACAGCATGTAAATTCATTGGATGTCAGTACGTTTCCAGTCGGTGTTTATCTCCTTGAAGTACAATCCGGAACACAGAAATCGGTCAGAAAATTTGTAAAAGAGTAAGTGAAATATTGCAATTCGGAGAGGAAATAGTGTAATATGCATGGGCCGCTTGGCGATTATCTTTGATTAACTAAAAATAAGAATTATGAAAAAAGTAATTGCCACCGCTTTGATGGCATTCTTCATCGGAACGTTTGCTTCGTGCAAAGACAAGAATGATGATGCTACGGAAATGGAAACGGAAATGAATGCCGACGGCACAACGGAAATGGAAATGGAGACAGACACTAACACGACTGTCAACGATACAAACGTCAGCGGCACGACAAGCGGCGAAATGGAGCAGGTGCCTTAATTAAGAGCAATATATCAATTTAGAAATGTATCAATTTTGGAAACTGGCCGTTAATTCGGTTGTGTTGTTCAAAATTGATACATTTTACTTTTTAGCCGCTGCTTCAAGATCGACGATTACAAACTTGGTCATCTTCATCATCGCCTGCATCACGCGGCTTGACTGCTCTGCATCGCCGGAGGAATAGATTTCCCAAAACCGCTCAGGTACGATCTGCCATGACAGGCCGAATTTGTCTTTGAGCCATCCGCAGACAGATTTTTCTCCATCGGCTGACAGTTTCTCCCAATAATAATCGACTTCAGCCTGGTCTTTACAGTTCACGACAAACGAAACAGCTTCGGTAAATTTAAACTGCGGACCGCCATTCAGTGCGACGAAATCCATTCCGTTGATCGTAAATTCGATGGTAAGTGTGGAACCTTCCGGCCCGGGTCCTTCTTTGCCGTATTTTGCGGTTTTATTGATTTTGCCGTCTTTGAAGATCGACAAATAATGGTTGACGGCTTCTTCCGCATTTCCGTCAAACCATAGAAATGGCGTTATTTTTTGCATTTGTTGATGATTTACAAGTGAAATATAAAAATAATTTTCGGCAACTGGCATCAGTCAGAAAAAGCAATCCTCGACGAACGACAATCGGCACATAATTAAAAGGCGTTGAACAAAATTGCTAAAACCAAAAAATTATTTAGGTTTAGCCCCAAATTCAATGCATGAAGATAAAGTTACCTGATTTTTTCGCAATACTGGCGTTCTTCATAATCCTTCCGGCAAATGCGCAATTCGTGTTTACCGAGCCCGCCCCGGAAAGAATATCTATTCATGAAACTGCCGAAATCGCGTATGTCAATGACGAGTCTTTGGAGATAGGCCAGGTGTTGGCGAACGATCCCGCTTTAAAATTTGTTGCCGTTCCGCGCGAAAATGCCGATCTCGGTTTTTCCGATGATCATTTCTGGATCAGGTTTACGCTCACCAATAAAACATCCGGCGATCTTGAATATTATCTTGAAACGGCGCGCCCGATAACCGATCATGCGGTGTTGTATTCCATCGGTCAGGACAATACGGTTATCACGCAGCGCAGTGGCGACAATATGCCGTGTGCCGACCGGAGTTACTGTCATCGCAAGACGATCTTCAAACTTTTGATTCCCGAAGGACAAACTTTAAAATATTATTTACATCTCAAAAGCGATGGTGAGGCGACGAGTTTGCCTTTGATGCTTCGCACATCCGAAAGCCTGATGGAAATTACGGCATTGGAGCAGATTATCTTTGGGATTTTTTACGGCATTTTATTTCTGGCGGCAATCATTTATTTGTTCTTCTTCTTTGCGATCAGGGAACGCGTTTTCTTCTATTACAGTTTCTATGTGATCTTTATCGGGCTGCTGCAATTTGCGCTCGACGGGTATTTTTACCAATACATTACGCCCGGGGGCGGCTGGTTTTCGCTGCGTTCGGTGCTGGTCTTTGCGATCATGGCAACGTTTTTCCTGGGACGTTACAGTCAGGTTTACCTCAATATAAAATCTTACGACCGTATTTTGAACCGCATGTTCGACGGAGTTTATGTACTGCTGGCGTTGTTGATGGGCGTACTTATATTTGTGCCGACCGCTTTGCCGATATGTTATCCTGCCGCGAATATTCTTGGCTTGCTCGTACTGCTGCTGATCATCGCCTCACTCATAAGGCTTAGATGGCTGAAAGTTACCGTAGACAGATTTTTCACGGTCGGCATTTTTTTCCTCGTGATCGGATTCGTAATTTTTATACTGAACAATTTCGGGCAGATACCAACGTCGTTCTTTTCGCAAAACGCATCGAAGTTTGGAACCGGTGCCGAAGTTATTTTCCTTTCGCTATCGATGGCAAACCTTATCAGGAAACTGCGTGACGAAAAGGAGGAATCGAACCGTTTGGCGCTTTCCAGATCTGAAGAGATGAACGAGATGAAGTCATATTTCCTCTCGAACATCAGTCATGAGCTTCGGACACCGCTCAACGCCATCGTCAGCATTGCGGCCGAATTGTCCAAAAATGGCGATTCCGAAAATGTGAGGCAGAAAGCACAGATCATCAAGTATTCATCGAACAGTTTGTTGAGTTCGGTAAATGATATTTTGGATTTTTCAAAGATCGAGAAGGGCGAGTTAAAACTTGAGCCGGTGAATTTTGAGCCGTTGAAAGTCCTTGAGCATATTAAAAACAATATGGCCATCCGTGCGCAGGATCAAGGTTTGGATTTCAATTATCATAAGTTAGGCGATTTCCCCGAAATGATTTCCGGCGATGTCAACCGGCTTGGCCAGATCGTAAATAACGTGCTGAGCAATGCCATTAAATTTACCGCTGAAGGTTTTGTACGCTTCGATATCGAGTCCAAGATCATTAAAGGAAAAATGCAGCTTTGCCTGTCGGTTTCCGATTCCGGCGTCGGAATTCCGAAAGATAAACTGGGACGGATCTTTGAATCGTTTACGCAGGACAACATCAATAACAAGCGTAAATTCGGAGGACTTGGCCTCGGACTTTATATCGTGAAAACGTTGGTCGATATGCAAGGTGGAAAGATCAAGATGGAAAGTGTCGTCGGACTTGGGACAAATTGCAAGATCACATTGATTTACGATATCGTGGAAGTTGTAAAGACCGAAGTTCCGGTATCGGAATCCGATTTCGATCTGAAAGGCGCGCATATCCTTGTTGTGGAGGATAATGCCATCAACCAGATGGTCATTAAGATGATCCTGAAAAAATGGAAGAACAATACGGCGGTCTACAGCAATAACGGTCAGGAAGCGCTGGAAGCCATGAAAAATGAAAAGTTTGACATTGTGCTGATGGATCTTCAAATGCCGGTTATGGATGGCTACGAGGCGACAACCGCAATCCGCAATGGTGAAGCAGGCGAAGAATATAAGAACATCCCGATCATTGCCGTGACGGCCGATGTAATGGAAACTACGAAGGCGACGGTAAAAGAAATCGGGATGAACGATTATTTATCCAAACCACTGAAAAATGAGGTATTGTATGAAGCTGTTGTTAAGCAATTAGATAATCAGCGAATTACCTAATTAGCTGATTAGCCGCTATTTCAAGCGTACATAAACATGTTTTACGGCTTTATTATCCGATAGCCTTTCGTCTATTTCGACCATATCTTTTAGTGATTTCAGCAGCGGCGTAAGCTTGGCATAACCAAAATTTCGCGGGTCGAATTCAGGTTTCTTGCGCACGATCATGTTTCCGACATCGCCGAGGAATGCCCATCCGTCTTCGTCGCTCAAATCGTCGATAGTGTCTTCGATAATGTTTAAAGTATCTGCATCGAGGCGCTGGATCTTTTCTGCGGGTTTTTCGACGATTTCCTGTCCACGTTTTGCAGGTGCAGTTTTCTTCTTTTTGGTTGCGCCGTCAAGAACTTCGATAAATACAAAACGGTCGCATGCCGAGATAAGGCTTGCAGGTGTTTTCTTTTCGCCCATTCCGATCACGAGCATGCCGGATTCGCGCAAACGTATTGCCAGCCTTGTGAAATCGCTGTCGCTTGAAACAATGCAGAATCCGTCTACATTTCCGGCGTACAGCAAATCCATCGCATCGATGATCAGGGCGGAATCGGATGAATTCTTTCCCATCGTATAACTGTACTGTTGAACCGGTGTGATCGCGTTTTCGAGAAGAACACCTTTCCATCCGGCTGCGTTCGGCCGCGTCCAATCGGCGTAAATGCGTTTTGTGGTGGGCGTTCCGAATTTTGCGATTTCTTCCATCATTCCTTTTACATTGCTGTATGGAACGTTATCGGCATCTATGAGGACTGCGAGGCGTTGTTGGTTGTTGGGCATTTGGAGGAGTGGATTGTTAGATTGTTAGAGTTTAGATTTTTAGAGTTTAGTTAGGGTTTAGAATGGTTTGGAATGGTTTAGAATGGTTTAGAATGGTTTGGAAGGGTTTAGAAGGGTTTAGAAGGGTTTAGATTGAAATTATTAAAAGTTGCGGTTTTTCCGTAATGCCGGTAATTTGGTGCGCTTAATTTTAACTTCAGGGAAGGGGCCGGTTTTATCCCTAAATAAACCTCTGATTGCATTGATACGGGAAATCCACATTTTTTCTTAATTTTTTTGAGTTGTCTGCGCTTAGCATTAAACTGTCAACTGTCAATTTTCTATTTTCAATTATCAACTGCCCCGAAAGTACTAAAATTCCCCCGATAACGAAAACCCTAGCCCCGATGGGAGCGGCATCCTGCTTTGGCAAGGCGGAGCCGACGCCGAAGCAGATACAGCGGACAGCGGGAAATAGCTCCTAAAGAAAATTATTGCAATCCGCATTATTGTCTTATTTTTGCTCCCTGTACGGGAAACACCCACCAAAACAAATCATGGTAAAAGATCTATTCGAAAGAATACAGAACAATAAAGGCCCGTTGGGAAAATGGGCGTCACAGGCTGAAGGATATTATGTTTTTCCAAAACTTGAGGGCGAACTTGGCCCGCGGATGCAGTTCCACGGCAAGGAAATACTAAACTGGAGCATCAACGATTATTTAGGGCTTGCGAATCATCCTGACGTTCGTGAAGCGGATACTGAAGCAGCACGCCAATATGGTGCAGCGTATCCGATGGGTGCGAGAATGATGAGCGGGCAGACGGATTTTCACGAAAAACTCGAGCGCGAGCTTGCTGAATTTGTGATGAAGGAATCGGCTTATCTGCTGAATTTCGGTTATCAGGGAATGGTTTCGATCATCGATGCGCTTGTTACCAAGAATGACATTATAGTTTACGATGTTGATTCGCATGCGTGTATTATCGATGGCGTGCGGCTTCACATGGGCAAGCGTTTTACTTATCGCCACAACGATGTGGAATCGATGGAGAAAAACCTGCAGCGTGCCACGAAAATGGCTGAAGAAACGGGTGGCGGAATACTTTTCATCACTGAAGGTGTTTTCGGAATGCGCGGCCAGCAGGGAAAACTTCGCGAAATCGCGGATCTAAAGAAAAAATATAAGTTCAGGCTTTTGGTCGACGACGCGCACGGATTCGGAACTTTGGGTAAAACCGGTGCCGGAGCAGGCGAGGAGCAAGGTGTTCAGGACGAGATTGACGTATATTTTTCGACGTTCGCGAAATCGATGGCAAACATCGGTGCATTTGTAGCCGCCGATAAGGATATTATAGATTACCTCAAGTATAATCTTCGTTCGCAGATGTTTGCGAAGTCGCTTCCGATGATTCAAACAATCGGTTCGATAAAAAGGCTGGAGATGATGCGAACGATGCCGGAACTCAAAGACAAGCTTTGGGAGAACGTAAATGCGCTGCAAAACGGACTTAAAGAACGCGGATTTAACATCGGCGATACCAATACGTGTGTGACCCCGGTTTATCTCAATGGCAGCATTCCCGAAGCGATGATGCTTGTAAATGATCTTCGTGAAAATTACCATATTTTCCTTTCGATCGTTGTTTATCCGGTAATTCCGAAGGGCATTATTTTGCTGCGGATGATTCCGACTGCATCGCATACGATGGATGATATCAGTCAGACGCTCGACGCGTTCGAAGCCGTTCGTGAAAAACTCGTAAACGGAACTTACATGAAACTTGCGTCAGAGCGCACAGTCGATGTAAGTGAAGAAAGATAATCAAGGCCGCTAACCAGCGGCTTTTTTATTGGATTTTATGAAAGGATAAACTTTTTGATTATTTTCGACATACCTAACCCAACTAACAAAACCAACCTATGAAGAAAATTATTCTTTGCTTCATCGCTTCGATGCTTGCAGTTTCTTGTCTGAAATTTGAAAACAAAGAAAGCGAGACCACTACAGCACCATCAAAAACTTCTACGGAAAAGCAATGTTATCTTTATACAACGGGCCGCGATTCGATTAAACTCAGCGTTGCCATGAATGCAAATAATGCCAATGGCGAGCTTGCGTTTAATTTCTATCAGAAAGACAAAAGCAGCGGAACCTTATCCGGGATGTTTATCGGCGATACATTGTTCGCAGACTATACTTTCAGGTCTGAGGGCATGAAGTCGGTACGTGAAATGGTGTTTCTCCGCAGGGAGGGAAAACTGATCGTCGCATCAGGCGATATGGAAGAACGCGGTGGCAAGCAGGTCTTTACAGACGATGCAGAAATGAGTTTTGACGATGGGATCGTTTTGGAGAAGACGGGATGTAATTAGTTTATAATTGATAGTTGATAGTTGACAGTTGACAGTTGGAAGTTGACAGTTGTAAGTTGACAGTTGACAATTGATAATTGACACCCGAGGTGCAGCCGGATTGTAGGTAGCGCAGCGGATTAAGTTAACAGTTGAAAGCTAATAGCTGACCGCTGACAGCTAATAGCTGAAAGCTTCCCCAACACCTAAACCAAATCCCGGCTATACGTCCTGCGTCTTTTATGGATCACCGGGTTGAAATTCTTCCACAGGTTGTGTATCGAATGATTTTCTTCGAGCTCTGGCGTGCGGATGCAGGTTTTTACACCATTCTTTGTGAATGATTTATAATATTCGTCGAAGATAATTGCGGTTACGCCTTTATTCTGGTATTCCGGTAAAACCCCGATCAGGTAAAAGATCACTTCGTCGTTCGAGCGTTTCGCACTTAGCAGATGAAGGAATCCGAAAGGGAAAAGTTTCCCGTTGGCTTTTTTCAGCGCACGCGTCAGTGAAGGCATGACAATAGTAAACGCGACAAGTTTGCCGTTTGCGTCTTCGATAAACTTAATATATTCAGGATTTATGAGTCCGATGTATTTCTTCTTGAAAAATTCTTTTTGCTTATCGGTTATTGCCACAAACGACGACAATTCGGCATAAGTAGTATTGAACAGATCGAACATTTCATCCACGCGCGACATGACTTCGGATGTTGTCTTAAAATTGATTGGCTTCAGGCTGTAACGCCTTTTTACCAGGTCGGCAGCCTTGACAAAGAAATCAGGCGAGACATTTCCAAACGAAAAATAACTTTCGATATATTCTTTTTCCTTGACGTATCCCAGGGATTCCAGGTGCGTCACATAATATTTATGATTGTACCACGTGATCATGGTCCCGATCTGGTCAAAACCTTCGGTCAGCAGGCCAACTTTATCAAGATTAGAAAACCCCATTGGTCCTTCGACGGATTCAAGATTATGCTGTCGTCCGAGCTCGTATACTTTTTCGAGTAAAGCTTTTGTGACTTCAATATCGTCGATCACATCGAACCATCCGAAACGAACTTTCTTTTTCTCAAGTTTATTGACTTCGTCCCAATTGATGATGGCGGCGATCCGTCCCGCAGGTTTCCCATCTTTATAAGCAAGATAGAATTTGGCATCTGCGACTTCGAAAACAGGATTTTTGGATTTATCGAAGCTTTCTATTTCTTCAGATATAAGCGGCGGAATCCAATACGGATTGTCCTTATATAGCGAAAACGGGAACAGTACGTATTCCCGAATCAATGCTTTTGAATCTGCTTCCTTAACAGTAATCATTACGGCTGTGGTTCGGTTTCTTCGATGGCGTCTTTGCGCTTTTTCTTTTCCTTTTTCTTCTTTTTATCTTCTTTGGATTCCTTCTTTTCGTCTTTTGGCGCGCGAAGGTAAACCTCTTTGTAATTTTCGTCGAATCGCCAGGAAAGCCCGAATCCGCCATAAAGTATGCTTGGCGTATCTTTAAAATTGGTTCCAATCGAAGCATCCACCTGAATATTTTCCTTGATCAGGAATGCAGCGCCACCGCGAAGCACGCTGTCGGTATAAAGGTCGCTGTTATAGCCCTGGTTCTCGATAAATCCGGACCAACGATAGTTGAATCCGCGCGTAAGCGTGACGATATATCCAAGATTCGTATAGTTGGTCATAAGCTTGTCTGCAATCAGGTTGATGACCAAAACAAATTTTCCAAATTGATTCTGCGTCAATACCATAAATTTCGGACTTACGCGTTCCTCAAATTCGGAGACGAAAGGATTATCGAAAAGATTGAAATTGAAACCACCGTAAACGCCAACTGATGGAATGAACTCGCGCCAGCTGAATGAATGATTGGCCTTCCAGCTATAGAGGTTTGGTTTTTTTGTATAATTTTTATTGGGATCGTAAACAAGGTATTTTCCGCCGATCGTGAATTGCCGCAACCCGCTTCGCTTTTCGTCAAGTAATGGCGTATCGACTTTATCGCGCTGGTATTGCGCCTCGAGGATAAGCTCAAGCTGTTCGAAAAAAGCGCCATAGCGAACACTCAGATCAACTCCAAACCCTTTTGCATCGCGCATCAACGGTTCATGGTGTTCCCGGATTCCATACAATCCAGTTTCCGCCTGGATAACTGTTTTTCCAACTGAAAAGGCGCCCATGGATTCTCCCGGACGGTTTGAGTTTATGACATCTGTAAATTGCGCATTCGCCGTAAAGATCGTCAAGGAAAATGCGGCAGCAGCAAAAAGCCTGGTTAAGGACATAGCATTTTTATTTCCTTTCAAATGTAACTATAATTTATTATTTATTTATGATGGCACTTTCCGATTTCATTGGTGCAATTAGTATTTTTGGCAAAATTATCAGATGGAAACCGCCTCTTTCAACGGTGTCTTAAAGGCAATCTTTTACATTATCATCTTTTATTACATCTTCAAATTCGTGATGCGTTTGCTTCTTCCCGTTTTGATGAAAAAAGCTGTGGATAAAGCTCAGGAAAACCTTCGAAAGCAGTATGAAAATCAGCAGCAGCGTCAGTATGAAGATGCTCGTCAAGCGCAAAAGCCTTCCGACAAAAAGATCGTTGGTGAATACGTCGACTACGAAGAGATCGAATAATTGAGGGGCTTTGCCAGTGGCAGTTTTTTATTTTTTACTTTTGAAATCCAAAACAGCCGTCAATGAAAATCCCTGATAAGGTTTATCATCATCTTGCCGCTCTCGCAGGATTTATCATCATCTCGCTTATTTATTTTTATCCCGTGCTTCAGGGCAAGGAAATCTACCAGTCAGATATCGTTCAGTATACCGGAATGGCAAAGGAGCAGAATGATTTCAGGAACCGGGAACATTCCGAACCTTATTGGACGAATTCGGCTTTTGGCGGGATGCCAACGTACCAGCTTGGCGCCAAGTATCCGCACAATTATGTGAAAATGCTCGATTCGGCGATCCGCTTTTTGCCTCGGCCCGCGGATTATCTTTTCCTGTATTTTGCCGGATTTTATGTGTTGATGCTTGTGATGGGCGTCAATCCATTAAAATCATTTATCGGTGCGGCGGCTTTTGGTTTTTCGACGTATCTGATCATCATACTCGGTGTCGGGCACAATGCAAAAGCGCACGCAATCGGTTACATGCCGTTTGTAATCGCCGGAGTCATGCTCGTATTTCGGAAAAAATATATTGTAGGCGGACTGCTTACGATGTTCGCGGCCGCTCTCGAAATCAATGCAAATCACTTCCAGATGACGTATTATCTGCTGCTGCTGGTTTTGATCTTAGGGATTTATTACGCTTACAAATATTTTAAAGCAAAAGACTTTAAAGGATTGGGAATTGCCGCAGCGGTTTTTGTATTAGGGGGAATACTGGCAGTAGGTGCAAATGCGACCAACCTGATGGCAACTTCGGAATATGCCGATTACAGTACACGCGGAAAAAGCAGCCTTACCTATTTGCCGGATGGTTCGCCCAAAACGGATAACAGTTCGCTAAGCCGTGAATACATTACAGAGTACAGCTACGGACTTGCAGAAAGTTTTAACATCATATTTCCAAGGCTTTTTGGCGGATCGAACAGCGAGAACCTCGGAACCGACAGCGAAGTTTACAATTTCATTGTAACGCAGGGCGCGCCGGAAGATCAGGCACGCGACTTTGCGTCGTCATTGCCTTTGTATTGGGGCGATCAGCCAATTGTGGCGGCTCCGGCATATATCGGCGCAGTTGTGTTTTTCCTGGCAATGTTGTCGTTATTTGTCGTACGCAGGAAAATTAAATATGTTTTCCTGGCAGGCGCAATTGTTTCGCTGATGCTTTCGTGGGGTAAAAACTTCAGTCTGCTTACCGATTTCTTCATTGATTTTATTCCGTTGTACGATAAATTCCGCGCCGTTTCTTCGATTCAGGTCATTCTTGAATTATGCATGCCCGTCTTGGCAATCATGGGAATTCATTCGTTTTTTCAGGTGGAAAAAGCCGACCGTTGGAAAGCGATCTGGAAATCAGGTGCAATTTGCGGCGGCATAATATTGCTGCTGGTTTTTATCAAGGGATCTTTCGGATTCAGTGGTCCGAGTGATGGCTTTTTCCTTCAGAATTACGGACCTGATTTCGTCAACGCGTTAAAAGATGACCGCGAAGCATTGTATTCTGCCGATCTTCTGCGCAGCGGATTTTTGATATTGCTTGCGGCGGGAGTTCTTTGGGCAGCGATGAATGAAAAGCTTAAGGAGCAAACAGCTATCATATTAATCGGATTGATCATGGTCGGCGACCTGTATTTTATCGATCGCAATTATCTCGATGCAAAAAGCTTTGTCAGTGCGCGCGAAATGCGCCAGCCATTCCAACCGACGCCAGCCGATTTGCAGATTCTTGAAGATACTTCGCATTACCGGGTTTTTGAGATTGATGGAAACCTGAGCAGCGCACGATCGTCATATTTCCATAAATCCATCGGCGGATATCACGCGGCGAAACCCCGCCCGTTACAGGAACTTTTCGATTATCAGATATCAAAAGGAAACCTTGGCATTTTAAATATGATGAACGTCAAATATATTCTTCAATCGAACGAGAAGGGCGAAATGGTCCCGACAGGAAATCCCGACGCAAATGGCAATGCATGGTTCGTATCGGATGTAAGACTGGTAAAATCGGCTAATGAAGAGATGAAAGCGCTGGATAAAATTGACACAAAGAATATTGCAGTTGTGGATCACAGCGAGTTCCGCAATATTGGTACAATCGGAAAAGATTCGACCGCATCGATAAAGCTGACGTCCTATAAACCAAATCATCTTATATACATTTCAAACAACTCACAGCGCGGACTTGGCGTGTTCAGCGAAATGTATTACAAAAACGGCTGGAATGCATTTATCGATGGAAAAGCTACTGAACATATTCGTGTAAATTATGCGTTGCGCGGACTCATAATTCCTTCTGGGAAACACACAATTGAGTTTAGGTTCGAGCCACAGGTTGTTAAAACGGGAAGCGCCATATCGCTAGCCAGCTCCGGTGGAATGCTTCTTTTACTGGTAGGCGGCATATTTTACGCAAGGAAGCGCAAACAGGAACTATAATGAGAAAAGTGCTGATCATAACCTATTATTGGCCACCTGCGGGCGGTCCGGGTGTTCAGCGCTGGCTTAAGTTCGTCAAGTATCTTCCGGAATTTGGAATTACCCCAATTGTATATGTTCCGGAAAATCCGGATTATCCGATGCTTGATGAGAATTTACTTGATCAGGTTCCTGAACATGTTACTGTTCTGAAAGGCAAAATATGGGAACCGTCACGGGTTTTAAAAATTTTTTCGAAAGACAAAGTCCAGAAAATGAGTTCCGGAATCATTCCGCGATTCGAACGGCAGTCGATCACAGAACAATTTTACATTTGGATCCGTGGAAATTTTTTCATACCTGACGCACGTAAATTTTGGGTTTCGCCATCGGTAAAATTTCTTAAAAAATATATCAAAGAAAATGATATAAGGATGATCATCACATCGGGGCCGCCGCATAGCCTTCATCTGATAGGAAGAAAGCTGCAGCGAAAACTCGGTGTAAAATGGATCGCAGACTTTCGCGATCCGTGGACGACAATCGGATATCACAAATCATTAAAACTGACAGGATTTGCATCGAACCGTCATAAAGACCTTGAGTCTGCGATTTTGAATGATGCCGACCATATCATTGTCACCAGCAAATCAACGAAAGAAGAATTCAGGTCGCTGACCGAAAAGCCCATCGAAATCATTACAAACGGCTATGATATCGAAAAGCGCAGCGACATCGTTCCGGACAACAAGTTTACGTTGTCACATATCGGCTCTTTGCTGTCAGACAGAAATCCGGTTGTTCTATGGCAGGCAATTTCAGAATTGGTTCGTGAAAATCCGGAATTGAAAGATTTCCTTGAGATAAAACTTGCCGGCACCGTGAGCCAGGACGTTATAGATTCTATCACTTTATACGGATTGTCCGCATATCTAAATGTGGTTGGATACGTACCACACGATCAGGCTGTCAAGATGCAGCAAAGTGCGCAGGTTTTACTTCTGATCGAAATCAATTCACCGGAAACAAAGAGCATCATCCCCGGAAAATTATTCGAATACATGGTCTCGGGCCGGCCAGTCATCGGCATTGGTCCCGCGGGTTCTGATTTTGCCGAGATCATTGAAGAAACACAGGTTGGAATTTTTGCAGATTATTCAGAAAAAGCAAAGATCAAGTCGACGCTTACCAGATACTTTGAATTGTATCGAAGAGGAAACCTTATGTCTATATCAGAAGGAACAGAAAAGTACTCCCGAAAAAATATCACGGGCAAACTTGCTAAAGTAATCGACGCGCTTTGGGAATCGTAATAGATCAATCGATCCGCAATACAATTGTCACTTATATCGGTTTTGCGATCGGTGCGGTCAATGCGCTGTTCATGTACCCGATATTTTTAGGTGATACTTTTTATGGACTAACTGCATTCTTGTTATCATCTGCCAATATTTTAATGCCATTGATGGCGTTCGGTGTTCATAATACCATCGTAAAATTTTATTCAGGTTATAAAACTGAACAGGAGAAATCGCGGTTCCTGAGCTTTATGCTGGTATTGCCGCTGGTTCTGATCGTTCCAATTTCGCTTTTGGGGCTGCTTTTTTACAGGCAGATCGCATTGTCGCTTTCGGATGTAAATCCGGTTATCTACGATTATGTCTGGCTGATTCCGATCATCGGGTTGTGCATGGGTTATTTCGAAATATTTTACGCCTGGGTCAAGGTTCATTTCAGATCGATTGCAGGAAATTTTATGAAAGAAGTGCTTTTGCGGATTTTCATTTCGGCCTTGCTCTTTGCTGTTTACTTCGATGTGATCACACCCGTGGAATTTATCTATGCTACGACAGGCGCCTATTTGCTCACAACATTGCTTATGGGATATTTTGCGATGAAGATCAAACAACCTGATTTTTCATTTCAGTTCCCCGCAGATAAAAAGCCGCTGCTGACCTATTCGTTTTTTATTATCCTTTCAGGCAGCGTCGCAACGCTATTACTCGACATCGACAAATTTATGCTTGCGCAGTATATCAACGTCGACAATATCGCGTATTATTCCGTCGCAATCTTCATCGCAACGGTCGTCGCTGTCCCGAGCCGCGCCATGCATCAAATCACATATCCGATCACGGCCAGATTGATGAGTGAAGGCAAACATGATGAGCTTAACGACCTTTATAAAAAAACGTCTGTCACTTTGCAGATCGTCGGTGGCTACGTGCTGCTTGGGATCCTGGTAAACATCAAACAGCTTTATCTGATGCTGCCGGCCGAATATTCTTTGGGGACGACCGTTGTTTTTTTGATTGGCATTTCAAGGTATTTTGAACTGATCCTCGGAAATAATAATGCGATCATCTTCAACTCTAAATATTACAAGACAGTACTGGTTTTGGGACTGATCCTGGCAATTCTGGCTATCGGACTCAACGCATTTTGCATTCCGTATTTTGGAATCGATGGCGCGGCCATCGCAACACTGGTGTCAATCATGGCTTATAGTACGGCGAAATTAATGTTCGTCGTAACAAAAATGGACTTGTTTCCATTTACAAAAAAGACGCTTTACACGTTGATTTTTGGCGTGATGATGTTTATTTCGTTTTACTTCTGGGATTTTAAATACTCGCCCGTCGTGAATATCATATTGAAGTCGATCCTTTTAAGTGTGGTTTATGCGTATCTCACCTATATTTTACATCTCTCGGATGACGTAAACGCGGTTATGAAAAAGGTTGGATCATACCTGCGTCGTCCGCACAAAAATTCGTAAAAAAGAAAACCCGCCTTTGCATTTCTGCAAGACGGGCTTTCCAAACAAACCAAACCAATCTAACCAATCAAACCAACTAATTTCTACTTCTTATCTTCGATTTTCGCCTTCGTTCCATCCATTCGATAATAATAGAAGTCCTCATTTAACGGAGCCGGCGCGTAATTATTATATTCCCAATACCCGGCATTATTTTCATACGGCTTAACACTTCCCGTTGCCCCGTAAACCCGGCCACGCCTGTCATAAAGGATTCTGAGGCCGCCGATCTGCATCAAAGCATTTCGGTTATATGACATATAAACAGTTCCAATCCGTTTTATCCTACCTGTATGATCGTAATTTAAGAAAACACTTCCAACCCGTCGGATCCTTCCCATAGCATCATGCTCAATCCTTATTCCGGCAGGAGCAGGAGCGCCATAACCGATATTCATCGGCACGGTCCTGTAGTAGATGCCACTTTCAGCAGAAGGTTGCGTATTAAAATCAAAAGACCCATCGGGAAAAATAAAGAACTCAATTCCTCTTTCGGTAAATGAAACCGGCTCAATAAAAGAAAATCGAAACTTGTAATCAGGATTAATTGAACTAAGAGCATGTGCAGCGCCAGCTATCAAAAGCAGTGCAGCTGCGAGGGTAATTTTTTTCATGATTTCAATGATTTTGGTTGCCTGAGCTTGCGCGTTCCGGCGTCCGCGGCAGTTTTTTCCTGCATTTTGCGCAAACCAATTTGTGTGCCAGGGTGGGTTCAGGTTGCAAGGTTCAGGGTTCACGGATCGAATAATCGAACCATCGAAAATCGAAAAATCGATTCTGCCGCCTGCCGGACTCATGCTTCGCGCGGCACCGCGCTTTCTGCTATATCTTTTTCCACTGACGTGTAAAAAGGATGCCGCTGCCAATCGCTGGCGGGAACTTTCCATCGGTTTTTGTACATTTAAGTAAATTAACAATTGGCATCATGAAAAAGAATGCACATAAAAACAGCATCTTCGAAAGATTTTCTACCGTAGTAAGTAAAGCTACGGGAAGTTCGGCGGCATTTGTGATTGCGATCGGCGTTGTACTTGCGTGGGCGATCAGCGGTCCGTTTCTTGACTTTTCCGAAACCTGGCAATTGCTTATCAATACCACGACAACGATCGTTACCTTTTTAATGGTTTTCCTGATCCAGAAAGCCCAGAATAAAGATTCGATGGCAATCCAACTGAAGCTTAACGAACTCGTCGCATCGCAGCGAAATGCAAGCAACCGCCTCGTGGATGTTGAAGATCTTTCCGAGCAGGAAATGAAAGTGCTGCACAAGTATTACGAAAAGCTGAGCAAGCTTTCAGAAAAAGAAAATTCGCTGCTTAAGTCACATTCCGTAGATGAAGCTGCCGAGGCGCACAAGAAGAAGGTCACGCGAAAAAAGGCCGGTATCTCAAAACCCGATAAGAAAAAGTAATTAAAGTTTTTCCTTCAGGTATTTTGCGGTAATCGAAACTGGATTGATGGCAATCTCTTCCGGAGTTCCGGTTGCAAGGATCTGGCCACCGTTTTCGCCGCCTTCCGGACCAAGGTCGATTACCCAATCGGCACATTTGATCAAGTCCAGATTATGCTCGATCACAATAATCGAATGCCCGTTTGCAAGCAATGCGTCAAACGAAGCAAGCAGCTTTTTGATATCGTGAAAATGAAGTCCGGTAGTTGGTTCATCAAATACAAACAATGCTTTCTCTTTCAAAGTTCCCTTTACAAGAAACGACGCGAGCTTGATCCGCTGCGCCTCGCCGCCGGAAAGGGTAGAGGACGATTGTCCCAATTGCACATAACCCAATCCTACATCCTGAAGCGGCTGCAGTTTTTGCATGATCTTGGTTTGCTTGTGCGCACTAAAGAACGCTACAGCATCGTCGATGGTCATTTTTAAGATGTCGTCGATATTTCGGCCTTCAAACTGAACTTCCAAAATCTCTTTTTTGAATCGTTTGCCATGGCATACGTCACATTGCAATTGCACATCGGCCATAAAAACCATCTCGACATTGATCGATCCTTCGCCTTTGCAATTCTCGCATCGTCCACCATCGACATTGAAGGAGAAATGTTTTGATTGATAACCGCGGATTTTCGACAGCTTTTCCTTCGCAAACAGATCGCGGATGTCATCGTATGCTTTGATATAAGTTACGGGATTTGAACGTGAACTTCGTCCAATGGGATTTTGGTCAACATATTCAATATGCCGAATTCTGTGATAATGTCCGCGCAACTCTGTAAACTGTCCGGCTTTTTCGCCAATCCCATCGAGTTGCTTTTGCATCGCCGGAAAAAGTATTTTCTTCACAAGCGTACTTTTGCCGCTTCCGGAAACTCCGGTGATGACGGTCAGCGATTCCAAAGGAAAACGAACATCAACATTTTGCAGGTTATTTTCGCGCGCCCCAAGGATTTCAATGTATGCCGTTGATTTCCGTCTTGTTTTCGGTACCGCGATCTCCATTTCGCCATTTAAATATTTTGCAGTCAATGAATCCGATTCTAGGATTTCATCATACGTTCCCTGAGCAACCAGGTTTCCGCCAAAAGTCCCGGCTTCCGGACCGATATCAATGATCATGTCGGCGGCTTTCATGATGTCTTCGTCATGCTCCACGACAATGACCGTATTACCCAGATTTCTCAATGAGATCAATACCTTGATAAGCCTTTCCGTATCCTTAGGATGCAGCCCGATGCTTGGTTCATCAAGAATATACATCGATCCGACCAGGCTGCTTCCCAATGAAGTGGCGAGATTGATGCGCTGGGATTCACCGCCCGAAAGAGATGCGGATGTTCTGTTCAAAGTTAGATAGTCGAGACCGACTTCAGATAAAAATGCCAAACGGTTATTTATCTCGATCAACAGTCGTTTGGCAACCTTTTGGTCAAATTCCGACAATTCAAGCTGCTTAAAAAACTGCACAAGATTCTTGATAGGCAAATCGACCAAATCGGAAATCGTCCGTCCACCAACTTTTACGTTGTTGGCTTCGGATCGCAATCGCTTCCCTTTACATACGTGACACTTTGTTTTTCCACGGTAACGTGACAGCATCACGCGATTTTGAATCTTATAATTCTTTGCTTCCAATTCGGCAAAAAAATCGTTCAACCCGGTAAAATATTTATTGCCTTTCCAGACAAGTTCCTTTTGGTCGTCGCTCAGTTCAAAATATGGTTTATGGATCGGAAAGTCAAATTTATATGCGCTGTTCACCAATTGATCACGGTACCAGCCCATACTCTCGCCACGCCACGGATATATCGCATTTTGATAAACCGATAGCGAAGTGTTTGGAATAACCAATTCATCATCGATTCCGATTACGTTTCCATAGCCTTCACAAACCGGGCAGGCACCGTATGGATTATTAAAACTGAAAAGGTGGATATTTGGTTCGGGAAAAGTTAAGCCGTCGAGTTCGAAACTGCTGCTGAATTCATGTCTTTTGCCCGAATCGGCCTCCTGCAGATAACATGTCTTCTTTCCTTCATAAAAAGCGGCCTGAACAGCATCCGCAAGCCGATTATAGAATTCTTCATCATCTTTTACGATGATCCGGTCGATGATGAGAAGCACATCCTTGTTATCGAGTGAGTGCGCGTCGATCTCATCAAGCCTGATCATTTCGTTATCGACCAATATTCTGGCAAATCCCTGCTGAAGCAATATTTTCAGTTTGTCCTCGAGCATTCTGCCTTCTTCCAAATGTATGGGCGCGAGCAAGAGCCACCGGCTGTCGGCAGGAAATGTTTTTACGAGATTCACAACATCGGTAACCGTATCTTTTTTTACTTCAAGTCCGGAAACCGGCGAAAACGTTTTGCCGATCCGTGCGAACAGCAATTTCAGATAATCATATATTTCGGTGGATGTTCCGACTGTCGATCGCGCGTTTGTAGTATTGACTTTCTGTTCTATCGCAATCGCCGGGGCAATTCCCTTGATATATTCAACTTTGGGTTTATCAAGCCTACCGAGAAACTGACGTGCATACGATGAAAGGCTTTCCACGTATCGCCGCTGACCTTCGGCGTAAAGTGTGTCAAATGCCAAACTTGACTTGCCCGACCCGGACAATCCTGTAATAACCACGAGCTTATTCCTTGGAATAGCAACATCGATATTTTTGAGATTATGTATCTGAGCACCTTTTATTAAAATATTGCTTTTTGGCTCAATAGTTGCAAGATCAGTTTTCATAGCGAAGAATATCTGCAAAGATAAATAATGATTGCCGGACGGCACATTACGCGATATTCAATAACAAGCCAAGATTTTTATAAAATTCCCATTATTGCATCTAATCTGTTAAATTTTATTTGCGTATTTGGAAGTTCGGAAATTTATCCGTTAAATTTGGGTCTGATCATATACTTAAAAACATTTGCCTATTTACAGAACTACTTTTTAGAAATTTTTTTAACCCAAAACTAAAAGGTACTACTATGGCTAATGTTCAAATCCCCGATGCGTTATTGGTGCGGAATTATATTTCAGGAGATGAGGGCGCTCTGGCTACACTCATCAAAAGACACCAGTCCAAACTTTACGGTTTTATATATTCGAAAATTTCCGACAGGGATGTTTCGGATGATATATTTCAAGACACTTTTATCAAGGTAATCAAAACCTTGAAATCAAATTCATATAACGAAGAAGGTAAATTCCTTCCCTGGGTGATGCGTATCGCGCACAACCTGATCGTGGATCATTTCAGGAAAAACAAAAAAATGCCGATGTTTCGGGAAACCGAAGAGTTTTCGATCTTTAATGTGATGTCCGATAATGAGCCGAATGTTGAAAGTGCCATGATCACAGCACAGGTCGAATCCGATCTTACGCGACTGATCGATGAGCTGCCGGCAGATCAAAAGGAAGTGCTGATGATGCGTATGTATCAGGATCTCAGCTTTAAAGAAATTTCGGAGCTCACAGGTGTAAGCATTAATACTGCTCTTGGCCGTATGCGTTACGCGCTGATGAATCTTCGAAAAGTCATCGATAAACACAAGATTATTTTAACGAACTGACAATAATTGGCATGCTGCTGCGTTGTATTGGAAATCTAACTTTCAATATGGCAAAAATCTACTCTAGCAAACAATTAGCAGCAACCAAAATGTCACCGAAAAAAGAAACTGTCAGAATGATTCTTAATTATTCCAAAGCACTCACAATGGTGAAAGCAGGTAGGATGACATTCGAATGCATCGCTAATTAAAACACAAATCCCGGTCTAGTTGCCGGGATTTTTTTTTAGATATTCTTTTAAAATTTCCTTTCGTCCGATTTTTCGCGTAATGATGTCTTTGTTAAGATCTAATCCACGCGCAGGAGAATATTCGCGCCCGTACCAAATGATCTGAAGATGCAGTTTGTTCCATTTTTCCTCCGGAAACAGTTTCTTTGCATCGCGCTCCGTTTGAACGACATTTTTTCCATCCGACAGATTCCATCGGTACATCATCCGATGTATGTGCGTATCGACAGGGAAAGCAGGAACATTAAATGCCTGCGCCATGACAACGCTGGCCGTTTTATGACCGACCGCCGGCAACGACTCCAGTGCTTCAAAGCTTGCCGGAACTTCACCGTGGTATTTTTCAATCAGAATTTCCGACAAACCATGTATCCCCTTTGATTTCATCGGGGAAAGTCCGCACGGCTTTATGATTTCCTTTATTTCATCAACAGACATCTTCGCCATCGCATACGGATTATCAGCTTTCGCAAATAAATGTGGTGTAACCTGGTTCACACGAACATCGGTACATTGCGCAGACAAAAGTACCGCGATCAACAATGTATAAGCATCTTTGTGATCAAGTGGGACCGGAACTTCGGGATACAATTCTTCCAGTTTTTCCACAACAAAAGCAGCTCTTTCCTTTTTCGTCATTTGACTATCTTTGAAAAGCAAATATAATTATGACCACACTTAAAAAAGGGGATAAGGCCCCGGATTTTTCGGCAATCGACCAGGATGGAGAAATCATTAGACTTTCGGATTATAAAGGAAAAAAATTGGTATTGTTCTTTTATCCGCGCGCAAGTACGCCAACCTGTATTACGGAAGCCTGCAACCTTCGCGACAACCATAATTATTTTATGTCGAAAGGCTATGAGATCTTGGGTGTCAGTGCCGATTCGCCAAAACGCCAGACGAATTTCCGAAACAAGTACAAATTGCCATTTCCGCTTCTTGCTGATGAAGATAAAACCGTCATTAATGCGTACGGCGTCTGGGGGAACAAATTTTTTATGGGCAGGTTTTTCGATGGAATCAAACGGACAACCTTCGTTATTGATGAAAACGGTATCATCGAAGAAGTGATAACTGATGTCAAATCAAGAAAACATTCAGAACAGATATTAAACGAAAACAGGAACCAAACCGAAGCCTGATTCCTGTTCTCCACCAAATCTATAATCTTAATTCGTTTTTTCAAGTTCTTTTTCCGGATCGAAACCAAACAACTGATCCTTTTTGATCAATGTTGCAATTCCCTCGGGAAGCATTCCTTCCCAGCCGGCCTGGCCGCGGTTGATCATTTTCAGGACCTCACGCGAGAACACTTTTAAAGTCCGCGGATCAAAATCTTCAATGTCGATCACTTTTCCATTGAATTTAAAGAACTTGTAAAGCTCTTTCATTCGCGGATGGACTTTCAGATTTTCCGAATTTACGAGGTCGCCATCGTCGCCAAGCATCGGATACAAAAATACTTTCAGATCGCGGTAAAACAATTTTCCAAAAGCTTCCAAAATTCCGCCGCTCAGATGACGGTAGTATTTCTCATCAAAAATGTCGATCAGGTTGTTTACGCCCATCGCCAATCCCATACGGGCTTTAGTATAATTCGAAAAATATTCGACAACTTTATAATATTCCTGAAAGTTCGAGATCATTACGGTTTGTCCCAAAGAACAAAGCAATTCGGCGCGGTCCATAAAATCACGTTCGTCAATTTCACCATCGGAACGGAGGTTTGAAAGCGTGATCTCAAAAATTACAAGCGTATTTTTTTCTTCAACTTTACTTTCGGCAAGGAACATTTTCAACGACTTCTCGTACATGTCCATATTGACTTTCGTCACCGGCCTGAAACTTCCGCGAAGCGCCAAAATGTTCTTCTTGTAAAGGATAGCAGCCGGAAGAACGTTATTCCCGTCGGGATTGAACATCACCGCATCGGTCATTCCGTTCTTGACAAGCTGAAGGCTCATCAAACGGTTGTCTACGTCAACAAAACGAGGTCCTGAAAAATTGATAGTATCGATCTCGATCTGATCTTTATCAAGATGATCATACAAATATCTCAGTAATTTTTTCGGATCATTAAACTTATAAAATGCACCGTAAATTAGGTTTACACCAAGAACACCAAGAGTTTCCTGTTGCAATCTCGCGTCTGTTTCCTTAAAGCGGATATGGATGATGATCTCGTTATAGTCTTCATCTGGTTCAAGCTGGTAACGAACTCCAACCCAGCCATGACCTTTAAACTGCTTCGCAAAATCAATTGTCGCAACCGTATTCGCGTAGCTAAAGAAGAGTTTATTTGGATGCTTGTCGCGGCTAAGACGTTTTTCGATCAGGTCGACTTCATGCCGAAGCATCTTTTTTAGCCTGCTTTCAGTCACGTATCGGCCATCGTTTTCAGCGCCATAAATCGCATCGCTAAAATCTTTATCGTACGCCGACATTGCCTTTGCAATGGTTCCCGACGAACCTCCGGAACGGAAAAAATGTCGGACAGTTTCCTGGCCGGCGCCGATTTCAGCAAAAGTTCCGTAAATGTTTTCGTTGAGATTGATTCGGAGCGCCTTGTCTTTTGTAGACGGAATCTGTTCAATGACTTTGTCTCCTTTTAATCTAATTTCGGTTTCCATTCAAGTATTGTGACGTAAAACACAAAGTTAATAAAATAGCCAGTTGACGAAAGATAATTGGTTTATTTTTGTAAAAAAATAACAGATTGCGCGTATATTTTTTAGGCACCGGAACTTCGCAGGGAATACCCGTAATCGGCAGCGATCATCCCGTTTGCAAAAGCGCCGACCCTCGCGATAAACGTCTTCGGGTTTCGGTTTGGATCACTTGGGAGAACGCTTCGATGGTTATCGATTGCGGACCCGATTTCCGCCAGCAAATGCTTGCTTCAGGCTGCAACAAAATTGATGCGATCCTGTTCACGCACGAACATTCAGATCACACCGCAGGCCTCGACGACATACGGCCATTTAATTTCCGGCAAGGTGACATTCCGGTTTTTGCGCATTCCCGTGTCATCCAAAACTTAAAGCATCGTTTCGCATATATCTTTGAAACCGAAGATCGTTATCCGGGCTCACCATCCGTGATCACACACGAAGTAACCAATGACCGGCCGATTCACATCGCAGGAAAACAAATCATACCGGTCGATGTACTACACGGCAGCCTTCAGGCGTTTGGATACAGGATCGATGACTTCGCATATCTTACCGATGTGAAGACGATTTCGGATGAGGAAGCAGACAAACTTAAAGGACTAAAGGTTTTGGTTGTGAATGCTTTGCGATACGATCCGCATCACTCGCATTTTAATTTGCCCGAGGCTTTAAATTTTATAGATACGATTAAACCCGAAAAAACGTATTTGACACACATCAGCCATACCATGGGCTTTCATGCTGAAGTCCAGAAAACGCTTCCTCCAAATGTATATCTTGCATACGATAATTTAGAAATCACCATTTAATGAAAAAATCACTCTTCCTTTACCTGTTCATCCTATCAGTGCTGGTAAACATTTTCACTTACGCTTATTTTTCGAAACAGGTTACCTTTTCCGAAAAGCGATTGGAATCAAGCACGAAGCGCTATAAAGACAGCCTGACTTCCGTATCCGGAAAACTTGACGATGCCAATTATTTTGCGCTCGAAAACAACCAGAACGCGCAGGATTATTTTGCAACGACTTCGCCGATCGATATATCATACGAAGAGCTGATTCCCATTGTTCAGGAAAGCCTGCTAAGCCATAACGACAACGTTGCCGGAAATCCTTATACGGGACAGGATCGCATCGGTTCACAAAAATTCATCATCAATAAAGCAAAAGTGCTGAACCACCGATGGATCATAGCCGATTTTTCCGATGGCGAATATTGGGGAGAAGTGCTTCTGAAATATTTCGTAAACGGCGATAACACGATTTCGTTCGAAGTCATCCAGTCGTTTATCTATTCTAAATAATCACTCGGTTTTATTGAGCCAATCGAGCACATCAAAGAAATTTTGTGGCGCAACACCGTGTCCGACCGGATATTCCTTGTAGATGTAATCGATGCCGACCTCATCCAGGATTGGCTTGGACATTCTCGCCCAGTCAACCGGCACAACCTGGTCTGACGAGCCGTGCGAAACAAACATTTTCAACTGTGAAAAATCCCTTGATTCAAAACCGCCAGTTACGATTTCCTTATTCAAATAACCACTCATTGCAACGACACGATGGATCTTTTCAGGATACGACAGCGCAACGCCATAGCTCAAAATGCAACCCTGACTAAATCCAATCAGCGTAATCTTATCGGAATCGATATCGTATTTATGCTGCAGTGCGTCAATGAATGAAACTATCTTTTCACGTGAATCTCG
Organism: uncultured bacterium; assembly: GCA_965365355.1. Taxonomy (GTDB): domain Bacteria; phylum Bacteroidota; class Bacteroidia; order Flavobacteriales; family Flavobacteriaceae; genus Flavobacterium. The sequence goes on from CBDUBJ010000013.1 coordinate 35,096, forward strand.
CGCCTGCTCATTATTCGAAAAATTTGAAGCGTCACCGTAAAAATTAATTTCGTACCAGGCATGTCCGTATCCCGGGAGCTGATGCGGCGCACGAACCGAAATCACATAATAATGGTCAGGAAGCTGCGGCGCAAACGAAAATAGATCTTCTTCGTTACTTCCGTATCCGTGCAACAGCAGCAAAACCGGATTTTTTTCCTTCTTTATTTTTGGCTCTCTGATGAGATGATATAATGGTAAAGTCATGATTTCTTATTCGGGGAACGACAGCCTTCGCAAATTATTTTACGACGAGCTTGCCATTATTATAAATTCCAATTACTTTCCCTTTGACCTTTTTTCCGATGAAGGCGGAGTTTTTTGACTTTGATAAGATTGCGTCAATTCCAAATGTCCAGTCGTTTTCCGGGTTGAAAAACGTAAGGCACGCAGCATTTCCTTCTGCGATTTTTTGTCGTCCGATGTTGAAAATATCTTTTCCGCCTACAAACTTTTGAACGATCAATTCATAAGGAAGAATTGTCATCAAAGCTGCAAATGCGCTTTCAAGTCCAATGGTTCCGTTGGCTGCACCGTCAAATTCAATTTTCTTATGTTCAACATCCATCGGATCATGATCGGATGTGATCATGTCTATCGTTCCGTCTTTCACGCCATCGATAAGCGCTTTCCTGTCCGATTCATTGCGCAAAGGTGGACTTACTTTAAAATTTGAATCAAATGCCGACAGCTCATCATCCGTCAAAACCAGATGATGAACCGAAGCACTGCACGATACGTTAAGGCCTTTTTGCTTCGCCTGACGGATTAATTCAACAGATTTTCCGGTTGAAACTGTCGGGATATGCATTTTGCCGCCAGTATATTCCAAAAGGAAAAGGTTGCGCGCAATCGCAAGTTCTTCTGCCAATGCAGGAATCCCTTTCAGGCCAAGTTTTGTCGCGTTCACGCCTTCGTTGGCAACACCATTTCCGGCAATAAATTTATCCTGTGAAAATGCGATGATCGTTCCGTCAAATGGCTGAACATATTGGAGTGCAATTTTAAGCAGGTTCGGATTCGAGATATGCTTTTGATAATCGCCGAATGCAATTGCTCCTGCATTTTTCATATCATACAGTTCGGCAAGATCGATTCCTTCGCCGCCTCGAGTCAGGTTTCCGATCGGATGCATATTGACAGCATTATTCAGCGCACGTGATTTGATGAAATTTACCTGCGATTGGTTGTCGATAACCGGTTGGCAATTTGGCTGCAGAGCAATGTCGGTAAACCCGCTTTTGGCCGCGGTATTCAACCCGTTTGAAATTGTCTCCCGTTCTTCAAATCCCGGCTCACCAAACGACACGCTGCTGTCGAACCAACCTTCGGAAACATGAAGATTTTCAATTTTAATTTCCTCTGAATTATTTGCGTTTTTCACCGATTTGCCGATTTCGTCAATCTTTCCATCAACAATTCGCAGGTCGGCGATCTGATTGTGATGTTTGGAACCGGGTTCGACAATTTTGGCGCTGCGGATGATCAGGTTCATTTGACGAATTTTTGGATGAGTATTTCAGTGATCAGGAAAAATAGGGCAAGCAGCACAAACCATTTCCAGATTTCATTTTGCGTACGGTCCTGCTGCAGTTTATCAAAAACAGATTCGATGTTATCAATGATTTCATAATCGGCAAATACATTTTTATCAACTTCCGTCAACTCGCTCTCAGTGCGATTGTAGTTAAAACTAATTTTGCCGACTTCATCATTACCACGAAATATATTGAAATTTCCTGCCTGTGTCGGACTTTCATTAAATGTCAGCCTGACTCTATTACTCATGGCTTGCTGAACCGGAATGAAGCGCTCGTCATTATTTCGAACCTGCAGAATTTCATCTTTTTCAAGCCCTGCATCCACGAAATACGGACGGCTTTCACCAATTGTCATCGAAACTATTCCTGATTTACTGATCTGCTGCGCCATGTTATAAAATGTCGGAACAATCAACGGCGAATTCTGAAAGTTGCTGTTGTCGCGATTCAATGGCGCTGCGAAAACATATACCGTCGACATTTGATTTTGGACAGCAGTCAGAAATGCACTTTGATCTTCGTACGCCAAAGCCGCAGTTCCGCCACTATTGATCGTAAATGACGCAGAGGTTTCAGGATATTGAAAATTTTCGATTTTCTTTTCAAAAACACCGGAGTATAATGGATGTCCGAAAGAAATTCGCGTTATCTGCTTTTTTACATTTTGACTGTTGGTAAGTTTGACCGCTCCGAAATTTGAAAGAAAAGAATTTATTTCGGTGAGAGACGCATCCATCGCCGGAACTACAACCAGATTTCCGCCTTTTTCAACAAATGATTTAAGCGTAGTCTGCAATGCCTGTGGAATTTCTTTAAGTTCGTTGATAACGACTGCATCCTGTCGTTCGATGAGATTGTAATCCAATGTTCCGGGTTCAAAATTTCTGTAATTGAATTCAGCCGGTGTATAGATCTTTGATAGAAATGCGCTTTTGTCAGCGCTGCCGATACTGAGTACATTAATCTTTTCAGGTTTTGACAAACTGAAGAATAAAGTGTTGTCATACGCCAGGCCTTTGTCTGTAATCGACGCATAACCGTGAAAATCCTCTTTTGGGATTGTAAAATTTATATTCTTGGTCTTTGCGTCAAATTCAGCTTGGGTTTTCGCAATCAATTTGCCATTGTTGTACAATGCTACCGGAATTTCTTCAACATCGCCAAATGCTGAAAGCCTTACGCTTATCTCATAAAAATTATCTAATGTTTGATTCAAATAAACCGAATCGATCGACACATTATTTCGCTGCTCTGCTTCCGGAAGAATGAACCACGCGTTCATGTTGTCCTTGATGCTTTTGAGCTGATTTGGCTGAACGCCGATGCCATCCGTGATAATGATAACATCTTTGTCAAATGGAGATTTTCGCGCGCGGATCTTGGCAAGTTGGCTTTCCGGATTGAATGCCAGGGCGCTGTACTTTAAATTCTGCAAATCCCGTCGAATGGATTTGATATCCGTGTTCCAATAGGTTTCAGAATTTGTAAGCAGAGAAAAACTTCGGTTCTCAGGAGAATGCTCGAGCAGATTTTCGACGGCGCGTTTCAAAAGTTCGCCCTGTTGTCCTTTTGCCTGCATACTGAAAGAATTGTCGAGGACAATGTACATTTCGTTGCTGCTTCCTTTGGAATCTTTGGCCTTAAAAAAAGGCTGGGCGAAAGCAATGATCAGGCAGGCGAGGAGCAGAAGCCGCGATGCAAGCAAAAGCCACTTTTTAATTTTGGAGCTTTTGCGCGTCTGGATCGACAGCTCTTTCAGGAACTTTACGTTGGTGAAATATTCTTTCCGGAAACGGCGAAGCTGGAAAAGATGAACGATGATCGGAATGGCCAGCAGGAAAAGAAACCAGAGAATTTCCGGGTTTTTAAATTGCATTCGGATTTGAATTTTTCAAAAATACAATTAATTGTCGATTTGCTGCGGGAAGTTTTACGAAATGCAAACGTAAATGCAGCTTATTTGTTCTTGCGTTTGTTTCTTTCGCGAAGCATGTTGCGGTTAACCGAACCTGATGTTTTCTTTTTTGTTTTTGACGGTCCGCCGAGATTGACTTTTTTATTTTTTTCTTTCTTCTCATGAAAAGCGCCATCGCCATCTAATTTTGGCTTTTTCAGAAGGAACTTTACTTTTTCCTTTTCTTTCTCGGGCCCGATCAGTTCTTTTGAGATTTCAACATTTTCAGGCATTTCCTTCACGTCGATCTCTTTATTCATTAAAAGTTCCGCTTCGATCTTACGCTCTTCTTCACGCGGCGTTATAAAACTGATCGCAGTTCCGTCGGCATCCGCACGGCCTGTTCGACCGATCCTGTGGATATATTGCTCCGGGATTTCGGGCATTTCAAAATTTATGACATGTGTGATGTCTGAAATATCAAGTCCGCGGGCCATAATATCTGTCGTGATGATGCCACGCAGATTTCCATCACGAAATTGCTGCATCGTCTGAAGTCGGTAATTCTGGGATTTATTCGAATGAATTACCCCAAAATTTCCTTCGAATAGCGCATCGATCTTATCGTGCAGCAAGTCGGCAATCCTCTTATTATTGACGAAGATCAGAACTCTCGCCATCGATTCATCTGAAGCAATCAGCGATTCAAGCAAATTGACTTTCGTATTGAAATTCGGAATGTCATACGCCATTTGCGTTATCTGTTCCAAAGGCGTTCCGGATTGTGCCAGCGTAACTTCCTCGGGAAAATCAAAATAATCATTCAAAACAGCGTCAACGTCATCGGTCATCGTTGCCGAAAAAAGTATATTTTGACGTTTGGTTTTCATCATTGCGAGAATCGATGTCAGCTGCGGACGGAATCCCAGGTTCAGCATTTCATCGAATTCATCGATGACCAATTTCTGCGTTTCGTCAAACCTGATATAATTGTCGAGCGCAAGATCCATAACACGACCAGGCGTTCCAACCAGAATGTCGATTCCCTGATATACTGCGGTTTTTTGCGTATTGATATTGACACCGCCAAAAACAGCGAGCGTCCTGACAGACATATACTTTGTGAGTTTCCCGACTTCTTCGGTAACCTGTACGACGAGTTCGCGGGTCGGCACGAGGATTACGATTTTCGGAGTGTCGGTCGTGTTGAATTTATATGATTTAAGAAGCGGAAGTAGGTAAGCCAGCGTTTTACCCGTGCCGGTTTGCGCGATTCCCATCATGTCGCGGCCGGACATAATTACCGAAAACGATTTTTCCTGGATTGGCGTCGGCGTATGCAACCCAAGTTCGTCAAGCGCTTTTTGTACCGATTTGGGAAGGTTGAATTTTTCGAAACCTGACATGGATGTGAATTTGTGCAAAGGTACGTGAATTCACTGCCTGTTGTTGATAAAATCGTGTAAACGGTTGATGAGCTGTCGATTTTTTACGCACTTTTGACACAAATTATTTTCATGCAAAACGAAGAAATGTACCGCATTCCCGCGCGGTTCCGCAAAATTGAAAATCTTCATATCGTTTTCTGGCTTATCAAAGACCTGTCATGGGCAATGCTTTGGAAACCATTGGGATTGCTTATGATCATACCAACGATAGGCGCAGCGCTTCTGATAACCTGGCAAACGAGAAACATCAAAAGCGAATTGCTTCACAACCTCGCAGTTGTTTTTTGGATTTTCGCTAACGCGTATTGGATGATAGCCGAATTTTTTTCAGAAGATGAAAGCTTGAGATACTACGCAGTGATTCCTTTTTCCCTCGGCATAGTGATCGTTGCATGGTATTACATCAGCCTCGCAATTCCAAAAAAGAGAAAAGTAGCGGTTTAAAATTTTTCCAATCCGAGACCAAATAACGCAAAATCATATTTTGCAGGATCTTGTGCATCGAGCGCACGAAGGTTTTGATCCAATTCCGCGAGTGATTTTGCATCATCCGCTTTACGTGTGACGAGTCCGAGTTTGCGCGCCGTACGTCCCGAATGAACATCAAGCGGACAAGATAATGCCGACTGGGGAACATCCTTCCATATCCCAAGATCGACGCCGCGGTTATCCTTCCGGACCATCCAACGCAAAAAAAGATGGATCCGTTTTGCAGCGGAATTTGCGAGCGGATCGGCAATGTGCTTTACAAACCTTTGTTCGAAACCGGGTTCCAATATCAATTTTCGGAATTGATAAATGCCGTGATGCAGCTTGTGGTCGGTAATGTTATTTTTGAAGACAGCTTCGAATCCATCATAATTTTGATAGATATTCCTGAAACCGCGCAGCATCGTCTGCAGATCTCTCGCATTAAAAGTTCGATGCACAAAACCTTCCAGCAATGCGAAATTTTCTTCTGTCGCCGACATCACAAAATCATATGGCGAATTGCCCATCAAAGCCATCATTTTATTGGCGCTCGCAATGGTCGCCTTACGGTTTCCCCATGCGATCGTGGCCGCGAGAAAGCCTGAAATTTCAATATCTTCCTTTAACGTAAATTGATGCGGGATCTGAATCGGGTCGCTTTCGATAAAATTTGGATTGTTGTACTGATCCGACTTTTCATCGAGGAAAGATTTCAGCTCGGCGAAGTCCATCAGACAGTTGTGGCAATTGCAGTTTCGTGGCTGATTTGTCCGTCTACCATCACAAGCTTACGATCGGCCATATTCGCAAGATCTTCATTGTGCGTCACGATAACGAATGTCTGGCGGAATTCGTCACGAAGCTGGAAGAATAATTTATGAAGATTTTCCGCAGATGCCGTATCGAGATTTCCCGAAGGTTCGTCTGCAAATATGATCGCGGGTTTATTGATCAACGACCTGGCAACGGCCACGCGCTGCTGTTCACCACCCGACATTTCCGCCGGCTTATGGCCGAATCGGTGCGATAGCCCGAGATAATCGAGCAATAGCTTGGCCTCAGTTTCGATTTCCATCGGTTTTTTTCCTGCGATAAAGGCCGGAATACAGACATTTTCCAAAGCCGTGAATTCAGGCAAAAGCTGATGGAACTGGAAGATAAATCCAAGATTCAGGTTGCGGAACCGCGAAAGTGTGCGGTCGTTCATCTTCAGGACATTTTCGCCATTGATGACCAAACTTGTATTTGGAGTTGACGTCGGTTTATCCAATGTGCCAAGAATCTGCAGTAAAGTTGTCTTTCCCGCACCGGACGCGCCGACGATTGATACGATCTCACTTTTTTGGATATGGAGCGATACGCCTTTTAAAACTTCCAGTTGGTCGTATGAGCGATGGATATCTGATGCCTGGATCATAAATACAATTTGTGCAAAGTAACGGCAAATAAGGGAAATTCCTGAAATTCGGATTGTCCGACAGCTTATAAATTTTAGTTAACGCAAAATATATGCTTGCCTTTATGGTTTAACTTTGAAATAAACGTGATAGAATGAAAAAGCTCTTGTTGCTCGTCTTGCCGGGAATCTTTATATCCTGCAATGCAAAAGAGAAAAATTTGCAGAACGAAAACCGAATACCTGTAAAAACCGAGATGGAAGAAGGAATGGAAAAAGCGACATTGGCCGGCGGATGTTTTTGGTGTACCGAGGCCGTATTTTTGGAAATTGACGGGATAAAGTCGGCCGCGCCGGGATATATCGGAGGAAAAACAACAAATCCAACATATAAGGAAATCTGCAATGGCGATACAGGTCATGCGGAAGCCATCGAAATTGTATACGATCCATCGAAAGTCAGTTATGGTGAGCTGCTGGAAGTTTTCTTTGCAACGCATGATCCTACAACGCTCAACCGCCAGGGAAATGATGTTGGCACGCAGTATCGAAGCGAAATATTTTATCATAATGACGAGCAGAAGCAAGTCGCTGAAAAATACATTGATCTTTTAAATTCCGAGGGAACTTTCGGAAAAAAGATCGTTACGAAAGTGTCGCCGGCAACAATCTTTTATGCTGCCGAGGATTATCACAAAAATTATTACAGTCGGAATAAAGACCAGTCATACTGCAATTATGTGATCACGCCGAAGATCGACAAGGTGCGAACAAAGTTTAAGGACAAACTCAAGCAACAATGACAACTGCCGAAAAAGTTACGGATGATAAGAAGATGCGCGATCTGTTCCTCGGGCTGCTGTTCGATTTTATAGGAATGCTTTCTTTTATGATCCCTTACTTCGGCGAATTTTCAGATCTTGTTTGGGCGCCATTATCCGGGTTTTTGATGGCTTACATGTACAAAGGCCAAATTGGCAAAGTTGCCGGCGTTTTCTCATTTTTGGAAGAGATCATACCGTTTTCCGATTTCATACCATCGTTTACGCTGATGTGGATTTACACTTACTTTCTTAAAGGACGGCGTTCCAGAAAACAATTGAGCAGAAACAATTAATATTCCTCGAGTTCAAGTTTATAGACTTCCCGCGTTTTAGTATTTGTCCATGTTCCGATTATTTTGCCGTTGCTCCATTTGGCATTGATCGTTGCTAACGGCGACCAATTTGGCACTTCCTCGTATTCTCCTTCGCTTAAGATAAATTCATCATTGACCAATTTGCCGCTCCATTCGATGGGAATTCGATATCGGTCATACCAATAATAGATATTCAACGAATGATCATCGGTATCGATATTGGGAACTAGCGCTGTCACGCGGCTTTTATTGATTGTGCCTTTGTAGACTTTACCCTGTGGCGAAGATTTATATTCCACTTTTTTCGAATCAGGCAGCAGTAGAAATTTTCCATAATCTGAAAGCAGATCTTGAATTTGTGTGATTTTAAATGAATTTTTGAAGGTATACAGATCATCCATTGCGCGCATGGCATGATTTGAACATCTTCCTCTTTCAAAATAGATGCTGTCAGCAGAGAAGTACATTTCATACATCCGAATATTTCCCCATATTTTATGATCGAGGCAATCTTCGTAAAGGTCTATCTGATGCTGACTGAGTTCCCGATGTTCATCACTTAGAGTTTTGTCATTTACGTTATTTTTGAGTTCAACGAGGAAATTCCGGATCTCGCGGCGGACCTTCAAGTCGAGCACTTCTCCGATGTTTCTGAGACCATCTTGGGAAAAAAGATCGGAGACCACGATCGGGTTGCCTGTCGTCAGGTCGAAATTTTCAAAATGTACAAAGTCTTCAGAATAAGCGCCCGTGCCGATTCCGTGCACTGCGAGGCTTAAAATTTTATCGGTTTTTACAGAAAACTTGTCCCACTTGTAAAAATCCACCGAGGCGCAGCAATCCGTCGAATCAAAGGCGATCTTTTCAAATGGATGCTTTTTGAACATTCCGGGGACGATTTCCAAATGTGTTAATTGCAGCCAGGTATTGATCTTTTCGGCAATTTTCTTGTCATTACTTTGGACAGATGGAAATTTGTATTCCTGATATCTTGGTTCGAGGTCAGAAACCTGAACCTGCGCCAACGTTGGGGTCGATGCCAACGTGAAAAAGAATAATATCATCAGTTTTAGAAACATTCTTTTCATTTGGCTGACAGGATTCAAATTATTCCCTCTTTTTAGTATTCTTTTCCTTGCCGACTAAAAAGCCCAATCCGATCCCGCGAAGCATCTTTTTCTCAAACCACCAGAAGAAGTTGAATTGGCCGAAAATCGTTCCGAAAAATATCAGCAGAACCTGATATACGGGAAAGATCAGGATCAAATATAATGGATAATAAATCCAGCCCGACATATCGGATTTGTTTATTCCCAACCATTCCAAAACGGGTTTTGATAAGTACGCAGATGATGAACCGGTTATCGCAAAAACTATAAAAACGATTGCAAGCTGGAAATTTGAAGTGATGTTCCAGCGCTTTTTTAATTTGTCCATCCCGAGGTTAATTGCGGCAAATTTACGAATTATATATGCGGCCGGAACGAACCCAACTGGATGTTATTTACAATCTGATAATAGGTAAGGTAATAGTAGAGCATATAATTAACCTCGTATCCGTAGTCGATACCGCTGGAATAATCGATCGGCATCTGGAACATTCCGCCATATCGCATCGGATTGTTGGCACGCAGGTTCCATTCGTTGACCCAAACGCGGTTTCTGGCTTCCAGATATTGCTGCGAATAATAACTGCGTGGCTTCGCATGCGCATTGAACCAGCTGTTGAAACCGGCATCAATTATAATGACTTCATACTGTAGCTCGTCATTTGCTATTCGAACAGTGTCGCCTTTAATTGCCGACGAAGCGTTGCCCGAATCTGCAATAGGCTTTTGGGATGTACATCCGATAATGATCAGAAGGATAACTATCGGAAATGCCAGGAGCTTTTTCATCTTCTTTTTTATAAATTTAAAGAAAATTCTCCGGCGCGTTATTGATTTTCAAAACTTTAACGATGCATTTCACTCGCTTAAGCTCGAACAATCGTACATCGAACAGTCGAACAATCGTACATCGAACAATCGAACAATCGCCCTACGGCTTGAGGATTTCCATGATCTGCTCCGCCAATTCGGTTCCGATACGATCCTGGGCTTCCAAAGTCGCCGCTCCGATATGAGGTGTGAGCGAGATCTGCGGATGCATCAAAACCTGAACGGCAGGCGTTGGCTCATTTTCAAAAACATCAAGTCCTGCAAAAGCCACTTTTCCGCCTTCAAGTGCCTGAATCAATGCGACTTCGTCGATAACGCCGCCGCGCGCGCAATTGATGATTCCAACGCCGTCTTTCATGGTAAGGAATTCCGGTTCGCCGATCACGTAGCCATCTTGCGCCGGAACGTGTAATGTAATAAAGTCTGAATCTTTGATAATGTCTGCAACCGGTTCGGTGACAATGTCGACGTCGATAGATTGCCCATTGTAAAACATGACGTTGATCTTAGCACTTCCAACGCTTCTGTCGGATGCGATGACGCGCATTCCAAGTCCAAGAGCCATTCTGGCAACAGCTTTCCCGATGCGTCCAAAGCCAATGATACCAAGGGTTTTACCGCGAAGTTCAATCCCGTTCGCATATTGCTTTTTAAGGCTTTCGAAATGGGTATCACCTTCAAGTGGCATATTGCGGTTTGCATCATGCAGAAACCTTACGCCTGTAAAGAGATGTGCAAATACCAGTTCGGCAACCGATTCGGATGACGATGCCGGCGTGTTGATCACATGGATACCTTTGCTGCGCGCGTATTCCACATCGATATTGTCCATTCCGACGCCGCCGCGCCCGATAATTTTCAGGCTTGGGCACGAATCGATGATGTCTTCCCTGACTTTCGTGGCACTGCGCACCAAAAGCACGGCAACGTGGTGTTCATTGATAAAATTGGCAACCTGTTCCTGTGCCACTTTTGTCGTGATCACATCAAATCCGCCTCGTTTTAAAGCTTCGATCCCGCTGGGCGACAGACCGTCATTTGCTAATACTTTCATGTTTTTCTGGAGCTTTATCCGTTTTTCGCTGTATCTTTTTCGTCCTGCTGTTTCACGCAGTCCGAAAAAGGATGCCGTTCCGATAGCTATCGGGATCGCGGGCTAGGGTTATATCGTACGCTCAAATTCTTTCATGACATCGACCAAAACCTGTACGCTCTCAAGTGGAAGCGCATTGTACATTGAAGCCCGATATCCGCCAACCGATCTGTGGCCTTGCAAACCGTTGATTCCGGCTTCGTTCCACATGGCATCGAATCTCTCGGTATGGGAAACATCGTGCAGAACGTAAGTCACATTCATGTTTGAACGGTTTTCAAGCTGTGCGGTTCCTTTGAATAACGGGTTGCGGTCGATCTCATCATAAAGCAACGCCGCCTTGGCATCATTGATTTTTTCGATCGCACCGATTCCGCCCATTTCGTCCAGCCATTGCAAGGTCAGCATTGAAGCATAAGTTGCAAAAACCGGTGGCGTATTGTACATCGAATCTTTATCGATATGCTGTTTGTAATCCAGCATCGTCGGGATCTGACGGCCTGTTTTTCCAAGCAATTCTTCCTTAACAATGATGAGAGCTACTCCGGCCGGACCCATATTTTTTTGCGCACCTGCATAGATCAGGTCGAATTTTGAAAAATCCATCTGGCGCGAAAATATGTCCGAACTCATATCGCAAACCATCGGAATTCCAGCATCCGGAAATGATTTCATCTGCGTGCCGAAAATCGTGTTGTTGGACGTGCAATGGAAATAATCCGCATCTTGCGGTATGTCGTAATTTTTCGGGATGTAATTGTAATTTGCATCTTTCGACGACGCCACAACAATCGTTTCACCCAGCATTTTGGCTTCCTTGATCGCGGCAGATGCCCAGGTTCCGGTGTCGAGATATGCAGCTTTTCCTTCTTTTCGCATCAGGTTGTATGGGACACGAAGGAATTCCATGCTTGCGCCGCCGCCCAGAAAAAGCGCTTTGTATCCTTTGCCGGAGAGTCCAAGAAGTTTAAGCGATAACTCGCGCGCATTTTCCATAACATCGACAAACTCATCGCTGCGGTGTGAAATTTCAAGAAGTGACAATCCCATGCCGTTCCAGTCGAGAATGGCGTCGGCAGATTTCTGAAGAACTTCCTGCGGAAGAATGCAAGGACCTGCGCTATAATTGTGTTTTTTCATTCGTACGAAATTTTTTGCAGCACAAATTTCGTGAATAGATCAGATAAAATGGGTAAATAATCGACTTTTTTACAATAATTTTCTGCTTAACTTAATCGAGATTCAGCAAGAATTCCATCGTATCGAGATTGTCCGCGTAATCCCATAAATTCGGTTTTTGCGTCTGACCAAAATTTGTCGAATCGGTCGTCAGGCCATCAGACACAACGCACTGCAATTGATCGCGATCATTTTCAAGACGTGATTTCACTTGTTCGATATCATCATAAAATTCATAAAACACACTTGAAATGGGCGATGCGTAGCTCGGATCTTCCTTCAGCGTCATGAATCCATTGTCGAGAAGCTTAAAATTACTCATCAGGAAAACCGCTTTGTTGTAGTCGTAGTTGTTCGCGTACTTTTCATATTGAATGACATCACGATAGTGGTAAAGCGCCCCGAACAATTCTTGAAAATCGTAATTCCGCGGCACGAACAGTTTCGAAACATTCCGGCATCCCAATCCGAAATACCTGAAAATATCTTCGCCCAGATGCTTTAGTTGATCTTCTGATTCCTTTCCTGTGAGCACTGCAACAGAATTCCTGTTTTTGCGGATGATCGAAGGCTTGTCACGGAAATAATATTCGAAATATTTTGAGGTGTTGTTGCTTCCCGTTGCGATTACGGCATCGTAGTTTTCCAGTTTTCCATCTGTGAATTCGATGAAAGATCGTAATTCGGGATCGATCGACATCAAATATCGGCTTAAAAAAGGCAGCAGTTTCTGGTCGTTCGACGACAATTTAACGAGCGCTTTATTTCCCGACATGATCACCGACAAAAAATCGTGGAAGCCAACAAGCGGAATGTTTCCGGCCAATATCAATCCGACTGTCTTTGGCTTGCGCGCTGAAATGTCATATTTACTAAGCCACTTTTCTAGATTTTCATCATTCAGTGCATAAGCCCATGAACTAATCGCAAAACGTACCTGTTCCGAAGTGTACCATCCATTATGAGACTGCGATAACTGTATGAGGTTTTCAAATGCATCAAAATAATGATCATTGTTTTCAACCTGTTGCCTGACAGGCGGATCGGTGCGGAATTGCGAAAGGAATTTTCCCAATGTTGCAAACGATTTTATTTTGTCAGATAGATTCATGGTCATTTGCTTATGAATTGTTTTGGGCGTAATTTTGTGCAAAAATAAGCTATAATCGGATTCGGAATTAATCGCATCGTCCGATAAAAAAATTGCAACCATGGCCATCAAGATAACAGACGAATGCATCAATTGCGGCGCTTGCGAACCCGAGTGCCCGAATACCGCAATTTACGAAGGTGCCGACGACTGGCGGTACAAAGACGGAACTGCATTACGCGGAAAAGTTGTCCTTCCATCCGGTGAAACCGTTGATGCCGATGAACCCCGAACCCCGGTTTCAGACGATATCTACTATATCGTTCCCGATAAATGTACCGAATGTAAAGGTTTTCACGAAGAACCGCAGTGCGCCGCAGTTTGCCCGGTGGATTGCTGCGTTCCCGACGAAGACCACGTCGAAAGCGAAGAAACGCTTCTTAACCGACAGGCATTTTTACATAACGAATAGACATAAAAAAATCCCGACAAATTGTCTGGGATTTTTCATTGGCAGAGTTAGCAAAAAGAGTTTTTTATGGATTCCGCGTCAGTACTTCGACGGTTATCTTATCGTTCTTCTCATCATACGTTTCAAGGACAAAATTTCCGGCATTGTCAAAGTATCCGAGCGAAGTCTTGTCTTTGGTACGGTAAAAATAACTGTTGTTCGACGTACGCCTCATTATAGCCTCACGTTGTCCGGCCGGATTGGTAATCGTGTATCCCGCAGGATCCATCGCAAACCGCATTTTGTTTCCACCTAATGAGTAGTATGCGGAACGGTCTACATCGACGGTTCTTGTGGTTCCGTCCGGTCCTGTAATGCTGGTCGTCGAAGTTACGTTAACCTGACTTGGTTTCACATCCTTATTAAGCTCTTTTGAATCGGCGTTTTGGAATTCAACATTTTGAACTTCCTTGGTGTTCTTGCTCTTGACCAGCTTCTTTTCACCTTCCGAATCCTTTACGGTCGTTACGGTTTTGGTGCTGACGTCAGTGACATTGGTGTTCTGAGCCTGCATCATTCCTGCAAGTAAAAATGCAGCGGCTCCGAATATGATCTTTTTCATAAATTTCAAATGTTGGTTACAGCTTACAAAGTTAGCCCAAAGAGCCACGGATTAGCTTATATCATTTAAAGGAAATCTTACAAAATTTGAAGATAGCCGTTCCGCCAGTTGTCGTATATTTGCACACTTTTTAATTGAAATACCATGAAAGCCGGAATTGTCGGATTGCCCAACGTCGGAAAATCAACCTTATTTAATTGCCTGTCGAATGCGAAAGCGCAAAGTGCGAACTTCCCATTCTGCACGATCGAGCCAAATATTGGCGTGGTAAACGTTCCCGATCCGCGTTTGGAAAAACTCGAAGAGCTCGTCAATCCTGAGCGCGTTGTTCCTGCGACGGTTGAGATCGTCGACATAGCCGGACTTGTAAAAGGCGCGAGCAAAGGCGAAGGGCTCGGAAACCAGTTCCTTGGAAATATTC
>CBDUBJ010000014.1:0-48626 GCA_965365355.1 uncultured bacterium
TTGCAAAGTGCCAGTCCGAGGCCGGTTCCCTCGTATTTGTCTTTTGAATGCAACCGGGTAAAAGCTCCAAAGATCCTGTCAACCTCTTCATCGTTGAAACCAATTCCATTGTCGCGCACAAATATGCTTACATACATTTCGTTTCCGTCAGGCTGGAATCCCGGATTTTCTAATTGGTGGAACGGCATTTCGCCTATTTCAATCACCGGCGGCACATCAGGTTTTGAGAATTTAAGCGAATTTCCGATCAGGTTGTAAAACAGCTGGTGCAGCAGTACTATTGAGCCTTCGAGCGCAGGTAATTCAGCAACCTTGATCCTGGCTTCTTTTTGCTGTATCACACGCTCCCAGTCGCCCTCGATCTGGTGAATCAGTTCATTAAGGTTGATGCGTTCGGTCGCGCGGTGCGTTGTATTCATCGAAGAGTACAGCAATACGCCATCGATCATCGAGAAACTGCGGCTTGCGGCATTCGATATTTTATCGAGGAAATTTTGCGCGCGCTCCGGAAGGATTTCCTGGTAATCTGAGGTAAGCCTGCTGGCAAAAGTCATGATTTTCCGTATGGGTTCCTTCATATCATGTGATGCCACGTGCGCAAATTGCTGAAGGTCTTCATTTGATCGCTGCAACTCTTCGGTCCGTACGGCTACCATCTCTTCAAGATGTACATTCATCAGCTTCTGGTCGTTGATGTCGGTGCAGGTGCCAAACCATTTCGTGATCACTTCGTCCTTGTCACGGATGGGCAGCGCTTTACCCAGGAACCATCGGTACTCCTCCGCATTAAAATTTTTGATACGAAATTCCATTTGGAACGGCTGGCCTGTCGCTAAGGAATGCGACCAAAGCAGTGCGCATGTCTGCATATCTTGCGGATGAAGGATTTGTGTCCAGTTATCCGAACCGTATGGGGCATTAGGTCCTACGTAATCAAACCATCGTTTATTAAAATAATCGAGTTTACCGTCTGCCGTCGATGTCCAGATGATCTGCGGAATCAGATCGGCAAGCTGCCTGAAATTCGCCTCACTTTCCGCCAGCGCATTTTCGGCCTTTTTTTGAAAAGTGATGTCACGCTGCGTTCCCCATGCACGATGGATATAGCCATTTTGCAGTATGCCGATAAAGTTGTTCAGGAAATACTTCATGTCGCCCGAACGGGTCATCTCGTGGCTTTCAAGGTCCTGGACGCGGTAACCCGATTCTATGAAATGCGTGAAAAATGCCTCAGATTCCTCATTTCGCGGGAACAATTCCGTGATGCGGATGTTTATTAGATCTGCCGGGGAATCAAATCCGTACATCTGGGCCATCGCATCGTTGCATTCGGCCATGTACGCGCGCTCGAATATAAGATTTATGAAATCTTCGGCCGGAATTCCTGTATCGATCGGTGCATCGAGTTCACAGCGCCAAATCCCTTCGGAGCTCTGGCTGATGAAATTCTGATAGCGTTCCTGCGATTCCTGTATTGCAATTTCGGCTTCGCGATGTTTCGTGATATTGGTATGAACGCCAACCCACTCGCGTATTGTTCCATCTTCGTTAAAGGTCGGCACGGCCCGCGCGGTGAAAATTTCCCAATTTCCGTTGCGTAACCTCACACGATGCTCAGTATCGAAATGCGATTTTTCATCGACGGCTTTTTTCCAGTCGTCTATCGTGGTTTGTACATCTTCGGGGTGAATGACATTGCTCCAGCCAAAACCTTGGTATTCTTCGAACGTTTGCCCCGTTAATTCCTCCCAACCCGGCTGATTGCCGCGCATCTCGCCATTTGGATCATTGGTCCAGATTACGCCTTCAACCGCTTTTACCGCAGCTTCGAATCTTTGTTCGCTTTGCTTGAGGGTTTCCGTATCCGGAATACAATCGGTGACATCTTTGAAAGTTGCGATGATGTGCCGCTGTTGCTCGAGATCGATAAAATCAAATGCGATGTCTGCAATTCGAAGATGGCTTAAACCTTGAGCCGATAGTCGCTTCATTTCGAAATTGCCGGAAGTTTCAATATTTTGAATTATTTCTGATGTAGAAATTCCCTTTGTGAAAACTTCAATATTTTGAACACTCGAAAAAGTTCGCAGAAAAACTGAATTGGAAAATACAATGGCGCCGGATTCTTCAAATATCAGAAGTGGTGAAGGTACTCGGTCCAATACGGAGTAGATATGTATTTTTTTCAGAGCGGGGAAATTCCCGTGCGAATCATCGTGCATAGCAGGTAGTTAAATTGGGCTTGCAAAGGTTATCATACCGAAACGATATTAAAAGCAAATATGTATATAAGTTACGTTTTTTTTCGGTTTGTTTTTTTGTTTTACATGCGGAATAAATTGATACGTTTTTCCTGTTTTTATCGGTTGTCATTTAAACTATCTTTGTGCAAACCCTCAAAATGGATTTTTTCTCAAGTGATTTTACGCTCGGAATTCTAGGCGGCGGACAGCTTGGCAAAATGCTGCTGTTTGAAACCAGGAAATTCGATATACGCACTATTGTTCTCGATCCTTCGGCCGATGCTCCGTCGGCAATTGCATGCAACGAATTTTTCCAGGGCGATCTGATGGATTTCCAGACAGTTTATGATTTCGGTAAAAAAGCCGATGTCGTAACTTTTGAAATCGAGCATGTCAACGTCGATGCACTTGAAAAACTTGAAGGTGAAGGCATAAAAGTTTATCCATCACCAGCTACATTGCGAATTATTCAGGACAAATCGGTTCAAAAGGAATTTTATTCATCGAATGGCATTCCGACTGCAAAGTTTCAGAAATTCGAAGCAATATCAGATTTTAAATCGGCAATCAATACCAAAGATTGGCCGTTGCCGCTGATTTGGAAAAGCACCAAATTCGGATATGATGGAAATGGTGTAAAGGTCATTCGTAAAAATGAAGACCTCGCGAATTTGCCTGATATTCCATGCATCGCCGAACAGATGATCGATTTTAAAATGGAAGTCGCCGTAATCGTCGCAAGAAATCCTTCGGGTGAAAGTGTCGCATATCCGGTTGTGGAGATGGAGTTTCATCCCGAAGCGAATCAGGTTGAATATGTGATCTGTCCTGCGCGCATCGATGATTCGATTTCTGAAAAAGCCATGAAAACGGCGCTGGACGTGTCGGCAAAGTTTAACCATGTCGGACTTTTGGCTGTTGAGATGTTTGTAACTCGTGACAACGAAATTCTGGTTAATGAAGTAGCGCCGCGGCCACATAATTCGGGACATTTTTCAATCGAAGCCAGTTATACTTCCCAATTTGAGCAACATCTTAGGGCGATCCTCGATTTACCTCTTGGAAATGCCGACAGCAAAACTGCCGGAATCATGGTAAATCTTGTTGGTGCCGAAGGTCATTCGGGCAACGTCAAATACGAAAACATTTCGATGATATTGTCCATTCCCGGCGTAACGCCGCATATTTACGGCAAGCGCCAGACGCGGCCTTTCCGGAAAATGGGCCATGTCACGATCATCAATGAGGATGTCGAAAAAGCGCGGAAAATCGCAGAGGAAGTTAAAAATACAATCAGGGTAATCAGCATTTAATATGAAAGTAGCTATCGTAATGGGCAGCATTTCCGATATGGCAATCATGCAGGAAGCTGTGGAAATTCTTCATCAGTTTGGAATTGAAACCGAAACCGATATTGTTTCGGCACATCGAACGCCGGACAAGCTTGTAGATTTTGCGAAAAATGCGCATAAACGCGGAATATCTGTTATCATAGCCGGCGCCGGCGGAGCAGCACATCTTCCGGGAATGGTCGCTTCAATGTCCCCACTGCCTGTCATTGGCGTTCCGGTCAAATCACGGAATTCAATCGATGGATGGGACAGCGTTCTTTCAATTTTACAAATGCCCGCAGGCGTTCCTGTCGCAACGGTTGCGCTTAACGGTGCGAAAAATGCCGGAATCCTTGCCGCTCAAATTATTGGATGCCACGATGCTTCCGTTCTGGAAAAGATCATCAGTTACAAAAATGATTTGGGTGACGCAGTAAACGAAGCATCTGCGAAGCTGAAGTCGTGATTTTTTAGGAGCCGGGAAACCGTTTTCCGCTCACCCGAGGCCAGCGGCCGAACTGGCTGAAAGCAATCTTTTGCTTTCTTCTCCCGCAAAAGGATCGTTGCAACATGGGCTTTGCTTTTCGGGATGTTTTATTTATCATCAATTTAATAACAAACACGAATGTTACTGACATCTAAATTTTCTACAAAACACGATACAGCGCCTTTTGCACAAATTAAAAACGAAGACTTTTTTCCGGCCTTTACCGATGCGATCGAAATGGCACGCAAGGAAATCCATGATATAATTGAAAACACGTCGGAGCCGACCTTCGAAAATACAATTGAAGCGCTCGATTATTCAGGTGAGCGGCTTGACAGGCTGTCCAGTATATTTTTCAATTTAAATTCGGCAGAGACAAATGATGAGATCCAAAAGATCGCGCAGGAAGTTTCGCCATTGCTAACGGCATTCGGCAACGACATTACATTGAATTCCGAACTTTTCGCGCGGGTGAAAAAGGTTTATGACTTAAAAGATTCTTTAAATCTGACAGATGAGCAACGGATGCTGCTCGATAAAAAGTTTAAGAATTTTAGTCGGAACGGTGCTTTGCTGCCTGACGAGAAAAAGCAAAAGCTGCGTGATCTCGATGCGGAACTCGCCAAGTTGAAACTGACTTTCGGTGAGAATGTCCTTGCGGAAACCAACAATTATGAACTGCACCTTACAAATGCCGACGATTTAAAAGGTTTGCCGGAAGGCACAATTGAAGCGGCTGCTTTAACCGCTAGATCACGCGAAAAAGATGGCTGGGTTTTTACGCTCGATCATCCCAGTTATATTCCTTTCGTTACGTATGCCGAGAACCGCGAGCTCCGTAAAGAGTTGACGATTGCTGCCGGGAAAAAGGCTTTCCAGGGTAATGAATATGATAACCGCGACATCGTCAGGATGATTGCAAAACTTCGGCACGAGCGCGCGAATTTATTGGGATATCCGACCCACGCCGCGTTTGTCCTTGAAGAACGGATGGCGCAAAATCCCGAGCGTGTGAAAGCGTTTTTAAATGATCTTCTTGAGAAGGCGAAGCCTGCAGCTTATAAAGAGTTTGATGATTTGTCGGCGTTTGCGAGCGAAATCGATGGCATAGATCAATTGCAGAAATGGGATGGCGGTTATTACTCTGAAAAACTTCGTCAGAAATTGTTCAGCCTCGATGATGAAATGCTCAAGCCGTATTTCAAACTGGAAAATGTTCTGGATGGCGCATTTGGCGTTGCGGTGCGCTTGTTCGGATTGAATTTCAATGAGGTTTTTGATATCGATAAATATCACGAGGATGTTCGAACATTTGAAGTGACAGATTTTGAAGGTCAGCTTGTTTCTGTATTCTATGCAGATTTTTTTCCGCGGAAAGGAAAACGAAACGGGGCGTGGATGACATCGTTCAAACCTCAATTTGTTAAAGATGGCATCAACGAAAGGCCTCATGTTTCGATTGTGTGCAATTTTACCAAACCGACGGAAACCAAACCGTCATTGCTTACATTCAATGAAGTGACAACCCTGTTTCATGAATTTGGCCATGCGCTTCATGGAATGCTTGCAAATACAACTTATCCGTCTTTGTCGGGAACCAGCGTTTATTGGGATTTTGTGGAACTTCCGAGTCAGATCATGGAGAACTGGTGTTACGAGCCGGAAGCGTTGGCGTTGTTTGCGAAGCATTACGAAACGGGTGAGATCATTCCGCAGGAATATATTGACAAGATCCGCGAAAGTGCAACTTTCCAGGAAGGAATTGCTACAATGCGGCAATTGAGTTTCGGATTGCTCGACATGGCTTACCATGCACAGGATCCGTCGGGAATTGAAGACGTCAAGGCTTTTGAAGAAATGGCTTTCGCGCCAACAAAGCTGTATCCGGACGTAAAGGAAAACTGCATGAGCGTTTCTTTTTCGCACATTTTCCAGGGCGGATATTCTTCGGGCTATTACAGCTACAAATGGGCTGAGGTTCTGGATGCGGACGCCTTCGAATATTTTAAGGAAAACGGGATTTTCAATCGCGAAGTCGCGCAAAAATTCGCCGATAATATTTTATCAAAAGGCGGGACCGAACATCCGATGACATTGTACAAACGTTTTCGAGGCCAGGAACCAACTCCGGATGCATTGTTGAAACGGGCGGGACTGATCTAGTTTTTTATGATCTTTAAAGTTGTTGATCTATTGTCGGATTGCACTTTGACGAAATAGATTCCGTCGGCGTAATCGCTGATGTCGATCGAGATGTTCTTGCCTGAATGACTGTGGTCATAGATTAGCTGGCCGGTTATGGAGTATAATTGGACGCTATCAACTTCATTTTCAGAATTGATGCTGAATTGGTCGTGAACAGGATTGGTGTATTTTATCCCGGATGCTGTATTTTCGACTATCGAAAGAATCGGATTTATTAAAATGCCATAATCTTCGACCTCGCCGCCCCAATTGAAATATGCATTGCAATTGACATGAGCTTCGGTAATTGGATTTCCCGCTGACAGATTCGCCAAGTCGCTGACGATTCTCATTGTCAGCATTTCGTTCATTATGCTTCCGGCCGGTATCACGATGGTTGCAATCAATGGTTCAGCTTCATTGACAATTCCCTGAACGATCAATTCGTCATCGGAAAAATATTGATCATTGTTATAATCAATAAAGCCTTTTATAAAATGTGCCGCGTTGATCCCTTGCAGGTTTGGCGCGTCAGAACCGCGAATTTCGACCTGATATGTTTCAAGTTCAGTAACCGTTGCGATTGCATTACATTTAAAGTTGGTATAACCCGGATTGAAAATTCCGCTTGAAGATTGAGACATATTGCCAAAAGTCACACGGCTTATGGCGAGCCCTGTAATCTGCGGAGTGTCGACAAGTGGAACACAGGTTTCCGCGGCGGACGGAATTACGATAACATTTTCATGAACTGTATTGTTGGAAACTCCGTTGATGGTTATTGTATTTGAAATCGAATAAATGCCCGGATTTACAGTAAACGTTGGATTTTGATCTGTAGATGTCAGGACTTCGTCATTGCCTGATATTGTCCATAAGTATTCGATTCCGGGAAACTGGTATCCATTGGTTCCGAGGTTTGGCACACAAAAAGTTTCGTCGCGAAAAGTAACTTCGCCGGCGCAAAGAATGTTTGCAGAAGTAAATTCGGGTGTAACCGAAGAAACAGGAACAAGCGCAAGATTTCCATTTTCCTGTAAATATGATCCGCGGATTTCGGTAAGTGCAGCGATCATTCTGTCTTTTTGGTCTTGGGAAAAACGGTTGCGACAATTGTTTCCGACATATGATAAAAGATTATGGATGAATGATCCGGCTGTAGTTCCTTCCTGACACGCATTTATATTTGAATCCACGCACTGGTTTTCCACCCTGTTGTGAGACGGAATGTCGTCGCAGCAGTCGCCGAGTCCAATTCCACAGCCATTTACTGGCGGGCAAGCCGTTCCGTTTCCATCGCCTTCGAACGTATGATAAAGGTTGAGCGCATGGCCCATTTCATGAGCAACAGACAACGGCGAGCCAAGGAACATGCTCAGTTTCGCAACCATTCCGTCATTGGATTGACCATGTGCTGCAGCGAGGTTCGCAAAGCCTGAAACCGAGCCTTGATTATCGATCGTATTGACGACATAGACGTTGTAATACTGTGATGTATCCCAACCGTATAATGCTTTCATTGTAAAATTCGAGAGTCCGGAAGATTGTGCATAATTCACCCCGAAATTCATGTAGTTTGGGTTTCCGGACATGTCGATACGATCTATTCCGTTTGTACAATTTCCCTCGGGATCGCGAACGGCCAGTGCGAATTGGATCCCGATATCAAGGCCTTCGGGAATTCCTGCTTCGTTTCTGAAAATCTGATTTAGCTGGTCGATGCGGCTTTGAACTTCTTCATTTGTGAGGTTCATTCCGGTTCCTATTTCCGTTCCTGTATGAAGAATGTGCACAACAACCGGTACGATCATCGGCTGTTCGTTGATTTGCGTTGTTGTTCTTCTTAGAGTACGCCGTGAATCGAACGCTTCCATCTTTGCACGGTACTGGACGTTTTCGAGCATTTGAGCATGGATAAGATCGGTGCCGCACATTTCCCCGGATAGATCCTGGGATGTTGCGATCGATGCAAATAATAGAAATATAAATAAGTACGTTTGTTTCATGGCTGGGAGGTTTATTGCAGTCGGTTAGTATCGTTTTGTTGGCAAAAGTTACCGCTTCCGGGATTGCGACAGGGATAGCAGCGGTATCCTTTTGCCAAACCTCACAGGTTTTTAAAACCTGTGAGGTTTTAGGGCAAAAGATATTAGCGAATAGCCCGCGGTTCGCCCAAAATAAAGTGGATAAAGCTGTCCTGCAAAATCGTTATCTTCGCGAAATGTTAAACATTGGCCTGATTTGTAACAAATCCGATCAATGCCGACTATATAACCCGTAACTAATTTTTAAACTAATGAAGAAATTAATTCTGTTTATTTCCATGTGCTTCGTTGCATTCCCGATGCGGGCCGACGAAGGAATGTGGTTCCTTATGTTTATTGAAAGGCTGAATCACCGCGACATGCAGAAAATGGGTCTGCAGCTTACAGCGGAAGAGATCTACAGCATCAACAATCACAGCTTGAAAGATGCGATCGTGCAATTCAACGGTGGCTGTACTGCCGAGATCATTTCGAAAGACGGACTTGTATTGACCAACCACCACTGTGGTTACGATGCGATCGCCGAGCTTTCGACAGCCGAAAAAAATTACCTTAAAAACGGATTCTGGGCAGAAAATCGTAAAGCCGAGCTTAAGCCGAAATCTCTTTTCGTTCGCTTTTTTGTCCGCATGGACGATGTTACAAAGCGAATCCTTTCTAAAGTCAACGACAATATGTCTGAGTCCGATCGTTCAAAAGCGATCCAACAGGAAATCGCGTTGATCGAGAAAGAGAACAACGAAGGCGGGAAATATACAGTTTCGGTTCGTCCTTTTTTCCAAGGCAATGAATACTACTATTTTGTTTACCAGGACTATAAAGATGTGCGTTTGGTAGGAACGCCTACTGAAAGCATCGGAAAATTCGGTGGCGATACCGACAACTGGGAATGGCCGCGTCACACGGGAGATTTCTCAATGTTCAGGGTTTATGCCGACAAGAATGGAAATCCTGCGGATTATTCATTGGACAATGTGCCATTGAAGCCAAAACATCACCTTCCAATCTCGATGAAGGGCGTGAAGGAAAATGATTTTGCGATGATCCTTGGATATCCGGGCCGCACAAATCGTTGGATGCCTGCAGGTGGAATCGAGCAAAACGTGAAATATGCTTATCCGGCATGGGTTGAAGGTGCGAAAACGGGCATGGACCGCATGAAGTTTTACATGGACAAAGACGAAACGGTTCAATTAAAGTATGCATCGAAATATGCATCCACAGCGAATTACTGGAAGAACCGTCAGGGTATGATCGATGCGCTTTCGAAAGCGAAAACTGCCCAGACGAAGGCCGCTCAGGAAGTAAAATTCGACAAATGGGCGAATGAGCCGGCGAACAAAGCTAAATATGGCAATGTTGTTTCTACGATCAATGCATATTATGACAAGACAAATCTGAAGTCGCGTCATGACAACTACCTGAATCAGCTTATGCGTACGAGCGCGTACGGTGCAATGCCATATACATTGGGTAACGCGTTGCAGCAATATCTTAAGGAAAATGATGCGAAACGTGCCGAAATGAAACCTCGTCTTGACGATCAGTTGGAAAATGCATTTGGTGATTTCCACGAGCCGCTTGAGCGTGATGTTTTTGCAGCACAGCTGAAGTTGTATGCTTCAAAAGCAAGTGAGTACGGACTGGCACCGATGGTTGCTGATCTTAAAGCGAAACACAATGGCGATTTTACGTCGTTTGTAAACAATGCAGCATCGAACAGTATCTTCGCTTCGAAAGCAGCAATGGATGAATTCCTTAAAAATCCATCTGCAGAAAAGATCACGAGCGATCCATTGTATATGATTTCGAATGATCTTGTTATGAGACTTCGTAACAAATCCGATGAGATAGCTGCTGCCGAAAATGATTATTCGAAAGCGTTCCGTAACCTTGTTGAAGGTTTGCGCGAGTCGAAATTGAATCCAATCAAATATCCTGATGCGAATTCAACTTTAAGGCTTACTTACGGAAAAGTGCGCGCACTTCCTGCCGACAAGCGCAATGATGCTAAGGTCAACAATTACACGACCATGGATGGAATGGTCAAAAAGTACAAGAAGAACGATCCTGAATTCGATTTGCCTCAAAGGCTTCTCGATCTGAACTCCAAGAAGGATTTCGGACGTTATGCTGATAAATCAGGCTTCATGCCGGTAAATTTCCTAACCGATAACGATATTACTGGCGGAAACTCTGGTTCTCCGGTATTGAATGGAAAAGGTGAACTTATCGGTTTGGCCTTCGACGGTAACATCGAAGCTATGGCCGGTGACGTTATTTTCGATCCGAACTTGCAGCGTACAATCAATGTTGATATCCGCTATGTTTTGTGGGTAATCGACAAGTATGCAGGCGCAAAGCATATCATCGACGAATTGACGATCAGAAATTAATTCGGTCTAAAACACAGAAAAGCCGCTAATTCAGCGGCTTTTTTTATTTTGCATTGGCAACACGAGCGGTTCCGATGCCAAAATCACAATGGACTTTCGTCAGATAAATACCTTCACCGTAATCAAAGTCGCCTGTGAATACATTTGATTCTGTTTGCGGCGTATAGCTTCGGATGAATTTTCCGGTCATATCAAAAATTTCGACTTTCCTGATGATGTCGCTTGCGCGGATCATCAGATTATGATTGTGTACAATTGCCGTGATCGTTCCGGGATTCTGACCGGGTTTTTTGCCGGGTGTATATCTCAGGACGAAACGGTTATCGAACGTGCCGGCTTCTGTAATGAAGACGTATGGACTGACTTTCATGTCGTGAATGACATTAAGGTGCTTGTCTTCAAGATAAATTTTTTGATTGTCAAACAGTCCGTCGATGTGATCAAGCTTTATTGAAAATTCTCCCGCGTTTATGGACGAGTATCCGAGCGGAACGCGGTCATGGATATTAAATGGCAGCGGTCGTCCCTGAATAACCAGATTTTCTCCTGGAATTATCGAGTAGAACATGATATCGCTGTCGCTAAAACGCGTGCCGTCGAATCCGCGGTCATATTCCAATGTTGCATTTTGAACGTATCCAACCAAAAGCTGGTTAAACGATCCTGATTCATTGGTCATGTTCAGCCAGATCCGATGCTTTTCGAGATCTTCGTCACCTGGAATAGTTCCGGCTTCGTAGTTTTCATTTGTCCGGAAAAACTGTGAGTTATTATTTGCGACGCGCATCGCATTATTAAATACTGCCGAACCTGGAACTGCAAGGCTTTTCACAAAAAATGATTGTCCGGCTGCTATGTAACCGTTTGGCGCAGGGCCGCCCGAAGATGCAATGGTTCCAACGCCACCGACTTTATTCCACGAGGCATAATCCGACGCGGTATAATTGTAAACGTAATCAGCATAAAACGGATCCGGAAACGCCGTTGAAAATGTAGTATTATGCGTCCAAAAATAAATTGTTCCATCCAAAATTGCCGCGTTTCCTGCATGATTTAAAAAAGATGCTGCGCTGACAGCAGACGGATACGGATTTCCCAAAAGATTCCATTTGTCCTGATGCGTTGCCGGACCTAGCGATCCATATGAAACCGGACAACTGATATTCCCATTATTTGGCGTACCGATAAAGTTTGCTGTATAAGGAACTTTTACTGCGGGTAGCGGCGAATACGTTTGCGGCGCCCGTACAATATAACCTTTTGCAGGGTTCATGACCGTCGTTGGCGGCTCGTAGATCCAAATTCCATTTCCGCCGGATATAGATGGCGTCCAGCTAAAATATTTATCGATAAGCGTCAGTGGCGACAAATTTCCAAGCGTAAATCCCGAAGCTTGCGTCACGGGCGAATTCCAATAGGTAAAGTCGTATCGATGCATCGGTTGTGTGATCCGTTCCATATTGATAGATCCAATATTTGCAACGTTGTTGGTTTGGATCAGGCTTCCCGAATTCATGATGTTGAACGTTCCGCCGGTCTGTACCTCGACAAGATCAGTAATGATAAGATTGTTGTTTGGATTCAGCGTAAGATGGCCTCCGTTTTCCACGGTCAGGCTGTAGCCTAAAGCGTTTGTTGCGGAAGAAATGATCGGGTCATTGGTGACGTCCGGTATAATGATGCAGTTGATCGCTGTTGGTACCCCGACAGGTGTCCAGTTCGCCGCTGTGAACCAACTCGTCCCGGCAGATCCGTTCCAAACTTTATTTTTATCGATGGTAACGGTGGCAGTTTCTGTTTCAATAAGTGTCGCGCCATTGCAAAGTGTGTAAGTCACTTCTGCTGTGTAGGTTGTAGTTTCAGATGGGCAAACATTGATGACATCAGATGTTCCGATCATCGGCCCGGAAGTTCCCGCGCCTTCGTACCATCTTAATGTTGTGATCGATGTTCCCGACGGTACAAACCGCCATGCTTCATTTGTAACGGTCCAGTCCGGATCGAGACCGTTTCGGCCCGGCGCCGCAAGTGCCATTGAACCGGTTGCATTTTGAAGCCCGACGATTGCGTTCCCGGCATTCCACGAGGCGCAGACATTTTTCTCCTGAATATAAATATCAATGATATTTGTATTTTCATATAGGACTATCATTCCTGTATAAAGTATCGAATTACATGTTGCGGAAAACATCGGAATGTCATTCCATGCCGCAACCAATGCGCGGCATCCGGTATTTAATGTGATCAATTCCC
Source organism: uncultured bacterium (assembly GCA_965365355.1). Taxonomy (GTDB): domain Bacteria; phylum Bacteroidota; class Bacteroidia; order Flavobacteriales; family Flavobacteriaceae; genus Flavobacterium. Next base: position 12,940 of record CBDUBJ010000014.1, read on the forward strand.
AGCCGACTTCACCACCGATGCTCGGATCGATATCGTGATAAACACCGAAAATTGTATTTAAGAAAAGGTTTGTGTTCGGGAGGTTTTCAGCAAATGACCAATCGGATGATCCGCCCGGCGTGTTCGCGGCCAAATCAAATGTGATTACGCCATTGGAACTGATCAGGCATTGGTTGTATGTGTTTCCGTAAAAGCAGAAATTAAAAGGTAAAGTCACTGTTGGCGACCAGATATCATCAACGTTTACGCTGACAGGATTCGCAAGACAATCGAATTGATATGGCGGTAAATACGGAATCGATTCCACAATGTAATCCGTTGTCCGGCCGAGTTGGAGATAAGTTGCTTCCAGATCTACGCAAGCTCCGGACGTACAATCCAACGGAGACGGATCGGCGCCGTTTAAACCCAATCCACCCGAAAGAACAGACGGACATCCTAAAGAAGTTGTGCCGGTTCCGGGTCCGTTTGCACAAGGGATCGATGTTGTGATACAGAGCGTAAATGTTCCCGCATCGCCGGCAAAAGCATAAAATGTATAGACTCTGATATAATAAGTTGCACCAACAGTCAATCCTGTGAGTAATGAAGATTCGGTACCAAATCCGATGGTATTGTCGATACAAGCAACACTTGTAAGCGCGCCACAAGTACCGCTAAAAACTTCAAGAACGGCATCGTAAATTGTACCCGGGACGGATGTGATCGTATGCGTAGTGCTTGTTGCGACGAAACTGTACCAAACATCATCGTCCGCCGTTCCGCTGCAGCCCGGCATCGACTGTGTTGCGCCGATGGTTGTTCCTGATGTGCTTACCGAGCATGATTCTGTCGGGTTAACGGTCAGTCCGATCGCCGATGAGCAATTATCATTTGACAAAGGAACCGGCGTGGTAATGCAAAGCGTAAACGTTCCTCTGTCGCCGGCGACATTAAAGTAGCTATAAATACGGACATAATATGTAGTTCCTGACACCAATCCACTGATTATTGCAGATTCGGTTCCGAAGCCAACAGTATTGTCGATGCAGATCAGACTTGTGAGCCCTGCGCATGAACCGCTAAAAACTTCTATAACTGCGTCGTATAAAGTGCCTGAAGTTGAAGTAACCGTATGATTAGGTCCAGTAGCGACAAAGCTGAACCAAACATCATCGTCTGCAGAGCCGGAACATCCAACCATGGATTGTGTTGCGCCAATCGTTGTTCCCGAAACTGTCGATGTACATGTTCCGCCCGGATTGACCGCAACAGAAGTCGCACCGCCACAGTTATCATTCGTTGCTGCCGTTGGCGTGCTCACGCATATAGTAAATGTTCCCCGAACACCGGCCGCAGCGCCATAGCTGTATACACGAACGTAGTAAACGGTTCCAACTGTCAGGCCTGAAAGCACAGTCGACTCGGCAGCAGCTCCAATAGTTGTATCCTGGCAACCAAGACTTGTCAGTGTGCCAGCACAAGTTCCCGAAAAGACCTGTAGGACCGCATCTGCAAGAGTTCCGGGAGTTGCCGTAATCTGGTGTGTAGTTGACGTTGCGGTAAACCGGTACCAAACATCATCGTCTGCCGTACCAACGCATCCAGCCTGGGATTGTGTTGCGCCTATGGTTGTTCCCGCAGTCGTAACGGTACAGGCGCTGCCCGAATTCACTGTCAGGTTTGTCGAGGTGTTGCAGTTGTCGTTTGCCGGCGCAGCGGCCGAGCCTGTAACACAAATTGTAAAAGTTCCCGTAGTACCGGTTGCGTAGCTGTAAACGCGAATATAATATTGGGCTCCTACTGTCAATCCGGTTGCGTTAACTATTTCCGTACCCGCAGTAAAAGTTGCGTCTGCGCAAGCTATATTGGTTCCGTTGCAAGCGCCTGAGCGCACATCAATAATTGCGTCGAAACCAGTTCCACCCGCAACCGTGATCGTATGCGCGGTGGCTGTAGCCGTAAATCTGTACCAAACGTCATCATCTGCATTGCCTGTAAAACCTGCACAGGTAAGTGCCGGTATCGATTGTGTTGCGCCTGCAGTGGTGCCGGCCGTCGGGGTACATGATGCACCGGGCGTCAGAAGTGTCGCTGCCGCACAGTCATTTCCCTGAGCTGAAACAGATTGGGTAAATCCCACCCACAGGATCAAGACCATCGCAAAGACCATTAAGATCCGAAGAGTAATTTTTTGCATGCCGATACTTTTAAAATGTGGGGAAATTCAAAGTTACATTTTAAATTTACAAATGCTATAAAGTTTTTGGAAAATCATCGTCATATCCTAATAGTTATCAACAGTTTGTTGTATTATTCTTGGGTTTGGATCCGAATTTATGAAAACCTGAAATAAAAAAATCCCTTCTTTCGAAGGGATTCTGGCAGATTGTGTTTTCAAGTATCAATGAAGCAGTTTACCGGTTATGGTTTCCCCGCTGTCAAGAACAATTTTGGAAATATAGATCCCTTGCGCAAAATTGAAGTCACCCACGAATATACCCGGCTGTCCAGGCGTATAAGTATGGATGTGTTTGCCGGTCAAGTCATATATCAAGATGCTTTCGATATGGCCATTTGCCTGTGCAAATAAGGTCTGGTCGCGAACAAATGCAATTGCATGAGTTGTCTGATGGTTCCCAATACCCAACGATGCATCTGTATATCGAAGAACAAAACGATCATTAAAGGTTCCCGGTTCTGCGATGAACGTGTAGGCTTCGAGAGTCAGATCATGGATAACATTCAACAGTTTATCTTCAAGATATACTTTCTGCTCATTAAACAAACCATCGACTTTATCGATTCCTATCGTAAAGGTATCGACCGATCCGGCAGTATATCCGAGCGGCACGATATCATCCACATCGAACGGCAGCTGACGTCCCTGAATTGAAAGGAAGGAATCATCGGCGATGGAATAGATCGCATTTACACCGGAACTCATCGTCGTACCGTCATAATTCCTGTCGATTCCGTTCGTGGCATCCGTTGCATATCCAACCAAAATCTGGCTGAACGATCCCGTCGTATTGGCGAAATTAAGCCAGACGCGATGTTTTTCAACTGCGTTTGACTGACGGAAGAATACGTTATTGTTTCCGCCAACCCGCATCGAATTTTCAAATATCGCGGTTCCGTTGGCAAGGCCTTTTGCAAAGAATCCCTGCCCTGATGCGATATAGCCGTTCGGCGCCGGTCCTCCGTAACCCGAAGGAACTGTATTGGTTGCACCAAGTGTATTATATGATGCATAACCATTCGGACTGTAATTGTACGTAAAAGTTCCGTAGAACGGATTCGCAAATGCCGCGCTCGGTGGCGCATGATGTGTCCAGAAATATATCGTACCATCGAGCAATCCGACATTCGTAGGATGATTCAGGAACAGATCTGCATCGACAGCGCTTGGATATGGATTACCCAGTAAATTCATCTTGTCGTTAAAGCTTGCCGGAGGCATCGTCCCAATTGATATCGGCACATTCACGTTTCCATTATTAGGCGTTCCGATAAACGACGCGCTGTATGTTTGCGTAATTGCAGGATTTGGTGAGAATGTCTGAGGCGCGCGGACGATATAACCTTTGCCCGCCTGCATGATCGTGGCAATGCTTTCCGAAGCCCAGTTTCCACCACCGCCGGCAATCGTTGGTATCCAGCTGAAATATTTGTCGGACAACGTGTTCGGAGAAAGATTTCCGAGCGTGTATGATCCGCCAACCAACGGACTTCCCCAATAGGTGAAATCGAACCGATACATCGGTTGTGTGATCCTTCGGATGACGGCAGTTCCCGTATTGGCAACATTGTCGGTCTGAACCAGCGCAGCAGTATCTGTAATGAACAGGTTTCCACCTCCGGCTACATTGACAGTATTGACTACCGAAAGCGTATTACTTGGATTGACATCAAGTCGGCCTCCGCTCAATATTGCAAGATTGTATGCAAATCCGGTGTTCGCACTTCCGCTTAAAATCGGGTCTGTTGTGACATTCGGTATCACGACACAATGTGAAGAAGTCGGAACTCCGTTTGGAGTCCAGTTCGCTGCTGTATCCCAATCAGAGCTTACCGAGCCATTCCATGTTTTGGAATTGGTTGTTACAGTCACACAATTACTAACTGCCGTACATGTTGTCGAATTGATTGTCGAAATGGTAACGACCTGGTAATATGTCGTCACGGGAAGAATCGGAGGATCATACGTTGCTGCTGTCGCTCCGAGAACGTTTGTCCACGGACCTGAGCAACCTGTCGTGCTGCTTTGCCATTGGTAACTGATCGTTCCTAATCCGCTGCCCGGTGTCGCAACCGTAAAGGCAACAGGATCCTGAAGTCCGCAAACGGTTTGATCGCCCGCGATTGTTTCGGCGGTGACGTCATTTATAAAGACCGTTACAAAATTTGAAGCTGCGGTACATAAAACGCTGTTGACTTCAGAAATTGTGATCCTTTGATAATACATTGTTTGAGTGACAGGGCCAGGAACATCGTATGTCAGGCCGGTTGCGCCGGGAATATCGCTCCAGGTTCCGAGACCGCCTGTTAAGCTGCTCTGCCATTGGTAGGTAATATTCGTTCCCGACGATGGAGATAATTCGGTGAATGCCACTGGATCTCCGCCAATGCAAACTGTCCGGTTTCCGTCGATGACACCGCCCGTTACTGAGTTTGCAGTTACTGTTAGACAATTTCCAATTGCTGTACACTGAACACCGTTAAGCGTCGAAGTTACGATTCGCCTGTAATATGTTGTAGCGGTTACTCCTGATGGTGGATCGTAAGTCGCGCCAGTTGCCGCAGGACCGGGAATATTGGTCCATGTTCCGCCGCATCCCGTTGTATTACTTTGCCATTGATATGAAAGCGTTCCCGAACCTGTAGCCACAGTAGTCTCCGTAAATGCAGCAGGGTTGTTACCGCAAAGCACCTGATCGGCTGCAACGACACCGGCAGTTACATCATTGACAGTCATTACAATGCAATTGCTGTCAGCTGTACATTGTGTTCCGAGTAATGTTGAAATAGTGATCCGTTTAAAGTAAGTTGTTACTGTTAACGGCCCCGGCGAATAAGTAGTCGCCGTAGCGGTTGGAATTGTCGTCCATGGTCCTGAACATCCTGTTGTGCTACTTTGCCATTGGAAAGTGATTGCGCCACCCGATGCTGAGCTACCTATGACAACATTCGAAATCGCTGTTGGAGATCCTCCGCTGCAGATTGTCTGCGCGTTTCCGATAGATCCCGGCGAAACGTTATTTATCCGAACCCTGACAGGTGTCGTATTTCGTACAGAACATGTCAATGATCCTATTGTTGATGTCACCACGCGGATAAACCATGTATCGGCAGCAATGGTCGCAGGCGGATCGTATGTCGTACCGTTTGCTCCGGGAATTGTTGTCCATGGACCTGTTGCCGATGGGCCGCTCTGCCATTCATACGTCAGCACACCGCCGCCGGTTGCCGGAGTCAATTGCGTAAATGGAACCGGATCACCGCCCACACATATTGCCTGATCAGCTCCGATTGTTCCCGGAGTTAAGATCGGCGCAACGGTAATCGTATAAGTAACCGGCGTTCCTGGACAAGGTCCGGCGGTTGATGATGGTGTGATTGTATATGTGACATTTTGTGCGACGGTCGAATTGTTCGTCAGGATATCATTGATCACATATGATGCGCCGACACCAACAGTACCCGAAGCAATCGGAAATGTCGCCGAACTGGTTACATTCGCATTTGCCGAGCGCGTAATCGAGTACGTCATCGAGGAACTCGTAATGTTTCCTGAAACGGTGATCCCGGCGCTGGTTGCACTACAGATTGTGGTACCTGCAGCAGGCGAAGTAACCGTTGCCACAGGTCTTGGACGGATCGTAACATTTACCGATCTTGGCGAAAGACTACATACGAGGTTATTCGCATCGTCATAGATATTTGGCGTGATGAAGACCGTCGTGGTAATATTTGCATTTGTATTGTTGATGGCAGTCAGCGGCAAAGTTGCACTTGACTGCGACCAGATCGGAATTCCGAAGATTGTAAAAGTGAATGTCGTACCGATCGGTCCGCCAGTTACAGGAGAAATAAAATTCACGTTTCCTGCCCATGTAAACCTGATGTTGCTGTCGCCAAGAAATTGATTTGATTCAATATACGGATTGAACGCACTTCCGCCGCAAACCGTAGTTCCGCCGCCACTGGTGCTGAATGTAAAGTTGATGTTATTCGCGACCGAAACACTGATCACATTACTGACCATCGTTTCGCAGCTGTTTGCAACCAATTGATAGAAGGTTGTCGGCGTTGCACCCGTTGTTGCTGGCGGCGAGTAAGTTGAATTTGTAGCGCCTGCAATATTTGTAAATGGTCCCGTAGCACTTAATGAACTCTGCCATTGATAGCTGTAAATTGCAGTGCCACCGGACGGAAGCACGCTTACTATCAGTGGCGTTGGAGTCGATCCTGCGCACACCGTCTGCGTTTCGCTGATCACAGGAGCGGTCAATACAGGATAAACAGTAATGGTTGCCGTGTTTGTTCTGGTACAGCCATTCGGCGCAGTAGCAATGATCGTAATGGTTGTTGTTTGCGCACTAGTGGTGTTGTTAACCAAAACACCAGAAATATTATTGGTAGTATCGTTATCCGGAATGCCCGTGATATTAACGGTGTTTGTCCGCGTCCATGAATAGGTTGTTCCGGGAATATTATTCGTGTTTGAAATGACAATTGGAGTCATCGCTGTGTTGTTACAGACATTTTGAGATGCCGGAGTTGCAATTACCAATGGTGTCGGACGAACGAGCACATCGACTGTCATCGGAACCGATGCACAAGTGGCTGCAGTAGCCATTACAGTAAAAGTAACTGTCTGGTCGACACCGGTATTGTTGTGCAGTGTGCCTGAGATGATCGGGCCTGTACCCGTTGTGCCGATGCCTGTTACGTTTACAGCGTTGTTTCTGGACCAGCTAAACGTCGTTCCCGCAATTGCATTCGGATTTGAAATGATGATATTCGAAATCGGCGAACCACCGCAGATTGTCTGTGTCAGTGGCGTGGCAGCAACAGTCGGGCGCGGACGGACATTGATCGTGAATGTTGTTGTATTGATACATCCGTTTGCATCTGCCGTCAACGTAAATGTTGTTGTCTGAAGCGTATTTGTGTTATTGACAAGTGTTCCGCTGAGGTTTGATCCGCTTCCCGATGCCGGAATTCCGGTCAGGTTCACAGTATTGTCACGAACCCATGTAAATATTGTTCCTGCAACTGCATTCGATGTCCCGAAATTGACCGTTGTAATAGCTGCACCCGGACAAACAGTCTGATTTGCCGGTACCGCAGTTGGCAAAGGACGCGGCGAAACATCAATGGTTACCGTAGTCGGCGCCGAAACGCAGCCTTCTTCCGAATTGGCATAAAGGGTAAACGTTACGGTTTGTGTCGCATTCGTTGAGTTATTAAGCGATCCGGTGATCGTCCCGCTTCCGGCATTGGCCATTCCCGTTACGATCGCGGTATTGTTTCGTGTCCACGAGTATGATGTCACGCCCGGTACATTATTCGGGTTCGACATGGTAATTGGTGTGATAAGATTACCCGGGCAAACCGTCTGCGTCAATGGCAAACCTGCCACGGTAGGCTGTGGCTGGACTGTGATCGTAACCGTAAATGTACTTCCAACGCAAGTTCCGGCTGTTGCAGTGACGTTATAAGTCGCGGTCTGCGGAATATTGGTTGGATTTATCAGAATCTGATTAAGCGATGTTTGGTTTGTACCCGATGTTCCGCCGGTAATGCCACCCGTTACCGAAGGTGCAGGCCAGGTATATGTTGTCCCGGCCGGAACGATATTTCCGCCGCCATTTGAAGGTGTGATGTTAAATGAGTCGCCACTGCATACCGATGGCGTCATGTTGATTATAGATGGAACCGGATTGACGGTTACCACAACAGTAAATGGATTGCCGATGCAGTTTCCTGAACTTCCCGAGCGAGGCGTAACGGTATAAGTTGCTGTTTGAGCCGTGTTTGTCGGATTGATTAATGTCTGACCGATAAAAGGCTGGTCGACATCAGCGCTTGCGCCTGTCATGCCGCCTGTTACAACGGGTGCGGTCCAGGTATAAGTTGTGCTGAAAGGAACGACAACCGAAGGATTCGGTACGCCATCCTGCGGATCAACGATAAACATTGTTCCGCTGCAGCTTGTTGTTGTCTGGTTCGGTATGATCGGCTTCACGTTGACGATCAGTTCGCCCATATCTGACACAAGGCCTGGAGAACATGCGTTCGAAACTACTACATGATAATCTGTGGATGAATCTGCCGGCGTGGCATTCATTATATATAATGTATCGGTATTCGATCCAAAAACGTTCGGTCCGTCTACCATAGGGGTTGCGCCGTTATACCATTGATATGATAGGTTGCCGCCCGTAGCAAGAATCGAAATTCCTGCCGGATCGCCATCACAGACAATGGTCTGTACCTGTGGCTGTGACACTATTATTATCGGTTCGTTGATAATGAGCTGTGCATTCGATGAAGTTACCGGGTTGCATGGTGCGGTTCCAGTCACGGTTACATAGTAATCCGGCGCTGCATCTGCGAGAGTAAGTCCGCTGATCGTTAATGTTGGTGAAGTCGCTCCGGAAATATTTCCGCCATCTGATAACGGACCACCGCCTTTAAACCATTGATATGTAAGTCCGGTACCTGTTGCAATAACTGTTAATGTTGCATTGCCTCCAACGCATAAAATCTGACTTGCTGCAGGTTGCGATGTAATATTCACTATCTGATTGACGGTTAATGCCGATCCGTTTGAGAATACTTGTCCGCACGGCCCTGTAACTTCCACATAATAATTCGGGGAAGATTGCGACGGAAGTACTGATGTGAATGTAAGCGTATTTGTATTTGCACCCGAAATATTCCCGCCGTTGGCGACCGGTGTGCCGTTATTATACCATTGATAGGATAATAGCGATCCGGTGGCCCCAACCGATATCGATACGTTCGAGCCTGAACACACCGTTTGTGAGGTCGTTGGCTGCGTGGTTATCGTAGTGGGTTGGTTGTAGACATTCACGGTTGTGCTAACTGTGGTTGCGCATCCAAAACCATTTGTAACCGTATATGAAATTACAGAACTTCCTGCCGCAAGGCCGGTAACGGTCCCGTTAAATACAGAAGCAACCAATGGATTGCTGCTGGACCAGGAGCCGCCGGGCGTTGCATTCGACAGAATCGTGGAGCTTCCGGCACAGACGGCGGTATTTCCTGTAATCGGTGTGACAAACGGACTTGGATTAATCGTTATTGAGCTTCCGCTGATGGCAAAACCCGTAGGAACGTTTACGCGAATTGGCCCGGATGACGCGCCGGCCGGAATTGTCGCAGTAATTGTCGTAGAATTTAAAACGGTATATGAGGCATTAAGTCCATTTATTAGAACAGCTGTCGCGCCTGTAAAATTTGTCCCGTTTATGGTAATCGTCTGGCCAATGCACGCCGATGCCGTAAACGAGGTTATCGTGGCTTGAATGTATGTTACGATGATCTGGCCTTGAAATCCATTTCCGCCGGCCCTGTCATTATTTCCATTCACACGTGCGCCACCACCACCACCTCCCAGAAATGTTGCATTGGTTCCCGCTATACTTGCTGTGGTAACGCCTGTTGCACCATTACCGCTTGTTCCGGCACCGCCAATTCCTCCCAGAGGAGTTCCACCTGCGTTTCCATTTCCAAGAGAACCCGCGCTACCGCCTCCGCCGCCGCTGGATGCACTCACTGCCGTTGCACCATTACCACCGGAGAAAGTTCCGCCAACGCCGCCTGCACCGCCATTTCCGGTTGCATCGCCACTGTTTCCGGCACTTCCGCCAAATCCTCCGGCAGCAGTGACCGTAGAAAAGACAGAAGCGCTTCCATTTCCGCCATTTCCACCATTTACGCCAGTTCCACCGGCTCCAATCGTATAGTTGATAACTTGTCCGGAAAAAACGCCCAAAGTATTATTTCTTGTAAACGCACCGCCGCCGCCGCCGCCGCCGGAACGGGTTCCACCGAATGTCGAGCCATTGCCGCCGCCGCCAGCTCCGCCTCCGCCCCATGCTTCAACCTGAAGTGAAGTGACACCGGCAGGCACGATGAAAGTACCATTCGTCGTAAAAGTTTGTGTAACCTGTGCCTTTAAAGATCCTATTGCAAGTGTTATGAATGCAATTAGTAACGCTTTCAATATCTTAGATCGATATGTGAAAGAAACCGGAGAATTGATAGGTAATTTGTAGTGTTCGTCCATTGTCATGTGCATTTAGCAACGAACAAAAGTATTTCCTTGTTAAACAGCAGTTAAACTTTCTGGATAACTAACAGGGAAAATCGATGAAGTGCATAATTTTTCACATACGAAATGGATTTTGGCGCATAATTTAAAATTGCTTTCCAAATGGTTGAAAATCAAGGTGGTGTTTATCGGGTTTTTGTGCATTTTGCAGACATTTTTAAGGTGCGTTATTATTATCAGCGGGATGTTGATTTTGACTATTTTTGGAATCGATGCACGTCAGCAAATTCATCTTCATTTTCACAGTGTTTTTTATTCCGATCGCTTCGGGACAAAATTCCTTTTTACAAGGTGAAAAATATTTTAATGCCGGATCTTATTTAAAGGCACGGTCTTTTTTCCGGTCGCATTTGCAATCGTCGCCAAAAGATGTGGATGCATGGAATTACCTGGGCGAAACCGAAGCACATTTGCGGAACTGGAAAGCCTCGGCATCATGCTTCGAAAAACTTTGCGTGATCGAACGGACTACAGCGGATCATCATTATAAATATGGTGCGGCACTGGCAATGTCGGCCAAAGAATCCAATAAACTGAAAGCGCTGACGATGATCGGCACCATTCGAAAGTCATTCGAAACAGCAATTGCCTTAAATCCGTCGCACATCGACTCCCGGTGGGCATTGATCGAACTTAACCTCGAACTTCCTTCAATTTTCGGCGGCAGTGTTAAAGATGCAGCGACTTACGCGGATCAGCTTTTAAAAATTTCACCCGTCGACGGATGGCTTGCCAAAGGCCGCATCCACGAGAAATCAGGACGATTTCCCGATGCAGAACAATGTTATATCAATGCGGTACGGATCGGCGGCTCGAAAACCACGTATAAGAAACTTGCGGATCTATATCAAAATAAAATGAAACAGCCCGAGCGAGCCAAGGCCACGTGGACTGCTTATAACGAAAAACAAAAAATTTAATGCGTACCCATTTTATTGCCATCGGCGGAAGCGCCATGCATAACCTCGCGCTCGCACTTCACAGCAAAGGATATCATGTTACCGGAAGTGACGATGCGATATTTGAGCCTTCACTGACGAGACTGCAAAATAAAGGCTTGCTGCCCATTGAAATGGGCTGGTTTCCCGAGAAAATTACATCGGATATCGAGGCTGTCATTCTCGGAATGCACGCTAAAGCCGACAATCCCGAACTGTTGCGCGCGCAGGAACTTGGCTTGAAAATTTATTCATATCCCGAATTCCTTTACGAACAATCCAAGAATAAAACCCGCGTCGTCATTGGCGGTTCGCATGGAAAAACTACGATCACATCGATGATCCTTCATGTCATGCATTACCACAGCCGCGAAGTCGATTACATGGTTGGGGCGCAGTTGCAAGGTTTCGACACCATGGTCCGGCTTACGGAAGATGCGGACTTTATGGTATTGGAAGGTGACGAATATTTGTCGTCCCCAACAGACCGCCGTCCGAAGTTTCATTTATATCAGCCGAACATTGCATTGATTTCGGGAATTGCATGGGATCATATTAATGTATTCCCGACTTATGAAAATTATGTTGAACAGTTCGAGATCTTCATCCAAAAGATTACGCAGGGCGGAATTCTCGTGTATAACTCAGACGATCCCGAAGTGAAACGTGTGAGTGAAGCTGCAACAAACCAGATCAGGAAAATACCTTACACGACACCCGAATACGCTGTTCACGATGGCGTTACATTGCTGGAAACCCCGGAAGGTCAGATGCCGGTTGAGATTTTTGGCCGCCATAACCTGAATAACCTCGCGGGAGCAAAATGGATTTGTCAGGCAATGGGCGTGGACGAAGCCGATTTTTATGAAGCGATCGCGTCGTTTAAAGGCGCATCAAAACGACTTGAGAAAATAGCCGAGTCATCAACTGCAGTTGCCTACAAAGATTTCGCGCATTCCCCGAGCAAAGTTTCGGCAACGACAAAAGCTGTAAAGGAACAATATCCAAAAAGAAAGCTTGTCGCCTGCCTTGAACTTCACACGTACAGCAGTCTGAACCCTGAATTTTTAAAGGAATATGAAGGTGCGCTTGATGCTGCGGACGTTGCTGTCGTATTTTATTCGCCTGATGCGGTGAAGATCAAGAAGCTCGATGATATCAGCTATGACCAGATCGCAAATGCATTTAAAAGAAATGATCTTGTAATTTTTACCGAACCTGCGGCGTTTAAAGAATATCTGTTCAGGCTTCACCTCGAAAATTCGGCATTGCTGCTGATGAGTTCCGGTAATTACGGCGGATTGAATTTCGATGAGGTGAAGACATTATTAAGTAGTTGAGTTTACAGCTTACGGTTCACAGTTCGGTTTACCGGCCATCATTAAATAAATTAATTTTCAATGAAAAAGGCGTTACGCTCGGCGGGTATTTTTATCGGGATTTTATTGCTGCTCATTATTTTTTATATCGGATCGGCATTCGGGCTTTCGCGCATCGCAGTCAATAAAGAACAGGCATCGGCAGATGAAGTGACGATTTATATTCTTTCCAATGGCGTCCATACGGATATCGTGGTTCCGATCCGGACAGAGGAAATCGACTGGAGTTCGTACTTTAAATTTGAAAATACTGCAGGAAATGATGCGTCTGCCGAACTGCTCGCGTTAGGCTGGGGCGATCGCGGATTTTATCTCGAAACACCGACATGGGCAGACCTGAAATTCAGCACCGCATTCAAGGCAGCATTTGGCTTTAGTACGTCTGCGATCCATGCAACTTTTTACAAATCTTTGAAAGAAGACGAGCTTTGCAAATCGATCCGCATCAGTAAAAATGAATACGCGCAGCTGACTGCATTTATAAAGGAAAGTTTGATCCTTGATGCGCAAGGTTTACCGCTTGTCATCCAAACCGACGCCAATTACGGCAGGCACGATGCATTTTACGAAGCGCAGGGAAGTTACAGCCTTTTTCATACGTGCAATACATGGACGAACAATGCCTTGAAAGCAGGCAGTCAGCGAGCTTCGTTATGGACGCCACATGATAAGGGAATCTTTTACCATTATCAGTAGTTAGCCGTCATAACGGAAATGTCCGGTAATCTGATAGCTGAAAAGACAATCTTCAAGCACTTGTCCGCCGCCGACATTGTGTACAATTAAATTCCGTTTGCCGTCACTGCTTTTTTTGGAAGTTACGATGCCGATGTGCGGCAATTTGCCATTGATCATCCAGGTTACCACATCGCCAGTTTTATAAATCGATGCATCTTCGGATACCGGAAGTTTTTCGCCATGCCGTTTGAAGAAGATTTCGAGATTCCCAACGCGCCGATGATCGATGTTGGAATCGGGTTTTGTCATCTTCCAGGTCTTTGGATATTTTGAAAAATTTCGCTTCATATCTTCATGAACTTTCTGCTGAAGGTCGATTCCGAGTTTTCGATACGCGCGGATGACAACATCGGTGCAAACGCCTTTATTTTTTGGAACATCGCCCATTGGATATGCTATCCGAACATAAGCCGGGTCATATGTCACATCGATTTTTGTAAGCGATATGGCTGCATCCGACAGCCGCTGATAAAAATTGTTTGGAGAAAAAACCAAAAACAGTAATACAGCGAAAATACTTTTCATTAGATTGGTGGTTTTCTTACAAACGACGATTGATTCAAATTAATTATCAGCCATTTAAAAAATTACACGCCATGTCAGAACAAACCGTTATTCCGATTCGCCATTGGTCCGAAGACGACCGGCCGAGGGAAAAATTATTATTAAAAGGAAAATCATCGTTAAGCGATGCCGAGCTGCTTGCCATCCTGATCGGATCGGGCAGCCGAAATGAAACTGCGGTCGGTTTGAGCCGTCGGATATTGTCATCGGCGGGAAACAATTTAAACGCGTTGGGAAAATTATCGATCAGACAACTGACGGAATTTCGGGGAATTGGCGAGGCAAAGGCCATTGCGATTGCAGCCGCGATGGAACTGGGCCGGCGGCGACGTGAATCTGAAGCGCCCGAAATCACGAAGATCACTTCAAGCCAATCGGTTTTCCAGATCATGCAGCCGATTATAGGAGAACTGCCGCATGAGGAATTTTGGGTGATCTATCTCAATAATTCAAATAAAGTCGTCCATAAAACGCAATTGAGCAAAGGCGGAATTACAGGAACAGTTGTAGATATCAGATTGGCGTTCAAGATTGCGCTTGAGCACAGCGCTACCGGAATTATCTTGACGCATAATCATCCATCGGGAACATTGAATCCCAGCGACGCCGATCGTCAGATCACGAAAAAAATGCGCAGTGCCGGCGAAAGCCTCGATATTAAGGTTCTCGACCATTTAATCATCACCGAAAAAGATTATTTTAGCTTCGCCGATGATGGCATCTTGTAGATATGATCAAAACGAGTTCTGTTTCGTTTTCTTACGGCGCAACCCATTTCAATTTTCCGGACATTTCGTGCGAACAGCGCGATGCTTTACTCATTACCGGAGCTTCCGGGAAAGGAAAGACGACAATGCTGCATTTGCTCGGCGGACTGCTTCGGCCGCAATCGGGAAGCATCGTTGTTGGCGATACCAATATCGCTAAATTGTCCGAAAGGAAGCTTGATCATTTCCGCGGACAGCATATCGGGATCGTGCTGCAGGAATCGCATTTTGTGGAATCGTTGAATGTTATCGACAATGTCATTTTGTCGTCCTGGCTTGCAAATGGGAAAAGGTCGAAGGAAAAAGCAGAAAAGATACTGGACCAATTAGGCCTTGCATCTCAGTCGCACAAGCATCCGTCAAAACTAAGCATAGGCCAACAACAGCGCGTCTCGATCGCACGTGCTTTGATCAACGATCCCAAATTATTGCTTGCAGACGAACCGACTTCGAGCCTCGATGATGAAAATACGGTTATCGTTGCAGAACTGCTTTCAAAGTTATCACAGGAACATGGCTCGGCGCTGATCATCGTCACGCACGACCAAAGGCTTAAGAATCATTTCCGAAAATCCGTTTCAATATGATTGCGCGCATAGCCTTGCAGAATATCCGTTACAGGCCGCTCAATACAATCTTGAGCCTGATATTGCTGACGAGCGCGGTGGCAATTATTTCATTGCTGATTTTATTACAGGAACAATTCGAAAAGAAATTTTCCGACAATATTGATGGGGTCGACCTGGTTATGGGCGCTAAAGGAAGCCCGCTTCAATTGATTCTTTCGTCAGTTTACCAAATGGATGCGCCAACTGGAAATATTAACCTGGATTCGGCAAAGGTCTGGATGAACAATCCATTTGTGCAGTCTGCAATTCCACTTGCATTTGGCGATAATTATAGAGGTTATAAGATCGTCGGCACAACACCGGATTATGTTTCGAAATTCGATGGTAAGCTGGCATCGGGAAAAATGTTTTCAAAGGATCTTGACGTTGTTGTCGGGCATAACATTGCGGCCAACCTCGGACTGCAACCTGGCGATACATTTCACGGAACGCATGGTGATGTCGAAGAAGGCGAGACGCATGAAGAACATTCATACATCGTAACCGGAATACTCGCGCCGACAGGAAAAGTAATCGACAATGTAATTGTCTGCACTGTTGAAAGCGTCTGGAAATTACATTCGGAACATGGAGATCATGACAGCGCAGCGGCCGAGAGCGATGAAGAAGAAACGCACGATCACGCTGAATCGCACGACCATGATCACGCTCATAACGGCGAACATTCAGATGCGTCGCATGGCCACGAGTCAGAAGATCATGTTCACGAAGAAGAAATAAAAAAGGAACCAAGAGAAATTACGGCGGTTTTATTTAAAATGCGAAATAAAATGGCGCTTGTGACATGGCCGCGGATCGTAGCACAGAATACAAGCATGCAGCTTGCCTCGCCTGCGGTTGAGGTCAACAGGCTTTTTACGCTGTTTGGCGTCGGCATCGAAGCATTGCAATATCTGGCATACGGAATCATGCTTATAGCCGGCATCAGCATTTTTATTGCACTGTTCAACACACTAAAAGAGCGTAAATATGAGTTTGCACTGATGCGGATCAGCGGCGCGGGTAGACTGCAGATGCTTTGGCTGGTTTTATTCGAGAGCTTATTCCTTTGCATCATTGGTTTTGTACTCGGAATTACAACCGGGAGATTGGCTTTAATGCTGATTTCTAACGCGACGCAGGACGAGTATAAAATGGCGTTTAACCCGGGTGAATTCGTTTGGGAGAAAGAAGGAGTTTTGCTGGTCCTTACTATCTTTACAGGCATTTTTGCCGCATTGATTCCTGCGATTAAAGCGTACAGGCTCAATATTTCTAAAACACTTGCAAATGCGTAAACTGACATATTTACTTTCGATTATTATAATAGCAACAAGCCTGGCCTCATTTGACCTTAAGTCACGCGACATGAAGATTGAAAGTGCCGTAATTAAAGGGCCGGATACTTTAAACTGGAAACTTCTCGGACTTATTAAATTCGTAAAGAAACCGCATAAGGAATACGGGGAAGTAAATTATCCTGTCGTCAATCCGAAACTAAAAAGCCTGCACAAGAAGAAAGTTGTTATGACAGGTTTTATCGTACCAATCGACAATGTAAATTATGCTTTGAGCAAAAACGTTTTTGCTTCTTGTTTTTTCTGTGGAAAAGCAGGGCCTGAAACCATTATGGGTTTGAAATTCAAAAAGCCGAAAAAACTTAAGACAGACCAATACGTTACGATCGAAGGTACTTTGCGCGTCAACGAAAATAATGTCGACGATTGGATCTACAACATTGACGATGCTGTTATCGTAAAAGGCGACTGAGCATGAAATCAAAGATCACCGATATATTTTTCGATCTTGATCACACACTTTGGGATTTTGAGCGGAATTCCGCGTTGGCATTCGAAATTATCCTGCGCCATCATCAGATCGATGTTGTCTTGAAGGATTTCCTTTCGCATTATGTGCCGCTGAATCTGGCGTATTGGGTCAAGTTTCGAAATGGTGAAATAGGTCAGGAGCAATTGCGGTACGGAAGGCTGCGTGAAACTTTTGACGAAATCGGTTATGAAATAGATGATGAACGGATTTTGCAACTTGCCGATGATTACATTTTCCATCTTCCGAAGCATAATCATTTAGCTGAACACGCTGTTGAAATTTTGGATTACCTGAAGCCGAATTACAAGCTGCATATCATTACAAATGGATTTAGCGATGTACAAAACCTAAAATTGACGAATTCGAAGATCATGCATTATTTTTCGACGATTACAGATTCCGAAAAAGCCGGGGTAAAGAAGCCGGATCCGCTTATATTTGAATATGCACTTCAAAATGCCATGGCCGACAGATCGAGCAGCATAATGATCGGAGATTGTATTGACGCCGATGTCCGCGGTGCAATCAATTGCGGTCTGGAAGCAATACTTTACCACGAAAAACCTTGTGAAATTGATGGCATTCGTCAAATCAGGCATTTATCCGAACTAAAAAATTACCTCTAAATGAGAATACTGATACTTTTTTTATTGTGCGGATACATTGCGGCGGCGCAGTCTATAAACGATTATAAATATGCGATTGTACCTGTGCGATTCGAGGTCCAAAAATCCCCGCATCAGTATGGTCTGAATGAACTGACCAGAAAGTATTTCGAACAGCTTGGATTTACCGTTTATTTCGACGATCAGGAACTTCCTAAAAGTTCGGGCGATGCGTGCGAAAAACTCTATGTCGATGTGGTTGGCAGCAATTCCATGTTTCGCACGGAGCTGAAAGTTGTTTTAAAGGATTGCCGGAATGCACTCATTTATCAATCACCGGAATTTAAGGACAGGAACAAGAACAACTATTATGCGTACAATATGGCGCTGCGCAACGCATTGAAATCCATTGGCGAATCAGGTTATAATTATACGGGACCAGCGGCGGCATTGCCTGCAGGTGATACACAGACAGTGATCTTGTCTGAGGATTTTGGTTCTGCATTGACCAAAGAAACTTATGTATTACAAGCCAAAACTGTCGAAAATGGTTTTGAGCTGATGGATAACGATGCAAAGACGGTTTTGCGGATGTACAAAACGTCGCAGCCCGAAGTGTTCACAGCGACCGACGGTGTTTCGAATGGTGTTGTTTTCAAAACGGGTTCGCAATGGATCTATGAATATTACGAAAGCGGCAAGAAAAATTCCCGCAGCCTGAATATCAGATTCTAATATCCATACTTGTTTTTCCAGCGATTCCGTAAAAATTCACGTGTACCGTTTTCGCGCGAATTATTTCCCGGTTCGTAAAATTTTGTATTGGCTATCTCATCGGGCAGGAATTCCTGATCGGTAAAATTGTTTTCGTAGCTATGCGCATATTTGTATTCGTCGCCATAGCCAAGATCTTTCATCAATTTTGTCGGGGCGTTCCGCAAATGCAGCGGAATCGGCAGATTGCCCGTTTGCTTCACGATTTGCTGTGCGTGGTTGATCGCCATATAACTTGCATTGCTTTTAGGCGATGTCGCAAGATAGACGGCACACTGGCTCAGGATGATCCGACTTTCCGGGTAACCGATCGCAGTTACCGCCTGAAAAGATGCGTTTGCCAGGACAAGCGCCGTGGGGTTTGCGTTGCCAATATCTTCGCTGGCCAGAATTAACAGCCTGCGCGCAATGAATTTTACATCTTCGCCGCCTTCGATCATTCGTGAAAGCCAGTAAACTGCGGCATTGGGATCGCTTCCGCGGATCGATTTGATGAATGCCGAGATGATATCGTAATGCTGTTCTCCCGTTTTATCATAAAGAACCGTGTTCTGCTGCGCAAATTTGAAAACGATGTCGTTTGTGATGATTACATCGCCGGTTCCTGATGCATTGATAACAAGTTCGAAGATGTTGAGTAATTTCCGACCGTCGCCGCCGGATAATCGCAGAAGCGCCTCGGTTTCCTGCAAATCGATGTTGCGGTTTTTCAATTGCACATCCGTTTCCATTGCGCGGTTGAGCAACGCTTCAAGATCTTCGCGCGTAAACGGATTCAGGATATAGACCTGGCAGCGTGATAAAAGTGCGGGAATGACCTCGAAGCTTGGATTTTCCGTTGTGGCGCCAATCAACGTTATCCAGCCTTTTTCGACCGCAGCAAGCAAAGAATCCTGTTGGGATTTGCTGAAACGATGGATCTCGTCTATGAAAAGTATTGGGTTTTTTGAGGTGAAAAGTCCGCCGCTTTGCTTCGCTTTATCTATTACTTCCCGGACGTCTTTTACTCCTGAATTGATGGCGCTCAGGATGTAGAATGGCCGTTTCGATTCCTGTGAGATGATTTGCGCCAGCGTCGTTTTACCGGTTCCCGGCGGTCCCCAGAATATCATCGACGGGATCGAGCCGACCTCCAATTGTTTGGTGAGCGATCCATTCGGTCCGACAAGGTGTTGCTGACTGATGTAATCTTCTAGTTTCTGCGGCCTGATCCGTTCGGCTAATGGTGCATCCATGATGCAAAAATAAGTTATTTGGGTCTTGGCGAATTTACAATTTTCGCATGTTTTATGGTTTTTGAAGTTTTTGAGGCTGACATAATTTCAGATTAAATTTTATGGGTTTATATTTGACCTAAGCACGAAAACCAAACCCTCATGACCGAAGATTTCAAGTATACGCCTTCTGTTTTGCTGCTTCCTTTCTTTTTGGTGCTTTTGATGTGGATCTCTTTCTGGGCCGATGTTAAGTTCAATCTTAATTTATATGAGATGGGCGTCTATCCGCGTGATTTTACAGGTTTACGCGGGGTAGTTTTGAGTCCGTTTATTCACGGGAGCGCGGGTCATCTTTACAACAATTCGATTCCGCTGCTGGTGTTGACTGCCGCATTGACATACTTTTACCGCGAACTTGCATTAAAAGTTTTGCTGTTTGGAATTTTGGCTTCGGGATTACTTACCTGGATCATTGCGCGGGATAATTATCATATTGGTGCAAGCGGGTTGATATATGTGCTCGTGAGTTTTATTTTCTTTAAAGGGATCATGACCAAATATTATCGATTGGTAGCGCTTTCCCTGCTTGCGGTATTTTTATATGGCGGAATGATCTGGTATGTGTTTCCCGATATTGAAAAAGGAATTTCCTGGGAGGGCCATCTTGCAGGATTGATCACAGGGTTTGCGTTTGCAATTTCTTTCAGGACGCCGCAATATTCCAAACCGCTACGATATGAATGGGAAAAACCTACTTACGATCCGTCGACGGATAAGTTCATGCAGCGTTTTGACGAGAACGGGAATTTCGTAAACCCGCCGCCGCCGGAACCTGAAGAACCTTTACAGCCGCAAATTATTTACTCGTTTATTCCGAGCGAAACGGGTAGCCCTAGCCCTGATCGCAGCGAATATCCTTTTGCGCAGCAGAGCGGAGCAAAAGATAGCAGCGAAGAGCAGGAAACAGCTCCTGAAAAAAATTAGAAAAAAATTTGGTTTACATTCGCTGGCGGACGGCCTCGTATAGGAACGCGCCGCATGCGACGGATACGTTGAGCGATCCGATGTTTCCAAACATGGGTAATTTGGCTTTTTCGTCGACAACTTTAAGCACGGACGGGTTGATTCCCATATCTTCGGAACCCATGATTATTGCTACGGGCGATGACAGATCGACATCGTAAATATGTGATTCGGTTTTTTCGGTTGCCGCGATGCATTTTACGCCGCTTCCCTGAAGGTGGAAGATTGCGTCTTTGATATGGACGACTTTGCAGATCGGGACATTGAAAACTGCTCCGGCGGAAGTTTTTACCGTATCGCCATTAACGGGAGCTGCGCCTTGCCTGGAAATGATGATTCCTGACACGCCGGTGCATTCGGCAGTACGAATGATCGCTCCAAAATTTCGTGCATCTGAAATGGAATCGAGTATAAGGAACAGGGGGCTTTTTCCTGAATTCATGACGGTTTCGACAAGTGTTTCAAGTTCGTGAAATTTTACCGGAGAAATTACTGCGACTGCGCCCTGATGGTTTCCGCGGGTTAAGCGATTGAGTTTTTCAGGCGGTGCATAGGTGAAGTTGACACTTTTGGCTTTAAGGATTTTCATCAGTTCGCGCATCAGCTCGCCCTGTGAATCCTGCTGTATAAAAACCCGGTCGATCTCGACTTCCGAATTTATTGCTTCGATGATTGCGCGTATGCCAAATACCTGATTTTCGTTTTCCATCCGGCAAAGATAAAAAAAAGCCATCCCCTGGAGGATGGCTTTTTGCTCAAATGGATATTATTTCTAGTACTCGTCTTCAAGGAAGCCGGTCCTTTTGTGTCCTGAATGGATAATGTCGTATCCCGGAGGATCATAACTGAAGTGAACGCGGAAGTAGATGCTGTCTACAACATGGCCACCGCGAGAGATTCCACCATCTTTAATGATCTTTCCTTCGGTAATTGTCACGCTTCCCTGCGGCCCTTGACCGGGAACCACGATGATGTTTTCGACATCACCTTCGGAGGCAAAAGTTCCATTATCCAGGTCGACGGTAACTTTCCCCTTCAGCCACCAGCCATTTGTGTGATCGTCGATCCACATTGTATTGTCGTTGGCTGCGGTGTTGTACGTAGAGTGAAGTGCGTGTTCGAAAAGGACGTCTCCATTTGTGTCGGTAGCAGAGATGTACCAATCGCCGGCATACCGCTGCATATTTGTTCCGCCAGGTTCGGGTTCTCCGCCTTCGTCACATGAAGTAAATGTCAATCCGGCAGATATTACAAAGAATAGGGCTGCTATTAAATATTTTGCTTTTTTCATTTTTGGTGATTTATTGATATTCAAATGTATAGGCGAAACCGGCCGGAAATATCGTGATCGTAAAAGTTTCAGCAACCGGATTATAACCAAGTTCAACACTTTCCTGACCCAAAGGATAGACCTGTGGGATGTCTGAAATTGTGTCGCCATTCATCTGGAAATAGATTGGGAATGCGCCTGCAAATCCAAAATCTGTCACGTAAAATATACTTGTAGTTCCTGGTACCAAAGATATTGTTGCGGTTCTTGAATTGTTGTTCACGTCCCAGACTTCACCTGAAACATCTGTTCCCACAATATTTGGATCATGCACGACAATCGTTTGGGATGCTGTTGCCGCGAACCCATCGGAATTTACTGCAGAATATGTATACGTGTATACTCCTACGGTATTTGTATCTACGCTCCCTACCGAAGTAACCGGAATTTCCGCTCCTCCTTCAAGCGCAACTGCACTAGGTGTAAAGTTGCCCCCTAATGGAACGACTACCACCGGCTCATATTCAAACACGGCATAATTTGTAACACCTGATACGTCTGCGGATGTATCCGATTCGCAAGATGTCAATGCCACGCCAATAAAGCTCAGAAATAAAACTATTTTTTTCATATTGTATTTGGTTTAATCAACATCCCACCACACCGGTTCTGTGATATCGACCAGTGTTGGGGCGTTTGGATTTGTAGAAGTTGAAGATTCGGCAAAAACGACTCTGCGAGGGAATTCCCCACCGGTTGTTCCGTTGATAGAGTAAGCCAGTTGACCCGGTATATAAGCTGCATCTGTTTGCGGAACAGAGGAGATTTGCGGATAACCAGTACGGTTTTGTTCAAAGAACGCTTCGAAACCATTTCCAGGAAATGAAGCAATCCATTTCTGGGTAATGATAGCCTCAAGCTTTTCATCAAAAGTTCCGCCGGAAGGATATTCATAAGCGCCACCGCCCTGTACGAATGGAGTTCCGTCAGCTCCCCATTTATTAAAGTTTTCGATAACCGCCGCATCGTACAACGCTTCTGCACCTGCACCGCCAAAATAGCGCTCGAGTGCTTCAGCCTGAAGCAATAAACTCTCTTCGCGGCTCATCAGGTACACCGGTTGTACTGGCGACAGATTGACTACTGAAATTGTTGATGCTGCGATTCCTGTGTTGTTAAAGTCCCCTTGGTTCATCGGACTGCCTGCACCGTAGAATTCGTCAAGCCGTGGGTCTGCATTCGCATCAAGAAAGGAAAACATCGTATTACTTGCACGAAGGTTTGTACCAACGTTCAATTGACGGCGATCACTTTCATAAAGTGGATTACTTCTGTTCGCCTCATCTGCGAACTGTGTCATTGCAGCATCGCTGTTTAGAAACGTTGCACCTGAATTAATCAACGCGGTAATGCCATTTTGTGCAACGTCCGGACGAACTTCTGTCTGACGCATATAAAGTTTTAGCAACATGGTATTCGCAAATTCTGTCCACCTGGCCATATTACCTTCGAACAGAAAATCGTCATCGCCTGGAATTTCTCCTTCGGAAGCCGATAGATCCTGACTCAATGCCTCTTGTAAATTCGCAACAAGCTGGTCGTATATTTCCTGTCCGCTATCGTAATTCGGCTGAAGAATCTCCACATTGAATGCTTCTGAATAAGGAGCACGATCATATAGATCAACAATTACCTGCATGCCTTGCGCTTCAAGTGTTGTTGCCATCAAATAGTAATTCCAGTTTCCTTCAGCTTGTGCGCGAACTCTTACCTTATGAATGTCATTTAATGCATCGTACATGGCAGCCCATCCACCTTGAAGAGGTGAGGTGGTACTCATCGAATAGTCATCCAGTTCTTTATACTGGTTCGAAGCGTTACTCTGTGTCCAGAATTGAGACCAGAACCCGCCCACCAGCGCTTCGTAAGAACCTTCAGCGCCAACAAGTCCAACCATTCCTCCCGGAAGTAATTTGGACAGCGGCAAATCAGTCAGGTTATCCGGATCGCGGTTTATATCGAAATCTTCTTTCGAACACGAAAAGAGTAACGTGATTGTAATTAGTGATAAAAATACTTTTTTCATTTTTGTTTTTTTTAGAATGATACTCTTAAAATTGCACCATATGCCCGTTGGGACGGATTTGAAGCAAATTCCCCGAATTCGCTGGCGATGTCACTTCCGAAAGTCGAAATTTCAGGATCGACATACGGATTTTCATCAGGCGTCCACATGAAAAGGTTTTTTCCATAGGCACCGATAGAAAGTCTTGCCAGCCCCAATCTATCAGTTATCTTAGCAGGGAACGAGTATGTAAGCGACAAGTCACGCAGCCTGACAAAAGATTTATCGATCACGTGATTTTTTTCAATTGACGGGTTGTTTTGTGTATTTCCCCAATACGTCGTAATTTCTTCAAATGTAACAGGTGTCGTATTTTCAACATATCCTGTAACATTTCCATTGTCGTCAAACACTTCGTTAACAGAATTTGGAACAATGAATGGATTTCTATCGTTATAGGTCGATTCGATACTGTTACCCACGAAATTAGACAATCTGTTTGTGTATGAATACATCTCTCCACCTTGCTTCCAGTCGAAACTTACGGCAAGTGAAAAACCTTTATAAGTCAAAGTGTTTTGCAGTCCCATTACAAAGTCGCGCTGCGAATCACCGATAGTTTGCAATTCATCAGTAACCTCTGCAAATCCCGTATTTGGATCGACGATGATCTGGCCATCCTCATTTGTGCGTTCTACCTGAGCCTGGAAGACACCGAGTGGCTGGCCTTCAATTGCATAGAAATTAATCCCATATGCACTGTTGATCAAAATCTTTTGTCCGGTTTTTATATCGGTCATCTGATTTTCGTTTTTGGAAAATGTATAATTTACATCCCAGCGGAAATCTTCGGTTTTTACCGGTGTAAAGCCTAACGTAACTTCAATACCTTTATTTTCAAGATCCCCGATATTTTGTGCCTGGAATGAATATCCGGTTGCGGGCTCAAGCGATGTGACCGTGATCAGGTCTTTTGTAGTGCTGATATAAGCGGAAACATCAAAGGTTAAACGGCGGTTAAAGAAACTACCTTCAAGACCAACTTCAGTTTCAGTTGTCCTTTCCGGTTTCAGATCCGCATTACCTAAAATATTATTTGTCTCATAATAATTCACACCTCCAATTGGGGTAAGAATTGCTCCGAAAAATGCGTTGGCATTTCCGGTAACGAAAGAATTTTCAGTGAGGTAAGGCGTGGTACTTCCTGCAACGCCGGCAATACCTGCCCGAACTTTCAAAAATTGTGAGCCTTCTTCGATAAGAATTGCACTTAACGATGCTGATGGATAAAAGTAGGTGTCATTATCCGAAGGCAATGTGGAATTCTTGTCGACACGTCCTGATACAGTAAGGAAATATCTGTCCATATACGAAGCTTCAGCCTGCATGTAAACACCCGCAGTTCGAATCAATTGATTGTTCTGTGTTAAAGTCGGCGTCGCGGCAGAGTTTGAAATTTCGTAAAAATTTGGAATGTCCAAGTTTGTAATATTTGCAAAAATCAAATCGGACCCTCGCTGGTTATAGTTCACACCCGCAAGCAGGTTCAGATCGAATTGGTCCGTAATTGCCTTATTCCAGGTTAAGTTAAAAAATGTATCGAATTCAAAGAATTCACTTCTCGCTTCAGTGACACCACCGGCATACGGGAGAGTTCCTGCAACATCCTGCGCGGATCCCGGTTCAAAAGTTACTAAAGCACCGTGGCTTTTCAAACGCTCCGCGCGGTAGTTACCTCCGATTTGCCATGAAGCGGCCAACGCTTCGGTGATATTGTATGTCATATTCACATTACCGAATATGTTATTACCGGTAATTTTAGTCTCATTTTCATTTAAGCTGAAATATGGATTTTGCGAATATGGCGTGTAAAAGTTGCTTAATGTATTAAATGGATTGTTTTGGTAATCCGCGAGGTCAACGACACTGATATCACGCGGAATCTGAAGCAATTCCTGCTGCAGGGTTGCACCTTCACCGGCGTTATCTCCCTGACCCGTATTAATTACGTATTGTTCCCGATTCGTATAATTAATGCTTGCACGCATTTGGAATCTATTTGATTTAAGGCCTCCGTTAAATGCGAGTGAACGTTTTTGAAAACTGTCGGCCTCTGTTGGCATGATCCCGTCACTGTCAAGATTGGTAAATCCAAGTGAAAAATCAGCCAGGTCAGAACCTCCGCTAACGATAAACGAATTTGATGTTAATAGCCCGGTGTCGTAAAAATCTCTGATGTTGTCTTCCAATACCGAATAGGGCTTGATCTGTTGGGCATTGTTTACAATTGATCCCCAGGGACGAATCTCTCCGTTGAAAGCCGGTCCCCAAGAGCCATTTTCGTTGGATGCACCTGCTCCGTTGGCCAACTGAGAATAACTTAAACCGTTCCATCCTTGTCCAAAGCGGTTCTGCAGATGCGGTACTCGTGCAACTTCGCTTAATTCAACTGAGGAGGTGAACTCAACATTGATCTTATTTTGATTTCGTCCGCGCTTGGTCGTGATAATGAAAACACCATTGCTGCCGCGGCTTCCATAAAGTGCAGTTGCTGCGGCGCCCTTAAGAAAGTTGATGCTTTCGATATTGTTCGGATCGAGGTCATTGATACCTGTTCCCGCATCGAAGCTTCGTGTTGCGCTTGTCGACGCCTGATTTGCATTCGATGCCGAGTTGTTGATCGGGGTTCCGTCTACAACATATAGCGGCGCATTTCCACCGGTAATCGAACTGATACCACGAACAATGATTTTGTTTGAAGCACCCGGTGTCTGAGGAGTCGAAATGTCGACACCCGCAATTTTTCCCGAAAGTGTTTCAAATGGGTTGCTGGTGGTTACCCTTGTGAGCTCTTCGCTTTTGATGACCGTGGTCGAATAACCCAGCGCCTTTTTCTCACGCCTGATTCCAAGCGCAGTGACCACGACGCCTTCAAGTTGGACAGCATTGTCCGTTAGTTGCACTGTCATGTTCGCCGAGGCGGGGACTTCACGGGATTCCATTCCGATATACGTAAATACCAACACCGTGCCCGGGGCAGTGGTGATCGTGAATCTACCGTCGAAATCTGTTTGGGTACCCGTTTGCGTGCCTTTGACAAAGACATTGACTCCCGGAATTGGAAGACCGCTTTGGTCCGTAACTACACCGCTGATTGGCGTATCCTGCGCAAAACTTAATTGCGTAAATAGCACCAAAAGCAGTGTAATAATACCATTACACTTTGTTTTCATTATAATAAGGTTAGAAATTAGTTACGTAAATTTGATGAAATTTTTTTAAACATCCTATAAGAACATCCTAAAATTTCACAGTTATTTATGTAAAAGAGGCCTTAAAATGAGGCTTTGAAACTTATGTGTACGATCGAGTTTCTAAGTTTTATAGCTTGATCATTTGTTGAGCCGTTGGCATAGACAATATTAAAGAGCCCATTTTTTGTCAGGAGTCCAAATCCGAAGCCCAAACCCAACAAGCTTCCATTCTTTCCGATTTCCTCATTTCTCGTCTCATCGCGATACCATCCGTAGTCGATAATTGAATGTGCATAGATGCCGGGCGCCAAAATATATCGATATTCTGAAAGCAATGAAGCGGCAATATTTGCCTGCAGGCTGTTTTCGTTAAATCCGCGGACAGAATTGATTCCGCCAAACCGGTAGAGCTCGCTAACCAAATATGAATTGCTTTGCAGATAGTAATTCCTGCTTCGCACATTGATCACGTTTTTATTGTTTAGGTAGAAATTCTGCATCAGGTTCAGTTCGCCAAAAAACTGAGCGTTTTCCTGCACCTTTGAATCACGTGATCCTGCTCCTGTGCGCAGTTCGACGGAAGTTTGCTCCGGAAATAGAAAATCCTCTTCGCGGAATCTCGCGTAATTAAATGTCAAGGTCGCAAACCTGCTTTCGAAATCGCTGATCGACGCATTGTTCGTATTTAATATGTCGCTTGATTCAGTAGATTCGTATCCGAGGTAGATCCGCGTATTGTAATTAAATAGGTAGCCAAGTCCGATGGCGGTTTTTGTATTCTGGAAAGTGGAATCCTGACGGAATATATTCAGGTTGGCCCGCAATCCAAACCTGCTTTTAAAAATATAGGGAAGCTCGATCCCGACATTAAAAGTCTTTTGCTCGTTTCCGTCACTTTTCCAGTAAAGCGAAAATTCCTCGCCTGTGTTCAGGAAATTCACAAGCAACAAATCAAGATATCCGTTTAAACGAAGCTTGCTGCCGCCGTCCTCATTTTCATCATTTGAAAATCCCAGAAAGCCATCGAAGCGGTTTGCCTTCGCTTTCTCCAGATAAACATAAACTTTGGTCGTGTCCTTAGTAAAAAGTATTTCGGGATATTTTGTCTGTGTTACAAACCTGAACCGTGCGAAATCATCATGGATTTTTTTTAGTCCCGTTTGAGAAAATTTTTTGTTTCGGTACGCGCGAAGGATGCTTCGTTTGTGTCCTTCTGGAAATTTATCATAGCCCTGGATCACAATGTCATTTACAAATCTCGGATTTCCCGTTTCAATAATGAGGTCTGCGAAAACAGTTGTGCCGTTATTACGGATATTATCGAGATTGATCTTTGCCAGCGAATATCCTTTGCGTTCCAGGTTCGCCAAAACATCGGTCATAAATGTTTCTGCCTGCGCGAACGGCAGTTTGATCGTATCACGATTTTCTTCGGTAAACGCCAGCTCTTTCAACGCTGCATCTTTACCTATATATATATGTATGGATTTAATGCGGTTTCCGAGCGCGATCCTTCGGCGGAATATCGTGTCGTTAATGCGTTTTAAGGAATCGGGAGTTGCGTAAAGCCAGCCTTCTTTTTTTAATTTTTGAATGAATGCATTCGATTCGGTTTGCAATCTGGCAATCGATGCGTGCAGCCTGACGTATCCGACAGAATCGATGGCCTTGCTTTCATCTGCCGTAGCGCCAAGAATTTCCAGCTGATAATTCTGCGCAGCAGATGTTGCCGTTATCATCAGTACTGCAATTGAAAATAGTAATCTGCCCAATTTGAGAATCATCATCGTAAAAGTAATACTATTCGCGCGTGATTTTTTAATGTAAGATCGGGCATTGGAAGATGTGTTGCGCCCGACTATCAATGAACATATTTCCGTCATATATATTTCATTAATAAACAAATATTTACGACAGGCAAAAATTACTGAGATGTGGTTTGTTTAAAAAAAAAATATTCCTACATTTGCAACCCCGTAAAAAGCGGGAACATTAAACGTAATATATTTTTAGTATTTATTATGCCAACAATTCAACAATTAGTAAGGACCGGAAGGGCTCAGATAACTAAGAAGAGTAAATCGGTTGCTTTGGATTCATGTCCTCAAAGACGTGGGGTTTGTACGCGTGTTTATACTACGACGCCTAAGAAGCCGAATTCTGCTATGCGTAAAGTAGCAAGGGTTCGTCTGACGAATGGCAACGAAGTAAACGCATACATCCCGGGTGAAGGACACAACCTCCAGGAGCACTCGATAGTATTAGTTAGGGGCGGAAGGGTTAAAGATTTGCCGGGTGTCAGGTACCACATCGTCCGCGGCGCACTTGATACGTCAGGTGTTGCAGGCAGGACACAACGTAGGTCCAAGTACGGTGCAAAACGACCAAAAGACGCTAAAAAGTAATTTTAACCCGATGAAGACAAACGTCGAAAGTCGAAAGTCGAAAGTCTGACAAAGCTGCTTAAACAGTTCGTTCGACATTAGACATTTGACATTAGACTAAGCCTTCGACAAAAGAGAAAAGACATGAGAAAAAGACAGGCCAAGAAAAGACCTCTTTTGCCAGATCCACGGTTTAACGACCAGCTTGTAACACGTTTCGTGAACAACCTGATGTGGGATGGTAAGAAATCGACAGCGTTCAAAGTATTTTACGACGCGATCGATATCGTAGAGTCAAAAAAGCAGGATGCTGAAAAACCAGCTCTTGAAATCTGGAAAGATGCGCTTACCAATGTAATGCCGCACGTAGAAGTCCGCAGCCGCCGTGTAGGTGGAGCGACATTCCAGATCCCGATGCAAATCCGTCCGGACAGGAAAATATCCATGGCAATGAAATGGATGATCCTTTACGCACGCAGAAGAAACGAAAAATCCATGGCTCAGAAGCTTGCCTCTGAAGTTCTTGCAGCTGCAAAAGAAGAAGGTGCTGCGGTTAAGAAAAGAATGGATACTCACAAAATGGCTGAGGCCAACAAGGCATTCTCCCACTTTAGATTTTAATTAAGAAATGGCAAGAGATTTAAATTATACCAGGAATATCGGGATCGCTGCACACATCGACGCGGGTAAGACCACGACGACGGAGCGTATCCTTTTCTATACAGGTAAGTCACACAAGATCGGCGAGGTGCACGAAGGTGCTGCAACGATGGACTGGATGGCGCAGGAGCAGGAGCGTGGAATCACGATCACTTCGGCTGCGACAACTTGTTCATGGAGCTTTCCGACCGAACAAGGTAAACCATTGCCGAATTCAAAGCCTTACCATTTCAATATCATCGATACTCCGGGACACGTCGACTTTACCGTAGAGGTAAACCGTTCACTTCGTGTTCTTGACGGATTGGTTTTCCTTTTCAGCGCCGTTGACGGTGTTGAGCCACAATCGGAAACCAACTGGAGGCTTGCAGACAACTACAAGGTTCCAAGGATGGGATTCGTGAACAAAATGGACCGTCAGGGTTCGAATTTCCTTGCAGTGTGCCAGCAGGTACGCGACATGCTGAAGTCGAACGCCGTGGCCATCACGCTTCCAATTGGTGAAGAAGAAGATTTTAAAGGTGTTGTCGACTTGGTGAAGAACCAGGCGATCATCTGGCATGACGAAACATTGGGCGCGACTTTCGATATCGTTCCGATCCCGGAAGATATGAAAGAGGAAGTTCATCAGTATCGTGCGACGCTTATCGAAGCTGTTGCTGATTACGATGAAAGCCTCATGGAGAAATTCTTCGAAGATGAAAATTCGATCACTGAAGATGAGATCAACGCGGCTTTGAGAAAAGCGACTATCGATATGTCGATCATCCCGATGCTTTGCGGTTCGTCATTCAAAAATAAAGGCGTTCAGTTCATGCTTGATGCGGTTTGCAAATATCTTCCGTCTCCATTGGATAAAGAAGGTATTGTTGGAACAAACCCTGATACGGATGCTGAGATCCTTCGTAAGCCGGATGTCAAGGAGCCGTTTGCTGCCCTTGCATTCAAGATCGCAACCGATCCATATGTTGGTCGTCTTGCATTCTTCCGCGCTTATTCAGGCCGCCTTGATGCAGGTTCTTACATTCTGAACACACGTTCAGGTAACAAAGAGCGTATTTCACGTATCTACCAGATGCACGCAAACAAGCAGAACCCGATCGAGTTTATCGAAGCTGGTGATATTGGTGCTGCAGTAGGATTTAAAGATATCAAAACTGGTGATACGCTTTGCGACGAGAAACATCCGATCGTTCTTGAATCGATGGATTTCCCTGCGCCGGTTATCGGTATCGCGATCGAGCCTAAAACCAAGGCTGACGTCGATAAGATGGGTATGGCTTTGGCGAAACTGGCTGAAGAAGATCCGACGTTCGTTGTTAAGACTGACGAGGCTTCAGGACAAACCATCATCTCGGGTATGGGTGAGCTTCACCTTGATATCCTTGTCGACAGGATGCGTCGTGAGTTTAAAGTTGAAGTAAACCAGGGCGAGCCTCAGGTTGAATATAAAGAAGCGTTCACAAAAGCGGCACAGCACAGGGAAGTTTACAAGAAACAAACCGGTGGCCGTGGTAAATTTGCCGATATCGTTTTCAGGATTGAGCCGGCTGACGAAGGTTTCGTCGGACTTCAGTTCATCAACGAAGTAAAAGGTGGTAACGTTCCTAAAGAATATATCCCATCTGTTGAGAAAGGTTTCAAAGCTGCTATGAAGCAGGGACCTTTGGCAGGATACGAGGTAGACAGCCTTAAAGTAACATTGCTTGACGGATCTTTCCACCCGGTGGATTCGGATGCGCTGTCATTCGAACTTGCTGCGAAAATGGGTTATAAGGAATCAGGCCGCGCTGCAGGTGCGGTTATCCTTGAGCCGATCATGAAACTTGAGGCCATTACTCCTGAGGAGAACATGGGTGATATCGTGGGTGACCTTAACCGTCGCCGCGGACAAGTGACCGATATGGGCGACAGGGCCGGTGCGAAAGTCATCAAAGCATTCGTGCCGCTTTCTGAAATGTTTGGATATGTAACAACATTAAGGACATTGTCTTCAGGTCGCGCAACATCTACGATGGAATTTTCACATTATCAGGAAACTCCGTCGAACATCTCCGAAATGGTAATCAAGAAAGCTAAAGGAACCGTTTAATTCAAAGAAAATGAGTCAAAAAATCAGAATAAAACTGAAGTCTTACGATCACATGCTTGTCGACAAATCGTCTGAGAAGATCGTAAAAACTGTAAAGAGCACCGGAGCTGTGGTCACTGGCCCAATTCCGTTGCCAACACACAAAAAGATCTTTACCGTACTGCGTTCTCCGCACGTCAACAAGAAATCAAGGGAGCAGTTTGAAGTGATGTCTTACAAAAGACTGATCGACATCTACTCTTCTTCATCGAAGACTATCGATGCGCTTATGAAGCTTGAGCTTCCGAGCGGTGTTGAAGTAGAGATCAAAGTCTGATAAAACACAAGGCATTTTACGTACCGGAATTTCGGTTCCGGTACTTTCATTTTGCCTATAAGTATTGGGTAATTGACATCTGCGGATTCAATTATTAATTGTTCATTATTAATTATTAATTATTTTTTATGTCTGGGTTAATTGGTAGAAAAATCGGCATGACCAGCATCTTCGACGAGAACGGGAAGAACATTCCTTGTACCGTCATTGAAGCGGGGCCATGCGTAGTTACCCAAGTCAGAACCAACGAGGTCGACGGGTATGAAGCGTTGCAACTTGGTTTCGATGACAAATCTGACAAGCATTCCTCTAAAGCGGCTGCAGGCCACTTTAAAAAAGCGGGAACAGCTGCGAAGAAGAAAGTCGTTGAGCTCCAATTTGAGAACGAGTACAAACTGGGTGATGTATTGACAGTTGATGTCTTTGCAGAAGGCGAGTTTGTGGATGTGCAGGGTGTATCAAAAGGTAAAGGTTTCCAGGGTGTTGTTAAGCGTCACGGCTTTGGCGGTGTCGGACAGGCAACACATGGTCAGCACAACCGTTTGAGAGCGCCGGGATCGGTAGGAGCGTCATCTTATCCTTCACGTGTATTCAAAGGAATGCGCATGGCAGGACGTATGGGCGGCGTTAATGTAAAAGTTCAGAATCTTAAGGTGTTGAAAGTTGTGGCAGACAAGAATCTTCTTGTTATCAAAGGATGCGTTCCGGGCCATACCAACTCTTATGTAATCATTCAGAAGTAATGGAAGTAAAAGTTTTAAATATCAACGGAAAAGAAACCGGGCGGACAGTAACCCTGTCTGACGAGGTTTTCGGCATCGAGCCTAACAAGCACGCGGTATATCTTGATGTGAAGCAGTATTTGGCTAACCAACGTCAAGGAACGCACAAGGCAAAAGAAAGAGCTGAAGTTGCCGGATCTACACGTAAGATCAAGAAGCAAAAAGGAACGGGAACTGCCCGTGCAGGTAGCGCGAAGAACCCATTGTTCAAAGGTGGTGGTACCGTTTTCGGTCCGCGCCCAAGAAGCTACTCTTTCAAATTGAACAAGAATTTGAAGCGTCTTGCAAGGAAATCTGCCTTGACGATCAAAGCTCAGGAATCAAACCTGATCGTACTTGAAGACATGAATTTCGACACGCCAAATACCAAGAATTTCATCAACGTATTGAAAGCATTGGGGTTGGAAAACAAAAAATCTTTGTTTGTGTTGGGAGAGTCAAATAATAATGTATATTTGTCGTCACGTAATTTGAAAGCCTCTAGCGTTGTAACTTCCTCAGAATTAAGCACTTACACCATTTTGAATGCAAATAATGTAGTGTTGTTGGAAGGCGCTTTGGCGGGAATTGAAGACAATTTAAATAAGTAAGCGGCGATGAGTATTATTATTAAACCTATCATCACGGAGAAGATAACCAAAGAGGGTGAGATTTCAAACCGCTTCGGTTTCATGGTAGACAAAACTGCGAATAAGATCCAGATCAGAAAAGCTGTCGAGGCTGCCTATGGAGTTACTATCGTGAGCGTCAATACCATGAACGTACGTCCGGACAGATCAACGAAGTACACTAAAAGTGGCATGATCAGCGGGAAAACCAATTCTTATAAGAAAGCGGTTGTCCAGGTTCAGGATGGAGAAACTATCGATTTTTACAATAACATCTAATACAAGGCAGCGAAATGTCAGTTAGAAAATTAAAACCTATTACCCCGGGCCAGCGATTTAGAGTCGTTAATAGTTTTGACGCTATTACGACTGATAAGCCGGAGCGCTCATTATTGGCACCGATAAAAAAGTCCGGCGGTAGAAATAGTCAAGGAAAGATGACCATGCGTTATACAGGCGGTGGTCACAAACAAAGATATCGTATGATCGATTTCAAACGTACCAAGGATGGAATTCCTGCTACGGTTAAATCAATCGAGTACGATCCGAACCGTACGGCGTTCATCGCTTTGTTGGCTTACGCCGATGGAGAGAAGACATACATCATTGCACAAAACGGACTTCAGGTAGGGCAAAAACTTGTTTCGGGAGCGGATGCGCAGCCTGAGATCGGGAACACGCTTCCGCTGAGCAAGATTCCGTTGGGTACTGTAATTTCTTGTATTGAATTGCGTCCGGGACAAGGTGCCACGATCGCACGTTCTGCAGGTACTTTCGCGCAGCTTATGGCTCGTGACGGTAAATATGCTACGATCAAGATGCCATCCGGCGAAACTAGATTGATCCTTTTGACATGCTCGGCTACGATCGGTGCGGTGTCGAACTCAGATCACCAGTTGATCGTTTCAGGTAAAGCAGGTAGAAGCAGATGGTTGGGCAGAAGGCCTCGTACGAGACCGGTTGCCATGAACCCTGTCGATCACCCGATGGGTGGTGGTGAAGGACGTTCTTCGGGAGGTCACCCACGCTCAAGAAAAGGCTTGCCGGCTAAAGGTTACAGGACACGTGCCAAGGCAAATCCGAGCAACAAGTATATTGTAGAACGCAGAAAGAAATAATCAGACATGGCACGTTCATTAAAAAAAGGGCCTTTCGTTCACTATAAACTAGAGAAGAAAGTTTCAGAAAATATAGAAAAGGGAAATAAGGGTGTTGTGAAGACCTGGTCAAGGGCTTCGATGATCACTCCTGATTTCGTCGGACAAACAATCGCAGTTCACAACGGGCGTCAATTCGTTCCTGTATATGTGACTGAGAATATGGTAGGGCACAAACTTGGGGAATTTTCACCTACAAGGTCGTTCCGTGGTCATGCCGGTGCAAAAAATAAAGGTAAAAAATAAGAAGTCATGGGAGTTCGTAAAAGAGAAAGAGCCGAAGGCATCAAAGAAGCTAACAAGCAGAT
>CBDUBJ010000015.1:0-47062 GCA_965365355.1 uncultured bacterium
GATCTGCAGGCTCTTCTTCGATCCTGTAATCTTCGGGCTGGCCCATGATCGCAATAATCTCATCGAGTTCTTTTACATTGATCACCTGCTTGTCGCTTGTGTGCTTTTCGCTGACGAGTTCGGCAATCCTCATTTCAATGTCTTTTATGATTTCATCCTGACCGGTTGAATTCGACAATGAACGCTTGATCGCCTCAAAATATCTTGTCAGCTTTTGGTATGCATCTTCATCGATGTGAAAAAACATCCCACCAAGGTTTATGTTTACCGTTTTATTCATGACTGTTAGTTTTGGTTCGTTATTATGTTGACGGCGTCGGATAATTCTGTCCACGTACCGTTTAATTCTGTTAAGAAAGCCTTTCCGATTTCGGTCAGACCGTAATATTTTCGCGGCGGTCCCGAGGTCGATTCTTCCCAACGATAGTTGAGCAGGCCGTCATTTTTCAGTCTTGTCAACAGCGGGTAAACTGTACCTTCCACGACAAGCAGTTTAGCGTTTTTCAATGTGTCGAGTATTTCTGAGGTGTAAGCGTCCTTTTCCTTGAGTACGGAAAGGATACAGAACTCGAGCACACCTTTTCGCATTTGGGCTTTTGTGTTCTCAATATTCATAATTCCAGTTTTTTAGTTTGGGTTGGCGGGGCATAAATTCTAGTTCTCGCTAAGCATTCTGTCGCCCGCACTTTTGTATTTTGCCGTGGCATTTTCCGGCAAGGTGACTTTTCCGGGCTTTCCGTAATAAGTCACATTTGATGTTTCCGACATCCGTATATCAAGCTCTTCCTGAGCTGCGATCAATATGGTAGCATCTTCGCGGGCATCGATTGAAACTTTATTCGTCGACAGGTTTCTTGCATGACACAACGAACGGTTTCCTGCCATTAGGTTAGCCGATGCGGCAAAACCCGAAATATTTGCGCGTGAGCCATTCCTGAAATTTCCTGTCAGATGCTTGGCATTAAGGCGGATATTGTAGATGCCGTTATTTTTTGACAGCAGCTGAATTTTTTCACCTGAAACGTTCCCGTTGAATTTCGAGCCCGAGCTGACCGTAATTGCAAGATCGTTTGAATACAATTCGCCTTTTACATAAACGATTGATCTGTCGTCAGCTTTGATTATTGAAAATTGCTGAGCGTACAATGTGATCTTAGCTTTAAGATCGGGATTGTCGCTTGACAAGGTTAAAGTGTTGTTTTTGATTTCAGTCCTGATCTGACCAAGTGCAGACGCGGTCGCTGCTTCAACTTCCATTTTGCTTTCGCCTGCCTGGATGATCGTAACTTCAATTCCGTCGGTAACATGCAGTTTTGAAAAGTCAGATGCATTGCGTGTTTCTTTTACCTGAGCCTGAAGAAGTGCTGCGGCAAGTGTCATTGTAAGGGTTGTGATGATTTTAAACATGATTTTCGTTTTTTGATTGATGATGATTAAATTGATGATTGTGATTTGCGATCTTTGATTTTAGATCGGTGATTGATTTTGATTGAATTGATTACTGATTTGATGATTGAAACCCCGTTATTTTTACCATATATTTGATTTTAAGATTGCGTGATATTTGACGGTTCAGTTTGAATTTCCGGCTCGTTTTGATTATCGTTTTCAGCATCCGGAATAAAATTGATGGTTGCAGGATATTTAAAAAGTTCGCCGTTCGAAGCTTTAACAGAAGCGTAGATCACCAGAAAGAATTCGATTGTTTTAATCGCAACGAATAAAAAGACGGCGAAAATTGCGATCGTAACCGTTGTTCCGAAATCTGCAATGGTAAGATTGTCGATTATAAAGTCGTCATCGTTGATTATCGCTTCAAGCGGAACGTTTTTAAAAACGCTGAACATTAAAATTGGAATTGCGATCATCGCCAGAACTATCGAATAAATCAGTATCGAAAGTTGGAAGTTGATCGCACATCGACCGTGCGAGTCGACAAATTTTGACCTGTCTTTAACGGTTCCCCAAATGATTATCGGGAATAAAAAATTGCCGAAAGGAATGAAATACTGTGTAAGGATGCCAAGATGCGTAAGCGTTGCGGTAGTTTTCTCTGATGTTGGTTCCATGATGACGAATTTCATATAATAATATCCATTGCAAATATATATCTAAAATCAAGTATCTTGTTTTACATAGTACCGAATCTTAACATTGTTTTAACAATTTGCTTTGTACGGATTATACCTAAATGATTAATTATAAGATAAATGAATAAATCAACACTTTTCCTTTTATGGAAGCTTCCATCTGCATTTTTTTGTGGCGTGCGCGTGAAATCGTATTCCAAACAACAGTGCATTACAACTGTGACACATCGATGGATCAATCAGAATCCGTTTAAATCAATGTATTTTGCGGTGCAGGCCATGGCAGCAGAATTGTCGACCGGCGTGCTTCTGAATGCGGCAATCACTGCGGAAAATGCCTCAGTGTCAATGCTCGTGACTTCCATTAAAGGCGATTTTTACAAAAAAGCGAGCGGCAGGATCGAATTCAAATGCGATCATGGAGAGCTTGTAGCCCAGGCTTTGGCCGCAATACATACGCAATCGCAGGTCATCGTTTTAATATCGGAAGGAAAAAATAAAAAAGATGAACTGGTCTCGCGCTTCGAAATCACCTGGAGCCTCAAAACCCGCCAACGTTAAACCCTGCATAATTTAGGTGTAGTTAGCACAATGAAGCCGTATTTTTACGGAAACTTCATACATGAAACTTCTCATCACAGGCGCAACCGGCCTGATCGGTAAAGAACTTGTCAATGTTTTGCTCGCAAGCGGGCATTCAATTAATTTTCTTACATCTTCAAATAACAAAATCAATTCACTTGAAGGCTGTTCCGGATTTTACTGGGATCCTGCGAAATGTCAGATCGATGAAAATGCTTTGATCGGTGTTGACACCATCATTCATCTTGCCGGCGAATCGATTTCAAAACGCTGGACCGATGAGCAGAAACAGGCCATAGTTGAAAGTCGGGTCTTATCCGCAAATCTTTTATTTCACGTTCTAAAGAAAAATCCGCATCAGGTAAAGCAGATCATTTCAGCGTCGGGAATAGGAATTTATCCTGATAGCCAGACGGAATTATATACTGAGGAATCGCAGAAAGTCGATCCGGGATTTCTTGGCAACGTCGTGCAAAAGTGGGAGCAAAGCGTCGAACGGTTTAAAACGCTCGGCATAACAACATCGCTCATCCGTACAGGCTTGGTCTTATCCAATGATGGCGGCGCGCTTGTGGAGATGAAAAAGCCTGTTTCATTGGGTCTAGGATCGCCACTTGGCTCAGGAAATCAGGTATACTCCTGGATACATCTTAAAGATTTGGCACATATTTACCGCCATGTGGCTGAAAAGAAGCTGGAGGGAATTTTTAATGCGGTTGCACCAAATCCTGTGACAAACGCGGTATTCATGCAAGCTCTGGCAAAATCGATGGATAAACCTTTTTTCATGCCCACGGTGCCATCGTTTATTTTGAAAATGATGTTAGGCGAAATGCATCAGTTGCTCGTAACGGGTCAAAACGTATCAGCGGAAAAGATTGCAGGAACGGGATTTAAATTCAGATATCCGACTCTTAACGGCGCGCTCGAAAACCTGATAAATGAAAAAGCCCCGAAAATCGAGGCTTATTAGTGGAATAAGTAAGCTGAATTAATAATTATCTGGTCGCCTTTACGGTTACCTTTATTTCTATTTCGTCGTTGACAAACTTGTCACCTAAATCTGCAAAAACAGATTTTGATCCGTAATTGACTTTCCATTGCGTTCTATCGATGATAAACATATCGCTCACAATGCTTAACTGATTGTCGCTGATATTGACCAACGCAGGAAACTTAATGTTCTTCGTTGTTTCTTTCAATGTCAGGTTTCCTTCGATCATCATTTTACCGTCTTCATTCGTGACGTTTGTGATTTCAAACTTTCCTTCAGGATACTTTTTCACATTAAAGAAATGATCTGCATTTTCTACCGCGGTTCCTTTTAGGTGTGATTCCAGATCTTCTTTACCGTCGCCTGGCTTTAAATCGGTCACCTCAATGGAGTTCATGTCAATCGTGAAATTACCACTTTCGATCTGGCCGTCTTTGGTGAAAACTGTCCCGGAAGACAATTTAAGTTCACCGCCATGTTTTCCCGTTTGTTTTGATCCAACCCAATCGATTACAGAAGTCTGGGTATCTACGTTGTAGGCAATTGCTTCTTCAGAAGCGCCTTTGGCATCACGAGCAGCGCGTGCTGAACTGTTCTCATCCTTACACGAAACGCTTAAAAACGTTACCGTGACTGCAAGCAAACTTAAAATAGCTTTTTTCATATGAAATCTTATTTTTAGTGCTTAACAAACTTATTAAAAATCTTTAAATAAAAACTAAAAAAATTACTAAACTGAAGTATTTCAACTTCCGGATTTAATTTTTTAAACGGATAAATTATAAAACATGATTGAAATGATTAAATCCGCACGATATAACTGTAGTGACAATTTGGCACAATGCCTCAAATGGCAGTATGTTTGCAAACCGCGCCGGACGAATAAAAACAGATAGAAATGGCTAATGAAAATAATAACAATCAACCCGAACTTGACGATGCGACCATTGAGGCAAACGCAAACGGGGAGCAATTGATTGTTGAAAACGATGTGATCGAAGAAAAGCTTAAGCAGGACCTTGAAGCTGAGAAAGATAAATTTCTTCGCTTGTTCGCAGAATTCGAAAATTACAAACGACGTACGGCAAAAGAACGACTTGATCTTTTTAAAACTGCCAATCAGGAGGTATTGGTTGCCATGCTTCCGGTTCTGGATGATTTCGATCGTGCACTGATCGAGATCAGGAAATCTGAAGATGAAGCTTTGGTGAAAGGTGTCGGGTTAATTTACGAAAAATTCAAATCGACGCTTCAGTCAAAAGGCCTGGAACTCGTTGAAATCAAAGCCGGCGATAATTTCGATGCGGATTTTGCCGAAGCAATCACTCAAATACCCGCGCCGTCCGACGATCTAAAAGGCAAAATCGTCGATGTTCTCGAAAAAGGATATAAACTCGGCGAAAAGATTATCCGGTTTCCTAAAGTGGTGATCGGACAATAAACAACCAAAAAGATGAAACGAGATTTTTACGAAATACTGGGAATAGGCAAAAACGCGACTTCGGAGGAAATCAAGAAGGCGTACAGAAAGAAGGCAATTGAGTTCCATCCCGACAAAAACCCGGGCGACAAAAAAGCTGAAGAGAACTTCAAGCTGGCGGCGGAAGCATATGAAGTGCTCAGCGATCCACAAAAGAAATCGCGATACGACCAGTTTGGCCATCAGGCATTCGACGGAGCGCAGGGATTTGGCGGCGGCGGCGGCATGAACATGGACGATATTTTCAGCCAGTTCGGTGACATTTTCGGAAGCGCATTCGGTGGCGGTTTTAGCGGTTTTGGCGGCGGCGGACAACGGAGGATGAAAGGAAGTAACCTTCGAATTAAAGTCAGGCTGACACTCGAAGAAATTGCAAATGGCGTCGAAAAGAAAATCAAGGTAAAACGTAAGGTTCAAGCCAAAGGCGTCCGATATAAAACTTGTCCGAATTGCAACGGCCAGGGTCAGGTCATGCGGGTAACCAATACGATTTTGGGACGCATGCAGTCTGCGACAACTTGTCCGCAATGCGGCGGTTCAGGGCAAACAATCGAAAGCAAGCCAAACGAAGCCGACGCGCACGGAATGATCATGGAGGACGAAACCGTGTCTATCAAAATCCCGGCTGGCGTTTCTGACGGAATGCAGCTCAAAGTGTCAAACAAAGGAAATGACGCGCCCGGAAACGGCGTTCCAGGCGATCTGATCGTAGCAATCGAAGAACTGGAACACGAAACATTGAAACGTGAAGGCGAAAACCTTCATCTCGACCTTTACATCAGCATGAGCGAAGCAGTTTTGGGCGCATCAAAAGATATCGAGGCGGTCAATGGAAAAGTCAGGATTAAACTCGAAGAAGGCATTCAATCAGGTAAGATTTTACGACTGAAAGGTAAGGGAATTCCAAGCCTTAACGGATATGGGAACGGCGACTTGCTGGTTCACATAAATGTCTGGACGCCAAAAGTATTAACGCGTGAACAGAAGGAGTTTTTTGAGAAAAATCTGAATAATCCGAATTTCATCCCAAGTCCTGAGAAATCGGATAAATCTTTTTTCGAAAAAGTTAAGGATATGTTTTCGTAATTTAAAAAAATATTTTACATTTGAAACGTTACTAGTTGGTAACTAGTAATTTCTTTTTCATAGCAATTTTTCCCATCCTTATCCGCAAAAATAAGGGTGGGTTTTTTTTGAAACCATTCGAAGCCTGCTTACATTTACGCAAATTAAAAAAATCGAATGGCCAACATTCTCGAAGTCGACCGCGTCGTTAAACAATACGGTGATTTCACAGCCCTCAATCAGGTTTCACTTTCAGTTCCCAAAGGCAGCATCTACGGCCTACTGGGCCCAAACGGCGCCGGTAAAACGTCGCTGATCCGCATCATCAACCAGATCACGATGCCCGATGCCGGAACAGTTATTCTCGATGGCGAGAAACTTCATCCAAAGCATGTACTTCATATCGGATATCTTCCCGAGGAACGCGGACTTTATAAATCCATGAAGGTAGGCGAGCAGTGCCTTTACCTCGCGCAGATGAAGGGAATGACTAAATCCGAAGCCAAAAAACAGTTGGAGTATTGGTTCGACAAACTCGAGATCAAAGGTTGGTGGAACAAGAAAATCGAGGAACTTTCAAAGGGAATGGCGCAAAAAATACAATTTGTTGTCACGGTCCTGCATCGTCCCAAACTTCTCATTTTCGACGAACCATTTTCCGGTTTCGACCCTGTAAATGCCAACATCATCAAAGACGAAATTCTCGGATTGAAAAAAGATGGCGCAACGATAATTTTTTCCACGCACCGTATGGAAAGCGTCGAAGAACTTTGCGACGATATTGCGCTGATCCACAAGTCCGAAAAGCTCATCGAAGGCAAACTCGACAACGTAAAGCGCCAATTCCGATCAAATGTCTTCAGGGTCGGAATTTTAACCGACAATGTTGAAGGTTTGATGTATGACCTGACTCAAAAATACACATTGTCCCAAACCGACTTCAAATCACTTAATGACGAAATGAAGCTCGAAATTCAGCTTGGAAATTCGGCGCCGAATGAATTATTGCAAACACTGATGCAGCGCGGCGTTGTAACCCATTTTGCAGAAAAGCTTCCGACGGCAAACGACATTTTCATCCAAACAATAGGCAACGCAAAAAACTGATATGAGCATTTTAACCCTTATCATCCGGCGCGAATTCATGGCAAAGGTCAGGAATAAGTCATTTATTGTCATGACGTTCCTAAGCCCGCTGCTTTTTGTTGCCATTGCTGCATTTGTAGGATATCTGAGCACATT
Organism: uncultured bacterium; assembly: GCA_965365355.1. Taxonomy (GTDB): domain Bacteria; phylum Bacteroidota; class Bacteroidia; order Flavobacteriales; family Flavobacteriaceae; genus Flavobacterium. Next base: position 7,454 of record CBDUBJ010000015.1, read on the forward strand.
GAAATCCGACGTTCGCAGGATCGCCGTGCATGACGAAACCGGAATGTTTTACGACGTTTTTAAAAGCGATGATGAATACCAATTCGTCAACCGTTCCGATGCCGCGCTCGAAAACCTTCGCGACAGCGTAGCCACCGAAGCATTCGAAGGAATCGTCCACATTCCAAAAGTCGACACATTAAAGCAGCTCGAATCTAAAGTCAGCTATATTTCCAATGACAGTCCCGGAATGATGTTCATCTCCGGCCTCGAAGAAAGCATTGCGGCGAAACTTACCAAATACAATTTCGAAAAAGCCAAACTTGATACGGTCGCAATCCGGCAGGCTGAGGCGAACATCGACATCAGCCTCGCAAAATCGTCCGGAGAAGAATCGGTCAAAGGCCTCAACGAGATCAAGATCGCAATCGGCGGATCATTCGGCTATCTTATCATGATGTTCATCATCATCTACGGGAACATGGTCATGCGAAGCGTCATCGAAGAAAAAACAAATCGCATCGTCGAGATCATCATCTCGTCCGTAAAGCCGTTCCAGCTCATGATGGGCAAAATTGTCGGAACATCGCTTGCCGGAATATTGCAGTTTATCATCTGGGCTTTGATCGGGTTCTTGCTGCTATTTGGCGCTTCGATGTTCTTTGGTGTCGATCTCGGCCCGTCACAACAGGTTCCGCCCGAAATGATCGGCGCAGTCAAAAGCGAAACCGGAACGATGCAGGTTTATCTAAAGGAACTCTGGAGCCTGCCGATCGGAACTATGATCATATCGTTCATCATATATTTCATCGGAGGATATTTTTTATATAGCTCATTTTATGCGGCAATTGGCGCAGCGGTCGACAACGAAACCGATTCACAACAATTTCTCCTGCCGATCATCATGCCATTGGTACTGGGCGTTTATATCGGCTTTTTTACGGTGATGAAGGATCCGCACGGCACGGTCGCCACTGTTTTCTCGCTTATCCCGCTAACCTCGCCAATCGTAATGCTGATGCGGATTCCGTTCGGTGTTCCGATTTGGCAGCTCATTCTGTCGATGGTATTGCTGTTTGGAACGTTCGTGCTCGTAGTTTGGTTCGCCTCAAAAATTTACCGGATCGGAATATTGATGTACGGAAAGAAGCCGACATACAAGGAGATTTTCAAATGGCTGAGGTATTAAAAGTTTACAGTTATAAGTTTACAGTTATAAGTTTACAGTTTACAGTTAATTATCAATTATTCATTATTAATTATTAATTTGTAGCTGTTCCGGCTGTCCGCTGTAGCTGTTTCACAAAACCTGCTCTCACAAGCAAAAAATCTCGCTTCCGGTGGTCGCACTATTTTTTGCGCAACGCAAAGTTTTGTATCAAAAGGCTGCCGTCCCGATAGCTATCGGAATCCGGGCTAGGGAAGGAAAGAGTTGACAGTTTGCAGTTCACAGTTCACAGTTTACATGCAGTCAATTATTAATTATTCACTATTAATTATTAATTCAAAGAAGTGCCTAAAATACTCATCATAGAAGACGAAGCCGCCATCCGCCGCGTGCTCACAAAAATACTTATCGAAGAAAACGACACATATCAGGTCGAGGAAGCTGAAGACGGCGTTTCCGGATTTGAAAAGATCAAAACCACCGATTACGACCTCGTGCTTTGCGATATCAAAATGCCCAAAATGGATGGCGTCGAACTGCTCGAAAATATAAAAAAGATCAAACCTGAAATTCCGGTAGTCATGATTTCAGGCCACGGCGATATGGAAACGGCGATCAACACGATGCGTTTGGGCGCATTCGATTACATCTCAAAACCACCCGATTTGAACCGGCTGCTCAATACGGTAAGAAATGCCTGTGACCGCAAGCAGCTTGTCGTGGAAAATAAGATACTGAAAAAGAAGGTCAGCCGCCATTACGAAATGATCGGCGAAAGCGAAGCGATCAACCATATCAAGGATATCATTGAGAAAGTCGCACCGACGGACGCGCGCGTGCTGATCACAGGTCCAAACGGAACCGGAAAGGAACTTGTCGCACATCAGTTGCACGAACAGAGCGAGCGAGCATCGGCTCCTTTGATCGAGGTGAATTGCGCCGCGATTCCATCCGAGCTGATCGAAAGCGAGTTGTTCGGACACGTAAAAGGTGCGTTTACATCTGCCGTCCGAGACCGCGCGGGTAAATTCGAAGCAGCGCATCAGGGTACGATCTTCCTCGATGAAATTGGCGACATGAGCCTTTCGGCGCAGGCCAAAGTATTACGCGTGCTCCAGGAGAATGTAATTCAGCGTGTCGGCGCAGAACGCGATATCAAAGTCGATGTGCGCGTAGTTGCCGCAACAAACAAAGATTTAAACAAGGAAATTTCCGAAGGCCGTTTTCGTGAAGATCTGTATCACAGATTGGCTGTGATTTTAATCAAAGTTCCCGCATTGAACGACAGAAGGGACGACATTCCGCTTCTTATCGAACATTTTTCGGAACTCATCGCGACCGACCACGGAAATGCCATCAAAAAATTTTCGCCAGCCGCAATAAACCTGCTTAAGGAGTACGATTGGACCGGAAACATAAGAGAATTACGAAACGTCGTCGAGCGCCTGATCATCCTTGGCGGCAGCGAAATTTCCGAGAATGACGTAAAAATGTTCGCAAGCAAATAATTGACTTTAAAACCATCCCCAAACCCTGAACCCCATACCTTGAACCCCAAATCCCAACAAATGAACCTCAAAAAAATCAATGAAAATCTAAGCCGTGCTTTAACAGACAATGGTTTGAGCGTAGCCAACGAACTTCAGGCGGAAACATTTTCTGCGATTAAGAGCGGCGCCGATGCTGTCATTATTTCGGAGAAAGGTTCGGGCAAAACTGTAACGGCGATTCTGAATGTGATTCAGAAATTGGGAAAAGCTGAAGGTGAAAGTACACGCGCGTTGTTTATCGTAGAAGACAGGCAAAATGTGCTCGATGCCATGGATTTGTTTGAGAAACTTAATAAATACAACGGGCTTCGCCTTTACGGAACCAATGACCGAACGGATATCGATAACGACAAAAACCAGATTTCACTTGGAATTGATATTCTGGTCGGAACGCCCAATAAGATAAACGCACTATTTTCCGGAGCCGGATTTAATTTGAATACGATTAAGATTTTTGTCGTCGACGATGCCGATTCGTTGTTTCGCAATCGTTATGATGCAGTCGTATTGCGTCTGCTTACAAGCCTCGAACGGACTCAAAAAATATTTACTGCTTCGGCTTCGACTGAAAAGCTTGAGATCATGGCCGACAAAGTCATGAATGAACCGCAATGGTTCGAATTTGAATCAGAATAATTTATTCGCATTCCCGAAGCGTATCATTTCCCTATCTTTGCGCCCGTAAAAAATCCCTTTTTAAGTTCGAACTATCGAATATCGAACAATCGAATAATCCTACCCAATGATTACAGTCAATGAATTAGCCGTCGAGTTCGGCGGAACCGTGTTGTTCAGTGATGTTTCTTTCGCAATTAATGAAACTGACAAAATTGCCTTAATGGGCAAAAATGGCGCGGGGAAATCGACGTTGCTGAAGATCATCGCAGGCGCCAGCAAACCGACACGCGGAAATATATCGGCTCCAAAAGAAGCTGTCATAGCTTATCTGCCGCAGCATTTGCTTACTAAGGACGATGCGACTGTTTTTGAAGAAACGTCCAAGGCTTTCGCAGAGGTTTTTAAGATGAAGAATGAGATCGATCAATTGAATGAGCAGCTGACGATCCGTACGGATTACGAATCCGACGATTATATGAAACTGATCGAACGGGTGTCGGAACTGAGCGAAAAATTTTATTCGATCGAAGAGGTAAATTACGAAGCCGAAGTTGAAAAAGTACTAAAAGGCCTTGGATTCGAGCGATCTGATTTCACACGTCCGACATCTGAATTTTCGGGCGGTTGGAGGATGCGGATCGAACTTGCAAAGATCCTGTTGAAAAAACCGGATTTGATCTTGCTCGATGAGCCGACAAACCACATGGATATCGAAAGCATCCAATGGCTTGAAGAATTCCTGATCAATTCGGCCAAAGCCGTAATGGTAATTTCCCACGACCGCGCATTCGTCGACAATATCACGAATCGGACAATCGAAGTGACGATGGGGCGCATTTACGATTACAAAGCAAAATATTCGCATTACCTCGAACTTCGCAAGGATCGCCGTGCGCATCAGCAGAAAGCATATGATGAACAGCAGAAAATGATCGCGGAAACCACAGAATTCATTGAACGATTCAAAGGAACGTATTCCAAAACACTTCAGGTGCAATCGCGTGTCAAAATGCTTGAAAAACTCGACCTGGTTGAAGTCGATGAAATCGACAATTCAGCTTTAAGACTGAAATTTCCACCGTCACCGAGAAGCGGGCAATATCCTGTAGTGGTTTCGGAACTGACAAAAAAATATGGCGATCATGTGGTTTTCAAAAATGCAGATCTTGTGATTGAGCGCGGACAGAAAGTCGCTTTTGTCGGAAAGAACGGCGAAGGTAAGTCGACGATGGTCAAAGCCATCATGAAAGAAATTCAGCCGGACGCGGGGAAAGTTGAAGTCGGCCACAATGTCCAGATCGGCTATTTTGCGCAGAACCAGGCATCATTGCTCGATGGTGATCTTACTGTTTTCGATACGATCGACAGGATTGCGGTCGGCGAGATACGTACGCAGATCAAAAACCTGCTCGGCGCTTTCATGTTTGGCGGCGATGATATCCAGAAGAAAGTCAAAGTGCTTTCCGGCGGCGAAAAAACGCGTCTTGCGATGATCAAATTATTGCTTGAGCCGGTTAACGTCCTGATCCTGGATGAGCCTACGAACCATCTTGACATGAAAACCAAGGATATTATCAAAGATGCTTTAAAAGATTTCGACGGCACTTTGATCCTTGTTTCTCACGACCGTGATTTCCTCGACGGGCTTGCCGAAAAGGTGTTTGAATTCGGACATAAACGCGTTAAAGAACATTTTGAAGACATCAAAGGTTTTCTCGAGATGAAAAAGATGGAGAATCTGCGCGAGATCGAAAGATAGTTCAATGTAGTAATTTAGAAATATATTAATTTGCCCACAGTATTAATGTATTTCAAAAAAAATGAATGTTTCGATTGCTGCATTTTAAAACATTTCATCTCTAAATTATTTCATTTCTAAACTGTTACCTTTCATTTTCATTATCTTCGGAAGCTAAATCCCGTCTAATGAAAAACTTATTACTCATTTTCCTTTTCGCCTTTTCGATTTCGGCATCGTCGCAAGCAGTTGGCGACACGATACGTGTGCAGGCTTTCAATTATGACAGTATCACACGCGATACGATTTTGCAGTTTCCGGACAATCCTGCGCTGACATTCGAAAAGATCCTTCTGAAGTACAATATGCGTTGCAAAAATGCGACTGTACTTAACGGTCCGGAAGATGGCGTTACAGGATGCGGTGAATGGGATTATTCGTGCAACACCTTTATTGCCGACAGTACAAAAGTTGAAAAAGTTTTGACGCCATGGCCGGATTATCAGATTTCAAATTTTACCGGGACGGCATTTGACTATACGACGCAGCAAACATTTGATCATTACGATTTTGTGACGAATCAGATAGTGCTCAATTCGGTGATATCAGAGACGGCAACTACAATTGGATCGGGTTCGGAGGTTCTGGCAAACATTCTTCGTACGAGCCAGAAGAGTGGCCGTTCGCAGATGCTGATTACCGCGGCTCAATTGCAGGCTGCAGGATTTTCTGCCGGTGCTTTGCACGGAATGGGACTCAATGTCACGAACGCGGGCGGATTGGTGAAATTTTTAAAGGTATCGATCAAGCCGACAGCTATTACCTCATTAAATACACAAGCACTAAATTTCGACGGGTTCAGCAATGTTTTCTTTAGTGATTTTACTTTCACGACTGGTGTCAACAGGCTTCAATTTCACACACCGTTCAATTGGGACGGTACTTCGGGAATAATCATTGAATTGTCATTTTCAAACACGGCGACTTTCGCGGATATCGAGTTTCAGGGTTTTGCGGCATCGGCTTTACAGTCGGTAACTGCTGCAAACATTGGAGCGGTAGATGTTTCAGCTTCAGGCGAGGTCGATATCAAGACAGACTTTTTCAACACGATCAATAACGAGCTTACAGTTTCATTTTGGACGATGGGAAATGCGGAACTTCTTCCGTCAGACAACAGCATTGTTTATGGCTATTCGGATAATGTGGCGCAGCGGCAACTGAACCTTCATTTGCCCTGGGGCGGATCGGTTTATTTCGATTGTGGTTATTCAGGAAATGGCTTTGACCGTATCGAGAAACCGTACGGAACGGATAACGTCATCGAAGGCGTCTGGAATCATTGGGCATTTACAAAAAATGCAATATCAGGCGATATGAAGATTTTTTTAAATGGTGCGCTTTGGCATAGTGGCGTTGACAAAACACGGGCAATCAGCCTGGTAAAATTTTTTCTCGGGAAATTTACCGATGGCAATGACAATCGATATTACAAAGGTAAGATCCGCGAACTTTCGGTTTGGGATAAAGCACTTGCCGAATCGACCATTTTGCAATGGAAAAACAAGCAGCTGAACACTTCGCATCCGGATTATTCAAATCTTGTGGCCTATTACAAACTTGATGAAATGCAGGGCCAGCAGGCAACCGATTCAAGACACGGTTTAATTTCGGACGGTGTAAACCTGAACTGGACTTATGAAAGAGGCGATCAGTTGACCACAACTTTTACAGAATCGAACCTTTTGCCAAACGTGGTCCTATATCGTGGCGTTTACGACCAGGATTCAAACGTGCAGACCATCCGGTATTCGTATCCGCGAAGCGCACGAAGTGTTAAGCATTATTCCGTGACTTCAAATGAAGGCGCAATTCCAATGGCAGATGATGTGCTGAATCTGGTTTCGACCCAATTTCTTTTCGATGCCGCTCCTGAAAATATATACAATGGAGAAACCGGCGAACTCGTCGGCACGTTGCCGGTAACCGCTGAAGGAACCATCAATGTTACGCCATTGCAATATTTCAAAAGATATCCATTCTATAATGAGCTTGTTTCGTTTGTAACGCCGTACGGAATCGGACTTGATCTTGGCGCGAACGGTAAAACATGGTATTTCGACATGTCGGATTATGTAAGTCTTCTGAAAGGAGCAAAACAATTGGTGATGTCCGGAGGCATTTGGCAGGAAGAGTTGGATCTGGAGTTTTTGTTCATAGTTGGGACGCCGCCGCGAAATGTGGTACAGTACGAGCAATTGTGGCAGGGACAATATCGCATCGGAAGTCCGAATATTGCTGAGATCAACAACGGCTCGAAATATCCCACAAATACGTTTCAATTCAGCTCCGAAGCAGCGTCGTTCAAGCTAAAATCCTCGATTACCGGACATGGTGCCGAAGGTGAGTTTTCGCAAAATGGCGGAACGATACAACATCGGATCTTCGGGGACAATATTCAAAGGCTGAGCTGGACAATTACGCAGGATTGCTCGGAAAATCCGATTTTTCCCCAAGGCGGAACCTGGGTTTATAATCGTCAGGGCTGGTGTCCGGGACAACGGACGTTGATGAAGGAAAATGAAATTACGTCGTTTGCAGCGCCCGGATCTACGGTTGCACTCGATTACCGAACTTCCAATCCGACCGTAGCATCGGGAGATTACAGATATATTTCCTCGCATCAGGTTGTCGGATACGGCGCTCCTAATTTTGCAAACGATGCGGCGGTCGAAAATGTCAAAGCACCGAACAATTTCAATGCTGAATATTCACGGATCAACCCAATGTGCGAACAGCCGCGGATCACTTTGCGGAATACAGGTGCAAATGCTTTGACATCGGTGAATTTTGAATATTGGATCAATGATGCCGATGAACATCAGGAATTTACCTGGACTGGAAATTTGGCGTCGATGGTTGCGGTTGATGTGCTGCTTCCCGTTGCGAATTTGTGGGACAGCGGACTTGCCGAAGGTGATAACAGGTTTCATGTTCAGATCAGTTCGATAAACAGTGGCGCAGACGGATATTCGAATAACAATCATTATGCGTCCACATTTACATTGCCCGATATTGTTCCCGACGTATTCAAGATCAGGTTCAAAACAAACAACAATCCCGCGCAGAACAGTTATACATTGTACGACGATAGCGGAAATGTAATCGACACGAAAACTTTTCCGGCTGCAAATACAATTTATACTTTTACCTATCAATCGCCGCAGATCGCACCTGGCTGTTATCATTTGCGGGTTAACGATTCGGGAAAGAACGGATTGCAATGGTGGGCGACGCCCGCGCAGGGAGCAGGCTATGTGAGGATTCTGAATGCGTCCGATGTGATGATCAAAAATTTTAATCCTGACTTTGGCGGCGGTTTCGATTACAGTTTCTCAGTTAATTCGCTGCTTGCAACCGAAATTTTCGGGCAAAATAATTTATTGAAAGTATATCCAAATCCTGCCCGCGGTTCATTCTCTGTGGAAAGCGTAAATCTTCCCGGAGCGAAAGTTATGGTTGTGGATATGCTAGGCAAAGAAGTTGCAGCAGCAATCGCCGAAAGTGAAATATTAAATTTTGATACAGCGCAATTGCAAGCAGGTCTTTACCTGATAAAAGTCGAAAAGAACGGTAAATCGGAGATCGTGAAGCTGGTGATTTATTAATTTCTGAAGATCCTGAAGATATTTTAATCTGATAAAAAATTAAAAAAGGCATAAGCTAATACTTATGCCTTTCCTTTTACCTATGGGTTTCCACCAACCTGATGAACTCCGCTTTGTAACCATCGATATCATTTGCAAGCCCTTCCTTGCCTAATTTGATGATCTGATCAGATGATTTATTCGAAATCAGCTTCGACTCACGGAGTTTAAGTCCGAACCAGGCGACAGCTGCACTGAATTTAAAATCTTTTGTGCTTTGACCTATCGGCGTTTTCTGATTTGAAATTATCTCGATCATCTCGATACTTTTATCACCATCCGGTTTTTTGTACCTGAATTTGACGGTTGCCAGATCTGATGCATTTCCGGTCGGATTTGATTTTGTGTATTTCAGGTTTGTCATTTCGGTAAATAACTCGCTTTTTACGCCAATGGGGATGATTTCGTAAAGCGCAGTCACGGTATGTCCTGAACCTAATTCACCTGCGTCAATTTCATCATTTACAAAATCTTCAGGGCGCAGTTTGCGGTTTTCATAACCTATGAGACGATAACTTTGGACATGTATTGGGTTAAATTCAATCTGGATTTTGACATCTTTTGCAATTGCGAACATCGAACCTTTGAATTCACGACCCAGAAACCGGTTTGCTTCCTGCAGATTATCGATATAAGCATAATTTCCGTTGCCTTTATTTGCGAGAATTTCCATTTTACTGTCTTTGTAATTACCCATTCCATACCCAAGACACGTCAGGAATACGCCGCTTTTACGTTTTTGCTCGATCATTTGTTCCATATCTGAGTTACTGGATGCGCCGACATTAAAATCGCCGTCCGTCGCTAATACCACGCGATTATTTCCGTCTTTAATGAAATTTTCCTGTGCAATTTTATACGCCAGTTCAATCCCCTGGCCGCCAGCCGTACTTCCGCCAGCCGACAGATTATCCAAAGCACTGATAATCACATCTTTTTTATTTCCCGGAGTCGGCGGCAAAACCAATCCGGCGGCGCCTGCATAGACGACGATCGAAACTTTGTCGGTTTCGCGAAGCTCATTAACAAGAACGCGCATCGATTCTTTTAGTAGCGGCAGCTTATTTTCCTCCGCCATTGATCCCGAAACATCGATCAGGAAGACAAAGTTTGATGCGGGAAGTTTATCAGTCGCGATTATCTTACCCTGTAATCCAATCCTTAGCAATCGATGTTGCGGATTCCACGGGCAATCGCTGTATTCGGTATTGATTGAAAACGGATGGTTGTCTTTTGGCTGTGGATATTCGTATTTAAAAAAGTTTATCATCTCCTCAACGCGGACGGCGTCTTTTGGAACTTTCTGACCGTAGTTAATGAATCGTCGGACATTTGTATAAGATGCATTATCGACATCAATTGAAAATGTGGAAAGCGGTGAGTTCTTCGGACTTTCGAATGCATTTTCGATGAAAGGATCGTAATCTTCGGTGTTATAAGTTGTCGGGCGAATGCTGTCTTTTTTTGCAAATTGCCTGATCTTTTTTGCATTTTTCCTGGCTTCTTTTTTTGGCACGTCGTCGCCTGTATTAATGATGATCACACCATTTTGTGCACGACTGCCGTATAGTGAAGTTGCCGCATTACCCCGCAATACGTCGACCGATTGAATTTTCTCTTTAGCAATTTTAGTGATATCCGATTCGGTAGCAGGAACTCCATTGACGATATAAAGTTTGTCGGTCGGTGCCGAAATCGCGTTTACACCACGGATAACAACTGAAGATGTGTTTCCATTTTGAATGTTTAAGCCGGAAACTTTTCCCTGCAAATCTTGAGTAGTGTCGGCATTCGGGCGTTTTTTCGATGGTTTGGAAACACTTGAAGAAGTAACTGTTGTTGTGGAATATGCAAGCGCTTTCACTGTCCTTCTTGATCGATATCCTTCCACTACAACTTCTGCCAATGCTGCCCCTGCTTCCAACTTTACGTTGATGGGCTTCTTGTTGTTTACCGTGACGGATTTCTGGTTATAACCAACGTAGCTGAAATCAAGGATATCACCTGCCGATGCACGGATGGCATATCTTCCGTCAAAATCGGTTTGCGTCACGCGCCCTGTTCCGCGTACAAAAACATTGGCACCCGGCAATGATCCGGTTTCATCCGATACAACGCCCGTAATGGTCCATCTTTCTTCAATAAGCGAACTGGCGGCGGTTTTCTGAACGTCCAGCGACTCTGTAGCTGCTATTTCAGAAGCAGGAATGTTTTCCTTTACAACAGCAGCATCACTTTCGATATATTCGGTATTTGAAATTATCGTATCATTAATCGCAACCTGCCGGGCCGGATTTAATTGCCGCTGCAGGATTTTCTCCGCTTGAGGAACGATCAGCTCTTTTTCAGCAGATTTGACATCAACAGAATCATCATCGTTTATCACGACAATATTTTGCTCGAAATTCCGAGGCAATGCCTGACCTTTTTCTGATTTCAAATATTGGTAGCCAATCGAGAGCAGCAGCAGTAAAGAAGCTGCTAAGGCCAACTTCTTCCAGAAAGGTATGATCTTTCGGTCCTCTTTTTCGTCCAGTTTCTCCTCGACGCGGTCCCAGATATTTTCCATTGAGGAAAAGCTTTTTCCGTCGCCTGCATTAAAAGTTTCTTTAAACTTATCGAATAATTTATCTTGATTTTCCATGGTTACTCTGCTTTTTGGTAATACATCCCGTTCACTAACTCTCTTAATTTCGTTTTGGCAACATTCAATTGTGATTTTGACGTGCCTTCCGAAACCGACAACATTTTTGCAATTTCCCGGTGCGTGAAGCCTTCAATCACAAACAGGTTGAAGATTGTTCGACAGCCTTCGGGCAACAGGTAAAGCAATTTGAGAAGATCTTCTTCTTCAAGAACGGTTGGATCGTCGATCACAGGCTGGTTCAGGATCTTTACGTCTTCGAGGTACATATTAAAGTTCACGTTCTTTCGTATGCTTAAAAGGCATTGGTTGACAGTGATTTTCTTCGCCCACGATTCGAAAGCTCTGATTTCGGTAAGCTGGCTGATTTTCGTAAAGATGCTGTAAAATGCATCTGCCATCGCTTCCTCGATTTCTTCCTCCTTTTTGAGATACCGCCTGCAGGTACGGTATAGTTTGGGAGCCATAAGCTCATACACCTGACGCTGGGCGTCGCGGTGCATTTTCCTGCAACCTGAGATGAGATTTTCGTTTATCACAATGTTGTCTTTACAACTAAAGAGGTGATTTCAGCAGATAAGGTTGGAAAGCTATTGAAAAAAAAATGAAAGTCGGAATTTAAAAGTTGTAAAGCCATAATGTCGACACCAATCATGCAAAGTATCAGAATCGATTAATCCAACAAACGAACAATCGAATAATCGAATAAATGTACTTTTGCAAAAAAAAATCTGTGAACTTCCTTTCAGTAGAAAATATTTCCAAATCATTTGGCGAGCGGACATTGTTTGAGAACATCTCCTTTGGAATCAATAAAGACCAGAAAATTGCCTTCATCGCCAAAAACGGAACGGGCAAAACGACGCTCATGAATATAATTACGGGAATCGACCACGCTGATTCAGGAACGGTCACGATCAGAAAGGGAATCCGGATGGCATTCTTGTCGCAGGTTCCCGATCTGAACGATGAGCTGACAATCGAGGAAAGTATTTTCGCATCGGATAATGAAACTTTAAAAGTCATCGAGCAATACGAAAAGGCGCTTGAAAATCCTGAGGAAGAAGAAGCTTATCAAAAGGCGTTTGACAACATGGATCGCCACAATGCGTGGGATTTTGAAACACAATTCAAGCAGATACTGTTTAAGTTGAAGCTGGAGGATTTTAAGCTGAAGGTGAAATCGCTGTCGGGCGGACAAAAAAAACGCCTTTCGCTTGCAATTATCCTGATTAACCGACCGGATTTGTTGATATTGGACGAGCCTACAAACCACCTCGATCTTGAGATGATCGAATGGCTTGAAAGTTATTTTGCCAAAGAAAACATCACGCTTTTCATGGTCACGCACGACCGATTTTTCCTGGAGCGTGTGTGCAATGAGATCATTGAGCTCGAAAATGGCAAACTCTACCAGTACAAAGGGAATTATTCTTATTACCTCGAGAAAAAAGAGCAGCGCATTGCATCTGAAAATGCAAGCATCGATAAAGCACAAAATCTGTTTGTGAAGGAACTTGCCTGGATGCGCCGACAGCCTAAAGCGCGTACGACAAAATCGAAATCGCGGCAGGAAGATTTTTACCAAATCAAAGAAAAAGCGGAAAGCCGTCGCCGCGAAAACCAGGTTGAGCTTGAAATAAACATGGAGCGTCTTGGAAGTAAGGTCATAGAGCTGCACAAAGTGACCAAAAAGTTTAAAGACCGCGTTATCCTCGACAATTTTAATTACAGTTTCCAAAGAAATGAACGCATTGGCATCATTGGCAAAAATGGAACGGGAAAATCTACATTCCTCAATATCATCACAGGCCGAATTCCAATTGATTCGGGCAAAGTCATCGTTGGCGATACGATAAAGCTCGGCTATTATACCCAAAGCGGAATTCAGATCAAACCCGGTCAGAAAGTCATTGACGTGATCAAAGAATTCGGTGAGTTTATTCCATTGATGAAAGGACGGATCATATCGGCAGGCCAACTTTTGGAAAGATTTCTGTTCGACAGGAAAAAGCAGCACGACTTCGTTGAAAAGCTCAGCGGCGGCGAATTGAAAAGGCTTTATCTGTGTACGGTTCTGATTCAGAACCCAAATTTCCTTATCCTCGATGAGCCTACCAACGATCTGGATATCGTAACGCTGAACGTTCTGGAAAGTTTTCTTTTGGATTATCCCGGATGTCTGGTGGTGGTTTCACACGACAGGTATTTCATGGATAAGATCGTCGATCACCTTTTCGTGTTTCGCGGTGAAGGCGAAGTTGAAGATTTTCCCGGCAATTACTCGGATTTCCGTGCATATGAAGACAGCGTCGTTCCCGAAAAATCCGAATCCAAAGAAAAGGTAAACTGGAAATCCGGACAGCAAAATCAAGGCTTGTCGTTTAATGAGCAAAAGGAATTTCAGAAGATTGAGCGCGAAATCAAGGATCTTGAATTTGAAAAGAAAAAGATTGAAGACCTGTTCGCTGACGGAAAGATAAAAGATGAGGATATCCAGGCAAAAGCCGATGACCTTCAGGATATTATAAAGAAAATGGAGCAAAAAGAAGAGCGGTGGTTTGAACTAAGCGCGAAAATGGAGTAATGATATTTCAAATTAGGGCATATCTGCGTTTTTTATGCGCATCGACAAATGCACACGGCGTTCAGTCGCCTTTCGTATTTGACCTCGTGACAAAATGCTTTTACGACCGAAAATATCGTCCGGATTATAAAACGCTTGCAAAGATCAGAAGCGAACTTCAAAAAGATCATCGTTTAATTGAAGTCGGCGATTTTGGGGCCGGCTCGCGCGTATTCAAAACGAACCGAAGGAAAATATCAGACATCGCAAAAAATGCCGGAATTTCACAAAAACGCGCCGAATTATTGTACAGGCTGGTTTCTTATCTGAAGCTTGGAAAAATTCTTGAAATGGGAACTTCCGTCGGCCTTGCAACTTCGGCAATGTCGTTGGGAAACCCGAACGGTGAAATAACAACGCTGGAAGGCTGTGGTGAAACTGCTTCGGTGGCCAAAAAAGTTTTCGACAAATTCAACTTGAGCAACATCTCAATGACCGTTTCGCCATTTGAAAATGCTTTATCAGATATATCTCATAGTAAACTTGATCTGATATTTTTCGACGGCAATCATCAAAAAGATGCAACACTTCAATATTTCAGTCAATTGCTCCCGACGGCGCATAATGATTCAATCTGGATTTTCGATGACATCCATTGGTCGGCAGACATGGAAGCCGCATGGCAATCCATCAAGCAACATCCGTCAGTCACCGTATCGATCGACACGTTTCAATGGGGAATCGTATTCTTCCGCAAGGAGCAAGTAAAGGAAGACTTTGTGATCAGATGCTGATTCAATTATTCCTGAGTGCCTTCATCAGTTGGTCTTTAGACATCTTTGATCTTCCTTCAATTCCGACCTTTTTTGCTTCCTCATAAAGATCGGCCTTCGTCCGGTCTTCGTAAGATTTAGATTTTCCGCCGCGTTTTTCAGCGCCTTTGCTATTAGATATACGCGCAGCTTTTTGCTTGCTGTAACCTTTATCCTTTAATGCTTCGTATTGGTCCTTATCTTTTATTTGCGGACCCGGGCTTTTTCCTCCTGGCATGGCTATAGGTTTTAATGTATACTTAAAGTTAGAAAACATCACGATTCCTATTGGTTAAGACTTGGTTAAAGCAAAAGAAAAATGGCGGCCTTTTACAGCCGCCATTCCCGAATTAATAACTACCTAATATTATTTATTCAGCTTTATCTTTTGCTCTTTCATTCTCGCTTCCTTTTGAAGTCATTCTTTCCCATTTGAATTTAGGAGCGAACTTCAATTTAAGATTTGCGATCTTACGGTTGTCTTCTGAAGAAAGTCCTTCTTTTTCAACAGTATTTTTACGAACATCCAATGCCTCATAATAAGTTTTGATCTCATCTAGATCCTCACGGCTGTAGTCTTTCTGGTTCTTGTCGAAAGTTTCGTAAAAATCAGTATAAACCTGAAGAATGTTATCCTTGTTTACCCAAGCGAAAGACATGTCGTTGCCCATCTGGCTGCCAAATAATGACTCGCGTAACTTTGCGTTTCCACCTGAAGTGCCTTGAGTTTGCATTTCAGCTTCCATCTGCTGCTGATATTTTGCTTTCATTTCAGCATATCTTGCTTTGCTGGCATCGATGCGTTCCTGTGCTTTTTCGCGGTCTTTTGCGTTGGCAAGGGCAGCTTCGGCATCGGCAGTACGCTGCTCGTAATCGGCTTCGATAGCTTCCCAGTTTGAGCGAGCATCATCTTCCGCAATGTTGCCTAATGAATCTACGTAAGCGTCATAGCGTTCAACAGTTTGCTCTGCACGCTCTTCTTCTTCGTTTTTGCACGCGGTAAATCCTACCAGGACGGCCGTGGCACAAAATAATAAGTTCTTGGTTTTCATGATGAAATTTTAATTAGTTTTTTAAATTTACAAAATGTATTGTACTGCCAAAAATTTAACTTAGAACATTAAGATTTTTTTAATATTCGTCTTAAAAAGCACATATCTTTAAATTTAATTCAATCCTTTAATTCTTTTGACGACACTACGCGAATAGGCACATTGTCAAAAAATATTTACTTTTAAGCGCAAATTCAATTTATGGCGAAGGCACTCATAGATATTAAAGATATCACACGAAACTTTGAACTTGGGAATGAAACGGTATACGTCTTAAAAGGAATTTCACTGCATATCAATAAAGGAGAATATGTGGCGCTTATGGGTCCGTCAGGCTCCGGAAAATCCACACTGATGAATTTATTGGGCTGCCTTGATACGCCAACTTCCGGACAATATATCCTAAATGGAAAAAGTGTCAGTGAAATGCAGGACGACGAACTTGCCGAGATTCGAAACAAGGAAATCGGATTCGTATTCCAAACTTTTAACCTGCTGCCACGCACAACTGCACTTGATAACGTGGCGCTGCCCATGATCTACGCGGGATATTCAAAGAAAGATCGTCACGAACGCGCGAAAGAAGTCCTTACCCAGGTAAATCTGTCAGACCGGATGGACCACCAGCCAAACCAGCTTTCGGGCGGCCAGCGGCAAAGGGTTGCGATCGCGCGCGCACTAGTAAACAAGCCTTCTATCATTCTCGCGGATGAGCCTACGGGAAACCTTGACAGTAAAACATCTGTCGAGATCATGAAACTCTTCGGTGAAATTCATAAGAATGGAAATACCGTTATCCTCGTGACGCACGAAGAAGATATTGCCGCATACGCACACCGTGTGATAAGGCTTCGCGACGGAGTGATCGAAACCGATACGGTAAACCCAAATCCACACTAGAATGAAAGTCTACACCAAAACCGGCGACCAGGGAAACACATCGCTATTCGGCGGCGATCGCGTTGCGAAAAATCATATCAGGATCGAAAGTTACGGAACCGTCGACGAGCTCAATTCTCATATCGGGCTTTTGCGCGATCAGGAAATCGATCAGCAACACAAAACTTTCCTGATACATATTCAGGACAAACTCTTTACAGTAGGCGCCGAGCTTGCCACGCCACCCAATAAGGAAATGTTGAAAAACGGTACGCGACGGCTAAATATCGACTTCATTTCCGAAGAGAATATCATGTTGCTCGAGAAGGAAATCGACCGTATGGATGCAGCACTTCCACCAATGACAAACTTTATCCTGCCAGGCGGCCACACAACGGTGTCATTCTGTCACATTGCGCGTTGCGTTTGCAGGCGTGCGGAGCGACTGGCCGTCAGCCTGAACGAAATCGAACCTATAGATCCAATGGTAATCATGTACCTGAACCGCCTTTCCGACTACCTTTTTGTGCTGGCACGGAAGTTGACCGCCGAACTCAATGCGGAGGAGATCAAATGGATTCCGCAAAAACACTGATTTTCTTGTTTTTTATGGAGCTTTTTCCTGCTGTTCGCTGTAGTCCTCACTGCGTTGCGGGCTGCCGCTGCCATCAGGGCTAGGGCATCGTATAAAGTTGTAAATCAGCGTTTTAAAAGGACGTTCTTAACTTTTTTTAAAATAAACCTGATTTTACTTGCCTTTTTCGGCAGAAAATTTATTTTTGCACCAAATTCAAAATCAATAGAAGATGTATTGGACATTAGAACTGGCATCGTATTTAAGCGATGCGCCATGGCCTGCAACCAAAGACGAACTGATTGATTATGCCATACGTGCCGGTGCGCCTCTTGAAGTAGTCGAAAACCTTCAGTCGATCGAAGACGAGGGCGAGATATATGAATCAATGGAAGAAATATGGCCGGACTATCCTACAGACGAGGATTATCTCTGGAACGAGGATGAATATTAAAAATAATAAAACAAAAAGTAAAGTCTCACAAGAGGCTTTTTTTTTGCCTAAATTTGCACACTTTTAAAGTATTAAACATGAGTTTCATAAACAGCATACTCAAAGCATTTATCGGAGACAAATCGCAGAAGGACATCAAGCCGCTGCAAGCCAACGTCGCCAAAGTGAATGCATTTGAAAAAACGCTGGCCGCGCTTACAAATGACGAGCTTCGCGCGCGGACACAAAATTTCAAAGATCAGATCAAACAGGCAAGAGCCGATAAAGATCAACGCATTGCGGAATTAAAAGCTGAGGCAGAATCTGTTGAGGATATCGACAAAAAAGAAGACATCTATACTTCCATCGATGCGCTCGAAAAAGAAGCCTACGACATATCCGAAAAAGTCCTGGAAGAACTGTTGCCCGAGGCTTTCGCAGTAGTAAAAGAAACTGCGCGCCGCTTCAAGGAAAACACACAGATCCGCGTAAAAGCGACCGCGCTGGACCGCGAACTTTCTTCATCAAAAACATACATTACGCTGGAAGGCGAAGATGCCGTTTGGGCGAACTCATGGAATGCCGCCGGTAAAGAAATTACCTGGGACATGATCCATTACGATGTGCAGCTTATTGGCGGTATGGTTCTGCACTCGGGGAAAATCGCTGAAATGCAGACAGGTGAAGGTAAAACGCTTGTGGCAACTTTGCCATTATATCTGAATGCGCTAACCGGAAACGGCGTTCACCTGGTAACCGTCAACGATTATCTTGCAAAACGTGACAGCAGCTGGAAAGCGCCTTTGTTTGAATTCCACGGACTTACCGTCGACTGTATCGACATCCACCAGCCAAATTCGGAAGGCCGTAAAAAAGCGTACAATGCCGACATCACTTACGGAACCAACAATGAATTCGGTTTCGATTACCTGCGCGACAACATGGCGCATTCGCCGGATGACCTTGTTCAGAGAAAGCACAATTTCGCGATCGTCGATGAGGTCGACTCTGTTTTGATCGATGATGCGCGTACGCCTTTGATCATTTCCGGACCGGTTCCGCAAGGCGACCGTCATGAATTCATGGAACTGAAGCCGAAAATCGACAATCTTGTTAACCTTCAACGCCAATTGTCGAACGGTTTCCTCGCTGAGGCAAAACGCCTTATCCGCGAAGGAAACACGAAAGACGGTGGATTCAATCTGCTTCGGGCATTTCGTGCAATGCCGAAGAACAAAGCGCTTATCAAATTTTTAAGTGAAGAAGGCGTAAAGCAGATCCTTCAGAAAACCGAGAACCAATACATGCAGGACAATAATCGCGATATGCATATTATCGACGAAGCATTGTATTTCGTGATCGAGGAAAAAAACAACCAGGTCGAACTGACCGACAACGGCATCAAATATTTATCATCTGATACCGACGACAGCTTTTTCGTACTGCCCGATATCGGAACCGAGATCGCCCGCATCGAAAAAATGGGTCTTGAAAAAGATGCCGAAGCTGAAGAAAAAGAAAAGCTTTTCCAGGATTTCAGTATCAAAAGCGAACGCATTCATACGCTGACGCAATTATTGAAAGCCTATACTTTGTTTGAAAAGGACGTCGAATATGTTGTGATCGAAAACAAGATCATGATCGTCGACGAACAAACAGGCCGTATCATGGACGGCCGTCGTTATTCTGACGGATTGCACCAGGCGATCGAAGCAAAGGAAAACGTAAAGGTAGAAGCTGCCACTCAGACATTTGCAACCATCACACTCCAGAATTATTTCAGGATGTACAGCAAACTTGCCGGTATGACCGGAACCGCTGTCACTGAAGCAGGCGAACTTTGGCAGATCTACAAATTGGATGTTGTTGAAATTCCGACAAACCGTCCGATGGCAAGAAAAGATAAAGACGACCTTATCTATAAAACGACACGCGAAAAGTTCAACGCGGTAATTGACGATGTCACTGCGCTTTCAGAGGCAGGCCGTCCGGTTCTTATCGGTACGACATCGGTCGAGATTTCGGAACTTTTGAGCCGAATGCTGAAAATGCGTAATATCCATCATAACGTCCTTAACGCGAAGCTTCACAAAAAAGAAGCGGAGATCGTTGAACAGGCAGGAAAGCCGGGAGTCGTTACGATTGCAACGAATATGGCAGGTCGTGGAACCGATATCAAGCTTACGCCGGAAGTTAAAGCCGCAGGTGGTTTGGCGATCATCGGTACCGAGCGTCATGATTCACGACGTGTCGACCGCCAGCTTCGAGGCCGCGCCGGTCGTCAGGGAGATCCGGGAAGTTCACAATTCTACGTGTCGCTTGAAGATAACCTCATGCGTTTATTCGGATCTGAGCGTGTTGCCAAGATCATGGACCGTATGGGATTGAAAGAAGGCGAAGTCATCCAGCATTCAATGATGACACGATCAATCGAACGTGCGCAGAAGAAAGTTGAAGAAAACAATTTTGGTGTTCGTAAGAGATTGCTTGAATATGATGATGTCATGAACGCACAGCGTGAAGTCGTTTACAAAAGACGCCGCCATGCACTTCAGGGCGAACGTTTGAAAGTCGATATCGCGAACATGCTTTACGATACTTGCGAAGTCATCGTTTCATCGAACAAAGCATCAAACGATTTCAAGAATTTCGAGTTTGAACTGATCAGATATTTCTCGATCACATCGCCGGTATCGGAATCAGAATTCGAAAGAGCTTCCGAATCTGATCTCACAGGTAAAATCTACAAAGCTGCAATGTCTTACTATAACGAAAAGACAGAACGCAGCGCTCGCGAGGCATATCCGATCATTAAGAACGTTTTTGAGGATCCAAACAACAAGTATGAAAGGATCGTCGTACCATTTACGGATGGCGTCAAATCGCTGAATGTCGTGACCGACCTTCCTAAAGCATACGAAACAGAAGGCCGTCAATTAATTGCGGACTTCGAGAAGAATATCACTTTGGCCATCGTTGATGAAGCCTGGAAAAAGCATCTTCGCAAAATGGATGAGCTGAAACAATCGGTCCAGCTTGCAGTTCACGAGCAAAAGGATCCGCTTTTGATCTATAAGTTCGAGGCTTTCAATTTGTTCCGCGGAATGCTCGAAGGTGTCAATAAAGAAGTGATCTCATTCCTTTTCAAAGGCGATCTTCCACAGCAGAACCAGCCGAACATCCAGGAAGCGCGCCAAGTGAAGCAAAAGGACAATTACCAGACATCTAAAGATGAACTTCCAAATACCGATGAAGCCGCAGCGAGAAATCGCGAAGCGGGCCAAACGCAGCCGCGCCAGGTAACGGAAACGATCATCCGGGAAATGCCGAAGATCAACCGGAATGACAACGTGACGATCAAACACGTTATCAGCGGAAAGACCGAAACGATGAAATATAAAAAAGCCGAGAGCATGATTAGCTCAGGCGAATGGGTTTTGGTCGGGCATTAATTCCAAAAAATTTTAAGTCTGTCCCCGGTTGCGATTGTAGCCGGGGATTTTTTATATTTGATAAAATGATGATGATGAAGTATTTGATTTTGCTTTTTACCTATGCAAGTTTTTCACAGACTGACCAAGCCTTGCAAACGCAGGCCGCCAAACTATACGATGCAATTTACAATATGGACATCGAAGGCATATTGAATATGAGCTGCCTCGCCAATGATGCGGTAAATTATGACAGGCTCGACAAGGCTTTCCAGAATGATGAATTTAAACTTCGATTCAGCCTGACGAATGCAAAATACAATGTATCCGATGCAAAAACGATCGAAGGGAAAACATGGAATCTGCTGACGTACAGAAATGTGCTTCGGATTACATATTTCAAAAAACTCAATGCGTCCCAGATTACGGAAATCCAGCAGATGTATAAGTCGAAATTCAGTGCGCAATCCGTAACTTATGAAAAGAACCGCAACAGTTTCCTGCTGATTTTCCAGGCAAAGTATTTAGCATACCGTGATGGCGGAAATCTGAAAATGTTCGTTGCGGACGATACCTTGCTTACGGATATGTTCAAGGATTGCATTCCAAAAGAGGTTAGGAAAGAATTTAATCTGAACCAATAAATAATACGTACAAACGTTTAATTAAACTAAAAATCACTGTCATGGCTAAAGGAGTAGATACGCGTAAAAACGCAAAGAAAGAACCCGCAAAAACTCCGAAGGAGAAAAAAGCTGAGAAGCGCGAGAAGAAGAGCAAACGCGATTAAGTAAAGAAGCCCGTCAATATTGACGGGCTTTCCTTTCCCAAAAAAAACTAAGCAAATTAATCTGATATCAGATTGATTTCCGGGTTAAAAGTAACCATGTTATTTATCTGCGGCAATACGTAAAAGTGCGTATTTAAATTGCGTCCGGAAATATTTTACCGGGATTGAGAATTCCGTTTGGATCGAACGTATTTTTAATGCCCTTCATCAGCATCAATTGCGTTTTGTCAAAGGCGATATCCATGTAATTTTTCTGCACATATCCGATGCCATGTTCGCCAGACAGCGTGCCGCCAAGTGAAACAGTAAGCTCAAAGATCTCACGGATGCCTTTTGGAACTTCAGTTTCCCATGATTCATCCGACATCTCGGCCTTTACGATATTGACATGTAGATTTCCATCGCCGGCGTGGCCATAGCAAACCGATTTAAAACCGTACTTACTACCGATCGTTTTAATGCCTTCCAGCAGCGTTGGAAGTTCGTATCGCGGCACAACCGTATCTTCTTCCTTATATATTGAATTGGATTTTACGGCTTCTCCAACAGCACGGCGCATTTTCCATAGTGCATTTTTCTGATCTTCAGTGTCGGCAAAAAGTATTTCATCAATATTGTATTGCTCCAAAACTTCGGTGATCTTTTCAGCATCTGAAAACAAAACGTCAGGATAATTGCCGTCGACTTCAATCAGCAGATGCGCCCGGACTTCATCTTTGATCGGAAAGCTTATTCCGTCGACATATTTCAGTGTCCAGTCGATGGCGTCGCGTTCCATGAATTCAAGTGCGCTCGGAACAATGCCTGCGCGGAAAATATCGGCAACGGCCATGCATGCCTCCGACGATTGAAAGAACGGAACCAGCATCAGGATGTTATGCCTGTTTTCGGGCAAAAGTTTTAAAACAATCTTGGTAATGATGCCCAGTGTGCCTTCGCTTCCAACCATCAATTGCGTCAGGTTATATCCGGTGGAATTTTTTAATGTATTTGCGCCTGTGCGGATAATCTCGCCATTCGCAAGCACAACTTCGAGGTTCAATACATAATCTTTCGTAACGCCGTATTTGACAGCGCGTGCACCGCCGGCATTTTCAGAAATATTTCCGCCGATGAAACAGCTTCCCATACTGCTCGGATCGGGTGGATAAAACAGTCCTTTTTCGGCAACCGCCATTCTTAATACCTGGGTAATAACGCCGGGTTCAACAGTAACCTGCAAATTTTTTTCGTCGATCTCAATGATTTTATTGAAACGCTCCATCGATAATCCGATGCCGCCGTGGATGGCAAGCGCGCCTCCACTTAAGCCGGTTTTGCCACCAATTGCGGTGACCGGAATTTTATGGGCGCTGGCGATTTTTAATATTGCAGAAACTTCAGATGGAGTGGAAGGTTTAACAACAACTGCCGGAGGAAATACGTAATCCTCGGTTTCGTCATGACCGTAATTGTTCCGCGTTTCGATATCTGCAAAAACATATTCGCGGCCTGTAACCGAGATCAGTTGATCGATAATATCCTGGCTAGGATCTGCAAAATGCATATCTGTGATTTTGTCCAAAAATACTACATATTGAAGATTGTGGCCTTTCCGAACACGGTCTTTTTAATTACATTTACCCAAACAATCCTTGTGGCATCAAAAAGGAAATCTGCACTTTCGGAAAAGGATGGCGTAAAACGGCCTGATATCATCAATTTGGATGCTGCCAGAAAAATTGCAGACAAACGCAAAAGCCTTCCGTCTTCTCAAGAGCTCATCGAAGGTATTTTTTCAGGTGACATATCTTCTCTCAGCAGGGCAATCACATTGATAGAAAGCTCAAATCCTGTTCATTCGCAACTAGCCGACGAAATTGTTTCCGCGTGCCTTCCAAAATCAGGAAATTCTATTCGCATTGGAATAACCGGAGTTCCGGGAGTCGGAAAAAGTACTTTTATTGAAGCATTCGGAAAACATCTCACTTCGATCGGGAAGAAAGTTGCTGTCTTGGCCGTCGATCCCAGCAGTACGATTTCACACGGCAGCATTTTAGGAGATAAAACCCGAATGGAAGAATTGGTCAAAGATGAAAATGCTTTCATCCGGCCATCCGCATCGGGCGAGACTTTAGGCGGTGTCGCAGCGAAAACCCGAGAAACGATTACGCTCTGTGAAGCATTTGGGTTCGATGTGATCATCATTGAAACCGTTGGCGTAGGGCAAAGCGAAACTGCCGTTCATTCGATGGTTGATTTTTTCCTGCTTCTGAAAATTGCCGGAGCAGGCGATGAGCTTCAGGGAATCAAGCGCGGGATCATGGAAATGGCGGACGCTGTAGTGATCAATAAAGCGGATGGTGATAATATTAAAAAAGCGAAACTGGCAAAAACTGAATTTGGTCGGGCGCTGCATCTTTTTCCGCCAAAGGATTCGGGTTGGACACCGCCGGTTTCCGTTTGCAGTTCGATCACAAAGGATGGTATTCCTGAAATTTGGAACATTATCCAAGATTATATTATCAATACGACCGCAAATGGATATTTTGATCATCATCGCAGCGACCAAAATCAATTTTGGCTGACCGAAACTTTAAACGAAGCGATAAAATCACGGTTTTATTCAAATCCGAAATTGATTAATGAATTGGATGAAATGAAGGATGCGATCCGGGAAAAAGAATTATCACCCCTTGCGGCCGCCCGCAGGATCATTGACCGATTTCTGAATTAGAGAATCAGTCTTCGTATCGGGAAACTTCCCTGTCGTAAAACTCATTCGCTTCATCAATCAAACCTTCCATTTCCTGCTGAAGTTCGGCTTCATCAATGTCGTCTGCGTCTTCAAGAAATTCCACTTCATCATTTTTAAGGTTGATGATGAACCTTGGGAAATCAAGATGTATGATAAAAATATCCTCGGGAAAATCGGTATTGTCGCCGAGAAGGAATTTAGGAAGTTCCATTATTTTACATTTTCGCGGACCATTTTACGGGTCAGTTTTTCAAAACGAATATACAAAAATACTGCGGCGAAAGTTAATCCGGCCAGGAGTCCGATCCAAACACCGACAGCTTTTAATTGTGTGTATTTGCCCAGCACGAACGATATGGGGAACCCGACGATCCAATAGGCGACGAACGTGATGTACATTGGGATCCTGACGTCCTGCAGTCCGCGCAGTGCGCCCAATACAACAACCTGGATCCCATCCGAAATTTGGAAAACCGCCGCAACGAGAAGAAGTTGTGCTGCAATCGATAACACTTCGCTATTCGTGATAAGCTGCGCGGGATCGTTCATATTGAGGAAAAGATGAGGCAAATAGTTATGCAGCATCACGAATAAGAATGCGAATACAATTTCGATGATCACAGTTATAAGGAAAATTGAACGCGCAACGACAATTAACTGTCGGTAATCCATCAAGCCTTTTGCATTGCTGATACGTATCATCGCAACCACGCTGAATCCCATCGCAAACATAAAGGTTACAGTTGCCAGCGATAGCGCGATCTGATTGGCAGCCTGACTCGTTTTGCCAATGTTGCCGCAAAGCCATACCGATGCGGTAAACAATGAAACTTCAAACAGCATTTGAAGTGCTGATGGCGTTCCTATTGCAATGATCTTGGATAACGCGGCCTTCTTGATATTACTAAATGAAAAGCCATGGAAATACTGATTAAGCCGAGAATTGTAATACAAGATATAATGCATGAAAACCACCATCATTATTCGTGAAATGACCGTTCCGATTGCCGCTCCCATGACGCCCATCTTAGGAAAAAACCATACGCCGTAAATCAGGACGTAATTAAAAAAAACATGGACAATGTTCGCCATGATGATCGCATACATTGAGTATTTGGTAAGCGACAATCCATCAGCAAATTGCTTATAACCCTGATAAATGATCAATGGGACCAGCGAAAATGCGACCCAGCCGAGATAAGGCAACGCGAGTTCGATGACCTCTTGCGGCTGCTCCAGATAATTGAGCAACGGCTTCGCGATCATCACAACCAAAAACAGGCAAATACCTAAAATCGTACAAAGAAACAGACCGTCGTGAAATGCGGATTTTATTTTAAGATCGTCTTTTTCGGCGTGCGCTTCACCAACAATCGGCGTAATAGCAGTTGAAAATCCGATGCCCAGCGACATTGCAATGAAGATCATCGTATTTCCCAATGATACAGCGGCCAATTCAGTACTTCCGAGTTTGCCGACCATAATATTGTCAACAACGCCAATCAAAGTATGTCCCAGCATTCCCAAAATTACAGGGTAAGCAAGCTTTATATTATATGAGAATTCCTTGGAATATCGACTTAAATCCACTTCTAAATTTTGCGCAAAGGTACGTTTTCAAGATCCCGAATGGGCGGAAAATTAAAATGTTTTGTTAATTGAAATGCCAAATTTATATTAAATATGTGCAAGCTGAATATACTAGGCGTGCATAATATATTCCGCTTAAGCGACGGTAATACAAGTATTTATCGAATTTTTCGACCGAAGCTATTCACTCGGTAAAAAACGCCACATTGAAATTATGTAAAGTCTGATTTTTTCTGCCGACATAATTTTACCCCAGATAAAACCAAATTCTAATTAAATACCTCAATTATGAAAATGTCAATGAATTTTAAAGGAATGATGATGGCAGCAGCGCTACTTTTCGGGACGGCTGCAATGGCACAGGACATCACACAACCGGATCCAAACTACGACCAGGGCTGGAGACTGGGATTCGGTCTCAATGGGGGAATTATGACTGATGATCTTTATGATTTCGGTCTTGGGGGCGACATTCGTGCGCAGTACGATTTTAATAGGCGTATCTCGATTACGATGACAACCGGATTTACCAATTTATTTATTGGTGATGATGTTCCCGATTTAGGATTTATTCCGCTGAAAGCAGGGTTCAAAGTCTTCTGGTGGGAAAATCAATTTTATGCCTTGGCTGAAGCAGGAGCTGCATTCCCAATAACGAACGATTACAGCGGGCAGATCGACAACAGCCTATTGCTAAGTCCGGGTATCGGATGGGCAAGCAAGTATGTCGATTTGAGTTTAAGATATGAGCATTATTCAGCATTCCCGAGCGAAGATGGCGGAACCGGTGTTGGGCAGATCGCATTGCGTCTCGCATACGGATTTAAAATTTAACTAACGCAAGCCAACTATTTGAAACGCCTCTCGGGGCGTTTCTTTATTTTTGGGCATATTTGTTTGCGATGAAAGAATTTACACTCGAACTTCTCTTTAAAATTTCGGTCGGCGCGGCGTCGGGTCTGCAACTGATCGGCAGCCAGCTTTATGTGGTTTCAGATAATAGTGGCTTCCTATACAATTACGATGTTGCTTCAACAAGCATCGATAAACTGGCTTTGATCGAAAATGCGCGGGAAATAATCCCAAAGCCTGAAAAGCCTGATTTTGAGGCGATGACAGAAGATGCGGGAACGGTTTACATTTTCGGCTCGGGATCGACATCGAAAAGAAATGTCTGCATAGAATTCTTACCGGACGAAAGAAAAGTGAAGCGTATGGACATTGGCGATCTGTATCGTCAGATGAAAGTAAAATCAGGTATTGCGGATGATCAGTTTAATATAGAAGGTGCAGCGATCCTCGATAGTAGATTATTGCTTTTTCAACGTGGTAACGGAACTAAAGGCCAGAATGGAATTTTTGTCCTTGATAAAAACGTTTTACAGAAAGGGCAAACTCGAAACGTCAAATACAATCCGGTTGAGTTACCAAAAATTAATGGGTTTCCTTCTTCTTTTACCGATGCCGTCAGCGTTGGGAGTGAAATTTACTTTCTTGCGACAGCCGAAAATTCAGCATCGACCTATCTCGATGGCGATGTTCAGGGAAGCATCATCGGAAAGCTTGATTTAAACACTTTTTCGGTAGTTGAATCTATGGTTATCGGAAAAGAAAAATTCGAAGGCATTACGTTGTACGAATCGACAACCGAACATATAAAGTTCCTTATTTGCGAAGACAATGATTCTGACGAAAGTGAAGCAGGAATCTTTCTTCTAACCATTCAAAAATGACATTTTGTCTTGAGGTTGGACATTTTGACGTGGCAAAATCAGGTGGAATAAAACTTGTCTGATGCGCGCCAAAATAAAATGTTTAACTAAATTATTATAGTCATGAACTTAGTGAAACGAAACAACAGCAGTAACATTTTTCCGTCGATTATGGAAGAATTTTTCAGGCCTGATTGGCTCGGCGGTACCCAGAACTTCAACCAGGCGATGGTTCCGCCGGTAAATATTCGCGAAACAGACACTTCATTCGAAGTCGAACTTTCAGCTCCGGCAAGAAGAAAGGAGGATTTTAATATCGAGGTAGACAATGACATGCTGACGATCTCATCCGAGTTTAAGAACGAAAATACTCAGGAGCAAGGCAAGTTCACGCGTAAAGAATTCACGCATGCGTCATTCAAAAGATCTTTTGCTTTGCCTGAAACCGTGAAGGATGATGATATCCGGGCATCTTACGAGAACGGAATCTTGAAAATCACATTGCCGAAAAAAGAAGAAGCATTGCCCAAGCCTAAACGGGCAATCGAAATCCAATAATTAACAAGCGTCCAATCGGGCGCTTTTTTTATTCAGCCGTTTCCGTACTTTTGGGCAATGCGGCTTTCTGTCATCATACTCAATTATAATGTGCGTTTTTTCCTCGAGCAGTGTGTCGACAGTGTTTTAAAAGCAATTGATGGCATTGATGCAGAAGTGATCGTTGTAGATAACAATTCTCACGACGACAGCTGCGATATGATACGTGAAAGATTTCCCAACGTAAAACTTATCGCAAATGCCGAAAATCTCGGTTTTCCGAAGGGAAATAATATTGGTGTCGCTCAGTGTTCAGGCGAGTTTATCTGCATCCTGAATCCGGATACCGTTGTTCCGGCTGATGTTTTTTATAAGTCGATAGCATTTTTCGAAACTCTGACTGATGCGGGAATATTGGGCGTTCGGCTTATCGACGGGAAAGGAAATTTTTTGCCCGAAAGCAAGCGTGGTGTTCCGACGCCATCAGTGGCATTTTCCAAGATCGCCGGATTGCATAAACTTTTTCCGAAGCGCTTTGGAAAATATTATGCTGCACATTTATCGGAGTATCAAAGTGGAAAAGTCGACATACTGGTTGGCGCGTTCATGTTGCTGAAAAGGCAGACTTATCTTGATGCAGGCGGATTTGACGAAAACTGCTTTATGTATTCGGATGACATCGACTTGTCTTATACCGTATTAAAATCAGGAAAAAGCAACTACTACTTTCACGATTCGACCGTCATCCATTATAAAGGCGAAAGCACTGTGAAGGATAAATTGTATATCAAACGATTTAGCGAGGCGATGGATTTTTTCTACCGCAAACATTTTTCAAAAGCAGTCGTATTCGATATGTTTTTGAAAGTTGGCGCATATTTCTTTTCCAAAGCAAAGGCAAATACGACGGTTCCTGCGATTACGGTCGATCGCTATTATTTATGGTCTGATGACCAAAATCTGAAAAGTCGTTGCGAAGCTGCACTGGGAATGCCGATCGAATTGGTTTCATCCGAAAGGTCGTTCAACCCTTCAACAGGAAATACCGAGATCATCTTCGATGCGAATTATCTGGATTACAGCGCTATAATTTCAAAAATGAATTTGCTTAAAGCTGATCATGTCACCTTCAAGATTGCACATAAAGATTCCGCCTTTATCATAGGCAGCGATTCAAGCAATGATCGCGGACAGGTCATCATGCTTGCGGATAATCGGTAAGCTTTGCAATTTATCGTCTTTCATCTCGCGATTTATTTGAACGCGGATAATTTTTCT
Organism: uncultured bacterium; assembly: GCA_965365355.1. Lineage (GTDB taxonomy): Bacteria > Bacteroidota > Bacteroidia > Flavobacteriales > Flavobacteriaceae > Flavobacterium. Next base: position 37,249 of record CBDUBJ010000015.1, read on the forward strand.
TACTTTCGCACAAACATTTTTCAGGCTCCTTTATCGTATGGCAAGATATGAATTGAAACTACCTAAAATGGGTGAAAGCGTTGCTGAGGCGACGATTACAAACTGGTTGAAACAGGTTGGCGACCACATCGATGTTGATGAAGCCGTGCTTGAAATCGCTACCGATAAAGTCGACAGCGAAGTGCCATCAGAAGTTTCAGGAACTCTTGTCGAACAACTTTTCCAGAAGGATGATCTTGTAAAAGTGGGCCAGACGATCGCCATCATTGAAACCGAAGGCGGCGTTTCCATCGATGCGCCTGAAGCAGCTCCGGCAGCTGTTCAAACTCCGGTTCAGCAAGCAGTTCCGGAGCAAAATGTACAGGAATCAGCACGTGAGATTGAGAAAACAATTGAAAATGCACGACCGTATTCTGCAGCTCCGGGACAATCTTCACCGCCGAGCCGGGAAGATTACCATAATTCAGACAGATTTTATTCTCCACTTGTCAGGAATATTGCCCAGCAGGAAAATATTTCGATGGCAGAATTGGAAAGCATACAAGGTACGGGCGCGGAAGGCCGCGTGACCAAAAATGACATTTTGGATTACGTCGAAAGCCGCAAACAGCAGCCATCACAACCAGTAGCACAGCAACAACCGCAGCAAGCCGCTTCGCAACCAATCCAACCGCAGTCAGCTCCCGAATCGACACCGCAGCCACAAGCCGCCGAAACGGTTCAGGAAACTCCGAAAGCTGCGGAAGCTCCAAAATCACAAGAACCGGCAAAATCAGCACAGCCTGCGAAAACGGCACCTGTATCGGTCAATGGCCAGGATGAGATCATCGAAATGGACCGTATGCGCAAGCTTATTTCGCAGTACATGGTACAATCGGTGCAGACATCCGCGCACGTACAGTCTTTTATTGAAGTCGACGTGACCGCGATCTGGGATTGGCGCGAGAAAAATAAGAATGCATTCGAAAAACGGGAAGGCGAAAAACTGACGTTCACACCGATATTCATGGAGATCGTTGCGCGTGCGCTGAAAGATTTCCCGATGATGAATATTTCAATCGAAGGCGATTACATCATCAAAAAGAAGAATATAAATCTCGGAATGGCTGCAGCGCTTCCAAACGGAAACCTGATCGTACCGGTCATCAAAAACGCCGACCAACTCAACCTTCTTGGTATGGCCAAAGCCGTAAACGATCTTGGTGCGCGTGCAAAAGCAGGTAAACTCAAGCCGGACGACACGCAGGGCGGAACTTATACCGTAACCAACGTTGGTACTTTCGGAAGCGTATTCGGAACGCCAATCATCAACCAGCCGCAAGTCGGAATTCTTGCACTTGGCGCGATACGCAAAGTTCCTGCAGTCATCGAAACTCCTGAAGGTGATTTTATAGGCATCAGGAAAAAGATGTTTTTATCCCACAGTTACGATCATCGGGTCGTCGATGGCGCTCTCGGAGGCAGCTTTGTGAAGCGAGTTGCGGAGTATATGGAGGCGTTCGACGAGAATCGGAGCTTTTAATCGACTTTTCAAACATCGTTAGCCATCCTCTGCATATTTTCGCAGTATATTTAGTATACTAACTTAATATGAGGATGCTATGAAGAAAAGTTTACTCATTGCTATTGCCGCGATTGCTACTACAAGCGCAGCGTTCTCGCAAAGTGGAGCCTTGGATGTGAGTTTTGATGGAGATGGAATGGTTTCGACTGAGTTTGGCAATTACAAGTCTGCCGTACGCTCCATAGCAGTACAACCGGACGGCAAAATTGTCGCTGTCGGATCTACCTACAACAACGGATCTTACCATCGTTTTGCACTTACACGTTACAACGCCGACGGCTCGCTTGATTTGTCTTTTGGCGATGAAGGAAAAGTAATTGGCGATCATGAAGAAGAAAAGATGGCGCTGACTTCAGTAGCCGTTCAGCCAAACGGCAGCATTATCGGAACCGGCATTATTTATAACAACTACAACGACAGCCAGTTCTTTCTCGTAAAATTTAATGAAGATGGTTCGTTCGACACCAATTGTGGTGAAGGCGGAATGATCATCATGGATAATAAAACCATCAATGCTGTGCAGATGCAGCCCGACGGGAAAATTGTCGCGGCAGGTTTCAAATATTACACAGGCAGCAATGACAAGGATTTTCTTGTGATGCGTTTTGACGAAAACGGAGAACTTGATCCTACTTTTGCGGATAATGGGGTTTACATAACTTCAGTTGGAACGCGCGATTATGCAAATTCGCTTGCGATACAGCCCGACGGAAAGATCGTCATTGCAGGAGCTACATTCAACGCGCAACATAGTGACTTTTGTCTTATCAGATTGCTTCCGAACGGAACGCCTGATCTTACATTCGGACTTGGCGGAATGGTCGCAATCGATACTGATGAGCGCGACGAGATCACTTCGCTCTGCATGCAAAACGACGAAAAAATTGTTGTATCAGGCTGGTCGGGACAACTTTCAAATGATTATTCGTTTGCAATTGCGCGATTGATGCCAAATGGTGCGCTGGATACGACTTTTGGAGCGCAAGGGATGATTCTCGGCGCAGGCGGTTCAAGAGCGAAATGCATTAAGATGCAAGGCGACGGAAAAATTTTGGTTGCCGGCGCTTATGAAGGCGGCGACGGAAAAACTGCGGCACTTTCAAGATATCTGTCAGATGGAACACCTGACGTGACTTTTGGTGAAAACGGCCTGACGACAACGGCGATTTCATCATCTTGCCAGGCGAACGCGGTTGCGATCCAAGCAGACGGAAAGATTTTACTGGGCGGTGAAGCCGGACCAACAGGCGGTTCTTATAACCCTGATTTCGCTTTGATGCGTTACAATTCCGGTTCGGAGTTGGCGATTGGCGAAAATGAGATGACTTTGAATTCGTTCCTTGTTTATCCGAACCCTGTCCAAAATTCATTCAATATCGATATGAACCTGCTTAATTCACAAAATTTGTCAATTGACCTTTTCGATATGAATGGCAGGAAGATTCACAATTTTGCACGGAACATGGAATTTGGTCAGGGTTCATCATCAAATACGTTCATGATTCCCGACGCACTTGCGAAAGGAACATATCTTTTGAACATATCAAATGACAAGGAAACAAAGACGATCCGCATCATAAAATAAAAAACACAATCAAATTTGAAATGAACCTTCGGTACTTCCGGAGGTTTTTTTATTTCCGTAACTTTAAGTAAAAAGGCCATGAAAAATAAGATCACCGGCAAACATCTTATTAAGATCGGTTATACTGAATCTGCATCTATGGGCGAAGCTTTGGATATCGCGAATACCAAGTTTAAGAACCAGTCGAAACCCGAAGTTCTGCGAATTATGAAGAAACTTCGGCAATATCCCGAGCTTTTTCTTGATGATGAAATCCTTGGAAATCTCGCGAATCAATTTGCGGAAGAGGCATTGCGGCCGAAACACTCGTACCTTACATTAAAAGATGAAATTCCGGATTATGCTATATATGGAAGCCAATACATCGAGGAAGGTGCGCGTTCTCAGATGGACATCGCCATGCGGCTTCCTATCACGGTTGCCGGCGCATTAATGCCCGATGCACATCAGGGTTACGGACTCCCGATAGGCGGTGTGCTTGCGGTTAAAAATGCTGTAATTCCTTACGGTGTCGGCGTGGACATTGGCTGCCGGATGGCATTGTCGGTTTTCGACATTCCAGAGGATTATCTCGCAGGGAACATTTCGCAATTTAAACGTGAATTGGTTGCCAATACGAAATTCGGTGCCGGGCAGGGTTATTCGGGAAATGAGCGTGCACAGCATGATGTTTTGGACCGTAAAGAGTTCAATGCGATTCCGTTTGTTAAAAAGCTTCACGATAAAGCCTGGACACAGCTTGGAACTTCAGGCGGCGGAAATCATTTCGTTGAGTTTGGTATCATTGAATTTGCGGAGCGCGATGAAATCTTGAACATAGATAAAGGAAGATATGTCGCGCTGCTTACGCATTCGGGATCACGCGGTTTGGGCGCAACGATTGCCGGTCATTATACGAAAATAGCCAAGGAATCAACGCGATTGCCGAAAGATGCAGCGAACCTCGCATATCTTGATCTGCACACGCAGCAAGGCCAGGAATATTGGATGGCAATGAATCTCGCGGGAGATTATGCGTCTGCCTGTCATGAAGTCATTCACAATAAAATTACGAAAGCTGTCGGTGGTCAGTTGCTGGCGAAGGTCGAAAACCATCACAATTTCGCGTGGAAGGAAATACATAACGGAGAGGAAGTCATTGTTCACAGGAAAGGTGCGACTCCGGCTGGTAAAGGTGTGATGGGAATTATTCCCGGAAGCATGACTGCGCCCGGGTTTTTGGTTCGGGGAAAAGGCGAGGAGTCGTCGATAAATTCCGCATCACATGGCGCAGGACGCCAAATGAGCCGCACGCAGGCAATTAAAAATATTTCCAGAGATGAAATGCTGGATGTTTTGAAAAAGAATGGTGTTTCGCTGATTGGCGCGGGCAAAGACGAAGCTCCAATGGCTTACAAAGACATTCACAAAGTTATGGCATCGCAAACCGACCTCGTAAACGTGGTTGGAACTTTTTCACCAAAGATAGTCAGGATGGCGGATGATGGGAGTAGGGAAGATTGATGCGAATTGGCGCGTTAAAATCATATACGCAGGATAGCGGTACGGATTCTTCCTTTATCTTTGCCGCTCACAACATTATAATGGAACTCAACCTTCACCGTCCAATCTGTTTTTTTGATTTAGAAACCACTGGAACAGATATTTGCAAAGATAAAATCGTAGAAATTTCGATTTACAAAGTTTATCCCAATGGCAATAAGGAAAGCCGCACGTGGCTTGTGAATCCGGAGCGCCCGATTCCTGCCGAATGCACTGCGGTTCATGGGATTACAGATGAAAAGATTGCAAATGAGCCGACTTTCAAAGAAATCTCGCACCAGGTTTATAATATGATCAAAGACTCTGATCTGGCGGGATTTAACTCGGACAGGTTTGATATTCCTTTACTTGCCGAAGAACTTCTCCGCGCTGATCTTGATTTCGATATGAAAAACCGCGTATCAGTTGATATCCAAACTATTTTCCATAAGAAAGAAGAACGTACCTTGAGCGCAGCTTATCGGTTTTACTGCGGTCAGACACTGGAGAATGCGCATAGCGCCGAAGCCGATACGATGGCAACATATGAAATACTGAAAGCCCAGCTTGAACGTTATCCCGATCTTGAAAATGACATGAAATCACTCTCTGAATTTACGACCAGGAAGAAATGCGTCGATTTTGCAGGTTTCATTGCAGTCGACAAACATGGCGACGAGATATTTACTTTCGGAAAACATAAAGGCGCCAAAGTGGAACACATTTTCGATGCCGAACCGGGATATTTTGGCTGGATACAGAATGCGGATTTTCCATTGTATACGAAGAAAGTTTTAACAGCGATCAAGTTGAGGAAATTGAATAACAGTTTGAAGAAAGCGTGAGTAGGTTATAAAGTCATAAAGTCATAAGGAGTGGATAGCGGAACAGTCGAATATCGAATAATCGAATATCGAACAGTCGAATAATCGCTCCAAAAATAATCGACAGTTGAAAATTAGCCCCGATGGCAGCGGTATCCTTTTATGCAGCAGCGACTGCGCGAGCGTGTCGCATGCAAATAAAAGATAAAGCGAACAGCGGGACGGCAGCTCCCAAGAAGGAGGATTTCGTGCTCCTTATATTAAACTGCATTTCTACATTAAAATTTAATTGATACATAGTAATTAAGTGAAGATCATCTGCATTGGCCGCAATTACGCCAAACATATTGAGGAACTGCATAACGAACGGCCGGATGAGCCCGTCATTTTTTTAAAGCCCGACACGGCGTTGCTGAAGGAAGGGCCGTTTATAATTCCCGAGTTCTCGCAGGATGTCCATCATGAGATTGAACTTGTCGTTAAAATTTCGCGAGTCGGGAAATATATCGATAAAAAGTTCGCGCATAAATATTACGATGATATTACGGTGGGCATCGATTTTACGGCGCGGGATCTTCAACAGAAGCTGAAAGATAAATCGCTGCCATGGGAAAAATCCAAGGCTTTTGACGGTTCAGCGTTGATTGGCGGCTTTTTGTCGAAAAATATTTTTAATTCCTTGGAAAGCCTTAAATTTACGCTTCGTAAAAATGGAAAGGCTGTACAGGAAGGCGATTCAGCGATGATGCTTTGGAATATAGATGAAATTATTTCGCATGTTTCGCAATACTTCACATTAAAAACAGGCGATCTCATTTTTACCGGTACTCCTGAAGGTGTCGCATCGGTTTCGACCGGTGATTTGCTCGAAGGTTTTATCGAAAATCAACAACTATTCAGAACACAGGTAAAGTAATGGCATTACACTATAATTTATCAAAGGTTTATGCACTGTCCGATAACGATCCGGAATTCGTGAACCAAATCATCACTCTTTTTGTCACAGAAGTTCCGCAGGACCTTACGCAGATCAAGCTTGGCATTAAGACCAAAGACCACAAACTTGCATACAGTTACGCGCACAAGATCAAGCCGACACTCGATCTTCTTGGGATGAATAACGCGTATGAGGAAATCCTTCAGGTTGAAGCGTGGACGAAGCGCGAAGGCAAACGCAAGGAGATCAGCGAAATCTTTGACAGCGTTGAATCGCAGGTGGAGAAAGCTGTGAAAGAGATTAAGAAGGACTTTGATTTGGGGTGAAGTTAGCTGTCAGCCGTCAGCCATCAGCCTTGAGCGATGGCCTCTAAGTTCCTATTTTATTTAGTAATTTGGCGCGGTAATAAAAATTGCCCATGAAATTACTTTTTGCAGTATTTGCAATTTTCTTTTGTTGTAACGGATTTAGTCAGCAAGACCGATACGAATTCAATCATATCATCGAGTATGAGTTTACGCGGAACGAAGGCGAGCCATCCGACAAAATTTATATTCTTACAAACTCCGCGACCAATTCCTACAGCGCATATCTTCATTCGCGCGACAGCCGTCATTTTTACATTCACTTCAAGGACGAATCAGGTGTTGGCGGCTATTCTGTCATTGCCAAAGACCAGTTTTTCATGGCTGAGAATATCATCATCAGGCATGAAGATGTGAAGCGTTTCGAGCCACTCGACGACAAACAAATTGATCGCTACGAATTATTCACCAAACCCGATACGATTATCAATAATGTTGCGCACAAGCAATATGGGATGCGGTATAAGCGAAAATCGGAAGCTCGGGAGTTCAATAAAGGCGAGGCAACATACATTGTTGAAAACGGGACTGAGTTTCACAAACCTTTGATCTTGTTTTCATCGTCATTTGACACACATGTTACGAGTCCGATTTTTCCAAATGGCATTGCAAAGGAAATTTTTACCAGAAACAGGAAACCCGGAACGAAGATTTTCCAATACAAATTATCGCAGCATAAAGCGGTTAAGAAGTTTATAGAACTCCAAAAGCCTTAGTCCATTATCGTTGTGATTTTCTGACACAGCCTGACGTCCAATCCGGATACCAGATAGCCAAAGAATAGATTATGAAAGCAGCAATCATTACCATCGGCGACGAGATCCTGATAGGCCAAACCATTGATACGAATTCAGGATTTATAGCGAAAAGGCTCGATTCCATTGGTATTGAGACGGTCGAAATGATCTCTATTTCCGATAAGCGCAGCCATATCCTGGAAACGTTTTCAAAATATGACGGGCAGCTTGATTTGGTCATCATTACGGGCGGACTCGGGCCAACGAAGGACGACATTACCAAAAAGACGATTTGCGACTATTTTGACGACGAGCTTGTTTTAAACGATGAAGTTCTCGCGCACGTCACAGAGCTTATCGAAGGTTTTTACAAACGCCCGATAACGCAGATCAATAAGGATCAGGCGTTGGTTCCATCTAAATCGATTGTTTTGCAGAACAAATTCGGCACCGCGCCCGGAATGTGGATCAGAAAAGGAAAAACGGTTTTTATTTCGCTTCCCGGTGTTCCGTTCGAAATGAAAGGACTTGTAGAGAATGAAGTGATTCCGAGATTAGTTCGTGAATTCGACCGGCCGTTTATTATCCACAAATCAATTTTGACGTATGGCGTGGGCGAGAGCCTGCTTGCGGAACGCATTGAACAATGGGAAGCGGAACTTCCGGGTATTATCAAACTGGCATACCTTCCAAGTCCGGGGCGCGTGAAATTGCGCCTGACTGCTCGAGGATTGGATAAAGAAATGCTTCAGAAGGCTATCGATGAGAATATTATTTCACTTCAAAAGCTCATTTCTGATTGTATCGTTGGCTTTGATGACGACGAAACGATTGAGTTTTCGGTCGGCCAGTTGCTAAAAGCGGCGAATAAAACATTATCACTGGCGGAAAGCTGTACAGGCGGGAAAATCGCATCGATGATTACATCTGTTGCCGGAAGCTCTTCTTATTTTAATGGTGCTGCCGTTTGTTATGCGACGGATTCAAAATCGGATATTTTACACATTGATAAAAGTCTGATTGAAAAATACTCCGTTGTAAGTGCTGAAGTTGCCGAAGCGATGGCTCGATCTGCGCGAAAACTTTTTAATTCGGATTATGCGATCGCAACAACTGGAAATGCAGGTCCGTCAAAAGGCGATTCAGATGCTGACGTTGGAATTGTTTACATATCGGTTGCTACCTCGGAAAACGCTGTCACAGAACGGTTCCAGCTCGGGCAGCCGCGTGAAAAAGTGATCGATCGGGCGTCGAACAAAGCGCTTGAAATGCTGCGTGCGGAAATTTTGAAAAATGTCTGAGAAATGTTTTGTGCAACAGGTTTTTTTTCTTTTCTTTGCACCCTGATTTTGAATAACGACTAAAGAATAAGCGAAATGTCAAGAGTTTGTGAGCTTACAGGTAAGAGAGCGATGGTTGGGAACAACGTATCGCACGCGATGAACAAGACGAAAAGGAAATTTTCGGTCAACCTGCTTAAAAAGCGTTTTTATCTTGCCGAAGAAGGAAGATGGGTGACGCTTCGCGTAGCTGCTTCAACGATCAAAACGATCAACAAAAACGGTATTACTGCTGTGATGAAAAAAGCACAGTTGGAAGGCCTGATCAAAAAAACAAAATAATTCCGCTCTGCGAAAATATAGATTACAATGGCAAAGAAAGGCAATAGAATACAGGTAATATTGGAGTGCACGGAGCACAAAGGCACTGGAATGCCGGGAACTTCGCGTTACATTACCACAAAGAACAAGAAGAACACGCCGGACAGGCTTGAAATCAAGAAATTCAACCCGGTTTTGAAAAGGGTAACCGTTCATAAAGAAATAAAATAATAAAGAGTCATGGCAAAGAAAACCGTAGCAACACTACAAACATCTTCAAAGAGATTGTCAAAAGCCATCAAAATGGTGAAATCTCCTAAGACCGGCGCCTATACTTTCGTTGAAAGCATTATGGCTCCTGAATTGGTTGACGAATTTTTGAAAAAGAAATAATCAACACCAAATAATTGTAAAAAAGCTGCTTCTGATGAAGTGGCTTTTTTTTAGTCTAAAAACGAAAGGTCGAGAAGTCGTAAAGTCATAAGGTCGTAAGGTTATCAAGCCTTAGGTTTAAACTATCAATTATCAATTGCCAATTGTCAATTCTCAATTGACGCAGCTTTGATCGGGGTTGATTGTTCGATTCCTTATCGTTGAAAAGTTTATCTTTGCGGCTTGTGTTTTAGCGGTAAATAAAAATCAATGAGTTTCTTTAAAAAAATTTTTGGAAAGGGCGAATC
>CBDUBJ010000016.1:0-46459 GCA_965365355.1 uncultured bacterium
CAATTATCAACTATCAATTGGAACTCACCAGCTTCCTCCCGCGCCGCCGCCCGAAAATCCTCCGCCTCCAAATCCGCCACCGAAACCTCCGCCGCCAAATCCACCGCTACCGCCACCGCCAAATAATCCGCCGCCGCCTCCGCCGCCACGGCCAAGGCTGCTCAGAATAATGATGTCGGTAAGATCAAGGCCACCGCGTCCGCCCGAGTTTCCGCCGCCGCCACGCTTGTTACGCGCGATAAGGAAAACGATGATTATAATCACGAAAATGATCACACCAAACGGAAAATCCTTTTTGTTATCGGCCTTGCGAGTTCCTTTATATTTACCCTTAAGCGCGTAAAATATTTCGTCGACACCTTTATCAAGCCCGGCATAATAATTCCCGTTTTTAAATTCGGGAATGATGATATAATCTATGATCTGTTTATTTGTCGCAGCGATCAGCTTGTCTTCAACGCCATAACCTGGCGCGATCCAGATCTTCCGCTCTTTCGCTGCAAGCAGAATAAATACGCCGTTATCTTCCTCAGCCTGGCCGACACCCCATTTTTGAGCCCATTCGGGAGCAAGGATCCCAATGTTTTCGTTTTCGATCGTTGGTGTCGTAACAACAACGATTTGCGTCGTCGTCGAATCGGAGTAGCGAATAAGCTTTTCCTCCAGTGCTTTTTCCTGCGCTTCATCAAGCAGATTTGCATCGTCGTAAACGCTGGTTTGAAAGCTGGGTTTTTTGGGGATCTTAAACTGCGCGAATCCTGCAAACTGAAAGAGGACGAAAGCTACGGCCAGTAAGTGCGATCCTTTGACTCTAGCCATTGGATATCTCATTTGTGAGTTCATCCGTATCGTCGTGACGACCCGGAAAATAAGTTTGTAGCCTTTGACCGGCGCGGGTAATGCCATCGATCAATCCCTGCTTAAAATTACCTTTCTTAAATTCCGATGCCATGATATCCTTCGTGCAATCCCAGAAATCAGGCTCTACAACATCGTTGATGCCTTTGTCACCGCAAATTACAAACTGATGATCATCCACAGCTAAATAGATCAGCACGCCATTCTTCAGCTCCGTAGCATCCATTTTCAAAAGATGAAATACTTCTTTCGCTCGTTCAAACGGATCTTTTACCGTCTTCTTTTCAATGTGTACACGGATTTCACCCGATGTTTCTTTTTCGGCAAGACGGATCGCCTCAACAACTTCAAGCTCTTCTTCGGGAGTCAGGAATTTTTCAGGTTCAGACATCTGTTAGAATTTTACTTCGACAGGCCTGTCAGCACCTTCAACAGATTTGAAATAAGGTTTCTCAGGATACGATCCAAGCACAAGATTTTGCGGCGTCTTCAATACATAGCCATTGTAACCTTCAACGGATTCATTATACCTTGTCCGCGCCGTAAGCACCTGGTTTTCCGTACTTGTCAATTCAGCTTGCAAATCGCGGAAATTTTGATTCGCCTTCAAATCAGGATATCTTTCAACAGTAACAAGTAGCCTTGACAATGCCGATTGAACTCCAGCCTGTGCCTGTTGGAACTGAGCCAACTGATCAGGAGTGATGTTCGCGGGGTCGACCTGTACCGAAGTCGCTTTTGCACGCGCTTCTATGACTGCGGTCAATGTTCCTTTTTCAAAATCCGCGGCACCTTTCACAGTATTCACCAGATTTCCGATAAGGTCATTCCGCCGCTGATACGAAGTCTCAACATTACCCCAGCTTTTTCCGACTGCCTGATTTAATTGTAAAGCGTGGTTGCGGACACTTATTACCCAAAATACAAGGATCAGAACGATGCCTGCAACGATAATCCATGGTAAGTACTTTCTCATTTTCGTTAGTTATTAGTTGTTAGTTATTAGTTGTTTGTTGTGAGATTATTAGATTGTTCGATATTCGATTGTTCGAAACTTCAATGTTATTTGTTTTTTTTGCTGACAGCTGACGGCTAACAGCTAATTTTCTTCTCACTGTCAACTGTCAACTGAAAGCTGAAAGCTGACGGCCAATAGCTGACAGCTCACCGCTCAAAGACTATTCTTCATATTCACCAACTGCACCTTCACAGCTTCAAGCCTCGCAATGATCTCATATTTATCAAGCGTCTTCTTTTGTCCCTGCTTCAAATGCGTTTTTGCACCTTCCAGCGTAAAGCCGCGTTCCTTGACCAAATGAAAGATCAGTTGCAGATTTTTTACATCTTCAGGCGTGAACATCCGATTGCCCTTTGCATTTTTCTTCGGCTTCAAAATGTCGAATTCCTTGTCCCAAAACCTGATCAGCGATGCATTCACATTGAACGCCTTGGCCAATTCGCCAATGCTGTAATACCTTTTGTCGGGCGATAATTCTATATGCATCAGTCGAGCGATTGATTTTCCTGGTTAGCTAATTTTGCGATGGCTACATACTCCGCAGCCGAAATGTTTCCGTAATAAAAATTCAGCGGGTTTACGACTTTCCCGTTTTTATGAACTTCGTAATGAAGATGTGGCGCTTCTGACCGGCCGGTACTTCCGACGTATCCGATCACATCTCCGCGTTTCACCCTCTGGCCGCGACGCACTTTATACTTGCTCAAATGTCCGTATAAAGTTTCATATCCGTAGCCGTGTTTTATAACAATATGGTTTCCATATCCCGATGCCGTATTGTCGGCCTTTGCCACAACGCCATCGCCGGTTGCAAATATCGGTGTTCCGCTGCGCGCCGAAAAATCCATTCCCTGATGAAACTTCGTGACCTTCGTAAACGGGTCGCTGCGATATCCGAAGCCCGATGCAACTGCGCGAAGCTTTTCATTCTGAACAGGCTGGATCGCAGGAATGGCCGATAGCAGTTTGCTTTTTTCCTTCGCCAGCTTGACGATCTCATCCAGCGATCTCGATTGTATCGCAAGCTGCTTGGAAAGAACATCCACACGCTTCGTCGTATTGATCACGAGTTCCGAATTGTCGAATCCCTCAAGCTCCCGATAGCGGTTCACTCCGCCAAAACCCGCACGCCGCTGTTCTTCCGGGATCGGCGCCGCATTGAAATAAGTTCTGTAAAGATTATTGTCACGATCCTCAATCGCAGCTACAACTTCATCCACCTGATCCATTTTCCGGTTCAGAAGATCATACCGCAAACGCAGGTTTTCGATCTCCCGCGCCAGCAAACGATCTTTAGGAGTTTCAAAAAAAGGAGTATTCAGAAGTATGATAAAAGCCAGCAATCCAAAAAGCGCCGACGACAGCAGGAAAAGCGCCACATGAGCAACTTTCGTACGCTTCCGCTTGACGATTTTCCGGTACGCCAAACTCTCCGGATCGTAGTAATATTTAACCTTCTTCATTATTTTAAATTATCCTATTTTTGCGCTTGCCCAACAGGATTTTGGCACACCTTAAAACGGCAGTCGGACAAATTTAATAAAGTTTATAATGCACGGCTGTTTTTTGTTTTTTTATGGGCCAATTTCCGGCTGTCCGCTGCAAGTGCGTTTTCACGCCGCCGGCTTTTTCCAACTGCTGCCGCGAGCTTCCTTCGGTCGCTGCGCCTTCAGGGAAAAATCAGAGCGTCGTTTTACGCAGCTTTCCGCTGCCATCCGGGGCAGGATAATGTAACAATGTACCGATTGATCAATGTACCAATGATCGGTTTTAATGCATTGCTACATTGCTACATTTCTAAATTGTTACATTAAATTATGACCTCACAAGACATCCGCTCCCAATTTCTAACCTTTTTCCAATCCAAAGGCCATCTCATTGTGCCCTCGGCGCCCATCGTGCTCAAAGACGATCCAACGCTGATGTTCAACAATTCCGGCATGGCACAGTTCAAGGAGTTTTTCCTGGGCAACGGAACGCCGAAATCGCCACGCATCGCCGATACGCAGAAATGCCTTCGCGTGTCGGGAAAACACAACGATCTTGAGGAAGTCGGTATCGATACTTACCATCATACGATGTTCGAAATGCTCGGCAACTGGTCGTTCGGGGATTATTTTAAGAAAGAAGCCATTCACTGGGCTTGGGAACTTCTGACGGAAGTCTACAAAATAGATAAAAACATACTTTACGTTACGATTTTCGAAGGCAGCAAAGAGGAAAACGTACCATTCGACCAGGAAGCTTACGATATCTGGAAAACATTGATTTCCGAAGACCGCATCCTGCTCGGCAACAAAAAGGATAACTTTTGGGAAATGGGCGATCAAGGCCCGTGCGGACCTTGCTCAGAGATCCACGTCGATATCCGCACCGCCGAAGAAAAGGCAAAAGTCTCCGGAAAGCAACTCGTCAACGCCGATCATCCGCATGTCGTCGAAATTTGGAACAACGTTTTTATGGAGTTCAACCGCAAAGCCGACGGATCGCTCGAAAAACTTCCGGCGCAGCATGTCGATACCGGAATGGGCTTCGAACGCCTTTGCATGGTTCTTCAGGGCGTTCGATCAAATTACGACACCGACGTTTTTACGCCGCTCATCAAAAAAATTGAATCGGTCACCGGATCCACATATACCATGTCCGCCGAAAGCGAATCGCAAGAAAAGACCAACATTGCGATCCGCGTCATCGCCGATCACATCCGCGCTGTCGCATTTGCCATCGCCGACGGTCAGCTTCCGTCAAATACTGGAGCAGGTTATGTGATTCGCCGTATTTTACGCCGCGCGATCCGCTACGGATTTACATTCCTCAACACAAAGGAAGCTTTCATCCATCAACTCGTCGAAACATTGAGCGACCAGATGGGATCGCAGTTTCCCGAGATACGATCGCAGCAAAAACTCGTCACCAACGTGATCAAGGAAGAAGAAGTCTCATTCCTGCGAACGCTCGACCAGGGATTGCAGCTTCTTGAAAATGTCATCACGTCCACAAAAGGCGATACCGTTTCAGGCCAAAAGGCATTTGAACTTTACGATACCTTCGGTTTCCCGATCGATCTCACCGCGCTGATACTTCGTGAACGCGGATTGTCACTCGACGAAGAAGGATTTGAAGCTGCGATGCTGGAGCAGAAAACACGTTCGCGCGCGGCATCGGAAGTTTCTACAGGCGACTGGACTATTTTGGGCGAAACTTCATCCGAACCATTCGTCGGCTATGACTTGTTGGTCAATGAGGTCAAGATCATGCGATACCGCGTCGTCGATTCCAAAAAAGAGGGCAAGCTTTACCAGATCGTTCTCGATCATACGCCATTTTATCCTGAAGGCGGCGGCCAGATAGGCGATAAGGGAACCTTGTCAAACGCGAACGAATCAATCGAAATCATCGATACAAAAAAGGAAAACAACCTGATCATACATTTCGCAAAGTCGCTTCCTAAAAATCCAGATGCGACATTCATTGCCAAAGTAGATAAAGATTTACGCAGTCGTTGTGCCGGAAATCATTCCGCGACACATTTGATGCATCTCGCGCTTCGCCAGGTTTTGGGAAAACATGTAGAACAAAAAGGATCGCTGGTAGCACCGGATTATCTGCGTTTCGACTTCTCTCATTTTTCCAAAATGACCAACGATGAGATTTTACAGGTCGAGCAGATCGTAAACCGCATGATTTTCGAACAGCTGCCACTGGTTGAGCGACGAAGCATTCCATATCAGCAGGCCATTGAGGAAGGCGCCATGGCATTGTTCGGTGAAAAATATGGCGATACCGTTCGTGCAATTAAGTTTGGGGAAAGCATGGAATTGTGCGGTGGGATTCATGTGCAGAACACTGCTGATATCTGGCATTTTAAAATTGTTAGCGAAAGCGCTGTAGCTGCAGGAATTCGTCGAATCGAAGCAATTACAGGAAATGCTGTAAAGGAACATTTTGCATCACAGGAAAAAGCGCTCGACGAAATAAAGTCGATCCTGAAAAATCCGCAGGACACGATCAAGGCAGTCACGTCGCTTCAGGACGAAAATGCGAAATTGAAGAAGCAATTGGAAACGCTTTTAAAAGACAAGGCCAAAAACATGAAGGGCGAACTTGCATCGCAGATCCGGGAAATCAATGGTGTGAAATTTCTTGCTGCGCAGGTCGACCTTGATGCTTCGGGCGCAAAAGACCTTGCGTATGAACTCGGAAATCTTGGAACGAACGTTTTCCTGGTTATCGCAACCGTTACCGATGGAAAGCCAATGATCACTTGTTATATTTCAAAAGAACTTGTTTCTGAACGAAACCTGAATGCCGGAAACGTCGTTCGCGAACTGGGCAAACATATTCAGGGCGGCGGCGGCGGACAGCCATTTTTTGCAACTGCAGGAGGAAAAGATATCTACGGGATCGACGCTGCTTTGAAAGATGCGGAAAGGTTTGTGGGTTAGAACTTTTCATTAACGTCAATCAACCTGTAAAAACGGCCCGGGCAATTCGGGGTTTTTTATTTCCTTTGCCGGATGGAATTCCGCACCAAAATACCAATCCCCAAAAGCGATGACCCGATTGGTTATTCGTCGCTGGTTTTTTCAGTCGGTTCCTGCTTTGCAGTTAATATGGCGGAGCGGTTGTCGCATTTTAAGTTCGCCAATGTCGTCAATCCGACGGGCATTCTATTTCACCCGGAAGCGATTTGCAATTTTTTCCGGGATGTTGCCGGCGAACGGCGTTTTTCGGCTGCCGATACTTTCTTCCACAACGAACTTTACCACAGTTTTGATGCACATTCCGACCTGAGCCGGATGCATCAGGACGAAATTGTCGGGTCTTTGAACGCCGCAATGGAAAGATCGCGACAGCAAATGCAGCGCGCGTCGCACATCATTGTTACGTACGGCACGGCATGGATCTACCGCCATCTGTCCTCACAGCGGGTCGTAGCCAATTGCCATAAAGTATCACAGAAGGATTTTTCAAAAGAGCTTCTGTCATGTGATTCCATACGAGAGTCTACTTCACGCATCATCGAGATCATTCGCGGAATAAACCGGACGACCGCAATCATATTTACTATTTCGCCTGTGCGCCATATCAAGGACGGTTTTATAGAAAATCAGCGAAGCAAATCGAATTTGTTAGCAGGTATGCATGACGCCATTCAAAATAAAGAAGACGTCCATTATTTTCCGTCTTTTGAGATTATGATGGATGAATTGCGCGATTACCGTTTTTATGCTGATGATATGATTCATCCTTCACGTGCGGCCATTGATTATATCTGGCAGCGATTCACCGAATCCTGGATTTCCGAAGATAGTTATCCGATAATGAAGGAAGTTGATTCCGTATCAAAATCGCTCGCACACAAACCTTTTAATCCGGAAACGAACTCGCATCGCCAGTTTCTTGAAGATCTCAATAAAAAAATTGATGCGCTTCAGAAGAGATTTCCAAGTTTCCGCTTCGATCAAAATACGTAGAAATGCGTATTGCCGCTGCTTTTGGGTAGGCCTACTTTTGGCTCATTAGTAACCCTTAACAGTTTTTTATGAAAACCCTTAAAACAATCAGCAAATTTTTTATGCTCGCGATGGCGGTAGCCGTAATGTCTTGCAGCAGCGATGACGATGGCGGAAACGGCGGCGGATCAACTCCAGGCGGAACTTACGTAAAAGCCAAAGTTGGCGGTACAATGAATGAAACTTACCGCATTCAGGGAATCTCGGTAGCGACAGCGATCACAAACGGAACCGGTGACGGGCGTTTGATCATGATCGGTGGTTCAATTGATCAAATGGGCACAAAAGCGTGGTCGATCAATTTGCTGGGAATCAATGCTGAAGGCGAGTATTCAATCGGGCCGGACAGCAACAGTACCGTCGCTTATGTTGAAAACCAGGTGAGCTACGACAACAGCAATTGCGCAGGAGCGACCGGAACTGTAAACATCACACATATCGATGACGAAAAAGTTGAAGGTACTTTCAGCCTTACCGCGAAAAATGATGAAGATTGTTCCCAGACAAGGACCATTACCGAAGGCTCCTTCCGCGGTGTTTTTATGAATAATTAAGCTGAGATAAAAGGCAGGATCTTTTTGAAAACCCTGTTTTCTTTTTCATCGTATATGTGACTGATCATTGATATTTCAGAATTAGTTGTTTTGGGGCTGTGGATTTAATTTCGCAGCCCTTTTTTTCCCAATCCCAAATCTGTTTACTATGCTAACGTCAAAGAAAATGACATACATTCTTGTTTCGATCATTATCATTTTATGCCTTGCGATCATATACATCAGCATCAGTTTCGGGCAATCGCGCAACGCCCACAAAACTCAGGTCGGCAATCTTAAAAAAACCATTGTCCTGCTTAATGAAACCCATCAAAAGCAATTGATGCAGCTTGTGTTATCCGACGAACTTCAAAAAAACATGCGCGAGTCCAGGACTAAAATGGATATGGAATTACTTGCCGCGCAATCAGACTTTATTTCGACACTTCATAAAAATAATCTCATCGGTTAAAGGATTTTTATAGATTTGACGCAATCGCGCAAAAAATGATCAAACGTTTACTTCTATTCTTTTCGGTTTTATGTTTTACTGCTGCCACTTCGCAGAACGTACACGATTTATTGGTAAAAGCGTTCACCAGCAAAGATTCATCAGAATTTTATTTTAAGAAAGCGAAACGGAATCTGAAAACCGAAGCCGATGTCGGCGAATATTATTTCTGCAAGAATGCATGGCATGCCGATTTCGGAAGCCGAGACAGCGCTGTTTATTATGGTAAAAAAGCAATTCCGAAATTCAAAAAACTAAAGGATTACGACAAACTCTTTTACGTTTATAATAATTGCGCGAAAATTTTTCTTCCAACGGGAAATTATGAGAAAGCCATCGCATGGAACCTTGAAGGTCTGCGTGTTGCCGAGCAAATAAAAAATAAGTATTGGACTGCAAATTTCGCACGAAGCATTGCCGTCGCATACCACGATTTCGAAGACTATTCGCGCGGCGTCATGTATGGAAAGAAAGCGCTCGCAACGATCATGTCGGATAAAAAATACGATCCTCTGGCGGCAGTCGGCGCAAACAATGCAATCGCCATAAATTTTGATGATTGGAACAAACCCGACAGCGCACTTGCGTATCATTATAAATCGATTTCCCTGGTCAAGGGAAAGGATACGGTTCTGCTTGGGATGGTTTACAACAACATCGGCAATACGCTGCTTAAGCAGAAAAAATATTTGCAGGCAAAAAAATGGGTAGAGAAAGCACTTGCGGTCGCACCTTATGGAAATGAGAAAGAGAGTCAGTTTTATTACTACGAAATTGCCACGAACTATACGAATCTCGCGACGATCGCTTTTCATTTAAACAACGATGATCAGGCTGAAAAATATTTTAAGTTGGCGTTCGATTCCGCTTTAAAGAGCAAGAGCATTGAAAAGCTTCGCGATTATTACCATCAGCAATATCTCTTTAATAAACAGCGAAAAAATCTGGAAAAGGCATTTGCTTTTCAGGATGAGTACCTGAAATTGCGCGATTCGGTGTTTGACGTTGAACGTGCCAAGACCTTTGCGGATCTTGAAGCGAAGTATCAGACAGAAAAAAAGGAAAAGGAAATTCTGCGGTCGAAGGCCGAAATTGTCCGAAGGAATGATGAAATAAAGAAGAAAAACATTCAATTTATTGGACTGGCGCTCATTTCAGTTGCTTTGGCTGTCATCGGATGGCTTCTTTTTCGGCAGCAAAAAATGCGCAACCGGCAGCAAGCGCAAGAACACGATCTCAAAACCGCGATTTCGCAGATTGAAACGCAGAACAAATTACAGGAACAACGCCTGCAGATTTCACGCGATCTGCACGACAACATAGGGTCGCAGCTTACATTTATCATTTCGTCAGTGGATAATTTAAAGTATGCGTTCGATATCGGAAACACCAAACTTGGAAGTAAACTTTTCGGGATCAGCAATTTTGCGCAGGAAACGATAGTTGAACTTCGCGATACGATCTGGGCAATGAATAACAATGAAATTTCTTTCGACGACCTTCAGGCGAGGCTTCTGAATTTCATCGAAAAAGCACGTGAGGCGAAAGGCGACATCCGCTTTTCGTTTACTGTTGATCCTGAATTGGGAAATGTAAAACTGACATCGATCGTCGGCATGAATATCCATCGAACGATCCAGGAAGCAATCAATAATGCACTCAAATATTCCGGCGCGTCCGAAATAGGCATTTACATTAGCAAGCAAGGTGAAGATGTACGGATTGTCATCGACGATAACGGTTCGGGCTTCGATCAGAAAAATGTGCAGCGAGGCAATGGATTGTCGAACATGGAAAAACGCATCGGCGATATTGGCGGAAATATTTCAATCGATTCCGGCAACGGTCGCGGGACAAGGATAACTTTGGATCTACATCGATTGGTAAAAAGCTAGAATATGATGCCTATAAAGCTTGCAATTGCAGATGATAATGTTTTTTTGATAAAGGCGATTTCCGAAAAGCTGTCGTTTTTCGAGGATCTTAACTGCCGCTTCACCGCGAGTGATGGTCAGGATCTGCTTGAAAAACTTGAAGCGCGAAGCACTGTCGATCTGATTTTGATGGATATCGAAATGCCGCGGATGAATGGAATAGAAGCTACAGCCGCGGTCAAGCAGAAATATCCGCATATCAAAATTATCATGCTGACGGTCTTTGATAACGACGAAAATATTTTCAGGTCGATCAAAGCCGGTGCCGATGGTTATTTGTTGAAGGAAGTCAATCCGAAAGACCTTCATCAGGGTATTCTGGAAACGATGAACGGCGGCGCGACAATGACGCCTTCGATAGCCATGAAAACGCTCAAGCTTTTCAGGAATCCGGTTGATTTTGGCAATGCTTCGCAAGAAGCCATTAATCTTTCCGCGCGTGAAATCGAAGTTTTGGAACAGCTTAGCAAAGGATTGAAATATAATTCCATCGCAGAAAATCTTTTTTTATCGGTCGGAACCATTCGCAAACACATCGAAAATATCTACTCAAAACTTCAAGTGCATAATAAAATTGAGGCGATTGAGAAGGCGAAGAGTAATAAATTAATTTAGCAATGTAACAACGTAGCAATATATCAATGTAACAATTAAAAAATATAGCAATTTAGGGTTTACACATTTCTAAATTTCTAAATTGGTACATTGCTACATTTACAATCTTCAAATCAATTGTTTCATTGCTACATTTCTAAATTGCTCCATTAAATTGAAACCCGACCGCAAATCCGAAATCGTCAACATTTCCGCGACATTGTTTCGCGAGCGCGGCTACAGTGCTGTAACGATGCGCGACATTGCGCAGGCGATGGACATCAAGGCGGCGAGCCTTTATAATCACATCCGGTCCAAACAGGAAATTTTATCACTGATGATCATCTCGATCGCCGAGGAATACACCGGAACAATTACGGAGATCGTCAATTCTGATATTTCTGCTGTCGATAAATTGAAGCAGGTCATAAAACTTCATGTCGACATTACTGTCAGGAATCCCGATGCGCTTGCGTCGCTAAACAACGACTGGATGCATCTCGACAAGCCGCAGCTCGAATACTTTTTGCAGATGCGCGAGGAATACGAAGAAAAATTCCGAAGCATCATCCGTACGGGCATTGCCGACAATGAGATCAGAAATCACAACCAGGAAATTATCATTTTCTCAATTTTATCGACTTTGCGCACGCTATATTTATGGTACGGTCGCAAGCCCGGATTTACGGCTTCAAATCTGAATTCCAACCTTGAGAAAATCCTTCTTCACGGGATTATTTAACACCTTCGCATAAATATATTCCTTAAATTTGCATAGTAAACTAACAACTGTTAGTCTAATTTTTACGAAGTAAATGGCAAAGTTTCAAAGTGTTAGGGTTTTGGATATTTACAAGGAAACAAAAGATTGCTCCGTTGTTTCGCTTGATATTCCCGAAGAACTCAAACAGGATTTTAAATACAGTCATGGCCAGCATTTGACGCTGCGCACAAACATCGATGGCATCGAAGTCAGACGTTCTTATTCATTGTGTTCCAGTCCGCTTGAAGGCATTTGGAAGGTTGCTGTGAAGAAGATCAATGGCGGAATGTTCTCAACTTTCGTCAACGAATCTTTGAAGAAAGGCGATATGATCGACATTATGGCGCCGAACGGTGTTTTTTTCAAACCGGTCAGCCCCGATGAGCCGAAGTATTTTGTTGCATTTGCAGCCGGCAGCGGAATCACACCGATTTTATCGATCATAAAAACACATCTTGCATTGGAGCCCAATACGGTATTCCAGTTGTTTTATGTCAATAGAAGCGTCAAATCGATCATCTTTAAGGAAGAGATTGAACTTTTAAAGAATAAATATTTCGGTCGTTTTGAAGTTTTTCATTTTCTGACGAAGGAAAAGCGGGACATCCCATTATTAAATGGACGTTTCGATCGCGAAAAGCTTAAAATGCTCACGAGCCGCATCATCGATGTGCCTTCCGTAGATGACTGTTTTGTATGCGGTCCGGAAGAAATGATCTATCTCGTGCGAGATGCAATGACCGAAGCCGGGCTCGCCCGTGAAAAAGTACATTTTGAATTGTTTACGAGCGGAATATCCGAAGAAGATAAACAGCGCGTCAGCAAAATTTTGGAGAAGAAAGTCGAAGGTACGGATGTGACCATCATCGACGGCGGCAAGGAATTCCATTTTATTATGGAAGACGAATACGATAACATTCTCGACGGAGCGCTCGCAGCCGGTGCCGATCTGCCTTTCGCCTGCAAAGGTGGTGTCTGCAGTACGTGCCGATGCAAAGTCGTCGAAGGAACAGTGGAAATGAAAGTCAATTATGCACTCGATGAAAGCGACGTGAGCAGGAATTATATTTTAAGCTGCCAGGCCGTTCCGACTTCGTCAAAAGTCGTAGTCGACTTCGATTCCTAATTAATAATCTGAATTCTAGAATCTAACAATCTACAAGATGTCTGATCACGAAATAAAAAATCTCGAAGAACTTTTCGAAAGGCGCATCGCCAACGACGAAAAGATCGAACCAAAAGACTGGATGCCGGAGAAGTATCGCAAAACGCACATCCGCCAAATATCCCAACACGCGCATTCGGAAATTATCGGCATGCTGCCCGAAGGAAATTGGATCACACGCGCGCCATCGCTTCGCAGGAAAGTCGCGCTTCTTGCGAAAGTCCAGGATGAAGCAGGTCATGGATTGTATCTGTATTCGGCGTGTGAAACTTTAGGGATTTCACGCGATGAATTATATGAACAGCTTCATTCCGGGGAAGCAAAATATTCCAGCATTTTCAATTATCCGACAGTCACGTGGGCCGATATGGGCGCGATAGGATGGCTTGTCGACGGTGCGGCGATCATCAATCAGGTTCCGCTTACGAATACATCATTCGGACCGTACGCACGCGCGATGGTTCGTGTCTGCAAGGAAGAAAGTTTCCATCAGAGGCAAGGATTCGAGATCATGATGACACTTGCAAAAGGAACTCCCGAACAAAAGGAAATGGCGCAGGACGCATTGAACCGCTGGTGGTGGCCGTCACTCATGATGCTTGGGCCGACCGATGCGGAATCCGTCCACACCGAGCAATCGATGAAGTGGAAACTTAAACGCAAAACCAACGATGAGCTTCGTCAGCAGTTTATAGATCAGACCGTTCCACAGGCCGAATTGATCGGGCTGACGATTCCGGATCCTGATCTGAAATGGAACGAAGAAACCAAACATTACGATTTCGGAACGATCAACTGGGATGAATTTTGGCAGGTAGTAAAAGGATTCGGACCGTGTAACCACGAACGTCTTTCAGCACGCAAAAATGCCTGGGATAACGGAAAATGGGTTCGCGATGCCGCTATGGCATATGCGGAAAAGCATTCAAATCAGGAACTTTCACAAGCTGTTTAATTCAACTTTTATAATTCAAAATTCAGAATATGAAAAACTGGCCTCTTTGGGAAGTTTTCGTGAGAAGTAAAAACGGACTTGAGCATCGGCACTGCGGCAGCCTTCATGCAACAGATGCGACGATGGCGCTCGAAAATGCACGTGATGTTTACACGCGGCGCAATGAAGGCGTGAGCATTTGGGTTGTTCCTTCGGCAGCGATCACAGCATCAAATCCGGAAGACAGCGGTGAATTGTTCGAGCCTGCGAAAGACAAGGCGTATCGCCATCCGACCTTTTACAATCTCCCCGACGAATTGAAACACATGTAAAATGCGCGAAAACCTGATTCAATATATTTACGGAATTGCCGATAACTGCCTCGTTTTAGGTCAGCGTTTAGGCGAATTGTGCGGTCACGGGCCAAGTCTGGAAACGGATATCGCTCTGACCAACATTTCACTCGATTTGCTGGGACAAACGCGAAGTTATTATCAGTATGCTGCGACATTGTTAGGCGATAATGCTACGGAAGACACGGTTGCATTCCTTCGCACCGAGCGGGAATATAAAAACGTATTGCTCGCTGAACAGCCAAACCGTGATTTTGCATATACGATCGCCCGTCACTTTTTCTATGATGTCTATCATTTGATGTTTCTCGAAAAATTGCAACACAGTAATGATCCGACATTAGCTGCAATTGCGAGCAAAGCGGTCAAGGAAGTCAGCTATCACAAAAGATTTTCATCCGATTGGATCCGTCGTCTGGGTGATGGTTCCGAGGAAAGCCGCAGGCGGATTCAAACTGCGGTCAATGATCTCTTTCTCTATACTGATGAATTATTTTATCAAACACAAAGTGATCAAGAAATGATTTCGGAAGGAATCGGCGTCGATACGAATGGGTTCAGGGCGGATTATTATTCGGTAATAAGCGAAGTATTGCGTGAATCGACATTGACAGTTCCTGATTCGACATATTTCAAAAAAGGCGGCAAAGACGGAATCCACAGCGAACATATGGGTTATCTGTTGGCCGATTTGCAGTATATGCAGCGAACTTATCCAAATATGACGTGGTAATGACGACAGCTAAGGCACATATCGACGAACGTCTGGCGGAACTGTTGAAAAACGTTTCCGATCCGGAAATTCCTGTCTTGTCGATCATGGATCTTGGCGTTGTGCGTTCTGCCGTTTTAACGTCTGATGAAAGTGCGGAAATTGAGATCACGCCAACGTACAGCGGATGTCCGGCAATGGATGTAATTGGAGATGATATCAAAGCGGAATTGAAGAAATTCGGGATTGAAGCAAAAGTAAACCTTGTATTATCACCCGCGTGGACGACAGATTGGATAACATCCACCGGACGCGAAGCCCTTGAAAAATATGGTATCGCTTCGCCGCTTGACGCAACATCAGACAAAGAAGCGCTGCTCGGTAATAAAAAATTAGTCAGATGTCCGCAATGCGGATCAAAAAACACGACGCTCGTCAGTCAATTCGCATCCACAGCATGCAAAGCCATGTTCCGATGCAGCGACTGTCTCGAGCCGTTCGATTATTTCAAATGTTTAAAGTAATGGATTCGATTTTATCTAAAAAGGACAACAAAATAGGATTTATCACGCTTAACAGGCCTGATGTATTCAACAGCTTTAACCGTGAAATGGCATTGAGGCTGCAAGATATTTTGGACGATTTTGCAAAGGATGATGATGTCCGCGCGATTGTCATTACAGGCGAAGGCAAGGCTTTTTGTGCCGGACAGGATTTGAAAGAAGTTACAACGCCAGAACTGAATCCGGGTTTTCGTAAGATCCTCGAAGAACATTACAACCCGATCATCACACGCATAAGATCTGTCGAAAAACCGATTCTGGCGGCCGTCAATGGCGTTGCAGCAGGCGCAGGAGCAAACATTGCTTTGGCTTGTGATATTGTCGTTGCGTCCGAATCTGCGAGTTTCATCCAGGCATTCAGCAAGATCGGATTGATTCCCGACAGCGCCGGAACCTTTTTTCTTCCGCGCCTGATCGGTTTCCAAAAGGCATCTGCATTGATGATGCTGGGAGATAAAATTTCTGCGCAGGAAGCTTTCAATATGGGAATGATCTATAAATTTTTTCCTGTCGCATTTTTTGAAGAGGAAGTACATAAACTAGCGCAGACGTTGTCCGAAATGCCTACGCATGCGCTTGCGCTGACAAAAAAATTGCTGAATCGTTCGATGATCAATAATCTCGAAGAACAATTGGCGCTGGAAAGCGATCTGCAGATCGACGCGAGTTCATCGAATGACTATCGCGAAGGCGTGGCAGCTTTCGTAGAAAAGAGAAGACCAGAATTCAAAGGAAATTAAATGATAACAGCGGTCATAGGTTCGGGTACAATGGGAAGCGGGATCGCGCAGGTCGCAGCTACGGCAGGGTCGCAGGTTTTGTTGTACGACACAAATTCTGCTGCGCTTGCGAAAAGCAAATCGAGCCTTGAGTCGACGTTGACAAAACTGATTGAAAAAGGCAAGATCGATCCATCGGAGAAAGAACGCATTGCAGGAAATATTGAATATGTTGACTCACTCAATACTTTGACCGGTGCCGATCTTGTCATCGAAGCGATCGTAGAAAATATCGATGTCAAACGCACATTATTCCGGCAGCTTGAAAATATGCTGTCGGATCGCGCGATTTTAGCGTCAAATACATCGTCATTGTCGATCGCATCCATCGCATCGGCTTGCAAAAATCCTGAGCGTGTGATCGGGATCCATTTTTTCAATCCCGCGCCACTGATGCAGTTGGTTGAAATAATTCCGGCTGTTCAGACATCAGAAGATGTTATTGAAAATACATTGCAGATCATCAAAGGTTGGAAAAAACTGCCTGTATTGGCGAAAGATACTCCGGGATTTATCGTCAATCGTGTCGCTCGGCCATTTTACGGTGAAGCGCTGCGGATCTATGAAGAAGGACTTGCGGATTTTGCCACCATCGATCACGCTATGAAATCTTTGGGTGGATTCCGGATGGGACCATTTGAACTGATGGATTTTATCGGTAACGATGTCAACTACGCCGTTACTGAAAGCGTTTTTGCAGCCTTTTATTACGATCCGAGATACAAACCGTCGTTCACACAAAAGCGCCTTACCGAGGCAGGATATTTAGGCAGGAAATCCGGCCGCGGATATTATGATTATTTGCAGGAACAAGATCAAATTCCTTCAAGTGATGAAGTTTTGAACCGATATATATTCGACCGCATTTTATCGATGCTGATCAATGAAGCCGCGGATGCATTGCATTTGAACGTTGCATCAGCAACCGACATAGACGTTGCGATGACAAAGGGAGTCAATTATCCGAAAGGCCTGCTGGTATGGGCTGATGAAAAAGGAATCGACTGGTGCGTTCAGAAGCTTGATGAATTATACGATGAATATCACGAAGACAGATATCGCTGCAGCCCGCTGCTCCGGAAAATGTCGCGTGAAAACAAAACGTTTTTTTAATGGAGCCGCGTGACATCGTTGCCAAAATGTTCGA
The DNA here is from genome assembly GCA_965365355.1 of uncultured bacterium. GTDB lineage: Bacteria > Bacteroidota > Bacteroidia > Flavobacteriales > Flavobacteriaceae > Flavobacterium. The sequence goes on from CBDUBJ010000016.1 coordinate 17,381, forward strand.
TAACGATGCGTTCAGCCAATGGCTCGGAATCACAGTCGAAGAAATTTCCGCAGGGAAATGCATTTTGTCGATGACGATCCGCAAAGAAATGACCAACGGATTTGGAATAGCGCATGGCGGAATTACATATTCGCTGGCCGATTCTGCACTTGCGTTCGCATCGAATTCACATGGCAGACAAAGTATGAGCATCGATACGGCTATCAATCACATCGAACCATTGCGTGATGGCGACCAAATCGTCGCAACTGCGATAGAAAATGCGATAAAGAACAAATTCGGTTTTTACACCGTCGAAATAAAGAAAGAAGAAAAGGTTGTCGCGCTTTTCAAAGGCACAGTTTATCGAAGCGACAAAAACTGGGAGATATTTTAAATTTCGAATTATAGATTTTAGAGGGAAGTGCAGCTCCATTATTCATTATTAACTATTAATTAAATGCATTCATATATTATAGACGGCATCCGAACACCGATCGGCAATTATCAGGGGACACTTTCCGCGGTTCGCGCCGATGACCTTGGTGCCATCGTCATCAAATCACTCGTCGAAAAACATCCGGAAATTCCAATGGAAGCTTACGACGATGTTATTCTGGGATGCGCAAATCAGGCAGGCGAAGACAATCGCAACGTTGCAAGAATGTCACTTCTTCTGGCCGGATTGCCAACCACCGTGCCGGGCGAAACCGTTAACAGGCTTTGCAGTTCCGGATTGTCGGCAGTTGTTCACGCAAACCGTGCGATCAAGGCCGGCGACGGACATCTATTCATCGCGGGAGGCGTGGAAAATATGACGCGCGGACCGTTGGTCGTTTCGAAACCGTCATCAGCTTACGGAACCGATTCCAAAATGTATGACTCATCTTTTGGATGGCGATTCGTTAACCCAAAGATGAAGGAAATGTACGGAACCGATGCCATGGGTGAAACCGCTGAAAATCTGGTGGTAAAATACCATATCAGCAGGGTAGACCAGGACAGGTTTGCGTTGAACAGTCAGTTGAAAGCTGCGAAAGCACAACAGTCGGGGCGACTGGCAAAAGAGATCGTTCCCGTCGAAATTCCACAGCGAAAAGGTGATCCGATTAAATTTAATGATGACGAATTCATCAAGCCGGCAACCACGATGGAAGGCCTGGCAAAACTTCGTGCTGCATTTAAAAAAGAAGGAAGTGTCACGGCCGGAAATTCATCGGGATTGAACGATGGCGCAGCCGCAACTTTGATCGCATCGGAAGAAGCCGTTGCCAAATATAATCTATCTCCACTTGCGCGGATTGTGAGTTCTGCAGTTGTAGGGTCTGAACCAAGAATCATGGGAATAGGTCCGGTAGAAGCTGCAAACAAAGCGTTGGCAAAAGCCGGATTGACGATTGCCGACATGGATATCATCGAACTGAACGAAGCATTCGCGGCTCAGGCATTGGCCTGCATTCGGGCGTGGGGATTAAATGACGACGATCCGCGGATCAATCCGAATGGCGGCGCCATCGCACTGGGACATCCACTTGGAGTTTCAGGCGCAAGGATCGCATTCTCCGCAGCCTTGGAATTAAAACTGACAGGAAAAAGATATGCCTTGGTTACGATGTGTATCGGTGTCGGGCAAGGTTATGCGATGGTGATTGAGAATGCTGAAGACGTAAAGTCATAAAGTCATAAAGTCTAAAGTCATAAAGAATCGAATAATCGAAAAATGAAAATATTAAACTACGTAAACGGACATTGGACCGAAGGCAAAGGCGAGGGAACAGCATTGTTCGACTCGGTAACCGGTGAGTTGATTGGACATGCCGGAACCGAAGGGCTGGACTTTGAGGAAATCCTTCATTACGGACGTACGACCGGTGGTGAAAAGCTTCGCAAGATGACGTTCCAGGAACGTGGAAACATGATCAAAAAGCTGGCGCTTCACCTGACGAAAAAGAAAGAACAGTTTTACGAGATCAGTTATCGGACAGGCGCCACCCGCGTCGATTCATGGATCGATATTGAAGGCGGATTCGGAAATCTGTTTGCGAATGCTTCGCTCAGAAAGTTGTTCCCAAATCAGCCATACGATGTTGAAGGCGAACCGATCGACCTTTCGCGTGGCGGCCGCTTCATGGCACATCATATCCTTGTGCCGAAACGTGGCGTTGCTGTACATATCAACGCGTACAATTTCCCGATCTGGGGAATGCTTGAAAAATGCGCAGTCAATTGGATGGCGGGAATGGCGGCGGTTGTCAAACCTGCAACATCGACTTCCTACTTGACTGAAGCCGTTGTAAAAGTGATTGTCGATTCAAAAATACTTCCCGATGGCGCGCTGCAGCTGATCAGCGGTTCGGCAGGCAAAATGCTCGACTTCGTGGAATCTCAGGATGTGGTAACCTTTACCGGATCTGCATCGACAGGCAGAATGCTGAAAGCACATCCGAAAATCATATCCGAATCGGTACCGTTCAATCTCGAAGCCGATTCACTTAATTGCTCGATCCTCGGTGAAGATGCCGTTCCGGGAACTCCTGAATTCGACCTCTTCGTGAACCAGGTCAGAAGCGAAATGACGGTTAAATGCGGACAAAAATGTACCGCGATCCGCCGAATATTCGTTCCCGATAATCTCATCGAAGATGTACAGATCGCACTCGGAAAAGCGCTCGATAAAGTGACCATTGGCGATCCACGCCTGAAAGAAACAAGAATGGGCGCGCTCGTCAGCAACGAACAGGTCGAAGAAGTTCATGCGCGGGCAAAAGAAATCAATAAAACTGCCCAGATTGTTTATGGTAGTTACGATAAAGCTCAAGCTGTCGGAGAAAACGTGTCAAAAGGTGCTTTTATCCGTCCGGTGCTGTTCCGTGAAGATCATCCGTTCGATAATATTGCGGTTCACGAAACGGAAGCTTTTGGCCCCGTCGCAACGTTAATGCCGTATAAAAATATCGATGAAGCCATTGAGCTTTCGCGAATGGGCAAAGGATCGCTTGTGTCATCGATCGTTACAAATAATGACCAGATAGCCAAGGAATATGTAGTTGGAGCGGCAACGCACCATGGCCGGATCCTCGTTCTGAACCGTGAGAACGCAAAGCAAAGTACAGGTCACGGTTCCCCACTTCCGCAATTGATACATGGCGGACCGGGGCGTGCCGGCGGCGGTGAGGAAATGGGCGGCGTTCGCGGAATCAGGCATTATATGCAGCGTTGCGCAATTCAGGGTTCACCGACAACTTTGACGGAAATAACCGGAATTTTTCAGGCGCGGTCAGCTTATAAAGATTCGCCGGAACATCCATTCAAATATTATTGGGATGATATTCAGTCGGGAATGTCGCTGCGCACGCACAACCGCACGGTTACCGATACCGACATCATCAACTTCGCAAATGTGACCTGGGATCATTTTTACGCACATACCGATATCACATCGCTTAAAGGAAGCATTTTCGAAAAACGCACGGCGCATGGATACTTTATTCTTGCCGCTGCAGCCGGACTTTTTGTATATCCTAATAAAGGCCCGGTCGCGGCGAACTACGGTCTTGAAGAATGCCGTTTCCTTCGCCCAATTTATCATAACGATACGATTTACGTCAGACTTACCTGCAAGCAGAAAGTCGAACGTGATTCACGAGGTGAAGAATTGCCGTCGGGAATCGTAAAATGGTTTGTTGAGGTTTTCGATCAAACCGACGAACTTGTAGCAGTTGCGACTATCCTTACGATGGTGCAGAAAAAGAGTCCATTTGTACAAATCGACCGAAGCAACATTGAGCAGTTTTTAAACAGGCTGACCGAAAATCATCATCCGACATGGGGAATGATGACGCCACAGCATATGGTAGAGCATTTCGAAATGGCGATGAAGATCGCATCAGGCGAGCGTCAGGACTTTGAAATATCGACACCTCCGGAGCATCTTGAAAAGTACCGCGAAACGATTTTTAATCATAAACCGATGCCGCAAATGTTCAAGCATCCGCTTATGGATCCGGAAAAGCCGGAGCCATTGCAGCACCCCGATCTTGTGACTGCAAAGCATAAGTTATTGGAAGCATATGATCGGTACGAAGAATATTTTAAGAATAACCCCGAAGCGCGCACGAAAAATGCGGTCTTCGGCATGATGGATAAGTTCGAGTGGGATTTGATGCACACAAAGCATTTCAATCATCACTTCGGGCAATTTGGGATATTATGAGGTTTTTCCGGAGCTGTTTCCGGCTGTACGCTGTATCTTTTCCAAACCTCAAAGGTTTTGAAAACCTTTGAGGTTTAAAAAAAGGATGCCGCTTCCATCCGGGCTAGGCTGCAGCATTAAAGTCATTTAGGAATTAAGATGTATTCAAATATGAACGAAGCATACGTTAAGAAAGATATTTTAGAGGGAATCGCAACGATCGAGTTTTTTCATCCCGAGCAAAATTCGTTGCCGGGGAATATATTGAAAGAACTAAGCGCAAACATCGAATCTGCCGGACAAAAAGATGAGGTAAAAGTCATCATTTTAAAAAGCGGAGGTGACCGTACATTTTGTGCAGGAGCCAGTTTCCGCGAATTGATGTCGATTAATGACACCGAAACAGGCAAGATCTTTTTCTCGGGATTTGCAAATGTCATCAACGCAATGCGTAAATGCCCGAAGTTCATCATCGGGCGGATTCAGGGAAAAACCGTCGGCGGAGGTGTTGGCATCGCAGCCGCATCAGATTATTGTATGGCAACGAAATTTGCTTCGATAAAGCTAAGCGAATTGAATGTAGGCATTGGACCATTCGTAGTAAGCCCGGCCATCGAACGCAAGATCGGAGTTGCAGGAATGTCGCAGATCGCAATCGACGCCAATTCATTTTATGAAGCGGCATGGGCGCGGGAAAAAGGTTTGTACGCTCAAGTCTACGACTCGATCGAAGAACTCGACGCAGCGGTAGATGCATTCGCAAAACATCTCTGCACCTACAATCCCGAAGCCATGGCCGAAATGAAAAAGATCTTTTGGCGCGGCACCGACGATTGGGACAATCTACTTGCTGAACGCGCTGCAATCAGCGGTCGATTGGTGTTGTCGGAGTTTACCAAACGTACTCTGGAGAAATTTAAATAATGTAGCAATTTAAAAATGTAGCAATGTACCAATTGCCTCAAATTGATACATTCTAAATTGATTAATTTCTAAATTAAATGATCTACGAATTCAAAGGTTTCATCCCCATCATTCACGAAAGCTCATTCGTGCATCCGCTCGCGGCCGTGACCGGAAATGTGATCATAGGGAAGGATTGCTATATCGGCCCCGGTGCGGCGATCCGTGGCGACTGGGGCGGAATCATTATCGAAGACGGATGCAACGTCCAGGAAAATTGTACAATCCACATGTTCCCGGGAAAAACTATAACGCTTCAGGAGCGCGCGCACATCGGACACGGTGCAATCGTTCATGGAGCCAATATCGGTCGCAATTGCCTAATCGGGATGAACGCGGTCATCATGGATGATGCGGAAATCGGTGATGAGTGCATCGTTGGAGCGCTGGCGTTTGTCAAAGCTGAAACTGTATTTCCGAGAAGGAAAGTTGTCGTAGGAAATCCGGCAATGGCAGTACGCGATGTCTCGGACGAAATGATCGCATGGAAAACCGAAGGAACTAAACTATATCAGGAACTGCCCGCTGAATGTTTCGATTCATTGCGCGAAGTGGAACCATTACGCGAAGTACCATTGAACAGGCCTTCGCAGGAAGAATTATATAAACGATTTGCAAAATAATGCCGATAGTAGAAATTAAATTGCCGAAAATGGGAGAAAGCATCTCCGAAGCAACGATCATCAACTGGCTAAAGAATCCGGGTGATTATGTCGAAGCAGAAGAAGTGCTTGTTGAGGTCGCCACGGATAAGGTCGACAACGAAGTTCCATCGCCGGTATCTGGCATCCTGAAAGAGATCCGATTTTCCAAAAATGATATCGTCGGTGTCGGTGATGTTATGGCATTGATCGACGATAATTCGGATGGAAATGGAAAAAGCAAAGAGGAAAGAGAAAAGAATGAAGAGGAAAGAGATCCGAGTAAAGATGGAAATGATGAACGGAATATAGAAACGGGTACGAAAAGGGAACCGGTTTATAATAACCGTGAGTCGATTCGAGTTCAAACGTCACATGCCGGAACTAACAAAGACATTTTCCTTTCACCGCTTATCATCAGTATCGCACAGAAAGAGAATTTATCGATTGAGGAATTGCAAACGATCGCCGGAACCGGAACAGACGGCCGCATCCGCAAAAGCGATGTATTCAATTATCTGAAGAACAGAAAATATCCCCTCCGAAGCGAAAGGGCGCAGTCCAAACCTCAAACCTCTTACCCCAAACCCCAAATTTCCTATAACGAAGGCAAAGACCGTATCGTCGAAATGGATCGAATGCGAAAGATGATCGCCGGCCATATGGTTTATTCGAAGCAGACGTCGCCGCACGTAACTTCATATCTAGAAGTCGATGTTACAAACCTTGTCGAATGGAGAAACAAAACCAAAGACGAATTTGCATCGAAGCACGGACAAAAATTAACCTTTACTCCGGTTTTCGTACAGGCAGTTGCAAAGGCAATTTCCGACTTTCCGATGATAAATGTTTCGGTCGATGGCGATAATATCATCGTTCATGGCGATATCAACGTTGGGATGGCGACCGCGCTGCCAACAGGCAACCTGATCGTTCCGGTCGTGAAGAATGCCGATCAGAAGAATATCATGGAACTGGCATCAGAAGTAAATCGTTTGGCGGAAAGCGCACGTATTAACAAACTTTCCCCTGACGATGTCAAGGGAAGTACTTTTACGATTTCGAATGTAGGCACTTTTGGAAGCCTGATGGGAACACCGATAATCAACCAGCCGGAAGCCGCGATTTTGGCATTCGGACTTATTAAAAAACGTCCGGAAGTCATTACAACAGAAAATGGCGACGAAATAGCGATCCGGAGCATGATGTTCCTTTCATTATCATTCGATCACCGCATTGTCGACGGATTCCTCGGTGGATCTTTTTTGAGGAAAGTCGGCGATTATTTAGAACAATTTGACACACAACAACCTATATAATATGTACAATATCACAATAAAACAGGCAGAGAAATCGCGGGCGAAGTTGGTTAATTTCGAGAATATCCCGATGGGCATTGAATTTTCTGACCATATGTTTATCTGCGAATATGAGAATGGGAGCTGGCACAATCCGAGGATCGAACCGTTATCGATGATATCAACGCATCCTGCTGCTATGGCATTACATTACGGGCAGGCAATTTTTGAAGGATTAAAAGCAGCCAAAGGCATAGACGATCAGCCTGTTCTTTTCCGACCTGATGAAAATGCAAAACGTATGAATTTCAGCGCGCGAAGAATGGGAATGCCGGAGTTTCCGGAGGACTTGTTTGTGGAAGCGCTGAGGCAGTTTGTAGACCTTGAGCAGGAATGGATACCATCGCAGGAAGGAAGCGCACTCTATTTAAGGCCTTTCATGTATGCAGATGAGGCCTTCATCGGGATGCGCGCGGCGACGAAATATAAGTTCATCATTTTCGCTTCTCCTGCCGGGCCTTTCTTTACTAAACCGATCAGGCTTTACGCCGAAACAAAATACATCCGTGCTGCAAATGGAGGAACAGGCGAAGCGAAGGCAGCAGGGAATTACGCTGCAGCAATACTTCCGACCGAAGCCGCAAAAAAACGCGGTTACGATCAGGTGCTTTGGCTCGATCCTGAAAAATATGAGTACGTTCAGGAAGTGGGAACTATGAATATTTTCTTTAAGATCAACAACAAATTCATCACGCCTAACCTTAGTGGATCGATTCTCGCGGGAGTTACGCGAATGAGTGTCATTGACCTGCTTCGCGATCTTGGTTATGTGGTCGAGGAACGTCCGCTTTCCATGAATGAAGTGCTTGATGCTTTCAAAAATGGAACATTGGAAGAAGCATTCGGTGCCGGAACGGCCGTTAGCATTGCGCCTGTCGAAGCCATCGAATATAAAAGCAACGTCATTACTTTTCCGAAAGATTCAACTGTTGGAAATCAGATAAAGAAACTGCTTGCCGACATTAAAACGCAGCGCGTTGAAGATAAATTTGGCTGGATCGTGCCTGCCACGAATATCAACGCCTGAATAACAAGTTAGAAGATGGATGTAATTGAAAATACGATATCGAAAACCGTATTGATGAAGGCGTTTTCAATCATGGCGCGCGCAAAGGCCATGACGGAGCTGTTTGAAGAGAATTTTAAAACGGTTTCTAAATATGTCCATGCAACGTCCCGCGGTCATGAAGCGATCCAGATCGCAACGGCAATGCAGCTTTATCCTCAGGATTATGCGTTTCCATATTATCGCGATGATTCGATGTTGTTGGCAATTGGAATGCGCCCTTATGATCTCATGCTTCAGCTTATGGCAAAGCGCGACGATCCGTTCTCGGGCGGACGTACATATTATTGCCATCCGAGTTTGCGCGATGACGATAAGCCGAAAATTCCGCATCAGTCTTCTGCGACAGGGATGCAGGCAATTCCCGCGACCGGTGCAGCTTTAGGATTTAGCTACAAGGAAGCTGTTGGTATTGCTGATGACGACGCGCAAAAGCCTGTCGTGATTTGTTCATTGGGCGATGCGTCGGTCACTGAAGGCGAAGTTGCCGAAGCATTTCAGATGGCGGCCTTAAAGCAATTGCCGATTCTGTATCTCGTTCAGGACAACGGATGGGATATTTCAGCAAATGCGAAGGAAACCCGTGCGCAAAATGCATTTGAATATATAAAGGGATTTTACGGTATTGAAGGGATTTCAATCGATGGATCGAATTTCACGGAATGTTATTTAGCGTTGAATGACGTTCTGCAAAAAATCCGTACCGAGCGGCGCCCATTTTTAGTTCACGCAAAAGTTCCGCTGCTCAATCATCATACTTCAGGCGTGCGGATGGAATGGTATCGCGATGATTTGGACGAAGCACGTTCGCGTGATCCTTATCCTATATTGAAATCGCAAATGGAAGATGCCGGCTTTTCAAGTTATGAGATCCAGCATCTCGAAAAAGAAGCCACTCGATTGGTTCAGGCGGATTTTGAACTGGCGATGAATGCCGATGATCCGACAGCTGAAGATTTGTTTACGCACGATTTTGCACCAACCCCGATTACAGAAGAACAAGGCGACAGAACGCCCGTTCGGGATGATAAGGTCGTGATGGTCGACTGTGCTTTGTTCGCCGTCGAGGAACTTATGCGAAAACATAAAGAATGCTTGTTATACGGCCAGGATGTAGGAGCGAGGCTTGGTGGTGTTTTTCGCGAAGCTGCAACACTTGCTCAAAAGTTTGGTGACGAGCGCGTTTTCAATACCCCGATCCAAGAAGCTTTTATTGTTGGATCGACAGTCGGAATGTCGGCTGTTGGCTTAAAGCCGATCGTCGAGGTCCAATTTGCGGATTACATCTGGCCCGGACTGAATCAATTGTTTACTGAAGTCAGTCGTTCATGTTATCTGACCAATGGCAAATGGCCTGTCAGCATGATCTTGCGTGTTCCTATTGGCGCGTATGGCAGCGGCGGACCATATCATTCGTCATCCGTGGAAAGCGTGTTGACGAATATCAGGGGAATTAAGATCGCATATCCGAGCAACGGCGCTGACCTCAAAGGATTGATGAAAGCAGCATACTATGATCCGAATCCGGTTGTGATTTTAGAACATAAAGGACTATACTGGTCTAAGGTTAAAGGTACCGATGAAGCCCGTGTTGTTGAACCTTCCGATGATTATATCCTTCCGTTCGGCAAGGCCGCAGTAGTCCGCGAGATATGGCCTGATGATCACGATGAAACAATATCCGTAATAACTTATGGAATGGGCGTGCATTGGGCGCTTAATGCTTCAGCAGACTTTAAAGAAAAGGTTGAGATCATCGATTTGCGGACATTATTTCCATTGGATGAAGATGCGGTCATGAAATCGGTTCGAAAGTGCAGAAAATGCCTTATCGTGACTGAAGAGCCTGCTACAAATTCCTTTGCCCGCAGCCTTGCAGGTTTAATTCAGGAAAAATGTTTCAAACAACTTGATGCGCCCGTGATGGTCATCGGCTCGGAGAATATGCCGGCCATTCCGTTAAACAGTACTTTGGAGCAGACAATGATTCCAAGTGCTGAGAAGGTAAAACAAAAGCTAATAGAATTGCTGGATTACTAAATAAAAAGACCGCTTATTTAAGCGGTTTTTTCATGAAAAAATTTGGGACTATTTTTTTTGCGGTGGGTATTGCGCTAAAATTTTTGAAACGAATTCCTTTATATTTTCTTCTTTCTTTTCAGCGGTGTTTGCTAAAATTCCTTCGCCTTGCCCTTGCCAAATCAATTCTTTATTCGCTGCATCAACAAGGTCGATGAACAAAGTTCCTTCGGTATTTGTGCTTACGGTTGTGTTGCTTCCCCAGAAACCCGGGCCCCAACCCCAGCCAAATCCCCAGCCCCAACCGGGACCCCATTGATTTACATTGACATTTTCCGATGATTTGGTAAAGAAACTGACAAGCAGATCCGGAGTTTCACTTTTTGAAAATCCTTTTTTGGTCATTTCATCTTCGATGGCGCGAAGTATCCGTCTTTTATCCAGATCGGAAATCTCGGCTTTATCAATTCCGCTTCGGTGGAAAGCGTATGATCTATATTTTGTAAAATCCGCCTTGGTATCATAGTCATTTGCGACACGCACAGAGCTGCAGGAGCCAAGGACGAAAAGTAAAAGTATCGGGAGCAGTTTCAGAGTTTTCATAATGGTCAAGATTTATTTTCGTTTTTTTCTTTAAAATTCCTGACGATTGCCACGATGTTCAGGACGATCGAACCCACGAGCATTATGCATTTCAGCAAAAGGTTGTCGATGATCAAAGCCACCGGCACCAAACCTGTTCCCATCAGCATCAGCGTTATGCTGTCAGCTCTCTTCATGTAATCGTTCTATTATGGAGTCGTCAACTAGATTAGGGATGGTAACCTTCAGCAAAGGTTGCGTTTCCATCGCCCTTTTAATTGCGAAAACAGCGCCTTCATTTCTTGCCCAGCTTCTACGTGAAATTCCGTTGTTCACGTCCCAGAAAAGCATCGAATTTAAGCGTCTTTTCGCCTTTGGCGAGCCGTCAAGAACCATGCCAAATCCACCATTAATTACCTCGCCCCATCCAACTCCGCCCCCGTTGTGAATTGATACCCAGGTTGCTCCGCGGAAGCTGTCACCAATTACATTTTGGATAGCCATATCTGCCGTAAATCGTGAGCCGTCGTAAATATTCGATGTTTCGCGAAAAGGAGAATCCGTGCCTGAAACGTCATGATGATCACGACCCAGAACTACCGGGCCGATTTCTCCTTTTGCGATGGCATCATTAAAGGCGTCCGCAATTTTCATTCGGCCTTCGGCATCAGCATAAAGGATTCTTGCCTGGGATCCGACTACCAATCTGTTTTGCTGCGCGTTTTTTATCCAACGAATATTGTCTTCCATCTGAAGACGTATTTCATCGGGTGCGTTCTCAGCCATTTTCTCGAGAACGACTGCGGCGATATCATCAGTTCTCTTTAAATCATCAGGATTTCCTGAAGCGCAAACCCATCTAAAAGGCCCAAATCCGAAATCAAAACACATTGGACCTAAAATATCCTGAACATAACTTGGGTATTTAAAATTGATTCCGTCCTCCGCCATGACATCCGCGCCGGCACGGGAACACTCAAGCAGGAATGCGTTTCCATAATCGAAAAAATAAGTTCCTTTGGAAGTATGCCTGTTGATCGCATCGGCATGTCTTCGTAAAGATTCCGTGACTTTCGATTTAAAAGTTTCCGGATCGGAAGCCATCATCGACACAGATTCTTCAAATGATAACCCCGCAGGATAATATCCGCCAGCCCAAGGATTGTGTAAAGAAGTTTGATCACTTCCCAAAGCGACGAAAATATTTTCTTTATCGAATTTTTCCCAAACATCAACCACATTACCCACGTAGGCAATGGAAACAACTTCTTTTCCCGCGACTGCTTTACTTACCCGTTCGACAAGTGCATCCAAATTGGTTACAATTTCATCCACCCAGCCTTGCGAATGACGCGTTCGGACAGCTTTCGGATTAACTTCGGCACAAACCGTAATGCAGCCAGCGATATTTCCAGCTTTTGGCTGTGCGCCGCTCATGCCGCCGAGACCTGATGTCACAAAGATTTTTCCTTCGAGGCCTTCGTTGTCTTTCGCGATTTTGCGGCCTGCATTTAAAACCGTGATCGTTGTTCCATGAACAATGCCCTGCGGACCGATATACATATAACTTCCGGCTGTCATTTGGCCATATTGCGTGACGCCAAGCGCATTGAACTTTTCCCAGTCGTCGGGTTGTGAATAGTTTGGGATCATCATTCCATTTGTGACAACAACACGCGGCGCATCGTTGTGGGAAGGAAATAAACCCATTGGATGTCCTGAATAGATTACCAGTGTCTGTTCGTCGGTCATTTCAGACAAATATTTCATCGTCAGAAGATATTGCGCCCAGTTCTGGAATACCGCACCGTTTCCGCCGTATGTAATCAGTTCCCGCGGATGTTGTGCTACAGCATCATCAAGATTGTTCTGGATCATCAACATAATCGCCTTCGCCTGTTCCGAGTTACCCGGATATTCAGCAATCGGGCGTGCGTAAATCTTATAATCAGGGCGATATCGGTACATGTATATTCTGCCGTATGTATTTAATTCAGATAGGAATTCAGCAGCCAGCACTTCATGAAATTCACCGTTAAAATAACGCAGCGCATTGCGAACGGCCAGCTTTTTTTCCTGTGTGGAAAGAATCTGCTTTCGCTTCGGTGCATGATTTACATCTGATTCGTACGGTTTCGCTTCTGGAATATAATCAGGGATTCCCTGGATAATCTGCTCTTGAAAAGTCATATGTTATTTCCCGTTTTTTGGATGTCTGATACGGCCTGTATTTTTATCAAAGCCATACGGACAATGACGACAGCCGCTTTTGCAGCAATAGCCTCGTTTTAAATGATATTTTTCGGTAAAGACCTTGTAGCCTTCGGGAGTCAGATAATAATCGTCGCCTTCGATGAGGATATTTTCTTTATCTTGGTCCATACGGCAAATTTAAGCACTTGATGTGAATGTTTTTGGTTAGCGCAAGATATTTGGTACCTAAAGGATATGACGGGATAACAGTGTATCCTTTTATTTTTTTGCGGCATGCGGCATTGCGTAACCACCAGGTATTTATCAATCATGAAAAGATACATCTACGCCAGCAATTGGAGTTGTTGGTGATTCCATTTTTTTTGATCTATGGAATTGAATTTTTATTGGGATTGCTGAAGTATAAAAATTGGAAGTCGGCATATTTGAATATCAGTTTTGAACGCGAAGCTTACGCAAATGAAAAAAGCCCCGACTTTTTATCGTCAAGGCCTTTTTGGAATTTTACGAGATTTTTTTGATCATTTTTTCTCTTTTGGACGCGTGCCGAAATCAACGTCCTCACTTTGAGTTTTTGCAGGCGGTTTGTCCCAACGGATCCTACTTCCGTCCCACCAAAGATTTCCGGGCTGATCGGTAAGGTTATTATCATTAAACATGATGCGATCCATTTTTCTATCAAAATCTGATGAAAGCAATTCCGCCGGAACTTCATTCTTTGATTGGGACTGAACAGTGACTTCCCATGAAAGCTTTGCATTAGAAGTGCCGTCGTTTTCGACGATGTAAAATCCGTTTGATGTTACCGTATCGACGTATAACGCATTGCATTTGCCTCGTGGAGTTGCAATGATGATGAGGTTTTCAGGATTGTATATCAGACTTTTGAAATCGTCTGGAAATGGAACGAATGTTTTGCCGTCGGAAAGTTGTGCGTTTCCACGGATCGAAATTTCCGGATATATCGATGCTTGCATGTATGTCGGAATGCGTTTGTCATCCACTGTTGATGGTGCGAGATAGGCGATTGGTTCATTGGTATATCCGTGACCATCAACATACAAACTGTAAGATTCGCCTTTTGTATGAAATCCGTACTTTAAACCACGAACCCAACCGCCCATGACACCTCCGTAGATTCCGAGACCGATTGTAGAATTTTGTGGAAGTTCCGATAGGCCTCCGTTGTAAATTTTGCGATCAGCTCCCGCGGCAAATCGTCCTGCGAAGCCACCGGTCTGATATGCCGAACCGAAACCGTAAACACCATAATCAATGAATGTGGACGCGTAATAACCGAGTCCGCCAAATACGATCCCAAAATCATCACCGAATATCGCTCCCGAGCGGATATCGCCGGTATTCATGCTTCCATGAACCCCAAACGTATAGGTACCGGTCGGTGATGTGGTATTTCCATTGACGCCCATTTTCGGGCCGGTTGCGGCAAGGTTCCGAAAACCCGTTCCTGTGGCCGTGCTTGCGTTTAAGCCTCGTACTCCTGCGGTATTAAAAGTTCCGGCCGCCGTGGAATTGTATTCGCCCTGTACGGCGGCAAAGCGTGTAGTCCCGCCTTGGACGGAACCGTAAACGCCGCCACCGTTCTGAGTGGAATATCCATTGATGGCCCAGGGAAATGCAGCATTGCTGACCGCATTCATCAAATCGCCTGCGATAACCGTATTTAAAGTTCCGACAAAAAATTCACCCAACGCACTAAACCTTCCAACAAAGTTGTTGTTTGTCCGGAAATCTATATTTTGAGCGTCCGTCGTCCCGATAAAATTTGTTCCGGCTGCGGCAGTATTGCCGCCCGCCAGTCCGCTGTTACCGGTAACCGACCAGTTATTGCTTCCCGTGCCCGCGAGTGCGCTCCACGATGAACCATTCCAAAAATAAAAGCCCGGCGTTACATTATTGGGCGCAACGCCCGCGGTCGCCGTGTTCCATACGAGGGTGCCATTTACCAACGCACCTGTTTGGGGATTTACGACGGGTGCAGCAATATTTCTTGCAGAGAGAGACACCCGCGGCACAAGCATTCCGTTAGTGGTCGAGGTAACGTCGAGCATGCCCGCCGGAGCCGTGGTTCCGATTCCCACTTGGCCACTTACCAAGCAAGAAAATAAAAATATGATATATAAATACTTGTAGTTAAGCAACATAGGAATGATATTTTTATTAAATTTAAAAAGTTTTGACGCTTTTGGTTTCCCGAATCGACAAAGTGCAATTTTTATCGACGAATGGAAATTATTCCCAACTTATTCAATTTCAGGTAGATTACGGATTTCTTAGCGCATTGTCTTATGAAAAAAATTTATACCTTTTTATTTGCAGGAATTTCTGCAATGGGCTTTTCACAGATGTTTGTAAGTCCGAACAGTTTTGTTTATGTCAATGACCAGATCGTCTACGTTAAACAGGATGTCAATTTGCAGAATAACGGAAATTTTTATCTGCGGAACGAAGCCCAGCTTCTGCAGGGAACAACTGCCGCTTCCACAAATACGGGTCTTGGCAGGCTCTCAGTTTTCCAGGAAGGAACATCAGATAATTTCGATTACAATTACTGGTGCTCGCCCGTCGGTAATCCTTCGGCATCCATAGGGAACGATAATTTTGGGATCACGTTGCTCTCCGTGCCGACTTCGCTGACAGCAAGTACCGCAGCCATTGCGCTTGCGCCGACGGTACACGATGGATTGGCCTCACCGTTTTCGATCGCGTCGGAATGGATATACAAATTCATTGTGTCGAATTCATATGCGCAATGGATCTTTGTCGGATCGGCAAACACCATAGCCGCGGGGCAAGGATTTACAATGAAAGGAACTTCAGGTACCGATGCAACCGTGGTCAATGGCGTGGCAAACAATCCCGGAAGTGCACAACGCTATGATTTCAGGGGAAAACCGAACGATGGGAATATTGCCGTCAGCCTTGGCGCCAACCAGCTCACGTTAACAGGCAATCCATATCCTTCGGCGCTTCATGTCAATGCATTCCTGCTCGATGCCACGAATACTGCATGTACGGGAATAGCTTACTATTGGGAACAGAACAAAACGGTCAATTCGCATTACCTCGTACAATATCAGGGCGGATACGGAACATACGCTCCAATTTCACTACTTTCAAATGGAATTTACGTCCCTGCAACTTTCGATACTTATGATGGCAGCGGGAATTTAAATACAACCGGAACATCTTCAGGATTGGTCATCGAGCGCAAGCACGCGCCAATTGGGCAGGGATTTATGATCAAAGGATTGACAGCCGGAACCGTGACGCTAAGAAATACACACAGATTATACTACAAGGAGTCAGGCGCATTATCGCAATTTGAACGGCTTGCAGCGCCTACCGCTGAAAATGTTGCCTCCGATGACGTTCCCCAAATAAGGATAAATACAATATTGAACAATCAAAATACCCGTCAGATCGCGCTGGCTTTCGTGCCGGAAGCAACCGATGGAGTCGATCGCGGAATCGACGGTTTCAGTCCGGCTGATGAAACACTTCCGGCCGACGTGTATTTCGTCATCGAAAACGATAAATACGTCATCCAGGGGATAAACTTCGACGTTGATAAAAGATTGCCGCTGGGCGTAAAATCCGCAGCTAATAGTACATTCAGGTTTTATATTCCTGAAGTATTGAACTTTGACCCAAACCAGCAGGTTTACATTTTCGATGCAAATGACAATTCTTATCATAATATCAAAAGCGGAACATTTGATGTCACTCTCGAAGCCGGCGTGTATGAAAATCGCTTTGAAGTCACTTTTAAAGATGGGCAGTTATCTTCGAATGACATTAAAGATCAGCACATCGATGTGATCCAAAATAATAATCTGCAATATCTGTCGGTTCACAATCCAAATAACCATCATTTAAAATCGTGTCAACTATTTGACATGGCAGGAAAGCTTGTCCTGACAGAAAACCGAGGCTCGGCGATGGATAGGATTTCAACATCCGCTTTAAGTGAAGGCGTTTACATCGCGAAAGTAAATTCAGATCATGGCGAACTGACAAAAAAAGTGACGATATCACGTCAATACTAAGGCTGGAAACAGCCTTTTTTTTATGTTTGCCCGATGGAACTCAATCAGCATATTGGCGTTTTCGGGAATAACATTTCGCTTTCCATCAAACGCGAAGATCTGCTCCATCCTGAGATTTCAGGCAACAAATTCCGCAAACTTAAATACAATCTTGAGGCAGCAAAGAATCAGGGTTTTCAAAGACTGCTAACATTCGGCGGTGCATTTTCAAACCATATTGCCGCAACTGCAGCGGCAGGCAATCATTACAACTTTCAAGCTATTGGTATCATTCGAGGCGAGGAACTTGAACAACAGAAATTAAATCCGACATTATCATTAGCTGCCGGTTATGGAATGAAGCTGCATTTTATCAACCGCGAAGATTACCGGCGAAAGAATGATCAGGATTTTATCAACACCCTGACAAAGCGCTTCGGGCCTTTCTATACTTTGCCTGAAGGCGGAACAAATGCAATGGCAGTAAAGGGTTGTGAAGAAATTCTCGACGACGGTGACGCATCGTTTGATTATATTTGCTGCGCTGTTGGTACCGGGGGTACGATTGCCGGAATTATCCGGAGTTCATTGGCTTCGCAGAAGATTTTGGGTTTTCAGGTGTTGCAAAATCCAGTGGGCGTGAAACATGAAATTGATAATCATACAGATAAATCAAATTTTCAGATCATTGGCGATTATACATTTAATGGATACGCGAAGATCAATGCCGAACTGATATCGTTTATCAACAGTTTTTATAATGACCACAAGATTCCGTTAGATCCGGTTTATACGGGAAAAATGGTTTTTGGCGTTATGGATATGATTAAAAACGGTTTTTTCCCGGATGGGTCGAAAGTACTGATGATCCATACAGGCGGACTGCAGGGAATTACCGGAATGAATCAAATTTTGAGAAAGAAAAATTTACCTACAATTGAAGTTTATGGCTAAAAAAATTTTCCTCCTGTTTCTTGCATTGCTAGTGATAAGCTGCGGCAGTTCGAGATCGTCGTCTTCCAAATCGAAGTCAACTTCCAGCCGAAATGTAAAGAGGACACCGGTAAAACGTCAGGTAATTGCGCGGACAACGCCAAAGCCGGGACAAACATCTTCCAAAAAAGAAATCAAGGAGAATTATAAAAAAGCCATCGAGGAAGACAAAAGCGACTCGAAAACCACTGTGTACTCGAAGTCTGAAATTCTTGAAGCCACGACGCGCGTCAAAGTCACGACGCAAATGGTTCACGATTACATCAATCAATTTAAGGATATCGCGAAAAGCAATATGCGCGATTACGGTATTCCGGCGAGTATCATCCTTGGTCAGGGAATTTTGGAATCGGGCGCAGGAACAGGTCCGCTCAGCCAGCTTGCAAATAATCATTTCGGGATCAAATGCCATAAAGAATGGACAGGCCCAAGCGTTGCTTACGACGACGATGCCGCAGGCGAATGTTTCAGGAAATACGACCGTTCGGCCCAATCATATGAAGATCATTCACTGTTTTTGACATCACGATCTAGATATGCAACATTGTTTGACCTCGATCGCGATGATTACAAGAAATGGGCGAAAGGCCTTCGTGCCGCAGGTTACGCGACAGATCCGAAATATCCTGAAAAACTAATCGGCATTATCGAAAGATATCAGCTGTATCAGTACGATTCTGAAGTGCTTGGAAGGGAATTTACGCCTTCCAGCACAAAGGAACTTATTTCAGAAAATTCCGATCTTTATCAGGTCAGCAAAGGCGATACATTGTATTCCATCTCAAAAAAATTCAATCTTTCGGTTGATGAGCTTCGCCGCAAGAACAACCTTACCGAAAATGTTATTTCAATCGGACAACAGCTCCGGATCCGTTAATTATGCGATACGAACGTAGCAGCAGGCTTTTCGCCGATGCTGAAAAAGTCATCCCGGGCGGAGTTAATTCGCCTGTGCGTGCTTTCCGCGGTGTTGGCGGAACGCCGATTTTCATGAAAAGTGCAAAAGGCGCCTATTTGTTTGACGAAGATGATAACCGTTATATCGATTACATCAATTCGTGGGGTCCGATGATCCTCGGACATGCTTATGATCCGGTCGTCAATGCTGTCATCGAAAAAGCCAAATTGGGAACATCTTTCGGCGCACCGACCGAGATCGAAACAAAGATTGCAGAACTGGCGGTAAAAATGGTCCCGAATATCGATAAGATCCGATTTGTTAATTCAGGAACTGAAGCTTGTATGTCGGCTGTACGTTTGGCGAGAGGCTTTACCGGGAAGGATAAGATCATCAAGTTTGCAGGCTGTTATCATGGACACTCGGATGCTTTCCTTATCCAGGCCGGAAGCGGAGCAAGCACATTCGGAATGCCCGACAGTCCGGGCGTCACGCAGGGAACGGCACGCGATACGTTGATGGCGCATTATAACGATCCCGACAGTGTGACCAACCTGATCGAATCCAATAAAGATAAAATTGCAGCCATCATCATCGAGCCCGTTGCAGGAAATATGGGCTGCATTCCTCCTCAACAAGGTTTTCTTGAGTTTTTACGAAACATCTGCGACATCAATAACATTCTGCTGATATTCGACGAAGTCATGACCGGCTTCAGGCTCGCTCGCGGTGGCGCTCAGGAACTTTATGGTATCAAAGCCGATATCGTTGCGTTTGGAAAAGTCATTGGTGGCGGATTGCCTGTCGGTGCATTTGCGGCCAGAAATGAGATTATGGATTATCTGGCGCCCGTCGGCCCGGTTTATCAGGCGGGAACATTATCGGGAAATCCGCTTGCGATGGCAGCCGGATTGGGGATGTTGGAAGCGCTGGAAAATGATAGTGAAATATATCAACGACTTGATCAAAAGTCTTTATACCTTGAAAACGGACTGGGGAAAGAACTTTCGTCGAAGCAAATTCCGTTCACCATCAATCGTTGCGGATCGATGATCTCCGTCCATTTCGACAATATTCCCGTTACAGACCTGCGGTCGTCGGCAAATGCGGCGAATGCTTATTTCCCAAAATTCTTCCACGGAATGCTCGACAATGGAATCTACATCGCGCCATCGGCATACGAAACGTGGTTTGTCAGCGATGCGCTCACTTACGAAGATATTAATGAAACAATTGCCGCGGCCGGCCGTGTTGCAAAAACCTTGTAAATAAAAAACGCTCCCAAAATTGAGAGCGCTTTCATCTTAAAAAAGGTATCTTACTATTTCTTGTCAGCGGTTGCCGGATTCGCAGAAGCCGATCCTGTAAGTTTCGCCAGCAATGCCGGATTTGAATCAAGTTTCTGAAGCTGTTCGGCGTTCAAGGAAGCCCTGATTTTCAGGTCGACAACACGAGCCATTTCCTTCTTACGCTCAACCGACATATTCGGATCGCTCATAACCTCGTGCTTCATCATAAAAAGCCTTTGGAAATCTTGCTGCTGTGTAGCCGGAAGGTTTAACTTCTCAGCCATTTCGATCGCATCTAGTTTTGCAGATTCTTCTGCAGACATTTTCTTATCCTGTGCATTCGCGCCGGCAGCAAAAGCGAGCATGAACGTAAACACGGCAATTAATTTTTTCATATTCTTATAGAATTTTAGTGGAATTAGCAACCAAAGCTAACTGAATTTTTGTAAAACGCAAAATTATTTTTTGTCCTTTTCGACCTTATGTCCTGATTTTCTGTCCTTCATGTGCTTGCCAACCGCCATTCGTTTTTTATCGCGGCTGCTTTCCCATTTAGCAAACTGTTCGGGAGTAAGCACTTTTTTCACTCTTTCCTTCATCGCGATCTGCTGATCTAAGATCTGGCCTTGAAGCTTGAAGCGTTCGTCAGCCGACAGCTTTTCGTTCTTATCTTTCATTGCGCGGCGTTGCTGCATCGCCGCATCACGTTTTGTATTCTGCTCAACGAAAATCGTTTTAAGTTCCTTTTTCTGTTGTTCGTTCAAGCCCAGATCCAGCGTCAGTTTCTTAACTTGAAGTTCCGATCTCTGCTCCGGCGTCAGCCTCGACTTTTCAACTTTGTCCTGCGCAAACGATGCCATTCCGGCGATCAACATTGCTGCAACTAACCATTTTTTCATTATAAGTTTTTTAAGTTATGCGGCGTTTGACCCGTGCACTTGAATGCGGTTTAATCGACAAGCCGAATTTAACACAAAAATTTGTTTCAAAGTTATCAAACTCGTAAAATCACAAAGTCATCAAGTAATCAAGCGTTCCCGCCTAGAGTTCGATAAATCAGACCAAATCTAAAAATCTAAAAAAATCTAAAATCTAACAATCTTACATCTCTTCATCACGCCGCTTTTCCCGCTTTCCGTTCAAGTCCTCGCCGCCGCCATATTTTTGCACGCCTTTTTCCGGCTTCCGCTGGTCGCCGTCAACTGCTGCAAAAAGAAATGGCGTCTTGCTGTGGGCTTTCCACTTCAATCGGGGCGGTTACTTCTTCAAACGTACGATCTTCTTCTCGCCATCTACAATCACCTCTGTAAGTCCAAGCGATGACAACGTCTTCATTGCTTTGTCCCATTTTTTGCCGCTCAGTCCGGCCTGCGCTTTTAAAACATCAAGAGCAAGCGATTCGGTAGCTTTGAGCAATTCCGAGATCAGTTTTTCATCTTCGGATAGTTCAAAAGCCTTTTTTTCAGGCCTCATTTGCGGGAAGAACAAAACTTCCTGTATCGAAGCGTTATTCGTAAGGAACATGATCAGACGGTCCATTCCGATGCCGAGTCCTGATGTTGGCGGCATTCCGTATTCCAGCGCGCGCAGGAAATCCGTATCTATGAATTGGGTTGCCTCATCATCGCCACGTTCTGCAAGCAAAAGCTGCGCTTCAAAACGTGCCCGCTGGTCGATGGGATCGTTAAGCTCGGAATATGCATTTGCGACCTCTTTTCCGCAAACCATCAGTTCGAAACGCTCTGTCAGTTCAGGGTTTTCGCGATGCTGTTTGCAAAGCGGACTCATTTCTTTCGGATAATCCGTAATGAATGTCGGCTGGATGAAATACGGCTCGCACTTCGCACCGAAGATCTCGTCGATCAGTTTGCCTTTGCCCATCGTCTGATCTACATCGATTCCCATTGATTTTGCGGCATCATAAAGTTCGCTTTCAGATTTGCCGGAGATATCGAAACCCGTATATCGCTTGATCGCATCGGTCATTGTAACACGCGGATAAGGCGCTTTAAAATCGACTTGATTTTCGCCAAAAGTCACTTCTGTCGTACCATTGACCTGCATCGCGCAATGTTCCAAAAGGCTTTCTGTGAAGGTCATCATCCAATTGTAATCCTTGTATGCCACGTAGATTTCCATTGCAGTGAATTCGGGATTATGCGTCCTGTCCATGCCCTCATTGCGGAAATTTTTCGAAAATTCATAAACGCCATCAAATCCTCCCACGATCAGCCTTTTAAGGTAAAGCTCGTTGGCGATCCGCATATATAATGGTATGTCGAGCGAATTGTGATGCGTAACAAAAGGCCTGGCAGCAGCGCCGCCGGGAATAGGCTGCAAAACCGGAGTTTCAACCTCGAGATAACCTCTTTCATTAAAGAAATTCCTCATGGCATTGAACAGTTTCGTCCTTTTAATGAAAGTTTCTTTGACTTCATCATTAACCGTCAGATCGACATATCTTCGGCGATACCGCTGTTCAGGATCGGAAAATGCATCGTGGATCTTGCCATCGGCATCAGTTTTTACAATTGGCAGCGGCCTCAGCGCCTTGGCAAGTACTTTTAATTCGTGAACATGCACGGAAATCTCCCCAACTTGTGTTTTAAAAACGGTTCCGCGGAGACCGATAAAATCACCTATGTCGAGAAGTTTCTTAAATACCGTGTTGTACATTGTCCCGGCTTCATCGCTCGAAATATCATCACGGGAAATGTAAACCTGGATACGGCCTTGCGAGTCCTTAAGCTCTGCAAATGAAGCCTTTCCCATGATCCGCCGCGACATGATCCTTCCTGCAAGAATGACTTCTTTGCCTTCATATAAATCGAAGTTGATCTGGATGTCGCCGGCATGCGCCGTTACGACAAACTCATCGGCCGGATATGGGTCAATTCCAAGTGTTCGCAACTCGGATAAAGCTTCGCGTCTTAATATTTCCTGTTCAGATAATGCCATGGCGGTAATTTAAGTGTGCAAAGATAGATTAAAGCTGGAAAGCTGCAAAAGGGAAGTGCCGGAGATCCAAAGAGACAGAGCGCCAAAGCATTACAGGAATAGGCTATAAGTTATTAAGTTAAGATCATAACGTCTTAAAGTCATAAGGTCATATGTCATAAGGTGATACGGTTACAAAATAATTACATGGCGGCATCGCAGGTAGCATGGTGTTCCGGCGCAGCTTCGCTTTTCACTACATTTGCGACATGAACAAAAATGTCATACTGCGTGATCTCGGATTGATGGATTACAAAGCCGCCTGGGATTACCAGGAGGATCGTTTCGAAGAGATTGCATCGGTTAAAATGAAGAACAGGCGAGAAGGGCTTTCAGATCAGACGCGCAATTATTTTTTGTTTGTCGAGCATCCTCATGTTTACACTTTGGGCAAAAGCGGCGACATGTCGAATATGCTTCTAAGTGAATCACAACTTCGCGATAAAGGTGCAACGTTTTATAAGATCAATCGCGGCGGAGACATTACATATCATGGTCCCGGACAGATTGTTGGCTATCCGATTTTGGATTTGGAAAACTTTTTTACCGACATCCACAAATACTTGCGGCTGCTCGAAGAATCAATCATACTTACATTGGCGGAATACGGACTTACCGGTGACCGCAGTCCGGGAGAAACGGGTGTATGGCTTGACGTGGGAACTCCGTTTGCGAGAAAGATCTGCGCCATGGGCGTGCGCGCGTCGCGATGGGTTACCATGCACGGTTTTGCGCTAAATGTAAATTCGGATTTAGGTTATTTTGACCACATCATTCCATGTGGAATTCGCGGAAAGGCTGTTACGTCGATGCATGTCGAACTGCACGTTGACAAAGTTGATATGGACGATGTAAAAAGCAGGATCGCCAACCATTTCTCGGCACTTTTCGAGGCTGAATTTATTCATGAATAGCGAAAGCTTTTTCACTTTCCAGTTCCAGCTCGTATTGTTCCGGCAATAATCGGAATGACATTCTGTGATATTTCGTCGTTCCGTATTTCCTGATGGCTTCACGATGCTCAGGAGTTGGATATCCTTTGTTTTGTTTCCAGTTGTACATCGGGAATTCTTCATGAATTTGATTCATGTAATTATCGCGATATGTTTTCGCAAGAATGGATGCAGCCGCAATGCTCATGTACTTTCCGTCACCCTGGACGATGCAGCTGTATGGAATGTCATTTACGGGCTTGAACCTGTTCCCATCGACAATCACATAGGACGGAACCGGATCCAGATTGGAAATGCATTCCTGCATGGCTTTTATCGATGCGTTGAGAATATTTATTTCATCGATGGTTTGATGGCAGATGTGTGTCACCCGATAGCATAAAGCCTTTTTTTCGATGATCGGCCGGAGGAGTTCCCGATCTTTTTCAGAAAGTTGCTTGGAATCATTGAGCAATTTATGCCTGAATTTTTCCGGAAGGATCACCGCTGCGGCAGTTACCGGGCCCGCAAGACAGCCTCGGCCGGCTTCGTCTGTGCCAGCTTCAAAACAATGATCGGAAAATTTCAGCTTAAGCATTAATTAAATAATTGTTAAGGAATTTTTCAAAGTGACGCAACCATCCCGCAGTACCACCATCTTAGGCTAACATCATTAGATAAATTGCGGCTTTCCCTTACTTTCTGATGGCAAATGTAAAAAATATTATTACCGTGTAATATTTGTTTTTTTAAGAATTAATTAGGAAGTTTGCGCAATAACTAACTCAAATAAATTAACATGAGATCGAAGTTCAAATGGATTTTTACGCTAATACTGGCGTTGACGGTACAGTTTTCTTTCGCTCAGGAGAAGACTGTTACGGGAGTTGTTTCGGACGCTACGGGCACTTTGCCGGGCGCCAATGTCATTGTGAAAGGCACGACTAAAGGAACACAAACCGATATCGATGGTAGATACACCATCACAGCAAATGTAGGAGAGACACTCGTGTTCTCATATGTAGGAATGGCTGACAAGGAAATTAAAGTGGGCGCGAGCAATTTAATAAACGTTACCCTTGAGCAGGGCGTGGCACTGACAGAAGTCATTATCGAAGGATACCGCAGTACGACCAAGACTACAACGGTCGTTGCGCAAACCACGGTAAATGCAAAAACCATTGAAAACAGGCCTAATGCATCTTTCGTGCAAACGCTTCAAGGTCAGGTTGCAGGTTTGAACATCCTTACAGGATCGGGCCAGCCTGGCGCATCGAGTACGGTTTTGATTCGTGGTGCCAACTCGATCACAGGTACTACGGATCCGTTGTACGTAATCGACGGAATCCCGACCAATACAACTAACTTCAGGACAATCAACCCCGAGGATATTGAATCAGTAACAGTTTTGAAAGATGCTTCTGCTACCGCGATTTACGGAAACAGAGGGTCTAACGGTGTTATTGTGATCACTACCAGAAGAGGTAGCTTCGAAGATGGAAAAATGAACATCCGTTATTCTGTAAGCACAGGAATTACTTCACTTCAGAATACAGGATATTCTTTTGCCAACTCAAGACAAATGCTTGAATTGGAGCGTACTTACGGCGTGGGCCGTGGTGCAAGCAATCCTGATACAGGTGCTCCGTTTACCGATGCGGAAATTGCTGCATACGGAATCAATACTGATTGGGTGGATTACTTTTTCAGGGATGCAACTTCATCAACGCATCAGTTGAGCTTTGAAAATCAAGGTAAACTTCTGAATTCTTATACATCAGTAGGGTATACAGATCAGCAAGGGTTGCTTCGCACAACAGCGATGAAGAGGTTCAGCTTCAGGAATAACCTTTCCGGAAAATCAAACAATGAAAAGCTTCAGTATAATACAAGTTTGTCATTGGCATTTACAAGAAATAATGAGGCGACAAGCCTTGGTACTGGTGCGATCAACAGGAATTATGTCCTGGGAGCCACTTTAGGTATGCCTTATATTAGCCCGGATGAGTATCAGAACTCTGCGCAACTTCTGGACCTTTATCAAACAGACGGCACGCTTCTTTATACTCCGTTATTTTTGATTGATAAGCTGGAAACTTACGAGAACAATACTGACGAATTTAGAATGTTGGCCTCTGCAGATGTCAGCTATGAGCTGTTCAAAGATTTTAGGTTGTTGACCAGAACTTCCGTGGACCTCGTGACGTCCAGGTTTACTCAGTCGGAACATCCAAATTCATTTAACGCTGTTTTATTCCAAGAAGCTGAATTTGGTGGATTTGAGGATATTAATAACGCTCGTACATACCGATTTAGCCAATTATGGCAGGCGTCTTATAATAGAACTTTTGCCGAAAAGCATACCGTTGCCGCACTTGCTGCGACAGAGTATAATATGTCGCAATTCGATGCCAATAATGTAAGGCAAAACGGACTTGATCCGTCTGTATTTGTACCTGGTACTGGGTCAGGTTGGTTGGCTGATATTGAAGAGCATGATTTTTATGGTACTCAGTCAAGCATGGGTAAATTGAAATATAACCTATTGTCTTACTTTACAACGGTCGATTACGATTATGATAATCGTTATGGTGTCGTAGGATCTTTCAGGTATGATGGCTCAAGCCGTTTTGCTTCTGACAGAAGATGGGGTAGTTTCTGGTCGGTCGGTGCGCGTTGGAACATCAGCAATGAAAAGTTCATGGACAACAGCAACTTCGTGCAGGTCTTGAAACTTAGGGCGTCTTATGGTTCTACGGGTAACCAGCGTTATATTGGAGGAAGCGAATTTAATGGAACAAACCCTCCCGGATTTATTGATACTTACGAAATTACAGGTAATGTCTATAATGGTGCTTCGGGAGCTTTGATTAATTTTGGTGATGTGGATTTAAGATGGGAAACAACATATCAGGCAAATGTTGGATTAGATTTCGAAGTTTATAAGAACCGATTAAAAGGTACAGTTGACGTATATAACAAGAGGACAGTCGATCTATTCTACGACGATGATACATCTCCTGTTGGCGGAACCCTTGGAATTGAAAGAAACACTGATATTGTTTTGTCCAATCGCGGTATCGAAGCAAGTTTATCGTATGATGTTGTAAGAAATCAGGATTGGAAAGTTACCGTACGTGGTAATATGTCTTATAATGATAACGAGGTAAGCCATATGGATGATCCTGGCTATATTATCGATGGAAACTACATTACACGTAATGGCGGACAGGCATTTGAATATTACGTAATTCCATACGCAGGAGTTAATCCTGATAACGGTAATCTTCAGTTCCTGGCGGCTGATGGGTCGCTAACTGAAAACCCGGATGAGATCGATCGCCGCGTTACGCGCAAATCTGAAATTCCTATATATCAGGGTGGTTTCGGTTTCGATATCGATTACAAAGGATTTTTCGCTACAACAAACTTCACCTTCGCACAAAAGGTATGGCGTTTTGACTTTGACCTTGATGGATTGTACGATCCAACACAATTGGGTCAGTTTGTCGTGACCGATGACTTACTCAATGCATGGACACCGGAAAATCCTGATACCGATGTGCCTTCCTTGACCGCGAGCAACCTTGGTGAAGCAGCAAATTCTGATCGTTTCCTTCGCAATGCTTCATATGTCCGTTTGAGATATGCGCAAATCGGCTACAGGGTTCCACAAAAATTCCTTGACAAAACATTTTTTGCAGGGGTCACTTTCTACGTTCAGGGAGAAAACCTTTATACATGGACCAACTGGCAAGGTTTCGATGCGGAGAGTAACAGGGCCGGCGACCAGGGGCAATATCCTACGCCGAAGATCGTTTCTTTCGGAATGGATTTGAGATTTTAATTAATAAAAAATTTGAATATGAAAAAATATGTAGGATTGTTTATGTTATTCGCTGCGGGAGGCACCTTTGTCTCTTGCGAGGATGACTTGCTTGACCCGTATTCACCGGGCGCAGTTACCGAAGAAGTAATATTTCAGACGCCATCCGATCTGGAAACGCTTTTAAATACAGCTTATTCGTACCTAACCCCGACGGCAGAGATTGCTTTTAATTCAGCATTTACTGACGAAGTCGGTATTGGTTTTGCGAATGGCGGACAGGGGTTAGGTGATAATTATGATTTCTTAATCAATGCAAATTCGGATTCGCCAAAGGGTATTTGGTCTGGAAATTATATTACGTTATCCGTTGTAAACAGGGCAATTAAATTTGCAGACATCGTAACTGTTGCCGACAATGCCGATCAGCAATTGCTGAACCGCGTAAAAGCGGAAGCGCTGACTTTGCGCGCACACATCCACAACCAATTGACGGCATATTTTTCGCCAAATCCCAAAGACAGGAATGCACTTGGTATAATTCTTTCAAATGATGTTTACCCAATTGGTATTCTTGCAAATCGTACTACCAATGGTGTAATTTACGATCAGATCGATGCGGATCTGGCTGAGGCTACGAGCCTTTATGCTACTGTAACTACAGCAGCCGACCCGATTAAAGCCAATATCAATTTTACAAATGGTCTCAAAGCACGAACTTTCGCGCTTCGGGGAGATTATCCTAATGCACTTATTGCTGCCGACAATGTTATTAATACTTCGGGGTTGAGTCTTGCAACTTTTTCTACTCTTGGGACCGGCTACCTTTCGGTTTTTCACACTGATACCAACAACGATAATATCGAGGTAATCTTTAAATTGGAGAAACAAAACGGAGAAACAAGAACCGGTGCTATCTGGGCAAGTGTAAACTCAACCGTAAACGGATCTCCATTCTTTGAAATTGGAAGGAGCCTGTTCAACCAGTTGAACACAACCATGCGTCCTGACGCCACGCCATTGACGATTACTGCAATTGCAGGACAGAACATCACGATTCCCGGGCACAACCTTCAGGTAA
>CBDUBJ010000017.1:0-40713 GCA_965365355.1 uncultured bacterium
AGCAAAAAGTTTATTTGCATTTTTGAATTGAAACCAAAACACAATCGATATGAAAACACTTTTTCCTATGTTTTGCCTTTTTTTTATTTTCAGTTGCGAACAAAAGGATAGCGATTCTAAGAAGTCGGAACATTCGCTTAACTATGGTACACATGCCAAAGCGATGGACATTCCTCGATGTTCAGAACAAATTCTGTTGTTAGATCATCCTTTGCATCCGCAGTTCCCAAAACAAGATACTATTTTCATTTGTCCAAAACGGGATGCTCCATACCTGATAAATATGGACACATTGATTAAGGTCAAATCAATTCAAAATGCGGTAACATGGTTGAGAACCCACTACGATAAAATAAACATTGATAATTCGCTTGAGCTTATTGAGAACGCCCACCAGATTGATCTAATTGACCAAAGAAATATCGAGAACGACGTTACGATTCAATACGCATCAATTCCCTTGGGTAGAATCGTTGATACCATCAATCAAGTCAATGGAACTGCAATCGCAACAGATCGTTACACATATTATTTTGAGTTGAGAAATGTTCCTGCTGAACCATCGCAGATTTTCTTTGAATTGCGCCAGGATTTCATAGTGAAGCGAATAAACAACTCGATTCCATTTTTGATAAGCCTGCTGCGAAAGCATGGAGAGAAAGCGGTTGTTAGGCTTGGTCATATCAAGATGAAGGAAGTATATTATCCCTTCATGGAAATTAACGGCACGTACTATAATTACTCAGACGATCCCGCAAAACCTATCATCATATAATGATCATCACCGCTTTTATCAACCCGATAAAAATCGTTGTCTTACTCACGGCATTGCATGCATGGCTGAAACTGCCCCGCATTGGCAAAGTTTCATTGCTCCTTCATGCCATACTCGCACTGTGCCTGGCCACGGAAATTGTAAACTTGATCCTGGACATGAAGGGAATTTCTGCAAAAACTACCACGACCATCAGCGTCATATTCCATGACATCTTATGGCTTTTCCTTTTAAAGGAAATTACCGGGCGACACAAGCTTTGCATCGTTGCCATTGCGGTATTCGGGACGTTCGCACTCACCAATTTGCTGTTTATCGAAGGGTTTGACAAATTCAACTTCAATACATTTATCCTGGGCGCCATACTCTATGTGCTGATATTCATGTACCACAGCTCGATTAAATTGCGAACGGAAGATTTCGAATTCTTTACCAACCAGAATTTCCTGATTGTCTTTGCACCGTTGATTTTCTTTGTGGGATTAAGCATGCTCTTCGCGTTTCGGAGCACGGAATTGCATTTTACGGAAATTGCGGGGTTCACAATGTGGACATGGATCATAAACTTTGTCAACCTGATCTATTACAGCGTCCTCAATATTTACATTTACCGACAAAGCAGGCTTGCCTATGACCTATAACATTGCGCGTGGTATTATTGTCGGGCTTATGTTCATCAGCCTGGCTACGCTATTCTGTGTGCTGTTTGTCAAGCTATACATCAAAAAAATAAAAAATTATACACGCGTGATATACGAGAAAGACATCGAATTCCAGAAATCGCTCACCGCCGCCATCATCGAAACGCAGGAACAGGTGCTTACCAACATTTCGCAGGATTTGCACGACGATGCCGGCCAGCAGCTCACGTATATCAATTTCCAGCTTGAAAACCTTAAATTCGACTCGCCGCAGATGGAAACCACGTTGCAGCCTGTATCGGATTCGGTCCGCAACCTTGCAAACACGATCCGCCGCATCAGCCATTCACTCAACAACCAGATGCTGCTGCAGGATGATTTCCTCAAAGCATTTGCCGCGGAAGTCAGCCGCATGAAAAACGATACCGTAACCATTTCGCTCGACGCACCGCAAAATTTTCCGCGTGAACTCGGCACCAACGAAAAGATCGTCATTTACAGGATATTCCAGGAGCTCGTCAATAATTCGCTGAAGCACGCACAGGCATCGCATATAAACATTACCCTGAAATGCGACCCATTTTTTACGCTCATCGTCAAAGACAACGGAAATGGGTTCGACCCGTCGGCCGTCAAAAGCAATCAGACCCTTGGCATCAGCAGCATGATCTCCCGCGCAACTGCGATCAATTACCGATTCGACGTCGCGTCGGAAAAAGGAAAAGGAACCACAATCACACTAACCGAAAACGAATCCTGATGGAAAAAATCGAAATTGCACTCATAGACGACCACAAAATCGTGCGTCAGGGACTAAAGGAGCTTTTGGAAAAAATGGGCAATTTCAAAGTCACGCACGAATTTGAAAATGGAACCCAGTTCCTGGCAGCGCTGCCATTTGAGAAAAAACCCCAACTATTCATACTGGATTATTCAATGCCCGATATGACCGGCGTCGACGTCCTTCAAAAACTCCAGGATCTCGATGAAGAATACAAAGTCCTTTTGCTCACACAGCATTTCGAAGAAAAGATAATCGATACCGCATACCATTTCGGGGCTCGCGGATTTCTCCATAAGAATTGCACCGCACACGATCTTAGGTTCGCGATCGATAACATCGTAAAGATCGGATACAATAACGTCTCGGAAATACTCAAGCGGGTGCGAAATTTCGATGAACTTTACAGCTCCAAGAAAAAATCGGATGTTACCTTATCCGCAAGGGAAATGGAATTTCTCAAACTCGTATGCGACGAACGCGAATATACCTATGATCAGATGGCGGATATCATGGGGTTATCCGTCAAATCCATCGAAGCATATCGCACCGCATTGTTCGACCGCTACAGCATCAAATCAAAAGTCGGCCTCGTGCTGTTTTCCTATCGTTATAAACTTACGGAACCGTTTTTAGCATAATTTTTATTTGGGCGAACGGCCGCGCTGTCCGCGCTACACGGTAGCTTGCTCCCATCGCTGTCGCGCTTCCGAACTGAGATCAATAATCGAAATTCTCATATCGTGCCCGAATAAAATTGAAGATGCCGTAACACGCCAGTCCGATCCCGATCATGGCAAGAAAATAAGCGCCGTACGTCTGATCAGTCAAAAAATCAAGCGCCTTCGAGGTGTCGCCGGCTTCCTGTGAATTGCTGCTGATCGCGGCACGCATCAATAGCCAGCCTAACAGCAACCATACGATCCCGCGGGCAGAATATCCTATTTTTCCGGCAGCCGAAAGCAATCTCCGATTATCTCCGCTGCCGGCGCGATCCACATGTTTTTTATATTTTTCCGACAATCCGTAATATATCTGATAAGCGCCAATCCCGAACAAGATAAGTGCGGCGGCGCCTGCTAAAATTTGCCCAAAAGGCTTCGACAACAATTCCGCAGCAACATCTTTCATTTTATCTCCTGAACCGGATCCCGACGATATCACCGTTTTCACGGCCTGGAACGCAAACGAACCGTAAATGAGTCCGCTAAGGAAATACCGCGCCCGGATTGCAATTCCTTTTAGATCGCTGCCTTTCTTTTCGGTATCTCCAAAAGCTTGGAACAATCGCCAGACAGAATAACAAATTAGACCCGCGGCTACGATGGCAAGCAGGACCAGCCCAAACGAATGATCTTTTAAAAAGCCAAAAAGTGCATCTTTATCGGCATCTTTTGCAGTCCGGCCGCCTATCCGAAACGCTGCCATAAAAGTTATTACCCCGAGAAAACAGTAAACGATGCCTTTCGCGATCAAACCTGCGGTCGCGACTATGCCAAATTTCGATTTTGCCATTTTTTAATAATAAATTTACGACAGGATGCTGAGGCAGATGTTACACGAAAGCCATATTATCGATTTTTCACTACTAGAGGATTTGATTTAGACTGCAACTTCATATCTTTAAGAACCAATTCGGACGCTTAGGCTACCCAATGATTACATGCATCTGCGCATAATTAGTTAATATTTACTAATTTCAATACATGGTGATACTTAAAATCGCGCTCCATACGCTATCGGCATCAATGCTGGCTATGGTGTTCCTGCCGTTATTTAAAAAGGATTACTGGCTGTTCAGGATATTTGATTATCCCAGGCTTCAAAAATTTGTACTGATCGTTTTGTTGCTGGCAGGCTGGATGTTTGTAGTCGACTGGAATGGGAATTTGTTGGAAATGGCCGTTGTAGCTTTGCTCGGCGTTTCGGCGCTTCACCTCGCCTACCTGATTTACCCTTTTACGCCGGTTTCCCAAAAGATGATCGGTAAAGCCTCAAATTCCGACACGAAAGAATCTCTGTGCATTTTAGTGTCGAATGTTTATCAGCATAATCGAAATTATCAAAAGCTCCTCAATCTTGTGCGTCATAAAAAGCCCGATATCGTTTTCTTGGTTGAAGTGGACAAGGCCTGGGTTGAAAACATGGAAGAGTTGCGCCGCGAGTTTCCGCAATATGTCGAAGTTCCAAAAGACAATACGTACGGTCTGGCATTTTACAGCAGGCTTCCCATGATCAGTCATCAGGTAAATTATCTTATTGATGAAGAAGTGCCATCGGTTGTTGCCGAAATAAATCTTTACGGCACGCCTATCAAAATTTTTGGTCTGCACCCGACGCCGCCCGTTCCGCAGGAAAACGAGCATTCGACGGATCGTGACGCGGAAATCCTTTTAATCGGAAAACAGGTTAAAAAAGAAAAAGTTCCGTGTATGGTCATCGGCGATATGAACGATGTCGCATGGAGTTATACCACCGAACTGTTCCTTAAAACCAGCGGCTTGCTCGATCCACGACATGGCCGCGGACTTTACAGTACTTTTCATTCGAAATATCCGCTGATGCGCTGGCCTCTCGACCATTTCTTTGTCAGCAGCGACTTCGGGCTGATCGATATGCATGTTGAGCACAACATCGGTTCCGACCATTTTCCAATTAGCATCAAGGTGGCGCTGTCAGACAATGCCGACGCGCATGAAATGTCCGCCGATTCCGATGATAAGGAACTGGCAACAGAGAAAATCGAAGCCGGATTGGCAGACGAACCGAGATAGAAATGCGCAGCTCCAATCTGCCCTCAACTATCAACTGTAAACTGTAAACTGTAAACTGTAAACTGTCAACAATCAATTATCAACTGTTTCCACAATTGTTAATGTTCGAAAATTAATGATCGGTAAATGTGGGATTTAGTATGGAATTGTATATTTGGCAAATTGCAATGCCGAGATGCAGACTGCTACCAACGACGACACGACCTTACCTTTCGAAAAATTGCTTCAGGAAAGTGAACAGCGTTATAAAAAAATGGCTGAACTGGCCGAACTGCGCCGCGCCGAACTTGAAGAAACGCGTGCTTTCCTAAAATCCATCCTAAATTCAACCAAGTACGGCATCGCAGCGTACAAACCAATCCGGGATGTCGACAAAAACATCGTCGACTTTCGCATTTCTTTTTCAAATTCCGAAGTTCCTGCCAACTTTGATCTGCGACCCGAAGAAGTAGTTGGGAAAACCTGTCGTGAAGTATACCCTGGAATTTTTGACAATGGCGTCTTTGAAAAGATGGTCCGCTGCATGGAAACAAACCGGCCGCAGCAATACGAGGTCATGGTAGACCTTGGTCCGCGCGAAATCTGGCTTACCGCTTCAGTGGATAAATTTCAGGATGCCGTGACGGTGACATCAAAAAATATTACCGAAGAAAAGAATGCTGCATTGCATCTGCAGGCGATGAATAGGCTGCTTGCCAATAAAAACAAGGAACTTGAGCAGCAAATCTTATCGGAATTTTCAGAAAGCTTTGCAACTTACAGGTCCGGAAATGAGTTTTTCGATTCGCTTATACTTGAATTGGCGCGAAAAACCCAGATGGAATTTGTGATTGTCGGAGAGTTGATCCGTGACGAAAATGGCGCATCCATTAATTGTTTCTCATACGCGGAATCCGGAAAGATCTCCGAATGCTTTAATTATCCGATCGCGGGTTCGCCGAGTGAGATTACCATCAAAGGCAAAATGCATTCGCATCTATCCGGCCTTTGTAATGCATTTCCAACTGATAGCTGGGTTGTCGATAATAAGATCGAATCGTATGTCGGATATCCGCTTACAAATTCAAAAGGCGAATGCATCGGTGTTTTGTCGGTTCTTGACACCAAGCCTATCAAAGACAGCGGTTATATAAGCTGGTTGCTTAAAATTGCGGCCAAACGCTGTGAGCTGGAATTGGAGCGCATCAAAAACGAAAAAGAACTCGAAGAGAAAAACACCGAACTCGAACGTAATAATAAGGAACTCAAATCTTTCAACTACATCGCATCGCATGACCTTCAGGAGCCGCTGCGAAAGATCCAGTTATTTTACAGCCGGATCATCGAAAAGGATAAGGACAACATTTCGGCAGCTTCGCGGGAACATTTCGAGAGCATCAATAAAGCTGCCGACAGGATGCAGAACCTTATTCAGGCACTGCTGACGTACTCGACCGTCGATTACAGCAACATGCACTTTGAGAAAGTCGATTTGAACAAACTGATGTCCGAGGTTATTGGCGATCTTTCAGATATGATCGAAATGAAAAACGCCACCGTTTCGTTCGATGGCCTGCCGAAAGTACGCGTGGCGCCACTCCAGTTTCAGCAGTTGTTGCTGAACCTGATATCGAATGGCATCAAATACAGCAAAAAAGGCGTCGCCCCGGAAATCAATATATTTTGCGAATTGGTGGCCGACGAACATACGAAGGGCAAAAAATTCTGGAAAATTACCGTTGCCGACAATGGGATCGGATTCGAACAGCAGTATGAAGACAAGATTTTTGAACTGTTCCAGAGGCTTCACGGAAAATCGGAGTTTGTCGGGACGGGCATCGGCCTTGCAATTTGCAAAAGGATCATTCAGAATCATGAGGGATTTATCAAGGTGGAATCACAGCCCGGGCATGGCTCGCAGTTCCATATTTACCTTCCGCTGCGCTATTCGGCAAGCTTGTAAAAATTCGACCTTATTGATTCTTTTGAGAAGAATTACTATATTTACCCATATTTCCACCAAACAAAAATGAACACAAATAAAGCAACGACTGAGATTCTGCTCGTAGATGATGACGCCGATGACCGCAGCACTTTTGCGGATGCGCTTAGTGAACTGAAAATCAATACAAACCTGGTACTTTTGGAGGATGGAAGAAATCTTCTCGAATTCCTGGACAATTCCGAAAAACTGCCGGACATTTTGTTTCTCGATTTGAACATGCCATACAAATCAGGTGTGGAATGCCTGCGTGAAATTCGTGAGCATTCCAAGTACAACGATCTTTCGATTGCTATTTATTCGACATCATCGACGGATAAGGATATCGAAGACACGTTCATTTATGGGGCCAATATTTACATTAAGAAGCCGAACAATTTTGCACAGCTGAAGAAAGTTCTTGGCGATGTCGTCAACATGAATTTCCAGTTTCATAACTCCGGACTTAATAAAGAAACCTTCTTGCTGAACATCTAAAGGATTTACGACATATTTAACGAATGCCCCGGCTGTCCACCGGGGTATTTTCGTAAATTTAAAGTTGATCAAAGAAATTTTATGGATGATATCCTTTATGAAGTCGCCATTGTAGGCGGCAGCTCCGCAGGCCTTTCGGCCGCGCTGACACTCGGACGGTCGTTGCGGAAAGTACTGGTGATCGACAGTTGTGATCCGTGCAACATTCAAACTCCTTATTCCCATAATTTCATCACGCGCGACGGAAGTACGCCTGCGGAAATCCTCGAGATTTCGAAAGCGCAGGTTTTAAAATATCCGAACGTGAACTTTGTGGATGGCCATGCCGTAAAAGCTTTGGCAAACGACGAATTTTTTGAAATCGAAACAGGGAACGGCATCAGATACACCGCAGAAAAAATAATTCTTTGTACCGGCTTGCGAGATAAACTGCCGGAGATTCCGGGGTTCGCCGAATGCTGGGGAATATCCGTGCTTCATTGCCCGTATTGTCACGGCTACGAGGTCCGCGAGCGGCCTACGGCAATTTTCGCCAATGGTGAGGCGGCATACCATCTCGGTATTCTGATCAATAACTGGACAAGCAATATCACCATTATTACAAACGGCATTTCGGAACTTCGATTTGATGAAGCGCAAAAGCTCGAAGAGCGCGGAATTCAAATCAATGAAAAAGATGTGGAGAAGTTCATTCACATCAACGGACAACTGGAAAAAATTCAATTTACGGATGGCACTTTCTTCGACATCACCGTGGTTTATGTTTCGATCCCATTCGAACAGCGAAGCGATCTGGCAGAACAGCTTGGCTGCAAGATATCGTCGCATAATCACATAGATGTCGACAGTGAGCAACGCACCAGTATTCCCGGTGTTTACGCCGCAGGAGATTGTACTGCGCAAGCGCGGGCGATTTCGGTTGCAGCCGCATCGGGGACAAAAGCCGCATTTACTGCAAATCTGGATGTAGTTCTCAAAGCGGAAGGAATTAAATAAAAATGCCCTTCGCCAAGTGAAAAACGAAGGGCATCAAAAATTCTATAGGTCAAAGTTAATTTCTGATCATATCAGCAGAAACATATTTTATTTTCCAAAGCATGATCTTAACCTGGATCGCAAACTTTGAAGCTATAATTTTAAAAGGATTTTTTGAATGTATCATAATGTAAATTTGTAGGCTTTTATACTTTACAAATTTGCACGATGACGCAATCAA
This sequence comes from uncultured bacterium, assembly GCA_965365355.1. Taxonomy (GTDB): domain Bacteria; phylum Bacteroidota; class Bacteroidia; order Flavobacteriales; family Flavobacteriaceae; genus Flavobacterium. Next base: position 8,646 of record CBDUBJ010000017.1, read on the forward strand.
TCCAGTTACAGAATTATTTGAAAGCGTTGCAGAATTTCCATTATTTCTTTTGTAGAACGCTTTCGTATAGTGCGATCCAATCAGAAACCGTCATCTTCTTTGCAAGCTGGCCTATTAAGTCATAAGGGATATCATCCATTTTTTTTAACCGCACGCAGCTTTTTCCCATGTCGAGCTTTTGCTTTGTATGTTTTGGATATTCCGAAACAAACCACTTCAGTAATTGCGGGTTGGCATACATACCCATATGATAGAATGCTATGAAATTTTTTTGCGAAGCCACAGCAAGAAATGGCAGCGGTTGCTTGGGATCGCAGTGATATCCAGACGGAAAAATAGAATGCGGCACTACATAATTCAGCATTCCACTTGCCATGATTTCCGTAAAACCTTGCGGAATATTCGCATTAATTTGTTTTCTGATTTTTTCCATCGCCGTTTTCCTGTCGTCCGGCAGCGATTCGATATATGCTTCGGGTGTTGCAGCAGATGATTGCATGTTTATAAGTTTTGACAAATATAAAAAGAAGAACCTTTAGACTTCCTTTGAAAATATGGGAAATGCCATCGCGATCAAATCATAAATACAGGTTAATCATCGGATTAAGTTTGCTGCCTCATTTGTGGGAACGTATCTTTAAGTAACAAAATATGGAAACCATGAAAAAGAAAATTTATATGGGACTGATTTTGCTGGCGGGATTGTCGGCAACAGCCCAGGTTGAAAACCGGACAGCCGAAGACAGAAATGAAGATGCGACAGACCGGCTACAGCAGCAGGCGCCGCGCGAAACCCAGTCGGCAGTAGATCGAGCCGCAAGAGCTGCGGAAATCAATACACAAAATAGCCAAAACGTGATCTCTGCCCAAAACAGGCTTCAATCCGAAAAAGAAAGGTCGACAGGAAAACCTGATGTAAATCCGGCTCTTGAAAACCCAAAGACTGTACATCCGGTGAATATCGCGGATCCGACATCGAATCCCGGTCGGAAATAGAAACTAAAATGTCCCTCGGGGCATTTTTTTTTGATTTCCAATTGAACTTCAGTACATTTAAATCCAATACTTAAACAATGAAAAACTTTATCGCTTCAGCCTTGCTGTTTGTCTTTATAACATCGACTGCACAACTGCGAAAAATCTCATATTCGGACGGAAATCAAAAACTGTCGGGGTTTTATATTTCACCCGATAAAAAACTGGCTTCGAATGCAGGCGTATTGATACTTCCTGCATGGATGGGGATCGATAACCATTCAAAGGAATCTGCTGAAAAATTGGCAGAACTGGGTTATCACGCCTTTGTTGCCGATATATACGGCGAGGGAAACTATCCAAAAAATGCGAAGGAAGCCGGCTCGCTGTCGGGACAATTTAAAAAGGATTATAAAGATTACCAGAAACGGATCGATCTTGCCTTGCAGCAGCTTATTAAGAATGGCGCCGATCCGAAAAATATCGCCGTCATTGGATATTGCTTTGGTGGAACCGGTGCTCTTGAGGCTGCACGTGCCGGAATGCCCGTCAGAGGCGTCGTTTCTTTTCATGGCGGATTGGGAAAAGATGCGTCGCGCCCTAATTCAAAAATTGAGGCAAAAGTCCTTGTCTGTCATGGTGCCGACGACTTTTTCGTCAAACAAGAAGAAATCGACCAATTTCAAAAAGAGATGCGTGAAGCTAATGCCGACTGGCAAATGATCTATTATGCCGATGCTGTGCACGGATTTACCGAACCTTCTGCCGGAAATGATAAATCAAGGGGTGTCGCTTATAACGAAAAGGCAGCGAAAAGATCCTGGGAACATATGCGTTTATTCTTCGATGAGCTTTTCAAGTAATTGCCGATGAGTCGTATAGGTTTGCGCGAAGATAAGACTTGCCGGAACTGCAGCCACGTTGTCGATAAAAGGTATTGTGGGAACTGCGGCCAGGAGAACACCGAAGAGAATAAATCATTCCATCATTTGTTCACTCATTTTGTGGAAGATCTTGTCCATTACGACAGTTCGTTTTGGAAAACCGTTAAAGCGTTGTTGTTTCGACCGGGACGGCTGACCATCGAATATCTCGAGGGCCGGAGGCGAAAATATGTCCCGCCGGTCAAATTGTATATCTTCATCAATTTCCTGGTTTTTTTCCTCCCGGGAATTTTGCCGTCCGACAATGCCGAGTCAAATATTAAGTTTGACGGCACAAGTTTTACGATCAACGATGAGGCGGCAACCGCGAAAGAATCGGAGCGATTCCACACCTTGAAACAGCTGGATTCCATTGATAAGGTTACCCCGGCTGCCGATAAGAGCGAGTTTACTTATAAACTCGAAAATATAGTCAACAGGAAAAGAGCCGGAATGACAAGGGGTCAGTTTGATAATATGTGGAAAGCTGAATTCATGCAAAATATTCCGAAAGCCATTTTTTTATTCCTGCCCATTTTTGCAGTGAATTTGTGGATTTTCCATGGCAAAAAACGATGGTTTTATTTCGACCACGGAATCTTTACGCTGCATTATTTTTCATTCCTGTTATTGACGTTTTCGCTTTACATGATTATCGACAGTGTGTTATTACTGTTCGGCAATTTATACGATTTGATTTCTCCAATCGTTTTCCTTGTGATGTCAGGCTGGTGGTTCTTCTATTTTTTCCGGGCACACCGAAGGTTTTATCAAGAAAAAAGGTGGATTTCAAGACTAAAGTGCAGCGCACTGTTTATGATAAATCTCTTTTTGATAACTATATTCGGGTTTGCCTTGTTACTTTACAGCTTTATGTTTGTCAAATAGTCTTAATTATATTTTATGAGAAAGTTTTCTTTATACTTTTTGCCGCTTGTGCTGCTCGTTTCAAGCTGTTCCGGCCAAAAATCTGCATCCAAAGTATCTGATGCAACGCCATACATCAATACCATTACCGAAGCTGATCTGAGCAAACACCTTTATATCATCGCATCGGACGACATGGAGGGCCGAAATACCGGATCGGAAGGCCAACGTAAAGCTGGCCGTTATCTGATCGATCAATACAAAGCGGAAAATATTCCTTTTCCGAAAGGCGCAAAGGATTATTATCAACCGATTCCTGCATCATATTTTGTAAAGCCATTCAGTCCCAAACTTGGGGATTCGGAGAACATTTGGGCTTTTATAGAAGGTTCGGATAAGAAAAATGAAATTGTGGTGGTATCCGCGCATTACGATCATGTGGGCGTAAAAAACGGCGAAGTTTATAATGGCGCCGATGACGATGGCTCCGGAACGGTAGCGCTGATGGAGATCGCCCAAGCTTTTGCAAAAGCGAAAAAGGAAGGAAACGGTCCGCGTCGCTCCATTTTGATCCTTCATGTAACCGGTGAAGAATATGGTTTGCACGGTTCGAGATTTTATTCTGAAAATCCATTATTTCCATTAAAGAATACTGTTGCCGATATTAATATCGACATGATAGGCCGCCGCGATGAAGCACACGCATCAAGCAACAATTACGTCTATGTTATCGGCGCAGATAGACTGTCGACGGATCTGCACAACATTACTGAAGCGCAAAACGAGAAATTTACAGATCTTACCCTCGATTACAAATACAACGATGTCAACGATCCGCAGCGTTTTTACTATCGTTCGGACCATTATAATTTTGCGAAAAATGGAATTCCCTCGGTTTTCTTTTTTAGCGGAACACATGCAGATTATCACAAACCGGGCGATGATGCCGACAAAATTGAATACGATGCGCTTGCCCGAAGGACCAAACTTGCGTTCGCTGTCGCATGGGAACTTGCAAATCGCGACGAAAGGCCGAAAGTTGATAAGGACGGTAAATAGAAGAAGCTCCTGATTGGAGCTTTTTTTATTGAATACCCGGTAGTCTCTTATTCGAGTCGACAATTTCGGTTACATATCCCGTAATTTCCGAAACAGCTGTAATATCGCGATAAACTCTGGTCGCGCAATAGATCTTCAGCATATTCATTCCCGCGTGGATTATGGCATAGATACGTATTCCGTGGGGAAGTGTTTTCAGGAAATCGGCCAGCACCACCTGATCTTTATAATACACTTCATTTCTAATTTCAATAACAAAAAGATATTCTCTCTCAGTCGAAATATTAGAGGTCATTTCAATTGCAAATTTTACTTTACCAATGATTATTCGGATGGTTCCGTTTGCAGAGCTAAAGTAAAAAAAAATCGATTTTTATAAAATGGGTCGTGTAAAAATTATTGAAAGGTCGTGTTTTCGTTCTTTACGATCTGGACTTTGCCAATATCGACAGATCCGGTAGTGTCTTTGACCAAAAGAACACCAAAAATATTGACGGGAACGGGAATCTGACCTTCGTGAGAGTGTCGTATCTCATCCAGGATATGTTCGTAATTCAGCGGGTTAAGCACAAGCGAATCACCTTTATTGATCTTATGGTCGAAAATATAATCCCGGATCGTTGGAAAAGAAATATTGCTGCCGATAAATATTTGCTCTGACATTTTGTTTTTTTACTAAGGTAAAAAAATTAAACCGTTCGAGAGTTCAAATCATAAAAAAAGCGGCCCTGAATTTCTCCAAAACCGCTTGGGTGAATGAGGGGGCTCGAACCCCCGACCTTCGGAACCACAATCCGACGCTCTAACCAGCTGAGCTACAATCACCGTGTAATTTGTGGCGCAAATATATTGCAAATCTTCGTGGGTGCAAAGTAAAAATTTAAAAATTTAAATCAGATCTGACAAGCTCCTGACTGCCAAATATCTCTCTGCCGTAAAGCCTTCTCCGTAATCTGTCCCGATCAGCCTGCCGAGATTTTGCGCACGGTAATGCAGACTGTCGAGAAAGTTTTTCGTTGCGATCGGCGTCGTAGGTTCGTTACTTTCAGGATCGTAGAATTGCGACGAATATGCCATGATGGCTTCGGTTTTTTTATCGATAAAATCTGTGATGTCAACCACGAAATCAGGCGTAAGATCTTTCCATTGTATATAATGATAAACATGTTTTGGCCGCCATGGCTGCTGCAATTTTCCGTCGAATTCTGTCTCGATCTTTACCAGACCCGATAGAAAGGATGCATCGGATACGAGTTTGCTTCCGCGGCCGTGATCGATATGTCTGTCGTCGATCGCATTGCACAGCACAATATCAGGCTGGTATTTTCGAATTCGTTTTATGATTTCTAACTGGCTCTTTTCATCATTGACAAAAAATCCGTCTTTCATCTTTAGATTTTCCCTGATGTCGATACCCAATATTTGTGCGGCCCTACCCGATTCATCGTCCCGGATTTCAGCCGATCCGCGTGTACCGAGCTCACCTCTGGTCAGATCGATGATTCCCACTTTCCGACCCAAGGATATTTCCTTTGCTATCGTTCCGGCGCATCCTAATTCAACATCATCCGGATGCGCGCCGAACGCAAGTATGTCGAGCTTCATATTATAATAGATTTCATAGTCATAGATTTATTGACCGTTTCAAGGAATTCGGCTTCTGCGTCGCTGTCGGCCGTAATCCCGCAGCCCACAAAAATATCTGCTCCTTCTTCCGTGATTTTCATGCAGCGTAAATTTACAAACAAATCGGCTGTTGGAGCAGTACCGTTTTTAACTTCGCCAAGATAACCACTGTAATATTCGCGATTATAACCTTCATTTCCGGTAATGAACGCAATTGCCGCCTTTTTTGGCAAGCCACAAACTGCCGGCGTCGGATGCAATGCGTTGAGAACGGATTCAATCGCAGCATTGCCCATTTCTCCATAGATATTTGTCTTAATATGAGAAATACTTCCGGCATGATGAGATTTGGGCGCAGATGTTTCCACCGTTGCAACGATTGGCAGAAGCGCGTCCTTTATATAATCGGTCACGAATTGCTGTTCAATTTGTTCCTTATCGCCCCATGCTGCGTCCGAATTCACGGTAAATTTCCGGGTTCCCGCCAGCGACATCGTTGCATACTTTCCATCGTGAACCGACAATAATTTTTCAGGTGTCGCACCCATCCAGATTCCGGCATCGGGATGATAAAAACAATATCTGAATGCGGTCGGATAAACACACAGCAAATTCTCTAAAGTGCCGGAAAGATCAATCTTAATGGAGAGCGATTCCTTTCTCGATAAAACAACTTTGTCCATTTTACCGCTTAGGATGACAGCTTTTGCTTTTTCAACCAAATCTTTGAATTCAGACCCATTAACGTAAGTAAATTGATCTTGCAAAAATTTTCTATCGCGTTTAATTGGCAATGCTGCAGACAATATTTCTGAATGGTAATAAGCAATGCTTACAGATTTTCCATTATCAAACGGATGAAAAATAAAACGCTCTTCTTCCTCTTGATCCTTTTCAAGTTCCGATTCAAAAACCGCCGTCACGAAATTTTCCGATGGCTTAGCAAATATGACAAAAGGTTGTTTGCCGTGAATGGCACCCGATATCCGCGAAAGAATTGAATTCACTGTTTCCACTATTTCTTCCGGGGTAAAATGATGTTGGTCAGTTTGCAAATCGAAATCAGCTGGTCGTATTCATCTGTGATCCTGATTTCCCAAAGATGGATCGTACGACCTCTATGAATGATTTTGGCCGTACCGTATACAGTTCCTTCGCGTTTCGCTTTGAGATGATTGGCGGATATTTCGATTCCCCTAACCTCAAATTCACCCGAATCTGCAAACATCATCGAAGCCGCACTTCCCACACTTTCAGCAAGTGCAACCGACGCCCCGCCGTGAAGCAAGCCTGCCGGTTGATGCATGCGAGAGTTGACAGGCATCTTCGCCTTTAAAAAATCCGGACCTGCGTCGATGTATTCGATCTCAAGGGTTTCCATTAATGTATTGTGCACGTACCCATTACACCTGTCGAGTATTTCCTGTCTTTCCACGCTTTCAAATATAAAATTCAAAGATACGCTTTACGCACAATCATAAGAAAAGACGTTTGTATCCGTTTATAAACATTTAACACGATTGCAGGTAAAAAATTAATGGCTATTTTTAACCCAAATTCTTTCAATATGCGCCATTGTGCAATGCTTCTTTTTATCCTGTCGATCGTTTCTTTTTCGTCATGTCGTAAAGATTTTGAATTTGAGCCAAGCACCGGAGATCTCGAATTTTCGCGAGACACGGTTTACCTTGATACCGTTTTTACGAATATCGGTTCCAGTACTTATACCTTAAAAGTCTATAACAGAAGTGGAAACGATATTTTAATTCCATCCATAAAATTAGGAAAAGCCGATTCTAAATATCGGATGACTGTTGACGGAATGACCGGAATTGATGAAGATGGAAGCGGTGTCGGCGATGGGCGATTTTTTCCGAATGTTGAATTGCTTGCACGTGATTCCATGTATATTTTTATTGAAACGACGGCAAGTATCGCAGATGCGAATCCGACCGACTTTTTATATACAGACCAGATTGAGTTTGGCGCCGGATCTGACTTGCAGACAGTCGAATTGGTAACGCTGATCCAGGATGCGATATTCCTGTATCCGCAGCGCGATGATGCCGGTGTTTATGAAACAATTCCCGTAGGTGTTGATGAAAACGGCGAAGAAATTCGGGAAAAAGGATTTTTTCTCGAAGACAGCGAGTTGACCTGGACATCCGAAAAACCATATGTTATCTATGGATATGCCGGCGTTCCGGCAAACGCGACCTTGACGATCGATGCAGGCGCGCATGTTCATTTTCATGACGACTCGGCATTGATTGCGTACAATGGATCTAATGTAAACGTAAATGGGACAGTTGAAGAACCTGTGATTTTCGAAGGCGATCGGCTTGAACCTTTGTACGCTGATGTTCCGGGCCAATGGCTGACAATATACATGACGCAAGGTAGCCGTGGAAACTTCAATAATATGCGGATATTGAATTCAACTGTTGGAATTCTGGTTGCAGGAAATGACGGAACCGACGATACGCTGCAGCTTAATAATGTCCAGATATACGGAGCATCTAACTTTGGTATTCTCGCATATACAGGACATATCGTCGGGCAGAATGTTGCGATGGGAAGTTCGGGCGTAGCGAGCTTTGCCGGCACTTTCGGAGGCAAATATCATTTCGTTCATTCGACCTTTAATAACAATTGGCCCAGCTCCGGGCAGTTTGCCGTATGGTTAAACGACTGGAACGACGATGGAAATCCGGCTACGCCACTTCAATTCCAGCCGCTCGAAGAAGCAAGTTTTCACAATTGCATCATTTATGGATCAAATCAGGTAGAACTGTTCCTGGATAAAAAGAACGACAGTGGTACATTCAACTATTATTTTAATCATTCATTGATCAGGTTGAATTCGCAGGCTTTGGAATTGGCGTTATACGATGTCAACAATCCTGCAATATTCAACAGTTGTTATGTGTCAAATGGATTCTCCACATTTATTCCTGAATTCTGGAATGCAAACGGGGACAATTTGAGAATTACCGAAGAATCCGATGCTATAGGATTAGGTGATCCGGCTTTTCTTATTCCGACCGACGTGATAGGAAATCCCCGAGATACGAGTCCGCCGGATTTAGGAGCATTCCAACATCAGCCTATTCCCGAAGATGAAGGCTGATCTGTGAAAAACCCGTTCAAAACTCTTTTAATTTCAATTTGCCAAACCGTATTATTGAGGTAAATTTGCGTACGCAACACAACTAAGATGATTCACTTTTTCGGAGACGAAAACAACACTGTTTACGCGGTTCAGTCCCTTAGCGGACTTACAGCAGAAGACACGTCAAAACTAAACTGGCTTTTTGGCAACGTACAACAAATAGAAAAATCCGCACTGCCGGATTTTTTTATTGGACCGCGTCCAGCGATGATCACGCCGTGGAGCACAAATGCGGTTGAAATAGCCCAGAATATGGGAATTACGGGAATTATCCGTATCGAGGAATTTTTCCATTGTACGAAAGATTCTGCCGATTACGATCCTATGCTGATGCAGAAATTTTCGGCACTTGATCAAAAGCTGTTCGATGTAAATCTTAGTCCGGAACCAGTAGTGGAGATTTCTGATATCGCGGCATTTAACAAGCAGGAAGGACTGGCGCTTAGCGATGATGAGGTTGAATATCTTGAAAACCTTTCTGCGAAATTAGGCCGCAAGCTGACCGATTCGGAAGTCTTCGGATTTTCACAGGTTAATTCAGAGCATTGCCGGCATAAAATCTTTAATGGCAAATTCGTCATTGATGGGGAAACCATGCCTTCCACATTGTTTTCTTTAATTAAGAAAACTTCATTGGAGAATCCTAATGGAATTGTCTCGGCCTATAAAGACAATGTAGCGTTCGTAAAAGGTCCGACTATCGAACAGTTTGCTCCGAAATCGGCAGATGTGGCTGACTTCTATGAAATCACAAAATTTGAATCGGTTATTTCGTTAAAGGCCGAAACCCATAATTTTCCAACCACAGTTGAGCCGTTCAACGGAGCGGCAACCGGCTCAGGCGGTGAGATTCGCGACAGGCTCGCAGGCGGACAAGGTTCGCTTCCACTTGCGGGAACAGCCGTGTACATGACTTCATATCCGAGACTTGGCCAAAGAATTTGGGAAACGAAAATCGACGCCAGAAAATGGCTCTATCAGACTCCTTTGGATATATTGATAAAAGCATCAAACGGTGCGTCGGATTTCGGGAATAAGTTTGGGCAGCCTTTAATTACCGGTTCTGTATTCACATTCGAACATGTCGAGAACAACCAAACGCTTGGTTATGACAAAGTGATCATGCAGGCTGGCGGAATCGGATATGGCAAGCTGGACCAGGCCAAAAAACATAAGCCGGAAAACGGAGATCGTATCGTGGTGCTGGGCGGCGAAAACTATCGCATCGGCATGGGCGGCGCTGCAGTTTCCTCTGCGGATACAGGAGCATTCAGCTCGGGAATTGAATTAAATGCGGTCCAGCGCTCCAATCCCGAAATGCAAAAACGTGCTGCCAACGCAATCCGCGGTTTGGTCGAAAGTCGCACAAATCCAATTGTTTCAATTCATGACCACGGCGCCGGCGGTCACTTGAATTGTCTCTCAGAACTCGTAGAAGAATCTGGCGGACAGATTGATCTTGACCAGCTTCCGGTTGGCGATCCAACATTGTCAGCCAAAGAAATCATTGGGAATGAATCACAGGAGCGAATGGGAATTGTAATCGGTAAGGACGATATCGACACAATGCAGCGCATCGCAGATCGTGAACGTGCTCCAATGTACGTTGTAGGCGAAATTACGGGGAATGGGAAATTTGTCATAGAATCTGCGACGAGCGGCGAAAAGCCAATGGACTTTGCACTTGCGGATATGTTCGGCAGTTCACCTAAAACGATCATGAACGATCAACGGAAACAGCAATCATTTAAAGAGCCTGAATATTCCAAAGAACATATTTACCAATATCTCGAAAATGTCCTTCAGCTCGAATCGGTCGCGTGCAAAGATTGGCTTACAAATAAAGTAGACCGCTGCGTCGGTGGCCGTGTGGCAAAACAGCAGTGCGCCGGGCCGCTTCAGCTTCCATTGAATAATGTTGGCGTAATGGCTTTGGATTTTATCGGGAAAGAAGGAATTGCAACATCAATTGGGCATTCGCCTTTAACGGCTCTCGCCGATGCGGCTGCAGGTAGCAGGAACGCAATTACCGAAGCGCTGACAAATATTATCTGGGCACCGCTTAAAGATGGCATTAAAGGAATTTCCTTGTCCGCGAACTGGATGTGGCCTTGTAAAAATGAAGGCGAGGATGCGCGATTGTACGATGCGGTTAAATCTTGTTCAGACTTTGCGATCGCACTCGGGATCAATATTCCCACGGGCAAGGATTCACTTTCGATGAAGCAGAAATACCCGGACCAGGATGTGATTGCTCCCGGAACGGTAATCATTTCGGCTGCGTCGAATTGTACAGATATCAGAAATGTAATTGAGCCTGTTCTTCAAAAGAATGGTGGCAATATTTACTATATAAATTTCTCCGGTACAGTCCATCGTCTTGGCGGATCTGCTTTTGCCCAAACACTGAACTCGATTGGAAATTCGGTGCCGGATATTGACTCTCCGGAATTTATCGTCAGGTCTTTCAATGCTGTCCAAAAACTGATAAATGACAGAAAAATTGTCGCCGGTCACGATATCGCGAGTGGCGGCCTTATCACAACACTTTTGGAAATGTGCTTTGCTGATAATGATCTTGGCGCCGTCATAGATCTTTCTTCCATCGGTGAAATGGACAGTGTTAAACTTCTGTTTTCGGAAAATGCAGGTATCGTTTTCCAGGCTGATCAGGTGGTTGAAGTTGAGCTCGAATCTCAAAATATTCAATTTTTCAAAATCGGTGAAGTCGCAAATTCCGGTGTAATGCGAGTTGCCAACTTTACGGATTCGTTTGAATTTGACGTTGCGGAATTGCGTCGCATCTGGTATAAAACTTCTTACCTGCTTGACTGTAGGCAATCCGGTGAAGCCAAAGCAGCTGAACGTTACAGAAATTTTGACAAGCAGGAATTATCTTTTTCTTTTCCTCAAAATTTTGACGGGAAAATGCCGCAGCGGCCTAGTAACAATCGTCCTAAAGCAGCAATTATCCGTGAAAAAGGCAGTAATTCCGAAAGGGAAATGGCCAATGCAATGTATCTCGCCGGCTTTGATGTTAAAGACATCCACATGACCGACCTGATCTCCGGACGTGAAAACCTCGAAGACATAAGCTTTATCGGTGCTGTTGGAGGATTCTCAAATTCAGATGTTTTGGGATCTGCAAAAGGATGGGCGGGCGCGTTCTTATACAACCAGAAAGCGAAATCGGCGCTTGAGAACTTCTTCAAACGAGAAGATACCTTATCCGTAGGAATTTGTAATGGTTGTCAATTATTCATGGAGCTGGAAGTTATTAATCCCGATCACGATATCCATGGAAAGATGAAGCATAATCAATCCGGCAAGCATGAAAGCGGATTTACTTCAGTTGTGGTGAAAGAAAACAATTCGGTTATGCTTGGATCGCTTGCGGGGACAACACTGGGAGTTTGGATCTCTCATGGGGAAGGCCGCTTTGATCTTCCTTACGACGAATCGCGATACGACATCGTTGCGAAATATGCTTATGATGGTTATCCCGCAAATCCAAACGGTTCGCATTTCGACATTGCGATGATGTGTGATTCAACCGGTCGGCATTTGGTCACTATGCCGCATATCGAACGATCGACTTTTCCCTGGAATTGGGCGCACTATCCAAAAGACAGGAGCGATGAAGTCTCACCATGGCTTGAGGCATTTGTGAATGCGCGGAAGTGGATTGAAGAAAGCGGATCAACAAACTAGCCATATGGAATCTTGATACAACTTTGTATCTCAATTTTGGACTGCTTTGTTTGTTAAGTGCGTTTAAACCAGGATTTCATAAGATAATTGGGTTTAAACTTTTATTAAATAACATTTCATTACCTGCCCAACCGCGGTATGATTCGTAACTTTAAAAAAAGTCAGAACCATGAAAATCACTACAGCTATTCTAACCGTCATTTTATTTATCGTAAGTCATACTGCTGCTGCACAATTTATTGGAAAGCAGAAACCTGAACGTGACGTTCCGAATGCAGTCGCGGCGAATTTTACGCAAAGATTCCCGCAAGCGGACCCGGTCTGGTTTTCGAGCTATCAAGGCAGATATGATCAGCGACAGGTTTATGAGGCGAGATTTCTCTTCGACAATCGATATTCGATGGCAATTTTTGACAAAGAAGGAAATTTTATCGCGTTTGCCGCAACGGTAACTTCGAATGAAGTTCCCCAAAAAGCAATTCAATATATGAAGGATAATTTTCCGACTTATCCAATTTTGGATTCTATTCTGGTTACCAGGATCAACAATGATGTTACTTATGAATTGGGAATTATGGTAGATGAAGTTTACATCATCAAGGTCTTCTCGGAATCGGGCGATTTCATCAGATCGACGCGTGCATAAAATAGCATCGCAAGGGAATTTCTAAATATTTTGGAACCGGCAACCATGATGGAAAGGTAAACTTTCTTGGCAGTTGCGTGAAGGATGGCAGCGGCAGCCCGCATTGCTCGCAAGCGGACTACAGCGAACAGCCTGACCCGAAGGGGCACGCCCCAAAAAAATCAATATCTATCTGTCGAATCCCGATCTGTATACGATTTCAGGAATTCACCTTTTGGCGTCCCATCGTCGAATGAACTGAAAATCACGGGAAATGCAGCCTTTTGACGCGCCGCATCGTTATCCCAGCCTTCGTACTCGATCCTGTAAAGCGCCGAATACATCTGTGCGCGGCCGATGCCATGATAGCAGTGGATCAAGACGGGATAGTTTTCTTTATTATCCATTACTGCGTAGAATTTTTTGAGTGTCTCTTCGCTCGGAACCTGCTGCGATGGAATATTGTAGTAATTAAGGTTGGGAATGTTTTCGGCAGCTTTCTGTTCAGCGAGGATCTCCTTTGGTTTCTCCGGATTGTTGATCGTATCGACAGTGATCGGGCCGCGAAGGTCGATGATCGATTTGATCTTATATTTTTCGACGAAACCGGCAATCTCATCTGGAGGAATCACGCCGGATTTGTAGACCTTGCCTTCGCTGATTTCCATAAACCTGTAATTGAAATAGACGTCGTAAATTTTGTAAGCACCGATGATGACTGCGACGATAGCTATTGCAAGTATGATTTTCTTTTTTGTACTCATTATTCGGAGGTTAATTTTTTATCGATGATCCGGTTCATATAATCCTGTAGAAACGCTTTGCACCGCAATTCAATTGTATCCATTTCGGCGTTTCGTCGCGAAATCAGGTTATTTTTCAGGTCTTTATCGTTTTTGCCGTAAAATCCGATCGCCTTTTTGCCGTCGAATTTACAAATGTAATTCCCGCTAAGGAATTGATATGAATTTGACGAATATTTCATGACAAACGGGGGAACATCTTTTTCACCGATCAGGCTCCTGCCCCAGCTCCTGAACGGCTTTTCGTAGCCAATCATATCGAGGATCGTCGGATAAATGTCGATTTGCTGCGCGTACTCATCATTCACGCCGACATATTTTCCATTTGGATGATAAAACAGGATCGGAACGGTGTTTTTGTTCATCTCCTTTTTATATTCATCATAGAAGATCGTATTTCCGTGATCGGCGACGAGTACAAAAATGGTGTTGCTGAACCATGGCTGTTTCCTGGCAGATTCGAAAAACTTTTTTAAAGAAAAATCCGTGTAACCGATGGTTTTATGGATGTTGACATCGCCTTCGGGAAATTTGCCCTCATACTTTTTCGGAACTACATAAGGCTCGTGTGATGAAACCGTAAACATCGTTGCCATGAACGGCTGTTTGTGCCGCGAAAGTTCGCGGTTGAAATACTGAAAAAAAGGTTCATCCCAGATTCCCCAAACGCCATCAAAATCAGCGTCATTATTATATTCGGTCTTGCCGTAATATTTGTCGTAGCCCAAAATATTACCAAAACCTAAAAATCCCATCGATCCGTTTGGCGCGCCGTGAAAAAATGAGGTATTGTATCCGATGCTTTTCAAAGTTGATACAAGCGATTCGATTTTCTGTTTCGGATAAGGCGACGATGTGAATGCATCCTTGAACGATGGAATTCCCGCAATTATCGACGACATACCGTGAATGGATTTGTACCCGTTTGCGTATCCGTTCGTAAAGATCAGGCTTTGTTGCGCAAGCGAATCGATAAATGGCGAATAACCTTTAAAGTTTGGAATACCGGATTTTTTGTTAAAGCTCCCGATGTATTCCCGTCCATAACTTTCGAGAATGAATATGACGATGTTCGGCTTTGCAGGCGGATTATTCGAATACTTCTTAATCGGTTTGATCTGGGATTCAACAATCGCAACCGGAACGAGGTCCAATTTCTTAAAACTGTTTTTATTCCACGTGCGCATGATCGCGAATGGCGTGTTGAGTACAATGTCGCCCTGCGCAATATTTTCGGTATGACGCGTCGCATCGAGCAAATTGATTGGCCGCGTGCTTTTCTTAAAGTCACCTCGAATCCCGCCAATGCAGAGCGCGACTATAAACAAAAATGCAAACAGCGAACTGATATAGTATTTCTTGGCTGGCTGCGGATTTATAACGGCAACTTTAATTCGTTTATACAAATAGATCCAAACCAGTGCGCAAACTATGAACAGGGCGAAAACATGCCAATAATTGATCAGGAAATTTCCGAAAAGACGCACTTTATTCGATTCGTGCTCGAGCGAATCCATTACTGCCAAAGTTGTCCGTGCGAACGTATATCTGTAGTAAATGAAATCAACAAAGTTTGTCGCGTAGGCCACGAGGTTTGTCACAAAATAAAGGACCGTCAGGAATTTCTGGAACGCTGGCTTTGTATTGATCTTTAACGGAAGTACCGACAAAAGGATAAAAAGCGAATTCGTGTAGATGATTGCGGTCGTATCGAATGCGATTCCGTGGTATGAAAGCTTTAAAAAATCTGATATTGAATCAATTTGAATGAGATCAGAATTGTAAAAATAAAACAGCGCACGGGCAATGAAGTAAAATCCGTATGCAAGTGCAATCCTGTAAAAAAGTGCTTTATATTCCTGTAATCTTGGCAGTTGCGCCAACCGTTTCCTGATCATCCGGCGGATAGATTTGGCTGCAAAACTACCATATTTTAAGCACAAAGCTGAAATCTATTGCCAATACATGGAATATTGTTATTTTGCATGATATAACTCTGAAGATGGCCCCGATTACGCGCTTGTTCGATTTTCCATATTATCAGCTTGAGAAATACAACATTCCCGATGCGCTCGTCACGAAATACAACGGCGAATGGGTCAAAACCTCTACAACCGAGTACATCAGCAAGGCGAATGCGATTTCTCGTGCCATGCTCAGAATGGGTATCCGGAAGGATGATAAGATCGCGGTAATTTCAACGTCGAACCGGACGGAATGGAATATTTTGGACATAGGAGTTTTGCAGACTGCTGCCCAAAACGTACCGATCTATCCAACTATTTCGGAGGATGATTATCAATATATCCTGAATCATTCCGAATCGATTTATTGTTTTGTATCGGATGCCGAAGTGTTGCGCAAGGTAAATCTGATCAGGCAAAACGTTCCGACGTTGCGCGAAGTGTATTCCTTTGATGACATTCCAGGCTGTAAAAATTGGCAGGAACTGTTGGATCTGGGCGCTGATGAGCGCAATCAGCGGGAAGTTGATGCGGTTAAAGATTCGATCCAGCCCGGCGATCTCGCTACGATCATATATACTTCGGGTACGACCGGTAAGCCAAAAGGTGTGATGCTTTCGCATCATAACATTGTGTCCAACGTCTTGGGAAGTGAACGTAAAATTCCGTTCGACGCAGGCCGTACCAAAGCATTGAGCTTTCTGCCCGTTTGCCATATATTCGAAAGGATGGTTTTGTACCTCTACCAATTTTACGGCGTGTCGGTATATTTCGCGGAGAGCATTGAGAAATTAAGCGACAATATCAAGGAAACCAAACCCAATGTCATCACCGCCGTTCCGAGGCTTCTGGAAAAAGTCTATGATAAGATCATCGCAAAAGGAACGGATCTTACCGGGGTCAAGCGCAAGTTGTTTTTTTGGGCCGTGGCGCTGGGATTGCGATTCGAACCGTATCGCAAAAACGGCTGGTGGTACGAATTCCAGTTATCGATCGCGCGAAAACTTATTTTCAGCAAATGGCGCGAAGGACTTGGCGGAAACCTGAACCTGATGGTTTCGGGAAGTGCCGCGCTGCAGCCGCGGCTGGCGAGAATTTTTGCCGCGGCGCAAATGCCGGTTGTGGAAGGCTATGGTCTGACGGAAACATCACCGGTCATTGCAGTCAACGATATGCGCAATTACGGATTTAAGATCGGAACTGTCGGGAAAGTCATTGATGATGTCGAAGTGAAGATCGCGGCCGACGGCGAAATTCTTTGCAAAGGTCCAAATGTGATGATGGGCTATTATAAAGACCCTGAAAAAACTGCCGAAGCGATCATCGACGGATACTTTCACACGGGCGATATAGGCGAATTCGACAGCGAAGGATTTTTAAAGATCACAGACAGGAAAAAAGAAATGTTCAAAACCTCAGGAGGTAAATACATTGCGCCGCAGCTTATTGAAAATGCGATGAAGCAGTCGAGGTTCATCGAGCAGATCATGGTTGTTGGCGATGGTGAAAAAATGCCGGCTGCCCTGATTCAGCCAAATTTTGACTTTGTTCGCGAATGGGCCAGGATCCACAACATTGAGATCGGAAGTACCGTGTCTGAAATTTGTGACAATCAAGCTGTAAAAAAGCGGATCAACGATGAGGTCGAAAGATTAAATGACAAATTCGGAAATTGGGAAAAGATCAAGCGTTTTGAACTGACACCTGATATTTGGTCTATCGAAGGCGGACATCTTACACCTACGATGAAACTTAAGCGGAAGGCGGTGCTTGAATTGTATCGCGGACTTTACGATCGTATCTATCGCCAGTAATTTGTCGGAATTTACTTCACGAATTGTTTAAAACTCTGTGCATAGATAGTTCGACGGTCGTTAATTTTAGGTAGTTGATTGGCTACTTTTATATAAACCAATCAAAACCAACTATTTATAAAAGTAAAGAGTTTCATTCTCGCAGGTGTTGCAGGCGGGTTGACAAATTTCCTTTTAGAATGGTTGCTGTATGGAATGCTTTTTAAGAACTATTTCAATACAGGCGAGCCAAACCTTACACTGATCTTCCTGGGCTGCATGTCGTTTGGGATTTTGATCCCTTACATTTTTGTCCACTGGGCAAATCTTGCAACCTTTTCGTGCGGAGCCAAAGCAGGCGCGGTCATTGGGTTTAGCATCGGATTCATGAATAATTCTTTCATGGCATCCGCGGATGCGGTGGTCAACTGGAAAAAGTTCCTTGTGGATGTTCCCATTTGCACCGTCATCGGTCTTGGAGTTGGCGCGGTCGTAGCCACTGTCAATGGTGCAATTTCAAAAACGTAAACTACCTAACCTTTCTTGCGGCTCCCTTCGGGGAGCTTTTTTTAAAATAATTGAAAATACTGTGCGTGCATAATATTTTTTTCTTACATTTGAAAAACACCATGAAAGATAAAACGATAGATTATATTCTTCGCGCTACATGGCAGGCGGTTTCACGCATGTATAACGAAGAAGCGGCGAAATACGGGGCGACCATGGCTACGGGTTTTGCATTGCTCAGCATAGACAAAGACGAAGGTACGCCATCGACAACCTTAGGCCCGCGAATGGGAATGGAAGCCACCAGCTTGTCGCGGACTTTGAAAAACATGGAGGAGAAAGGCCTGATAGTCAGAAAGAAAAATCCGGATGATGGTCGTGGCGTTCTGATCTACCTGACGGAATTTGGAAAAGAAAAACGGGAACTATCCCGCGATACGGTTCTAAAATTCAATGAAAAAATTAAGGAACAGGTATCCGGGCAGCAACTTAAACATTTTGCTGAAGTTGCCGAAATCATTGCTCAGATGATATCCGATAAAAGAATTTTCGATAATACTTAAGCCGATTTATGAAACGACGAATAAAGAAAGTTACGGTCATTGGGTCGGGCATTATGGGCTCTGGAATCGCTTGTCATTTTGCCAATATTGGCGTCGAAGTCCTTCTCTTGGATATCGTACCGAGAGAGCTGACTGAAGCCGAAATAAAGAAAGGCTTGACGATGGATTCGAAAGCGGTGCGGAACCGAATTGTTAACGACCATTTGGCATCCGCCTTAAAATCGAAGCCCTCACCTATTTATCATCAGAAGTTTGCCGACCGCATTACGACAGGCAACACGACCGATGACCTTCCTAAAATTTCAACTGCAGATTGGATCATAGAAGTTGTAGTTGAACGCCTGGACATCAAACAACAGGTTTTTGCAGAAATTGAAAAATACAGAAAACCCGGCACGATCATCACCACAAACACTTCGGGAATTCCTATTCACTACATGAACGAAGGCCGAAGCGAGGATTTCCAAAAGCATTTTTGCGGTACGCACTTTTTCAATCCGGCGCGCTACCTCAAACTTTTTGAAATCATTCCGGGGCCGCAAACATCGCAGGATATCCTTGATTTTTTAAATGAATACGGGGAAAAATTCCTTGGAAAAACCTCTGTCGTCGCAAAAGATACTCCTGCATTTATTGGAAACAGAATCGGAATATATGGCATCATGAGCCTTTTCCACCTCGTGAAGGAAATGAATCTGACTGTCGAAGAAGTCGACAAGCTAACGGGGCCGGTAATTGGACGCCCGAAGTCGGCCACTTTCCGTACAGTTGATGTTGTAGGCCTTGATACACTTGTTCATGTGGCAAACGGACTTTACCAAAATGTCCCCAACGATGAAGCCCATGATCTTTTCAAACTCCCTGATTTTATCAATACAATGGTTGATAATAAGTGGTTTGGAAGCAAGACCGGTCAGGGTTTTTATAAAAAAGAAGGAAAAGAAATTCTCGCGCTGGATCTTAATTCAATGGAATTCAGACCGCAAAAGAAAGCGTCCTTTTCGACACTCGAATTGGCAAAGACTATTGATAAACCGATCGACAGGTTTAAAGTCCTGATTGCTGGATCTGACAAAGCAGCAGAATTTTACCGCAAAAATTTTGGTGGAATGTTTTCGTACGTCGCCAACAGGGTTCCTGAAATAACGGATGATCTTTACAAGATCGATGATGCTATGAAAGCCGGATTCGGTTGGGAAAACGGGCCCTTTGAAATATGGGATGCCGTCGGTCTTGGCAAAGGCATCGAATTGATCCGGGCAGAAGGTAAAACTCTTGCGGCATGGATTACGGAAATGGAGTCATCGGGCACAACGAGCTTCTACAAGATTGTCGACGGCGCTACTTACTACTACGATCTTCAGTCAAAAACGCATAAAAAAATTCCCGGACAGGATTCATTTATTATCCTAAACAATATCCGCGAAAACAAAAAAGTTTGGGAAAATTCTGATGCCGTTATCCAACACCTTGGTAACGGAATACTCAATCTGGAATTTCGTTCCAAAATGAATACGATCGGTGGCGGCGTTTTGCAGGGTATCAATAAAGCAATTGATCTTGCAGAGAAGGAATATGAAGGACTTGTCATTGGAAACCAGGGTTCAAACTTCTCGGTCGGTGCGAATATCGGAATGATCTTCATGATGGCAGTCGAACAGGAGTACGACGAACTCAATATGGCAATCAGGCTTTTCCAGGATTCGATGATGCGCGTTAGGTATTCGTCGATTCCCGTAATCGTTGCGCCACATGGTATGACGCTTGGCGGCGGATGCGAAATGAGCATGCACGCGGATAAGGTTGTTGCTGCGGCCGAAACATATATCGGCCTTGTCGAGTTTGGCGTCGGCGTTATTCCCGGAGGCGGCGGCTCGAAAGAAATGGCGTTGCGCGCTTCGGATACGTTCCGTAAAAACGATGTCGAATTGAACGTGTTGCAGGAATATTTCCTGACGATCGGCATGGCAAAAGTCTCTACTTCAGCATATGAAGCATTTGATTTGGGAATTCTTCAGAACGGAAAAGATGTTGTTGTTGTAAATAAAGACAGGCAATTGGCAGAAGCGAAAAAGCACGCTTTAGTGCTCGCTGAGGCAGGATATACGCAACCCGTTAAAAGAAATGACGTAAAAGTTCTCGGAAAGCAGGCACTCGGAATGTTCCTGGTTGGAACAGATTCCATGGAAGCAGGCAAATTCATTTCCGAACACGATAAAAAAATTGCGAACAAACTGGCATATGTCATGTCGGGCGGCGATTTGTCCGAACCCACACTTGTCAGCGAGCAATATTTGTTAGATATCGAACGCGAAGCTTTCCTGTCGCTCTGTACGGAGCGCAAAACCTTGGAGCGCATTCAATACATGCTGACAAAAGGGAAGCCGTTGCGCAATTGATTTTTTGGGAGCAGGGGTTTTACGCAACTTAAGAATGTTCCGTCCCGTTTTCCGCTGTATCTTTTCTAAACCTCAAAGGTTTTGAAAACCTTTGAGGTTTGAAAAGGATGCCGCTTCAACCGGGGCTATCGACGAAGTTACACGTTTATAAAGAAGCAAAGAAAATATGAAAACCGCATATATTGTTAAAGCATTTCGGACCGCAGTAGGAAAAGCGCCTCGCGGGGTTTTTCGATTCAAACGACCGGACGAACTCGCTGCCGAAACGATCGAGTACATGATGAAACAGCTGCCACAACTGGAAAAATCACGTATCGACGACGTCATCGTTGGAAATGCCATGCCCGAAGCGGAACAAGGTCTTAATATGGGACGGCTTATTTCATTAATGGGACTAAAAACAAACGATGTCCCGGGCGTCACAGTCAACCGATACTGCGCATCAGGTCTGGAAACAATCGGCATGGCAACTGCAAAAATTCAATCAGGAATGGCAGATTGCATCATCGCCGGAGGTGTCGAGAGCATGAGTTTTATTCCGATGGGCGGATATAAACCTACACCGGATTACGCGGTTGCTAAGGAAGGTAATGAGGATTACTATTGGGGAATGGGCCTGACAGCGGAAGCAGTTGCAAACCAATGGAAAGTTTCGCGCGAAGACCAGGATAAATTTGCGCTTGAATCGCATCGCAAGGCAATCAAAGCACAGTCTGAAAATAAGTTTGAAGATCAGATTGTGCCGATACAAATTGAGCAAATCTTTATTGATGAAAACGGCAAGAAAGCTACAAAAAGCTATACCGTATCCGCAGATGAAGGTCCGCGTGCCGATACTAATATTGAGGCACTTTCTAAATTAAAGCCTGTGTTCGCAGCGGATGGAAGCGTCACGGCGGGAAATTCTTCGCAGATGAGCGATGGTGCCGCCTTCGTGATGGTTATGTCCGAAGATCTGGTGAAAGAGCTGAATCTGCAGCCTATCGCCCGACTCGTAAATTATGCTTCTGCCGGTGTTGAACCACGCATAATGGGAATTGGCCCTATCAAAGCCATTCCGAAAGCACTCAAACAGGCGCAAATGTCAATCAACGATATTGAACTCATCGAGCTTAATGAGGCATTTGCTTCGCAATCATTAGCGGTAATCCGTGAACTCGATCTAAATCCTGAAATCATTAATGTCAATGGCGGCGCAATCTCAATGGGACATCCGCTCGGCTGCACAGGTGCAAAACTATCGGTTCAATTATTCGATGAAATGAAACGCCGCGGCAACAAATACGGAATGGTAACGATGTGCGTAGGAACCGGACAGGGAAGCGCGGGGATATTTGAATTGTTATAAGTTATAAGAAGCAAGAATAAAGATTACAGAGTAAGAGCAAAGAATAAAGAGTAGGAATTTATCACCTAAGGAGGCAAAACCTCAGCTTGCATGAGAAAAATTGAAGCTACTTGGTTTAATAATTAAGACCAATGAAGCACAATTTTAAAAATTTAAAAATCTGGCAATTATCTATGGAAATAGCTTCACAAGTATATGGCATTACTACAACTTTTCCCAAAAACGAAACAAATGGATCAGCAAGTCAAATGAATCGTGCAGCAGTTTCGATTCCGTCGAATATTGCGGAGGGGCATTTTACTCATTATCTTCAATGCAGCCTTGGGTCATCTTATGAACTTCAAGACCAGTTAATTGTCGCTTATCGAAATAATTATATATGTCAGAAAATAACACAAAACATCGAAGAAAATTTGATAAAATTACAACGCATGATCAGTTGTTATATAACGAGTCCGGCCAATGAAAGGAGATAGTTTTATTTTGCCCTTTCTTTCTTCTTTTCTCTTTCTTCCTTTTCAATTTAAAATCTAAATTCAACATTTAAAATATACATTATGCCTGAATCCATCCAACAAGACACGGTTACTCGCGGTGGGCAATTCCTCGTAAAGGAAACCACATGCGATAACATTTTTACTCCGGAGGATTTTTCCGAAGAGCAGCAAATGATGCGCGATACTGTTCGCGATTTTGTCGATAAGGAAATTTGGCCTAACAAGCATCGGTTTGAAAATAAAGACTATGCCTTCACTGTCGAATGCATGAAAAAAGCTGCCGATCTTGGATTGCTGGGTGTTGCAGTTCCAGAAGAATATGGCGGCCTCGGAATGGGATTCGTTTCCACGATGCTGGTCTGCGATTATATTTCAGGCGCAACCGGATCTTTTTCCACCGCTTTTGGTGCGCATACCGGAATTGGGACAATGCCAATCACATTATATGGAACCGAGGAACAAAAAAAGAAATATGTTCCAAAACTGGCCTCAGGCGAATGGTTTGGAGCATATTGCTTAACTGAACCGGGAGCAGGTTCCGATGCAAATTCAGGCAAAACGAAAGCTGTTCTTTCCGAAGACGGGACGCATTATAAGATCACCGGACAGAAAATGTGGATTTCGAATGCGGGCTTTTGCAGCTTATTCATTGTATTCGCGAGAATTGAAGACGATAAGAACATTACCGGGTTTATCATTGAAAATGATCCGTCCAACGGAATTTCAATGAACGAAGAAGAACACAAACTTGGAATTCGTGCTTCGTCAACACGCCAAGTGTTTTTCAACGAAACCATTGTACCAGTTGAAAACATGCTTGCGGGACGCGGTGAAGGTTTCAAAATCGCAATGAATGCCCTCAATGTTGGCCGGATCAAATTGGCCGGAGCATGTCTTGATGCGCAACGTCGTATCACATCAGGCGCAATTAAATACGCAAATGAGCGTGTACAATTCGATGTTCCGATCTCAACGTTTGGGGCGATAAGATCGAAACTTGCGGAAATGGCCGCAAGCTGTTTTGCCGGGGAAAGCGGTTGCTATCGTGCGGCGAAAGATATCGAAAACAGGATCAGGTCGCGTGAAGAATCCGGAGCATCGCATCAGGAGGCGGAACTTAAAGGCGTGGAGGAATATGCCATCGAATGTTCGATTTTAAAAGTCGCGGTTTCAGAGGATATCCAAAATTGTTCAGATGAAGGCATTCAAATCTTAGGCGGAATGGGATTTTCCGAAGATACTCCCATGGAAAGTGCGTGGCGCGATGCCCGGATTGCAAGAATTTATGAAGGAACTAACGAAATAAATCGGATGCTTTGCGTTGGAATGCTGGTCAAAAAAGCGATGAAAGGCCACGTCGATCTGCTGAATCCCGCAATGAAGGTTGCTGAGGAACTCATGGGTATTCCCGATTTTGAGATACCTGACTACTCTGAATTATTCGCCGAAGAAAAAGAATTGATCGGTAAGCTTAAAAAAGTTTTTCTTATGGTTGCAGGCAGCGCCGTTCAAAAATACGGTCCGGATCTCGAAAGCCACCAGCAGCTATTAATGGCTGCCGCCGATATTGTAATCGAGATTTATCTTGCCGAATCCGCAATTCTTCGTGCGGAAAAGATTGCAAAGAAACAAGGGCGTGAAAATGCCGAGGGCCAAATTGCGATGGCGCAGTTGTATTTGTACAATGCCGTGGATATCGTCTACCAAAACGGTAAAGAAGGAATTGCTTCGTTCTCGGATGGTGATGAACAGCGGATGATGATGATGGGACTACGGCGATTTACGAAGTACAATAATATTCCGAATGTGGTTGCCCTGCGCGAAAAGATCGCCGCACAGCTCGTTGCCGAAAATCATTACTGCTTTTAAATAAAGAACCGCCCCAAAATTTTTGGGGCGGCTGCTTATCGGTTAATTAAGATGGTGATTATTGTTGCGTTAATCCAGCGGTTTTCTTCCCTGGATTACCCTCAACAGGACAATCACAATTGCAATTACCAATAATATGTGGATCAGGTTGTTTGATGCCATTCCTGTTCCAAGGACACCGAAAAATCCGAGTGCCCAGATGATAACAAGTATCACCGCGATTGTATAAAGTAAATTTCCCATAACTTATTTTTTAACGTTTTTAATTTTGTCCTGAAGCATTTTTGCATGTTCGAGATGGCCTCTCAATACGGGAACTTTTCCCGCTGCCCATGATCTGATTTCCGGATCTGATGCATCTGTCGATGCCTTTTCCATTTTACTAAGTGCATCCTCGTGATTGTCGACCATCATATCAGCAAATTTCTGATCGAAATCATGACCGGATTTCTCGTTTAGCTCATTGTACTTTTCCTTCCCCTTATCTGTGATCGCTGCAGGAAGGCTTACCTGAAGCTTCTCTGCAAAAGGCTTTGTTTCATTGGCCGACTTTGTATGATCATTGACCATCTTTGTGGCGAAGTCTTTTACATCAGCGTTGGAGCTTTTGGTTTGAGCCAACTTTCCGAGCTCGATTTCCATCATATCCGACTCAGCGGCAGCGACCAGGAACTCAGAATCGTCCTCCTTGTCGTCGTTTTCGTCGAATTTTGCCTCATTCTCTTCCTCTGCCACCTCTTTAGTATCTTCCGGCTTGGCTTCGTTTTTACACGAACTCATCCCTAAGAAGAGCGCTAAAGCCGCAGCCCCGAAAAAAGTCTTCAGCAGAAACTTCGTTTTTTTCATAAGGTATTGGTTTTAGTTAGAAAATTGATTTTAACACTATTTCAAATTTAGCCACAATGAATTCGCTCTTGTTTACAGAATTTTTAGTTAATGTTATAAAATTGTGATTCTATTCTGACAAAAATTTTTGGCAATCGTTTGATAATGTCGCGTTTTGAATTGTTTGGGAAATGCCTTAACTTTAAAAGAAAAAATTATGAAAGTTGTAAATTATCTATTATCATTGATGATGCTGGTTGCGTTTAGCTGCAAGACAGCTTCTGAGAAAGCAGACAAAAAACTGACCTTAAAATTCGAATCTAAAAGCGGCAGCGAAGCCACCGGTGAAGCAACCTTCAGCGAACGAAATGGCAAAGTGACCTTCAACGCAAATCTTTCCAAACTCAGACCCGGCGTCCATGCCATTCATATCCATGAAAAAGGTGATTGCTCGGCACCGGATGCCAGCTCCGCAGGAGGTCATTGGAATCCAACGTTTAAAAAGCATGGGAAATGGGGCGTCGGCGAATACCATCGTGGCGATATCGGAAATTTCATCACCGACGAATTTGGAAACGGCTCCATAACGCTCACCACGGATGAATGGTGCATAGGATGCGGCGATCAAACTCGCGACATTTTGGGCAAAAGTGTTATTGTCCACGAAAATCCTGATGATTATACTACCCAGCCAACCGGAAATGCAGGCGGACGTATGGCATGTGCCGCAATAATAAAGTAGATTTGCAGCGAATTGCATAATCCATGATAAACCCATCGGCCAGCGGTTGGATCGAAAAGTACTTCGCTAAACACAAGCCACGCATCGGTAAAGACATTCCATCTACCGAAACTTTCTACCGTCGGGTCCGGAATACGGGATTTATCTACGGGCACGTGGTTGCGATCGATCTTCATCCTGTTGACCCCGAATTGGGCTGGACTCGCGATGAAATTTCTAAACTTGCTTTGTTGGATGCATTGTTTGGACTTTATAATTCGATTACGAAAGACAGCTCTCCAGAAAATTTCATAGCCCATACTGTCAATTTTTATGATGAAATGAATCCGAAAGGCTTCAGTCTCTTTAAAAAAGTCTTTGGAAGTAAACCTGTCGCAAACCTCGAGGAAATCATCCATGACAGGGTTCAAACAAACCAGGATATTATTAGCAGGAACTTCTCGCACATTGTGACAAATGCGCTTTTGTTCATTGATGTTCTCGCCTATCAGCGATATCTTCAACATCAAGGGATTCCTTCAAAATATCTGAAGAAAATTGAAGAAACGGTCGTCAGCATCATTTCACTTGCCCTAAAAACCAAGTCGTCAAAGTCCCCGCATGATGATATGCTTATCAAACTTTTTGAAGCGTCGGTACGCTACGGCAAATTTTCAAAAACCGGTGTAAGCAGCGTTGATGATATTGAACTTGATTATTTTTCAAACGTTCTCGAAAAATTTTACTTTATCGATATTGCAGGAATGGTGCTTTGGAGCGATGGCCAAATGGAAAATGATGAAGTTTACTTTTTGCAGAAACTTGCTGAAAATATGGGCGTCGATGATATGTTTGTTGATGAATCCATCGTTGCCACTAATCATTTCATCTCTATGTATATGAATGAAATTCCATATTTTAATTCTGCAAATCCTGTAAAACATTTTTACGATAATCTGACACAAAGCGTGGTTGTGCTGATTAAAAGAAATAAAAAACGGCTGATTCGCGAAATTTCGCAAAGCAAGGAATTGATGGTTCTGCTGGCTCAATCTACACAGCGGGATCTTGATTCAAAGGAAAAAAAGAAAATCAAAAATCAAATTCTTGAGATCTGTAAAACAATCCCGTCGCTGACCATTTTTCTTCTTCCGGGCGGAAGCCTGCTTCTTCCAATCCTGATAAAATTCATCCCGCAAATGCTGCCATCCGCATTTAACGAAAATCACGATGAGGAATAAAAAAGCCGCTTTACAGCGGCTTTTAATTAAAATTGCAATTGATATACCTGATCGAGATCGGCCTGCCCGCTTATGTTGACATTCAGATCCGTGACGTATCCCGAGTTGAGTCCGTAAACCCATCCGTGAAGAGAAAGATCCTGCCCATTCCGCCAAGCGCCTTGGACAATCGATGTTTTGGCAAGATCAAAAACCTGCTCGCGGACATTGAGTTCGACGAACGAATTGAATCGCTTCTCTTCATCGATAATTGAATCGAGATACGTTTTATGGTGACGATAAACGTCTTTGATATGCCTGATCCAGTTGTCGATAATACCGATGGAATCATTTCCCATCGCTGCTTTCACGCCACCACAACCGTAGTGCCCGCATACGATAACATGCTTAACCTTCAACACATTAACCGAATAATCGAGTACACTGAGCATATTCATATCCGAGTGGACAACCATATTGGCTATGTTCCTGTGCACGAAAACTTCTCCGGGTTTTGCACCTATGATCTCATTCGCAGGAACACGGCTGTCTGAACAACCGATCCATAGTAATGGCGGCTTCTGTCCTTTTGCAAGATCTGCAAAATAATTAGGGTCTTTGTCGATCATTGTTTCGACCCATTTCTTGTTATTCTCTAAAATTTTCTGATAAAAATCACTCATGATCTAAAATGTTTGGCAGCGCGAAGCTGCAAATTAGTTACTTTTTATTTATCGACCGGTTCTTCAATGAAGACTTTTTGCTCTTTTTGCTTTTTACCATCAGCAAAATGCGTAATCTTAACATGGTTCATTTTTTCGTCGGTGTTCTCAAGCTCATACGCATCTTTAAATCCTTTGAGTTTGACCTTAATATTTTCGTCGATCGCACGCGTATACTTGAATTCACGGATAAGATCCAATACATCGTGCGCAATATAAACCGTATCGGAAGCATTGATCACCACTTTTGAATTCTCGGGAATTTCCTTTAAGGTTGATTTGATCGCAGCCTTATTCAAAAACGAAACTTCCTGCGCGAGATCGATGTGGATGATGTCACCATCGGCATATTGTTCTTTACGAAAAATGTAAGCACGTTTCAAATTGCCTTTCAATACGAAGATAATACTGATTACGATGCCCAATGCAACGCCTTTTAGCAAATCCGTGAATACAACACCAACCAACGTCGCTATAAAAGGAATGAATTGATATTTACCTTTCAACCAGAATTTTCGGATCAGAGAAGGTTTTGCCAATTTGTATCCAATCAACAGCAGGATTGCAGCAAGCGTTGCAAGCGGTATCATGTTTAAGACCGCAGGAATGCTGACGGCGCAAATCAATAAAAGCGTTCCATGAATAATAGTGGACATCTTTGATTTCGCTCCGGCATTGTTGTTTGCAGATGTACGTACAACCACAGAAGTCATTGGAAGGCCACCGAGCAACGAGCTCAATACATTTCCGACGCCTTGTGCCTTAAGTTCTGTGTTTGTATTGGTGTATCGCTTGTGTTCATCCATTCTGTCGGCAGCCTCGATGCATAAAAGCGTCTCAATAGAAGCAACGACGGCAATTGTCGCCGCAATCGTCCAAACCTGTGGATTGGCAATCGCCGCAAAATTTGGAGCAATAAGTATATTTGATAACTCATCAATTGATTGCGGAACGGGCAGATTCACCAAATGTTCCCCACTGAGGGCAAGCGGACTTCCGATAGCAATCCAAATTTGGTTCAAAACAATACCAAGAATAACAGCAACCAAAGCACCGGGAACAATCTTGATCTTTTTAAGAAAGGCATTTCTTTCCCAAAGCAGTAATACAGCCAGCGAAGCAACGGTGATCAACAGTGAACCTAGACCAATAGCCTGCAAAGCATGGGTAATGGCAGAAAAAGTGTTTTCGCCGGTAAGCTGCATAAATTGTTCGTCGCCTTCAAAATCCGCATCATATCCCAGTGCATGCGGAATTTGTTTTAAAACAATGATGATCCCAATACCGGCAAGCATTCCTTCTATAACATTTGTCGGAAAATAATTGGAAATGCTTCCCGCGGATAAAAATCCAAGGATTAGCTGCATGATGCCGGCCATGAAAACTGCGAGAAGAAATATATCAAACGCACCCAGATCGGAAATTGCGGTAAGTACAATTGCGGTAAGTCCGGCAGCCGGACCCGAAACACTGATATGTGAAGTACTTAAATATCCAACTACGATGCCGCCCACGATGCCTGCGATCACGCCGGAAAAAAGTGGTGCACCGGAGGCCATGGCGATTCCAAGACATAAGGGAAGTGCAACAAGGAAGACTACGAGGCCGGAAGCAAAAT
Organism: uncultured bacterium; assembly: GCA_965365355.1. Classification (GTDB taxonomy): domain Bacteria; phylum Bacteroidota; class Bacteroidia; order Flavobacteriales; family Flavobacteriaceae; genus Flavobacterium. The sequence continues at coordinate 38,453 of CBDUBJ010000017.1, forward strand.
CCGACTTCAGGTTGGCAAAAAGATTAATTTTTTTTGTCATATAAGAATAGATTTAATACAATAGTTCAGTATCCTGATGATCAGGGACTGTAAATAAACAAGATGTATTAAACCAATTCTGGCGGGGGAGAAAATATTACAGCGGACGCATTATCATGACGCGACAAATTCTCGAACAATATTTTACCGTTCGATTTGGAAGGAAGTACAATGCCGTCATGGTGATTGTCGTGACTAAAAACGACTTTAAGATCTTTATGTGTTTCCTCTTCCTCAGTCATTGTATAGAAAATCGATGTATCGCAATCTTTCTCCACAAAACTTACCACGGTAGGTGTCACGAGAAAAGTCACGAATAAAAGCAACAACAATGAAGCTGAAAATTTCATGCTGCAAATTTAAAATTCGATTCCAATAAACTCCTTAAACAGATGTGATTTAATGTAAATTTAACAAGAGTTAAAAAGCCGCGTAGTAAATAAACGCGGCTTTAGAAATTGTAATCTGTTGGCTACAAGCTTTCTTCGAGCCAAGCCTTCATCATCCAGACCGTTTTCTCCTGATTCTTGATCAGATCGCTCATCATCGAATTTGTTCCTTCGTCTGCAATCTGTGCCGATTTATCCAGGATGACGCGTTCGATCTGTAGCAATGATGCTAATGAATCCACGACGAGATGAACCGCCTCGACATCATTAGAAATGTCTTTTCCAATTTTTAAACGATTGTTTTCGATATAATCCGCAAACGTATGTAATGGTTTGCCTCCAATTGTCAAAATACGTTCGGCGATCTCGTCGATGTTCAGTTGTGCTTCATTGTAAAGCTCTTCAAATTTTACATGAAGGTTGAAAAATCGCTTGCCGCGGATGTTCCAATGGAGACCGCGCAGGTTCTGGTAATAAATCTGGAATCCGGAAAGCAGTACATTAAGGTCTCCTACTAGTTGTTTGCATTCTTCGACCGGAAGGCCGATACTATTGGTTTTCATAGTTTGATTTTTTTGTTAACATCATAAAGTTAAGAAAATTATCGCTTAACGAAATAATCAAAATTGATTGATTTCTACATTTGCATCAACAACAATTATCATGACCATTACCCAGCTACAATATGTTCTTGCTGTGGCCGAGCATAAAAATTTTACGCTTGCTGCCGAGAAAAGCTTTGTCACGCAGCCAACATTGAGCATGCAGATTCAGAAAGTCGAAGAAGAGTTGGGTATTTTGATCTTTGACCGGAGCAAAAAGCCGATCCAGCTTACGGATATCGGCGAGAAGATCGTCGCGCAGGCGAAGAACATCGTCAATGAATCCGACCGTATCCGGGATATTGTCGATCAGCAGAAAGGATTTATTGGCGGAGAATTCCGGCTTGGTATCATTCCGACAGTAATGCCTACGCTGTTGCCGATGTTCCTGACAAATTTCACCAAAAAATATCCAAAAGTGCAGTTGCTGATCGAGGAGCTGACTACAGAGCAGATCGTCACCAAACTAAAAACTGGTCAACTTGATGCGGCGATCGCGGCCACACCTCTTGACGAAGAGAAGCTAAAGGAAATCGTCTTGTATTATGAACCATTTGTAGCTTATATTCCTGATGGACATGAAAAATCGACAAAGTCGGAAATTGATATAACAGATTTAAATGTTGACGACATTTTGCTTCTGAAGGATGGACATTGTTTTCGTGAAGGCGTTTTGAACTTGTGTAAGATCGCAGGCGGAAACAAGACTAAATTTTCGATTGAAAGCGGGAGTTTCGAAACTTTGATAAAACTTGCAGATGAAGGTTTGGGCACCACACTTCTGCCCTATCTGCATACGCTGGACCTGAAAGAAAGCGACAAACCGAAACTCAAACATTTCAAGGAACCGAGGCCCGCTCGTGAGGTCAGCCTGGTATTTCCTAAGACCGAATTAAAAATACATATCATCGACGCATTACGAACAGTGATTTCAGGAGTTGTGAAAGGTGCCATAGTTTTCCAAAACGTGCAGATCATAAGTCCTGTTCCACAGAAATAAAAAAAGGAGCTCAAGGCTCCTTTCTTCATTCCAGAACAATGGAAATGCATTGTTTAAGTTCGGGCTTTTCCCGCGTAAAGTAGACAAGCCAGTTTTTGAGGCTTTCCAGTTCGTACGGTAAAAGTGTCCTTAATGCCTTCCTGAGTTCCTTGCTGAAAAGGTTTGGGTCGAAACTCACCCTTTCCAGGACTGATTTGGTGTAGTCATAGATCATGCGGGGCATAAAAGATA
>CBDUBJ010000018.1:0-39889 GCA_965365355.1 uncultured bacterium
TTGCAATAATCTTATTTTTCGGATTTGATATAAATTCCTGAAGTGAGCTCAAGGCTACATCAGTATTTCCATTCTCGTAGGCGGAGTATCCAAGATATCTTAGAATACGTGGATTTACCTTATCAATTTGCTTCATTTTCTCAGCTTCAACTTCCAATGCTGCGTAATCTTTATTCAAAATCAGGAAGTCGGCGTGACGCATTCTTGATGCAAGTGAATAATCAGTAAGGCTCATATACTTTTCGTAATATTCGAGCGCTTTTTTGGTATACTCTTGATATTTCCTTGGTTCATTGTTGCCCCATAGATAATAGGTCTCAGCAAGTTCGCGGTATACCGGTCCGTAATTAGGATTAATTGCGATAACTGCATCGAACGCTTTTACCGCTTCAGTAAACGCACGGGCACCTTTCAATAAAACACCCTGTTGTACTTTGGCTCGGATCAGATTGGCATCGGCAGAAAGTGCACTTCGATATGCCACATAGGCATCATTCTGATTCTTATCCCCGTAATATGCATCACCCAGGGCGAGCAGGACTTGCGGATCGTTTGGACTGGCAGTTTTCGCCTTGTTCAGGTAAGAGATGGCTTTTTTATAATCCGGCTTTTCCGAATTCATGTATGCGCGGGCTACGTATACCAACTCTTCGGTATCTTTCTTCTTGATATCTTTCAAAGCCTGGGAAAAATGAGTTTCGGCCGCGGCAACGTTTCCATTATCCAGTTCTATCTGACCCATTCCAATATGGTTTAGTTTGGATCCTTCAGAAGCAGAAATGCCTCTTTGAAAATAAATTTTGGCCGAGTCCGGCTGATTTTGCCTCATGTAAACATCGCCCAAAAGAAAAGCCGCACGTCCGTCAGATGGCTTACTTTGGATGGCAGCTTTAAGTTGTGTCTTTGCCTTTTCGTATTGCTCTGCGTCGATCGCTTTTTTGGCCTGGTCTATACCTTGTCCAAAACTAATTGTTGCAAAAGCCGTAAAAAGGCATACTATTGTTGACTTGATCATAGCTAAATTTTTAATTATTTGTTTTCTTTATGATTTCCGACCTTGTTGTAATTTTCCTTCCTGGAATCCTGACAGGCAATAGGCCGGATTTTAAAATGATTCTTTGTCCACGTTCGCCAGCGATGAAAGAGGCGAACCCCATTCCAAGACCTTGGAATCCCTGACAATTGACCAGAAACAAATCACGTGCCAGAGGATATTTGCCCTGGGCCAGATTGTCCTGTGTCGGTTTTACATATTCGCCCGAAGCATTACCAACTTTTAAAACTTTAACTTTCAATAAACTTTCCGAGACTTCATCAGGCGCCTGTGACAACCAATTTACGCCAACCACGCCAACCATACCTTGATTATTTGCGACGTAATTAATTACCTCCCGATTTGTCTTGAACGAATAAACATTATCGGGTAATTTACTTGTATTTGCAATGTTCATCAACAGCCGGGCTGCGCCGGAGTTCAGGTTGTCGAGTACAAGGCCATTGATCCCGCTGACTTTTTCGCCTATGATAAAACGTTTAATGGCATTTATATCAATGATTGAATCGGTATTCGCTTTGTTGCTTATCAATGCAACACCATCACTTGCAAACTTGGTTATCCTCGGGAAAATATTTTTATTCTCGAAACTCCGAATTTCGGACGAATCCAAAGAACGTGACAAAATGGCAATGCCAACTCTCTGATTCATAAGATCATTTACAGCTTCTGCTTCGGAAGTAGGCACCAACTGTATGTCTGCTTTATATTCATTTTCGAAAACACTAGCAACATCTTCCACAACCGGCATTAATGATTCGTCCAATACGATCGTAGCTGTTCCGGTAATAATACTCTGTTCCTGATCTTTTTCATCAGACTTCTTGCAGCGTATGCAAATCATAGCTGCGATCAAAATAAGACCGAGGAAATAAATTGCATTTTTCATTGACTCGTATTTGGTTTAAAAAAACGCATGAATCTTATAAAAGCATAGACTATCAGTAATATTCCAAACGCAAGACGATATTTATACTCCATTTCAAATGGAAGTTCTTCCCAAAAAATTATGGTTAGTCCCAAGCCCAGATAAACCAAGAAAAACAAAATTCCTATAATAAGAAAAAATCGCTCTTGCAGCGATTTTTTCGGTCTTTCTACTTGAGATCTCTCCTGCATTACTCAGGTGCCTGGATATTGATGGGCAACGAGTATAACACACGGACTTTCTTACCATTTTGTTCACCAGGAACCCATCTGGGAGAATTTTTTAAAACCCTGATAGCTTCTTTTCCGGTTCCGTATCCAATGTCGCGAATAACTTTAATGTCTGTTAGTGACCCGTCCTTCTCTACAACAAATGTCACATAAACTCTACCTTTCAGACCTTCTTCATCCGGTGTGCGATAATTATTTGCAACATACTTATAGAATTTCTCAAGTCCACCCGGAAACTCCGGTTTTACTTCGATACCTGCCATCAAATGGACAGAATTATCTTCTTCAACGACCTGCGAAGGACCAGTTCCGACAGGATCAACAGTCAATGGAGCATCCGGATCTCCTTTGATCGTCTCCGCACCTAATTTCTTATCAACAATTTCCTTGATCTTCGGCGGCTCTTCAACAACTTCTTCGGCTTTTGCTACCACAGGTTTCACGAATTTAACCTGATCAACTTTAGGCGGCGGTGGCGGCGGTGGCGGAAGATTTTTCGGAATTTCCTTTGGAGGAAGTTTTATCGTTACGATTTTCTTATCTAGAGTATTGTCCTCCTCAGCAGTATCGGGAATTAATTTGGCAAGCATCGGGACACTGACCAAAAAAATAAAAATCAAACCGCCAATTATCAAAGCGCGGATCGTCGTCTTCGGATTTGTCCTCCGCAGGTCATACGCGCCATATTGCTTGTTACGTCCCTCAAATACGATATCAAGCCATTGCCTTTTTAATAAATCCAATTTCATGATCTTACGATTTTAAGGTGTGGCAGCGGCCGGTTCAGCAGTTTCACCGCCTTCGGATTCGCCTAACAGTTTTAATTCTTCCGCAGAAATATCTACAATTGCATATGTCGGCACATCTGCGATCGCCATTTCATCCAATATATCAACAAGATTCCGATAATTGGATTTCTTGCTTGGCTTGATGATTACGATCAGCCCTTTATCCTTGTTCCCGGTATATTCAATAACCGATTTCTTGCGCTTAAGCAGTTCTTTCCGGATGCCGCTTTTCCCATAAGTAATGTCGGTTGGCTTAACGATCGGGTTGTTAAGCATTCCCATGTAATATTTCATTTTGTTATTATCGCCAACCAACACGGTCATCGTGCGATTTTCATCGACCTTGACATCTTTGTTTTTTGTCGGATCGTCATCTTTGTCCGGAAGTCCCAAATCCATGGACTGTGGTTTCGAAAGTGACGTGGTCAGCATAAAGAAAGTGATCAGTAGAAACGCAAGGTCAACCATCGCGGTAAGGTCAACTTTTGAGTTGAGCTTCTTACTCCTGACTTTCTTCGCGCCTTTTTTACCACCGCTTTCGCCGGTATTTAATTCAGCCATTTTGTTTTTTGTATTATCTTAAAAATCGTCACTTCTCAGACCAGTGACCAGATTAAAACTGTTGATCTTCTGGTCTTGCAAAATATCCATAACACGTTTTATGGCAGGATATTCTTCACGTGCATCGCCTTTTATGGCAATGTTAAGTTCTTTTTGTGCATTATCGATTGTTGCCTGACGCGCATTCATGATCCAGTCAGCCAGCTGATTGTTAAGCGAATCCTTTGGAATCCCAGGCTGCAGGTTAGGGTCATTCCTTTCAGAAGACGACATGCTGATCAGCTGCTTAAGATTCTGTACGGGAACTCCGAACGTTTCGATCAATGCAAATTTATCCTGCTCTTCAGGAGTGAAATCAACGCCGTATTTCTGACCCATCGCAAGGAGTGCCTGCTTTCGAACTTCGCGTCCGGTAACACCAAAAAACACTTTGCCTTTACCTATAGTGATCGTCGCCAGATCGCTTTCGGGAAGCTTCGTCTGCACCGTCGATGCCGGCGTATCCACCGGAAGTGGTTCAGGCTGCTTTGCAGTTGCCGTCAGAATGAAGAACGTCAGCAGAAGAAACGCTACATCACACATGGCAGTCATGTCGATGGACGTCAGTTTCTTTGACATTTTAACTTTTGCCATTTCGCTATTGTTTTTACAGCATCCTTATCTAAACGTCAAGGATGTTTTTATATTATTAGCCTTTTTGAGTTCCCCTGAACCTTCTGTAAGTGTTCACGATTGCTGAACCCGCTTCGTCAATGGAATAAGTTAAGGTATCGATTTTTGAAGTAAAATAGTTGTAAGTCACGATCGCAAGCGCAGATGTCGAGATACCTGTCGCGGTATTGATAAGCGCCTCAGAAATACCATTTGCAAGCAATGCCTGGTCAGGCGTTCCTGCCGTTGCCAACGCACCAAATGCCTTGATCATCCCTGTCACCGTTCCAAGTAGTCCGGCAAGTGTTCCAAGAGAAACCAGTGTCGATAGAATAGTAAGATTCTTTTCAAGCATTGGCATCTCAAGAGCTGTTGCCTCTTCGATTTCTTTATGAATAGTTTCAGAAGCTTCTTCACTGTTCATTCCTTCTCTCTTAACTTCCTGGTATTTTACAAGTGCTGCCTTGATTGCATTAGCAACAGAACCCTGCTGCTTATCGCATTCAACAATTGCACTTTCGATATCGCCTTGGTTGATATGCGCCTGGATCCTTCTCATGAACTGGTCAAGGCTTCCTTTGCCTGCCGCTTTAGAAATTACCATGAAACGCTCAATAGAAAATACGACAACCATTAATAAAAGCCCCATCAACACCGGCACTACCGCTCCGCCTTTGTAAACCATTCCTAAATAATTGCCCGGAAGCGGCTGGTTCTCATTATTGTTCCCTTCAAAATTGGCGTCGGCGCCCATGACGAACTGCCACACGATCACACCAACCAATATACAGGCGACAATAGCAATAAGCGAGAAAAAATTTCCTCCATTCGAACCACTTTCCTTTTTAACGTTTGCCATTTCTTTTAATTTAAAATTGTTACGATTTTTTGAATTTTTAATAGAACTTTTTCAATGGAAGCAAATTTAATTTATTACTCCAAATAAAAAAACTTTTTTTAATATTCTTAGCACTCTGGTAACATTGAAGTTGCCCAGCAGAGTTGAGATTCCCGCGTGATACCATCATAATATGCCATTAGGGAAACGTCTGTCTTGCAACCTTATTTTCGTGTGAATCAATAATTTCCAATTCGAAGGCATCTATTCCGTATTTCAAACAATACATTAAATATAACGATTATATTCGGAATGGATAATTCATACATATCAATAATCGCAGTAAAGATTGATAAAGCAATTACCAAAAGCCATTCAATCTGCTAAAAAACGTTAATATCCTTATCGGCGCTGTGATTATTGGTAACTTTATGTGCCAATTCAAACCACATGGAATTCAAGAAAAAAGTCATCATCGTCGGGGCAGGGTTCGCCGGATTGCGACTTGCCCGCGAAATGAGAAAATGTCCTTTCGAAATTTTCCTGATCGATAAAAACAATTACCATCAATTTCAGCCATTGCTTTACCAGGTGGCAACCGCAAGACTCGAGCCCGCAAGCATTTCGTTCCCGCTTCGCAAAGTTTTCCAGCATTCCAGAAATGTCCGTGTCCGCGTAGCCGAAGTCGGAAAAATATTCCCCGAGGCCAAAACCATTCAAACATCCATCGGTGTTTTCGATTACGACTATCTCGTCCTCGCGCACGGCTGCACAACGAATTATTTCGGAAATGAAAATCTCGAAAAATGTGCGTTCCCAATGAAGTCCGTCCCCGAGGCATTGCAGCTTAGAAACCGTATCCTGCAAACTTTTGAAGATGCCGTCATCACACCACCCGAAAAGCTTCAGGCATTATTAAACTTTGTTATAGTTGGCGGCGGACCAACAGGCGTCGAACTTGCCGGGGCATTGGCCGAAATGAAAACCAACATTCTTCCGAAAGATTATCCCGATAAGGATTTTTCCAAACTTCAGATCTTTCTTCTTGAAGGTTCGCCATACGTATTGAACGCCATGAGCGACGAATCCCGAAAAGTATCACGGGAATATCTTGAAAAAATGGGCGTTATAGTCCGCACCGAAACCATTGTCGACAATTACGACGGCCATCGTGTCATTTTAAAAAGTGGCGATTCGATTGAAGCGCGAAACGTCATCTGGGCTGCAGGCGTAACCGGAAATGTTATCGAAGGAATTCCCGAATCATCTTTTACACGTGGAAACAGGCTCATCGTCAATCGATATGGTGAGATCAGCGGATTAAAAGATGTGTTTGCCATCGGCGACATCGCTTACATGCCGACGCCGAAATATCCAAACGGACATCCGCAGGTTGCGAGCGTAGCAGTGGCGCATGCAACAGCACTTGCAGCAAATTTCAAGAAAATGGCGGCGGAGAAACCCATCGAAGAATTTGAATATCACGATAAGGGCTCAATGGCAACAATCGGAAAGAGAAAAGCGGTCGTCGATTTGCCATGGTGGAGTTTCCAGGGGCGGTTTGCATGGCTGACATGGATGTTCGTACACCTGATGCTGCTCCTGAGCGTGCGAAACCGCGTGCTGGTTTTCATCACCTGGGCATTCAGTTATTTCAGCAACGATTCGACACTGCGGGTCCTGATCAAACCAGTTCAAAAAAGGGTGGAAAATTAATAAAGATCCTTTGCGAGAAGCTCTAAAATTTTTGTCTCGATCTGCGGCGAATTCCAGACCTTTTCAATGTTTGGTGTCTTCATCACTTCATCCATGATGGCCCTTTGCCTATCGCCCAAAGCGAGTGCTTCGGTATACGGCTTATGGCTGAAAGTCACACGGCTGTACAACGGCTGCCACTTTTCCGGGAATTTATCCGAGAAATTCTTCTCGATCTGTTTCCGCAGCAGGAACTTCTCATCCGCCGTACTCGAACTCATTTCCATGAAATTGCGATATGACAATTCAGCGATCGCGTCGGCGTTCGGCTTGCGGTTCTTTTGGTACGCGCTAAAAATCGATTTCCAGTCGTCGCCATGCTTTTCCATGAGCATCGACAACACCGAAATATCTTCAAAACCTGCATTCATCCCCTGTCCGTAAAACGGCACAATGGCGTGGCACGCATCACCAATCAACGCAACTTTATCTTCGTACGTCCATGGATAGCATTCCATAGTCACCAGCGTACTTGTAGGATTTTTAAAGAAATCCTCAGCCAGCTTCGGGATCACATCAACGGTATCAGGCAAATTCTTCTCAAAAAAATCTTCCACGATTTTGCGATCGGTCAGTTCCGCAAAAGAATTCTCGCCTTCAAATGGCATAAAAAGCGTACACGTAAAACTTCCGTCAAGATTCGGAAGCGCGATCAGCATATAATCCCCGCGCGGCCAGATATGAAGCGAATGTTTGTCGATCTTGTGCGAACCGTCAGGATTTGCCGGAATATTAAGCTCTTTATAACCTATCTGTAAAAACTTCTGCGAATAATCAAACAAGCTTTGTCGCTGCATCCTGTGCCTGATCCGCGAAAATGCGCCGTCGGCCCCGAATACGATCTCGAAGGGCACATCAGTCCACTCGCCGCGCTCGGTCTCACCAATATGAAGTGTTGCATCGGCAAGCGTCACGTCCCAGATTTTTTGTTCAAAGAAAAATTCGGCGCCTGCAGCCTCGGCAAGATCGACCATCTTGCGGTTTAGAACGCCTCGCGAAAGTGAGTAAATGCATTCGCCATTCTGACCGTAATACTGATATTTAACCTCTTCACCAATATGTATCGCACGCTTGTCCATCGGTATCGCAATATCGCGTATCGCCTGCCCGATTCCCGCATCGTCAAGCGCTTTCCATCCACGATGCGACATGGCAAGATTAATTGACCGGCCGGAAAACTGGATCGTCCTGATATCAGGGCTCCGGTCATAAACATGCACGATATGGCCGGCTTTTCGCAGGTAAATCGCGAGCAGTGAGCCAACGAGCCCCGATCCGACGACCGCTATTTTTTTTGGTTTCTGCATCAAACTAAATCAAATCTTAATTTTTTATCGGGCGTGCCGCGCAGCAAATATACGCTCCAAAATAACATTAACCTGGCGCGGCCGGGCTGTCCGCTTTATCTGCGCCGCTCGTACCTCGCGCCGCAGGATGCCGCTTCCATCCCTCACGCGCTTCGCTAGAACGAAATCGGCGTTCCCGTTTCGAGTCCGCGGTTCTTAGCAAATACGCCGCACATATGATATAACATTCTGGCGCCAACATTCCCGTCCCAATCATCATCGCCGGGTGCCACCTCAACCAGGTCAAACCCGATCAGTCTTTTGCCGCTTTCGCCTGCTTTCGTGATCAGGTACGCTGCCTGTTCAAACGACAATCCACCTGGAACCGGCGTGCCCGTATTCGGACAATACCAAGCGTACAAAGCGTCAATATCAAAACTGATCGCAAACTTCTCAGGTAAATGCGCAATGATCTCATAGCATTGTCTTTCCCATGTTTTGCCTTCGAATTGGGCCTTCTTCAAATCCGAATCGGTGTAAATACGCAGACGGCTGCTTTCCTTCTTGACAACCTCAACCTCTTCCTTGCAGAAATCCCTGATTCCAACCTGCACGATCTTAGTAATTTCCGGAATCGAAAGTGCATTATACATAATCGAGGCATGCGAATAAGTAAACCCTTCGTACGCAATCCGAAGATCCATGTGTGCGTCAAGATGCAGCAACCCGAACTGCCCGTGCGTTTCGGCAAGCGCTTCGTAATATCCAAGCGGTGTCGAATGGTCGCCGCCAAGCAGAACAACCATCTTTCCCTTATTCATCCACGACAAAACCGTTTGCTTTACATCGGAATGTAAATCGCGGCAGGCTGCATTGATCTTGTCAATATCTTTTTTTAAAGAATGATTTTCATCCAGCCTCTCGCCGCTTTCAAGCGCTTCGATAATGGGTGTTGCCAATTCACGGTACTTTCGGCTGTCGGCTGCCCATTTATCGGTATGATCACTAAGATCGAGAAACATCCCGAGTTTCCACAATTCCGGGAACTGCTGATAATGCAGATCAACCTGAAACGAAGATTCAAGTATGGCATCCGGTCCGTCGGCCGCTCCCGATCCGTAAGAAACGGTCACTTCCCACGGCACAGGCACAATGATGATCTCACTTTCCTCAGCTGTAAATGGCAGCCCAAATAGATTATTACCGGCAAGCCCGGGCTGGGATGGATCGAAGGAGGATGTTTTTTGCTGCTTATTCATTTTTGCGATTTTTCGATGTTCGATTTTTCGATTATTCGACGTTCGTTATAAATACCTATTCGTTAAGGCTTGAGCTAAATTTGACTGTCATTTGAATAATTCGATTCAGATCAAAAATCAATGGTTCAATTGATTCATCAGACAGGTATATCAAATCATTAGATATTAATAATTGCGTCTCGAATTCATAACATGATCCAAGTGCAATCTCCAAAAAGCGTTTAAAATCTTTATTTGATTTCCTTGATGCTCCCTCGGCAATATTACTTGGAATTGAAACCGATACACGCCGCATCTGGTTTGTAATTCCGTAGGTTTCGCGATCAGGAATTTTCTCGGTCGAATTATAAATTATACTGCAAAACTTCCTGCTCAAATTCCAAACTTCGAGGTCTTTGTATCTGTGCAAGGCTTATATATTTAATTATGGCTTTTACTTAAAACGTGTGTAATCTAATCTATGTTCGAATAATCGAATATCGAACAATCATTTCTTCATTCCCTGACGCAATATCTCCCCAAACTCAAACATATCTTCAAACGAACAATAAAATGGGACAGGTGCCAGCCTGATCACGTTCGGTTCGCGCCAATCGACGATCACGCCGTTTTGCATCAGGTAATCAAATAACGCACGGCCTTCGCCATGCAGGAAAACCGATAATTGCGATGCACGTTCTTCAGGATTGGTTGGCGTGATGATCTCGAAACTTCCTTTGGTTTCGTTGCTGATTTCATGTAGAATAAATTCCAGATAAGAAGTGATCTTATCCCGTTTTTCGACAAGAGCGTCCATTCCTGCCTCGTCAAACATCTGCACGGATGCGAGATACGGCGCCAGCGATAAAACCGGAAGGTTGCTGATCTGCCATCCGTTCGCGCCCTGAACAGGATCGAACTCCGGCTCCATCATAAAACGACGCTCCTTATTATGTCCCCACCAGCCGGCGAAACGCTGAAGATCTTTATCCAAATGATGAATCTTGTGCACAAATGCGCCCGAAACATTTCCCGGCCCTGAATTCATATATTTATAACTGCACCAAGCGGCAAAATCCACATTCCAGTCGTGAAGGTTCATTTTGACATTTCCGGCAGCATGCGCGAGATCCCAGCCTACAAACGCTCCTGCCTGATGCCCGGCTTCGGTAATCTTTTTCATGTCGAAAACCTGTCCGGTATAATAGTTTACGCCGCCCATCAGTACAAGTGCCAGCTCGTCGCCTATCTCCTCAATTTTCGCAAGTATATCTTCAAGCCTGATGTTGTGCTCGCCCGGACGACGCTTCACCTCGATAATTGCCTCATTCGGATTAAATCCGTGAAAGCTCACCTGGCTACGCATCATATACTGATCGCTCGGAAATGCTTTTTCCTCGCAAAGGATCTTGTATCGTTTTTGGGTTGGTTGGTAAAATGAAACCATCAGGAGATGGAGATTTACCGTAAGCGTATTCATTACAGCAACTTCTTCGGGCAAAGCGCCTACAACTTTAGAAAGGGGATCACAAAATCTTTCGTGATAATCCCACCAGGGTTTTTCGGCGTAAAAATGACCTTCGACCGCAAGTTTACCCCAGTCGGCCATCACTTCGTCAACAAATGCTTTTGTGCGTTTCGGCTGCAATCCAAGGGAATTGCCGGTAAAATATATGACTTTGCGTCCGTTGACCTCGGGAAAAATAAACTCATCCCTATATTTTGCCAGCTTGTCATTACGGTCGCATTCCTGAGCAAACTCTCGTGTATTTTGAAAATCCATCAATTGATATTTGGAACGTAAATTTACAGCAATTAAGATAAAAGTCGAATGTCGAATGTCAAAAGGCCTGCATTAAATTCACCTTTGTCAGGACAAAAAAAGCAGGACCGAAATCCTGCTGATTTTATATTGTATGAATTTGCCGGGTATCCTACTCTTTCGACTTTCGACTAAATAATCAGCATCGCATCGCCGTAAGAGTAAAAACGATATTTCTCCTTGATCGCTTCCTCATATGCTTTTTTCAGAAGGTCATGACCGGCAAATGCCGAAACCATCATCAGAAGTGTTGATTTGGGCGTATGGAAATTTGTGATCATGCTGTCGGCAATGGAAAAATCGTATGGCGGAAAAATAAACTTATTTGTCCAGCCGTCGTACGGATTTAAAGTCCTGCCGGAAGAAACAGAACTCTCGATCGCACGCATCGATGTCGTACCAACGGCGCAAATGCGTTTCCTCTTGGCTTTTCCTTCATTGACGACATCGCACGCGCGCTGCGCGATTCGAAGCTCTTCAGAATCCATCTTGTGCTTTGAAAGATCTTCAACCTCAACCGGATTAAAAGTTCCCAATCCGACGTGAAGCGTGACTTCCGCGAATTTCACGCCTTTTATCTCAAGCCTTTTCATCAAATGCCTTGAAAAGTGCAAACCTGCAGTCGGAGCCGCAACGGCGCCTTCTTCTTTCGCATAGATTGTCTGATAACGCTCGGCATCTTCAGGAACAACTTCGCGATTGATATATTTCGGAATCGGAGTTTCGCCCAATTCGGTCAGCTTGTTGCGAAATTCATCGTATGATCCGTCGTAGAGAAAACGAAGCGTACGGCCGCGTGATGTTGTGTTATCGATCACCTCAGCCACCAACGAGTCGTCATCGCCAAAGTATAATTTGTTACCAATCCTGATCTTTCTCGCCGGATCAACCAAAACGTCCCAAAGCCTTTGCTCGGCGTTCAATTCCCGTAACAAAAATACTTCGATGCGCGCACCGGTTTTTTCTTTGTTACCATAAAGTCGTGCAGGGAAAACCTTCGTATTGTTGATGATCAGCACATCGCCATCATCAAAATAATCGATCAGGTCGTGAAACATTTTGTGCTCGATGGTTTTCTTTTTCCTGTCGACAACCATCAAACGGGACTCGTCGCGGTTTTCAGCAGGGTGTTCTGCAAGAAGTTCTTTGGGAAGATTGAAATTGAAGTGCGATAATTTCATGTAGTTTATTTAAGGCCGCAAATATACGTCTGCAAACAAGGCGTTGTCAAGTGTTTTATCCTTTATTTGAAAATGCTGACCTTTAGATCAATGCGAAGTACCGAAAACAATGACTTTAATTGGACATTTTCATAAAATCTGAAAGCCAATTTTTTGGAAATCATCCCAAAATCCCGGATATGATTTCGATACGACGTTCCGGTCTGAAATGGTGATCGGAACTTTCATCGCAAGCGGCGCAAAGGCCATGGCCATACGATGATCGTCGTAGGTTGCAATTTCGACATTGCTTTTGATTCCGGTCGGAATCATCGACAACGAATCATCGAAGATCGTTACAGTTGCGCCAAGTTTTTCCAACTCATTTTTCAGAGCCAGCAGCCTGTCGGTTTCCTTGATCTTTAATGTGGCCAAACCTTTCAACTCGCATGAGATTCCCAAACCCAAACAAGTTACGGCAATCGTTTGTGCAATGTCGGGCGTCCGGTTCAGGTCTAATGTTAAGTGCTTGTTTTCTGATTGGATCCTTGTCAGCGTAATTCCATTATTATCGAATGACGTATCAACGCCAAGATTTCTATAGATATTCATCAGTTCGCTATCGCCCTGAATGCTGTCCTGCCTGAAAGTCGATAATTGCAAACTTGTTCCAACCGATGACAAAGCCACGCAAGAATAAAAATATGACGCGGCCGACCAATCCGATTCGATGGTTACAGTTATTGGCTCAATTCCCGATTTGTAAGCTATTTTGATAGTTCCATCAAAAATCGCATCGATGCCTGGTTTGCGCAATAATGACAACGTCATTTCGACATAAGGCGCGGATGTCATAAAATCCTTGGGAACTATTTCAATTCCGTCGTTGATTTTCGGCGCAATCAGCATCAATGCCGTAATATACTGACTGCTGATATTTGCCGGCAATTCGACCTTTCCACCATCTAATTCCGAGCCTGTAATCGATAACGGCGGATAACCCTCAACACCTTTATATTCGATCTTCGCTCCGAGTTTCCGTAAAGCTTCTACCAAAATTCCGATTGGCCGTTGTTTCATTCGTGGCGAACCTGTAAGCAATACTTTTCTGCCGGGAATCGATGCAAAATAAGCAGTCAGGAATCGCATTGCCGTTCCCGCATGGCCGACATCAATTATATCCTCATCCGATGACAGGGCGCTTCGCAAAAGCATCGTGTCATCAGAATCTGATAAATTTGCAATCGAGATTTGAGGATAGATCGCTTGTAAAATAAGCAGGCGGTTCGATTCGGATTTGGAGCCGGGAATATTTATGGTTGAACCCGAGACCAATTGGGATTTGCCAAGGCGCGCATCCACTATTTCAGCTTTTCGTTATCGTGATGACGGTTTTTGTCGCGCTCTGATTTGAGTGCCATTTTTTTGTCGAAAGCCGCCTGCAGGTCGATGCCGGTCTGATTCGCGAGGCAAAGGACCACGAAGACAACATCCGCAAGTTCTTCTCCGAGATCTTTTGATTTGTCGCTCTCCTTTTCCGATTGTTCACCGTAACGCCGCGCAATGATCCTGGCAACTTCGCCGACTTCCTCGGTAAGCTGCGCCATATTTGTCAGCTCATTAAAATAGCGGACGCCATGCTGCTTTATCCAATCGTCTACCTCTTGCTGCGCGTTTCGAATCTGCATTATATCTTTCTAAGTATTATTTTCTCGTTCTCCTTGGCAATCAGCTCCTTGTAATATATTTTCAGCATATCGTAATACTCTGAAGGAATGATCGCTTCATTAATTTCCGACTGAACCAAAAGCTGAATCTGGTTGTTCGATTTTGTGATGTTGTATTTAAACTGTCCGAGATTGTCTTCCATCTGGATCAATTGCCCGGCCGGCAAGCTTTCAACTTCATATCCGGATGGCAAAGTTACGTTAATTGCAAATTTGTTGAGCTTCGGATAATCGAAATCAACCGGATATTCCCTGATCTCCTGCTTGAATGGATTTTCTTTTTCGCAGAAAAAAAGCAGCGGGGAAATATACATTTTGTTGCCGATGATCTCTGCCACATTGTTATGTGTAAACGAGTAAGATGTTGTAACCGGTTTCGATGTATCATCTTTGGCAGAAACATCGAACTCACCGATCTCAAGCCCCGGATAAAAAGATTCAAGCTTTTCTATGATGGATTCTTTCGTCAGGCTGCCAAGACGTTCCCTGAAAACAAATGCGCCATAATCTGTCAGTTGTTCGCGCACATTCCCTGTAACACTGCCGGTTTCGTCGATTTTTGCCATGATGTTCACATTTTGTTTCGATGTGAATTTTGGAACAAGCCTGACTTCGGCGGAGCTTCCTTCCTTTCGGATGATGCGGCCGAACCAATTCAGAACGCGTAATGGCAGTACGTTTACTTTGGAATTTTTGCTTGTCGCGTCGAGCAGGATCAGATCGTTCTCAACCTCAACCGCGGCAATTACATAATTGAAAGCAGCGCGGCTCGGATAATACTGAATTCCGTTTGACCTTGTGCTGATAAGGACCGGATTGGCCGACAGTCCAGCATATCGGAGCATGGCCGTAAGCATCAGGTTTATATCGCCAACGTTACCTGTCTTTTTCTTATAAGCACTCCTGACGCCTTCATCACAATAATAGCCGTAATAGTCGTTCCAGTTCATCCGCGACTGCACAAATTCAAAGATTTTTTTGATCTTTTCATCGCGGTCTGAAACGCCTGCGATCAGTTGGTCGATGTCTTCTTCGAAATATCCCGTAGATTTTAAATGCGGACCGAAATCTTCCGAATCGTAGATCTTTTTTGCCACCGATTCCCAGTCGGTTGCATAATTCGTCACTTGTCCGCTGCCATTCGCGATGCTTGAAAGCTCATAAACAATTCGAGATCTGTAGTTGTTGATGTTATTTACGTACGCTTCATCTTTTAACGCCGGGACATCGCGAAGTGTGTAAACACGACGGTATTCCTGATAATCTCCGTTCGTACTCTGCTGACGTTCCTCAACGACCGGTGCTTTCAGGTAACCGCCGGTTGTTACGTTATATGCCATATAGATCGGGAAATAGACTTTGTATTGCGCATATTTTACCGGTATCTCGTATTGGAAATAACAGATATCAGGCTTTGTAATGTTGTACGAATGCTTAATGTATTTGATTTCGATAATCGATCCTTCTTTTACATTGGGCAGCGTAATTTTTTTAATATTCGTGTATTTGCTGGCTTTTTCGATGAATTCACCATCGCTTTTGAGTTTTGATTTTTCAACTTTTCCGTTTACTAAATTGTACGTTGCACAATCGTCGTAATGAACTTCGTCGCCACGACCGCTTGGCTGATATGACATTTCAAAATCAGCAAGATAGTAAGCCGACTTTTTATAGATCTTGATCTTGAATGCTGTCTCGGTCGTCATTCTCCAATATCCGTCATTGAGCATAAAGGTCACCATCGAAGTTTTAAAGAGGATCGCCGCAGCCGCGGATGTATCGGCAGGATATGCCTTTTCTTCAAGTTCTGCAACAGTAACTTTTCCAAACTTCGTTTCCTGGGCATGCATTGACGCACAAAGCAGGAAAAATAGGATTTTCTTCATAATTATGATTTAGTCAGAACGATCTTGCTGTTATCATTGCGGGCAACCTGTTCGCGGAATTTCCTGTAGTTTTCGTATTCGGCGCTTTCGTGATAACCTTTAGTGATCTGCAGCTTGCGCTTATATAGCAGTTTTGTTGTAGAAACTTCTGTAATCTCGGCTGTGTACTCGCCAAATTTGGTCTTTAACGAAACAGCGGAAGGCAAAGCTTCAATCGCAAATCCGGCAGGCAATTCGACAGTTATTTCATCATAATCGAGATAGCCGCGTTCAATCTCAAATGGATTTGTGCGGGTACGGTATCGCTGCGGAACGTGACCCTGATTGTTGAAGGCATTGACCGGAAAAATTATCTTTCCCGCTTCGATGTTCCCGTATTTTTCGCCGGAAACCGAAAGCTGTTCTATAAACTCCAAATTAGGCCTGTCGTTCAAAACCTTGCTTTGCGTCAGCTGCAAATTCTGGATATTGCTAAGATATTCCTTGTACAACAAATCTTTCTCCTTCGAATCCTTATGCTCGAGAAACAATTTATTGTTGTATTGCGAGCCTTTCGATTTGATCGTGACATTGCCCGTCAGCTTGCCTTCGTCGTCAATTTGATATTGCCCGTTCGATTGCTGCAGATTTTCCGCGTCGGAAAAACATGCTGTCTTGACCATTTTTCCGCCGTCGGGACAAACCATCAGCACATTCCTGTCGTCGATGCTGTTGCTTAAATATCCAAACGGCGCTGTCTGGCTGGTACATTCAAGCCATCGTAATTTATCGCCATCCGGCAGCGTCAAAACAATATGATTTCCCTGCATCGAAACAAAGTCTTCCCGCATATCGAGCTTATTATCGTCTGAAATCACAATTGTGTAAAACGATTGCACGCCAACTGCAGCCAAAAGCACACGCGTATAATTCGTAAGCGCTTTACAATCGCCGTATCCCAATCGGTCAACATCTTTTGCAAGCATCGGTTTCCAGCCACCTATGCCCAAGGCGATGCTTACATACCGTGTTTTACTTTGGACAAATTCATATACGATCTTTGAAATTTTCATCGGATCTTTTTCATTCCCAACGAGCGATTTGATTTTCGCGATCGTCTCTTCCGGAAGCTCATCCGTGCCTGTAAGCAAATTGGTATAATTCCACAGGCCGAAATTCTTCCAGCTTGTCGCATCTCCATCGACGCCTTCGAGATGAAATTTATCGATACCAAGCAAAACAGTCGGCATAAACTTAGGCAGTGCCGGCGCATATTGTTCTGATTTTATCGCAGGAATCTGTGCGGCCGAATAACTTACGCCATTGGGAATTTCTTTCTTTACTATCGGGAGTTTGTCGAAATGATCTTCTTTGTATTTAAAGCCGAGGTCAGCCGCGCATGTAACATTCATCTGCGTTTTTTCAACACTGATCAGCCAATCATCCATTGGCCGCCACGGCGGAATAAAGGCGGTATTTGAATCTGAGACTTCACTTTCATAAACAATCGTAAACGGATATTCGGTTGGCGTATAATCGAGATAAGTCACGCGATTGTCGCTGATAATCGATTCGCCCGATGCCGATTCTTCTTTAAAATCCTTTCTTCTGAGTTTTTTTATTTCTTTTCCCGATGCATCGTAGATCACGGCGCCGATATCGCGGATATTGCGTCCTTCCATCGCACGAATATCACCAAGACCTAACTTATTGAAAACAGTTACGATACGTCTTTTCTTTATCGTCAATGACCGTCGCGATGAGATATTTATATCGATGACCTGTTCGCGGATAACAGAATTTGCATTTGTCTTTAAAGCCTCCGGAATAAGTCCCACATGAAGATCTGCACGCTGCGCGTAAGTCGAAATGAAGAAGAGGAAAATAATGATGCGCAACATGTTTTGGCTTTTGCCAAATATATCAATTTTTAGAAACCTTTAACATTATTCGCGACTTTTCGAATCGATGATGATTGTCACCGGACCGTCATTGATCAAACTGACTTTCATATCGGCACCGAATATTCCCGCAGCAGGCACTTTATCCGTTATTGAATGGAGAGATTTTATAAATGATTGATACAGCGGAATTGCAATTTCAGCCCGGGCGGCTTTAATGTACGATGGCCGGTTTCCTTTCTTTGTCTGAGCATGCAGTGTAAATTGACTAATTACCAATACTTCACCGGAAACGTCGAGTAATGAAAGATTCATGATTCCGGACGCATCGTTAAAAATCCTGAGGTTTGCGATCTTGGATGTCAGCCAGTCGATATCTGTTTGATTGTCATCCGATTCAATTCCGACCAGGATAAGCAATCCTTTTCCAATCTGCCCGTTGATCTTCCCATCAACACTAACAAATGCTTCCGAAACACGCTGTAAAACGACTTTCATGATCCGGATTCACGGTCGTCGTTATAAATATCCGTACGGTAATTTTCATCGTCGCCCTCAAGCATCTGAAGATAGCTTCGATAACGCGACCATGCAATTTCATCCTTTTCAAGAGCATTTTTCACAGCACATTGCGGCTCATCTTTATGAAGACAATTGTTGAATTTGCAATCCTGTTTCAGTTCAAAAAATTCCGGAAAATAATCGCTGATCTCTTCTTTTTCCATGTCGACAATTCCAAAGCCGCGGATTCCCGGCGTGTCGATGATTTTCGCACCAAAAGCCAAATCATACATTTCGGCAAATGTCGTCGTATGCTGGCCTTGCATGTGTTGCTCTGAAATCGCTTTGGTACGAAGGTCGAGCGATGGTTCCAATGCATTGATCAAAGTGGATTTTCCAACGCCGGAATGACCCGAAAACATGGATACTTTATCGCGCATGACTTCTTGAAGCTGAGCAGTTCCTTCGGATGTAAAAGCCGAAACCGCAAGGCATTCATAGCCGATTTCAGAATATACGTGTTCGAGGTATAGTTTTTCGTCGCGCATGGCATCGTCATACGTATCGGTCTTGCTGAAGATGATGACGGCTTTGATATCATAGGCTTCGGCCGTAACCAGAAATCTGTCGATGAAACTCGTTGTAGTCGGAGGATTGTTGATGGTCACAAGCAGGAAAACCTGATCGATATTCGATGCGATGATATGTACCTGCTTCGATAAATTGACCGATTTGCGTACAATGTAATTCTGCCTGTCGTGGATCTTATTGATCGTGCCGTTTATCTTGCCGGTTTTTTCTTCCAACTCATAATCGACGATATCGCCGACAGCAATCGGATTTGTGCTTCGGATTTCCCCATCGAGGCGAAATTTACCCTTAATGCGGCACTCGATAAACTTGCCATCCTCGCCCTTTACGACATACCAGCTTCCGGTAGATTTATATACAGTTCCCGTCATGCCGTAAAGATAGTAAATGTGGAAATGAAGAATGTCGAATGTCGAATGTCAAATGTCGAACGACTGGTTCGAAATGCATTGGCGCTTGGCTCTGTGGCGCTTTGGCGCTTTAAATCTTTGGATTTTTGGATCTTTGGATCTCACAAGTCTTTCCTCGAAATTACTTTCTGCTGATGTGTAATGCTTTCCTGATGGATTGCATGAAACAATCTGTGAATAAAATCAGTGCTCAGGTTTAATTCGGAACCTTCAGATGTCATCCTGTCCAGTACTTCACGCCAGCGCTTTGGCTGCAAAACGGCAACATTACGTTCTTTTTTCAGCGCTCCGATCTTGTCTGCGATCTTCATGCGCTTGCCTAATACCTCGATGATCTTACTGTCGAATTCATCGATTTGTGATCTAAGTTTGGACAATTCCCGCACAAAAAAGTCTGAATCGTCCATTGGATTACGAACGATCAAACCTCGCAATATCTCTGTAAGGTTTTGGGGAGTAACCTGTTGCGCCGCGTCGCTCCATGCATCGTCGGGCATAGGATGCGACTCGATCATGAGTCCGTCATAATTCAGATCGAGCGCCTGTTGCGATGTTTCGGCGATCATTGATCTTTTGCCTGTGATATGCGACGGATCGCAGATCAACGGCAGATCCGGAAGTTTGTTCTGAAGTTCGATGGCGAGCTGCCATTCGGGATTGTTGCGGTATTTGGTCTTTTCGTAAGTTGAAAAACCGCGGTGAACAGCACCAATCTTTTTGATTCCTGCATTATGAATGCGTTCGATCCCGCCAAGCCAAAGTGCAAGATCGGGATTTACCGGATTTTTAACGAGCACAATTTTATCGTGACCTTTCAGAGCATCGGCAATTTCCTGTACCATAAACGGATTTACAGTCGTTCGTGCCCCGATCCATAAAACATCAATGTCGTGTTCGAGAGCCAGCTTTACATGCGCGGGATTGGCGACCTCAATGGCCATCATCAGTCCGTATTCGGCTTTTGCCTTTTGCAGCCATTTGAGCCCAATTGCACCAACGCCTTCAAAACCTCCGGGCCGTGTACGCGGTTTCCAGATTCCCGCCCTGAAAATTTTAACGCCCGCTTCCTTCATTCCACGTGCAGTTTCCAAAACCTGCGATTCAGTTTCGGCACTGCAAGGTCCTGCAATAACAAGCGGATGCGGCGCGTTTAAATCGACGAGCCATTTTCCAAGCTCTTTGCTATTTTCCAAAGTATGGTTTTCCACAAAATTAGCCTGTATTTGTCAAAACAGATTTAATTTTCGGGCAAAATTTATTTTTCTAAGTACATTTGTTTCAAACCACGGACATGTCGATTGAAGTCAGCAATATCTCCAAAAACTACGGCACTCAAAAAGCCCTTGACAGCGTATCATTTTCAGTGAACAAAGGCGAAATCGTCGGTTTCCTTGGTCCAAATGGCGCAGGGAAATCCACGTTGATGAAGATCCTTACGACATATCTCGAATCTGATTCGGGAACCGCGTCGGTAAACGGTCATAATGTGGCTGATGATAAAAAAGCGGTGCAAAAATCTGTCGGATATCTGCCTGAGCACAATCCGCTTTATCTTGAATTGTATGTCCGCGAATACCTTGAGTTCAATGCCGGTGTTTACGATGTGCGGAAGGATCGCATCGATGATGTTATCGAAATTACCGGATTAAAACCCGAAAGCCATAAGAAGATCGGCCAGCTTTCAAAAGGTTATCGCCAGCGCGTCGGCCTCGCAACAGCGCTCCTCCATAATCCTGACGTACTTATTCTCGATGAGCCGACGACCGGACTTGATCCAAATCAGTTGATCGAGATCCGACGCGTCATCAAGAACGTAGGTAAAGACAAAACCGTTTTTCTATCGACGCATATTTTGCAGGAAGTTGAAGCCATCTGCGACCGTGTCATCATCATCGATAAAGGAAAGATCGTAACAGATAAAAAGATCGACCGGCTTCATGAAGAGCTTGAACAGGTTATTGAAGTTGAATTTGATTCTGAGGTCCCGGAAAATCTGATCACATCAATACCCAACATCGTTTCCTATTCAAAACACGGAAACAGTTGGGATTTGGTTTTTGAAGGGGTTAAAGACATGCGCCCCGTTGTGTTTGATTTTGCGACTTCAAACGGTTTTAAAATCCTGCAGATCGTTCAAAAATCGAAAAACCTTGAGTCGGTTTTTAGGGACGCGACAAACAACCAAGCGTAATTAATCGGTAAAAATTAATCTGCCTGTATATCGTTGTTGAACATCGACCGTTGGTGGTTCAGGACAATAAACATCGCCCGTCGAATATATGTCTCCTGATATCGCGCTGATTGGATGCACATACATGTCATTTGTACCACGGTGGAATATGAAAACGTTTGATGCGATAAGATTTGATGCCCGCAACGGACCGTTTCCTTCATAAAAAGCAGCGGTAAGCATTTCCGTATTTCCGCCAAGATAAAAGCCTGCGACATTGTTTGTTTCGATAAACACCAACTGATTATCCACCGTCAAATGAAAATCACCGGTTCCGGCATGGTTTCCATCCAAAGCTTCGAGCCGCAGATAAGGGAAATTCAGCGTATTGCCTGATGTAATTTTTTGTTCGGTTTTACTGATGATATCCGTAAGATTGGGCGCTGATACATGAATCGTCGTAACTCCGTAATCGCGCGTCCAGTTGCACTCCGTAACATCTTTTAGGACGAGTGTACTGTCGGTTACCTTCGCTTCGATGCCATCGATCAGGTTTTCACCGGAAATAATATTTACCGAATATTCATCGGCCTGGGAAACAACCAGCGAGATTCCCTTATGCACAATTACTTTTTTAAAACCGGAAACTGCGACGGGACGCGAAATCATCCGACCGGAATTCTTAAAGCAATCGTCAACCGCACATCCGTAGAAGGTCAATATCAAAAAAGCAATGGTGAAAATTTTCTTTATCATAACCTGACTCCAAGATTGAATTCCATAGCTTCAGCCAGAAATCCATGCGTTTTCACGGAAACTCCTGCAAAGTAATTTTTATAAAAGTAATATTTTGCCCCGACGCGATCGTAGATTTTATTTTCAGTTTTGAACGGCTGATAAACATAATATCCAAGCTGCGCCTCAAAAGACAAACGGTTGATGAACATTTCAGTTCCGATAAATAATCCCGCACGCTTCCAATCGGTATCAGGATCAATATTCGATTCCGGGTAAGCCACAGATCTGTACCTGATGTAATCTTTCATAAAGTTGGAAAAGAAGATTTCGGCGCCGGCCTGAAGCGAGAATTTCCTTCCAAAACGCTTATCGACATAGATTCCCGGGTGATAAAAAGCATACTGCCCGCTGCCGATGATCAGACTTTCATTGACGCCTGTGCGCAGCACAAAATTATACTTCAACGGTTCTTTGAAAGATTTTGCAATCAAATCTTTGTTGTATGTTTTCCGATCTCCGAAATCGTATGAAATCCCCAGGTTCGCATTGTATGTATTGACGCCGCTGTTTGGCGACTTGATCCGCCCGTTTGAAAAATGTGTAAACATCAATCCGCCCTGAACGGAAAATTTGCCATAAACACGCTGCTTAAAATTCAGTGCGAAGTTCGTATTCTCCATAAATTTCGACCCAAATGCACTGTTGCGGTAATTCGTTTCGTTGTCATGTGGATGCGAGGTCATGGCGATTCCCTGCGAAATTTTAAACTGTAATTTGCGATTGAGGAAGTAAAAATTGTACTGCAGGCCAATCGCGTAGTTATGTCCGAGAATCGGATTTTTGAAATCCTGATAGAGAAGGTACAATCCGTAATCAGGAAAATTATACGCTTGTTCCCATTCTTCTTCGCCATAGGTTTGTCGGACGACACCAACCATAAAGCCTTGCGGATGACCGGCTAGAAAATGATGAAGATCCGGCGCATGCGGCATTATGTTGCCTTGAAAAACATTGAGGTCGGCCGATAGATCTTCGGTAAAATCCTGTGAAAAAAGCTGCCCGCAAACGAGCAACAGCAGTAGTAGGATTTTTTTTATCGGCATCGCGCAAATATATTCTTTTTCAGAATATCGCTTTTGCAATCTGACGGATGTTCTCCGATTTTCCCATCGAATAATAATGCAAAACGGGAATTCCCGCATCAACGAGTTCGCGGCTCTGGGCGATGCACCATTCGATGCCGATCTGCCTGACGGAATCTATATCTTTTGCGCGAACAACCGCCATGACCAAATCGTCCGGCAAATCGACACTGAAGCGGTGCGGAATCTGGTTTAACTGCTTTTTCGAGGATATGGGTTTCAAGCCTGGAATTATCGGAACCGTAATTCCGGCTGCGCGGCACTTATCAACATACGCGAAAAATTTCTTGTTGTCGAAAAACATTTGTGTGATCACGTACTCCGCGCCGTTCTTAATCTTTTGCTTCAGGTAGTAAATATCACTTTCCATGCTGGGCGCTTCAATATGTTTTTCAGGATAACCCGCAACACCGATGCAAAAGTGTGTTGATGCGGAATTCTGCAGATCCTCGTCGAGATAAATGCCTTTATTGAGATTTGAAATCTGCGATACAAGTTCGGACGCGAACTGGTTCCCGTTGCGCTCCGGTCGGAAATAGGTCTCACTTTTAACTGCATCGCCACGCAGCGCCATCACATTCTTGATTCCCAGAAAATCCATATCGATCAGGAAATTTTCGGTGTCTTCCTTTGAAAAACCCCCGCACAAAATATGTGGAATCGCATCGACTTCATACTTGTTCTGGATCGCGGCACAAATTCCGACCGTTCCGGGACGTTTTCGGACAATCTTTTTTTCCAGCAAGCCATTCGAAAGTTCTTTGTATTCGTACTCTTCCCGATGATACGTCACATCGATAAACGGCGGATTGAATTCCATCAGCGGATCGATGCTGTCAAAAATCGACTGGATATTCTGGCCTTTCAACGGCGGAAGTATCTCGAATGAGAAAAGTGTTTTTCCGTTGGCTTTTGATATGTGTTCGGTGACTTTCATGTGGAACGGGTTTCGGGTTTGGGGTTTAGGGCACAGGGTTCAAGGTTCGGGGTTCAGGATGCAAGAGCAGGGATTCGGTTAATCATTGAGGTTTGGAGAGAGCCATTTGCGGGCTTCGTCTATTGAAATTCCGCGCCGTCGGGCATAATCTTCAAGCTGATCGGTTTGTATTTTTCCCAATCCGAAATATTTACTTTGAGGGTTTGCGAAATAATATCCCGATACCGAAGCCGCAGGCCACATGGCCATGCTTTCCGTTAGTTTTACGCCAATTCTATTTTCGACATCCAGGAGCTTCCAGATGGTTGGTTTTTCCAGATGATCAGGACATGCGGGATATCCCGGGGCAGGTCGGATTCCTTTGTATTGTTCGTCAATCAAGGCTTCATTTGATAAACTTTCGTTTTTGGAATAACCCCAAATTTCCTTCCGGATCTTCTCATGAAGATATTCCGCGAACGCCTCTGCAAGCCTGTCGGCGAGTGCTTTGACCATGATAGCATTATAATCGTCATGTTTTGTGACGAATTCGGCTGCCCATTCATCAACGCCAAAACCTGTAGTGACGCAAAAAGCACCGATGTAATCCTCAATACCGCTCGACTCCGGCGCGATAAAATCTGCGAGTGCAATGTTCGGGGCACCTTTGGTTTTTGACGATTGCTGCCGAAGTGTCAGAAACTTTGCAATCGTGTTACGATCATTATCATAGACTACGATATCGTCGTGGTCGACCTGGTTTGCCGGAAAGATTCCGTAAATGCCTTGGGCGGAAAACTTTCTTGAAGATATGATCGCGGCAAGCATTTTCTGAGCGTCTTCGTACACACCGCTGGCTTCAGGTCCTACAATTGAATCTTTTAATATCTCCGGAAACTTCCCCGCCAATTCCCACGTTCGGAAGAATGGCGTCCAGTCGATATATGGAATTAAAGTTTCAATCGGGACTTCAATTGTTTCGACACCGGTAAAGTTTGGTTTTGCCGGAGGATTATTTTGCCAATCGACTGTAAACTTGTTTGCCCGAGCGGCGGCGATAGAAAGATATTCTTTTTCACCTGCACGTTTGAGATACGATTCGCGAAGGGCGTCATAGTCCTTACGGATGCCGGAAAAATAATTGTCTCTTTCCTCCGAAAGCAAATTTCCGGCAACAGTTACTGCCCGCGACGCATCGTTTACGTGGACAACCGGACCCGAATATTGCGGTGCAATCTTTACGGCGGTATGGGCTCTTGACGTTGTTGCTCCGCCAATCATGATAGGCAATTTCACTTGTCGGTTTTCCAGTTCGCGCGACAGGTAAACCATCTCATCGAGCGAGGGCGTGATCAATCCGCTTAGTCCGATGATATCGACGTTTTCCGCAATCGCCGTTTCAATGATCTTTTCCGGCGGAACCATTACACCAAGGTCGATGATCTCGTAATTATTACACGCCAGCACAACAGACACGATGTTTTTACCGATGTCGTGTACATCGCCTTTTACAGTTGCCATTAAAATTTTTCCCGCGGAACTCGCATTACCACTTTTATCGGCTTCTATGAAAGGCAGCAAATACGCGACGGCTTTTTTCATTACGCGGGCGGACTTTACTACTTGTGGAAGAAACATTTTCCCGCTACCGAAAAGATCACCAACGACATTCATTCCCGCCATCAGGTTGATTTCGATAACTTCAATTGGACGGTTCGCGTTATGTCTTGCCTCTTCGACATCCGTTTCGATAAACTCGTCGATTCCTTTTACCAACGAATGTGTAAGACGTTCCTGGACAGGCAACGACCTCCATTCCGATACTGCTTTCTCTGCAGTTTTCTGATTTCCTTTGACATTTTCGGCAAATGCAAGCAGTCGCTCTGTCGCATCCTCACGCCTGTTAAGCAAAACATCTTCGACATGTTCCAGAAGATCCTTCGGGATTTCATCGTAAACTTCGAGCATTTCCGGATTTACGATGCCCATTGTCATTCCGTGCTTTATAGCGTGATAAAGAAACGCCGAATGCATGGCTTCGCGAACACGATCGTTGCCCCGAAATGAAAACGAAACATTCGACACGCCGCCGCTGACGTTGGCAAAAGGAAGGTTTTCACGAATCCATTTTGTAGCGCGGAAAAAATCCACTGCATTGTTCCGGTGTTCATCCATTCCCGTTGCGACAGGAAAAATATTCGGGTCGAAGATGACGTCTTCCGGTGGAAATCCGACTTGCTGAACAAGAATGTCGTATGATCTTTTACAAATTTCGATGCGACGTTCGTATGTGTCGGCCTGTCCGGACTCGTCGAATGCCATGACGATTACCGCAGCGCCGTAGCGCCTGATCAGTTTTGAATGATGGATAAAAACTTCCTCACCTTCTTTTAGCGATATCGAATTTACCACCGCCTTTCCCTGTACGACTTTCAATCCGGCTTCGATGATTTCCCATTTGGAGCTGTCAATCATGACGGGCACGCGCGCAATATCGGGTTCGGCTGCGATCAGGTTGAGGAATTTTGTCATGGCTTCAGCACCGTCGAGCATTCCCTCGTCCATGTTGACGTCGATGATCTGAGCCCCGCCATCGACCTGGCCGCGCGCGATTTCGACAGCTTCGTCAAAGTATCCATCTTTAATCAATCGCAGAAATTTCCGTGAACCGGTAACGTTTGTGCGTTCGCCGATGTTGATGAAATTTGAATCGGGACGGACGATCAGGGGTTCGAGGCCGGAGAGCTTCAAAAAGTTTTTGGTTGTTGGTTGTTGGTTCGTTGGAGCGACCATTAATGTAATTTATTAAAGTAGTTGATAAAGCCGTTCAATAATTTTTTACAATGCTGCACATTTTCAAGTGTTTCTTCAAAAGATTCTGCGCGACAATAATTTTGATCATAAGCGACATATAGCTGCGTTTCCAGTTCAAATAAGCTGCCGCGAGATATATGCAAAAAATGTTCGGTTTCTTTAGGGCTTTTTCTGCCACAGCCTTCGGCAATATTTGATGGGACGGAAACTGCGGACCTGCGCATTTGACTGACCAATCCAAATAACTCATCCTTGGGGAAATCCTTGGTTATCGAATAAATTTCATTTGTCAGCCTGCGGCTCTTGATCCAAACATCTAATTGCGTATAAACCATCTTCTTAAATCTAAAAACTAACAACCAATAACTAACAACCAACAACATTTCTTTTACGGTAATTCCGGACGATTTCTGAAATTTTCTCAATATGTTCCGGCGTTGTGCCACAGCAGCCGCCGATAATATTCACAAGATTTTCATCGAGGTATTCTTTGATAAGCTGCTGCATTTCTTCGGGCGATTGATCGTACTGACCGAAAGCATCTGGCAGGCCGGCGTTTGGGTGCGCTGAAATATTGAGCGACGTATGCTGCGCCAGGTTTTTAAGATATGGCTTAAGCTGATTTGCACCGAGTGCGCAATTGAAACCGATGCTGAGCAACGGAATATGCGAAACCGAAATCAGGAATGCTTCGACGGTTTGCCCTGAAAGCGTTCGGCCTGATGCGTCTGTAATTGTTCCTGAAATCATGATAGGAATACCAATGCTTCGTTCCTCTTTTACTTCTTCGATGGCGAACAATGCGGCTTTTGCGTTAAGCGTGTCGAAGACAGTTTCGACGAGCAGAACATCGACGCCGCCATCGATCAGGGCTTCTGCCTGCTGCTTGTACGCTATTCGCAACTCGTCGAACGTGATTGCACGAAAACCTGGGTTGTTAACATCGGGCGACATGCTTGCCGTGCGGTTTGTGGGGCCGATCGCACCGGCGACGAAGCGAGGTTTTTCTATGGTTGAAAATTCGTCTGCGGCTTCGCGCGCCAGTTTTGCCGATTCGAAATTGAGCTCGTAAACCAAATCTTCAAGATGATAATCCGACATCCCGATCGTTGTGGAAGAAAATGTATTTGTTTCGACGATATCGGCGCCTGCCTGAAAATACTGGCGATGGATATCGCGTACGGCATTTGGCTGAGTTATCGAAAGCAAATCATTGTTGCCTTTTAGCGGATGCGGGAAATCTTTGAACCGTGAACCGCGAAAATCTTCTTCGGAAAAGTTGTGGCGTTGGAGCATGGTTCCCATGGCGCCGTCGAGGACGAGAATTCTTTGTTGGATTTGTTTTTCTATTGGTGTCATGTTTTTACCGCTATGATTCTTTTTTACCGCGAAGGCACGAAGGCGCTAAGCTTTTCAGTTTTGATCCTAATTTTTTACCGCAAAGTCGCTAAGGCGCGAAGAAGAACAGGCCAAATAAGAACTTCTCGGCGCTTTGGTGGCTTCGCGGTTAGCTCAAAAAACGGGCATTTCCAAAATAGCCCCGATGGCAGCGGTATCCTTTTGGGCGGCTTCGAGCTTGTCGAGAAGCGCCCAAAAGATAAAGCGTACAGCGGGACGACAGCCAATTAAAAACTGAATGCCTGTGCTTCAAAAAATTAAAAAAAGTTATAGAAAAGTGAGGGAAAAATCCTGGGTTATCTGTCCGCGTTGCGGTAGAATTTAGCACCTTCTTTCGTGGAAAGGGTTGCTAAGGCGTCTGCGGGTCTAATCCCTCGGCCTTTCGTGATAACTTTTCAAAATGTGCAAGAACACTGCAAAGTAATGCAATTGATTTTTTATATGCAATGGGTAGAAATAATAAAAGCATCTTAAATAGATGCTTTCGTAACAACTAAAAATTTCCGTCAGTTCTTAATAAGTTTCAAGGTTTGGGAATTAGTTCCCGAGATAATGGATACAAAGTAAATTCCCGACGGTTCTGTGGACAAATCGATATTGCTGCTTTTGCCGGTTTTGATCAATCGTCCAAGCTGATCATGGATTTTGAATTCGTCCACATCGCCTGTGATCGTTGCCTGGTTGAACGTTGGATTCGGCGACAGCATTACAGACTGATGCGTTGCTTGGAGTGTTGAAAGCGCTTCGCTCCATCGCCATACCGATCGCGTATCGGTCGCGCCGAAAATATAACCGTTATGTAGTTCGAAATCACGAAGCCGCGCATCGGGCCGCATTCCGTCTTCGATCATTTGCCAGGTCATACCGCTGTCGGTGCTTCTCCATATCCCGAAACCTGTCAATACTGTCGGCCCGTAATTCGACGCGAACAACACGCCATTTGCACTATGGATCTCGCGGAATTGGCCTTCGTTTAAAACAGAATTCACCTGCCATGACGCGCCATTATCGGAACTTTTCCATACTCCGCTATCAGTTGCGGCAAATATATCGCTGCCAACACTTATCAGCTCGCGGACAGACTGCGCGTAGAATGAAAGTCCGCTATCTGATGAAATCCATGTCGCGCCGTTATCAGTACTTTTATAAATTCCTTCGAGCACGGTTCCGATGAAAAGTGCACCGTTGTGTTCGACGACCGTGTTGACCGTAACGACGCTGCCACCGAATTCACCCGGCAATCCTGAATTTATTGCCGTCCATGTATCACCGTTGTTCGTGCTTTTAAAAACGCCTTCCCAAGTCGCCGCGTACAAATTTCCATTGTAATAGAGTAAATCTTCGATCGATTCCGCATAAGTTCCAACCAGTCCATTATTGATTTGCGACCACGAGTTTCCATTGTCGGTGCTTCGGTACATGCCGTACTGATCGGTTCCGAGATAAATCGACGAGCCATTTTTTTCCATTGTTACGACCGGCGTTCCGAAAGGCAAACCGTTTTGCATTTCTGTCCAGTTATTTCCCATGTCTTCCGTGTAAAACAAACCTTCCTGCGAGCCGGCGTATAATCTGCCGTCTTTATCCATCAGTGAAAAAACACTGCTATTGGCGAGTCCGCGACGCGATTCCGTCCATGATGCTGCCTCATCTGAAGACCGAAAAACAGTTGAATACCAACCTGTTCCCGCAAAAATATAATCGCCGGCAGCCGTATATGCGTATACCTGCTGGTTGTCATTCCGCAGTCCGACCGACGCTGGAGAAAAAGATGCACCGTCATTGGTACTTTTATAAACTTTCGGACTGTCATCGGGAAATGTCGTGCTGACGTAAACGCTGGAATTGTGTGTCCAAACTTTACCCGTATTCCCGTTGAGTATTACAGGAATCCCGTTGTTGGAAACGGTCCATGTGCCGCCATTGTCGGTAGATTTGTAGAGTCCGTACTCATACTGCGCAAAATCACCTTCACAGCTCACGAAAATCGTGTTCCCGTTGACTGCAAAATGATGTGGATTTGTGCCGAGCGGCAAACCGTTGTTAGCCAGTTCCCAACTCAATCCCATATCTGACGAACGATATAAACGCGCAGGTCCGCCGCCGCCTTCAGTAGCCAGGAAAATATCCCCGTTAAGATATTCGATGTCATAAACGATCACGGTTCCCGCGTCCTGAAGTATGCCATTGTTCATTGGAATCCATGACTCGCCGAAATTGGTGCTTTTAAAAATTCCGCCTCCCGAAGTGCCGCACCAGAATTCATTCCCGATTGCTTCGATGCTTAGTGCCTGCGAAAAGAGACCATCTTGTTTGACGAGCCATTGCTCTCCCTGATTCGTGGTTTTATATAAGTAATTGGCAACTCCGAGAATGGTTTCGCCTATGTTGGCAAATTGGGTGAATTGTGCAAATTCTGTCGTGATTCCGCCATCGGCTGCGACCCAATCGACGCCGAAGTTCGAGCTTCGGTAAACTCGCCCGTCGCTTGATCCGTAGTCGCGATTGGCAACGTAAATGTTATTACCTACCGTAATCATCGCTGTCGCGCGACCGGCATAAGGCCCTTTTGTTTGTTCCCATGATTGCGAAAACATCAGTAACGGAAACACAAATAAAGAAGAAAGTATTTTTTTCATCATAGCCAGTTTTTTATACTTAAAGTTAAGCAAGGCATTGATGACCAGCGAGATGATTAACAAATCGTAAACTATGATGTAGCCGAATTTTTACATGCAGAAATAAAAAAAGTCCGGCGAACCGGACTTTTCAGTAAAGAACTATGGTAAATTAATTCTTGATCACTTTTGTCGTTCCTGTACCACGATCAGATTTAACTGTAAGGAAGTACATACCTGAATTCAGGTCGGCGATGTTGATCTGTGTTTCAGCAATTCCGTTCAGCGCGATATTTTTCACGATCCTGCCGTTGATGTCTGTTAAAATCACAGACTGCATTTGGCTTTGGATGCTTGACAGATTGATTACGTTTGAAGCAGGGTTTGGATACATCCTGAAGTTGTTTGTAAAGAATGAATCTACTCCAAGAGTTCCTGTAACCATAACATCGTCAACTTCGATAGTAAACTGGTCGCTTACATCATAATGCCTGAAAGCTACGTATACAGCAGCTTCACCGGCAAATTGTGAAATGTCAAGCGTACGTGGCGTCAATTCATTTACGCCTGCAAGAGTTTCCTCTGTGAATTGTACGTTTGAAGCTTCCAATGCCGCAGGATCGTCTGAAGTACCAACATAAACAGTGTACTTTTCAACATCCCAGTCCGCATCGATTGCCATAACCGACCAATCCAAAGTGATTGTGCTTCCAGGTGCGTAATCAGAAAGTCCGATCATTGGCGAAATTGCCCAGTTGTCAGGCGTTAAAGCTACTGTTGCCCATGAAGCCGAACGCAAAAGTGGTGTTCCAACAGGGTTTCCGCCCTGATCCTGGATCTGAACAGCGCTCCAGTCGCGACCATCGCCATCCGCATCGATAAGCGTCCAATCGGAGATATCTTCATCATCAAAGTCATCCATCCAAACAACAGATTGCGCATTTGCGCAGAACACCGAGCCCAATAATAAAGCAAGTAAAGATTTTTTCATAATAGGGATTTTAATTTGGACTAAATTACTGGGTTCTTATGTGATGCAAAAAGGATGGATTATATTTTTTGAACATAGTTTTCAACTATCGTAAAATCCTTTGCGGTATATATAAAGTACTTTCATAAATTTGCGCCCATAACCGGGAGGAAAAATTTGACTGATTGCAACCTCAATAAAAAATGCTAAAGCAGAATTCTTCTTTAGCGCCCGCCAGTCTTTTATTTTACTCCGGAAAACTTAACTATTATGGCTTATTTATTTACTTCGGAGTCTGTAAGCGAAGGACATCCGGACAAAGTTGCGGATCAGATCTCAGATGCGCTTATCGATAATTTCCTGGCATTCGATCCGTCTTCAAAAGTTGCGTGTGAAACGCTTGTCACGACCGGGCAGGTGATCCTTGCAGGCGAAGTGAAATCGAAAGTTTATCTTGATGTGCAGCAGATTGCGCGCGAAGTGGTTCGCAAGATCGGATACACAAAAAGCGAATATATGTTCGAAGCAAATTCTTGCGGCGTTTTGTCGGCAATTCATGAGCAATCCGGTGATATCAACCAAGGCGTGGAACGTGACAATCCTGAAGATCAGGGCGCCGGTGATCAGGGAATGATGTTCGGATACGCCACAAATGAAACCGACGATTACATGCCGCTGGCGCTGGATATTTCACACAAGCTTCTTCAGGAACTTGCAGCACTTCGCCGTGAAAACGATCAGATCCAATATTTGAGGCCGGATGCAAAATCACAGGTTACATTAGAATACGATGATAGTAACAAGCCGGTGCGTATCGATGCGATCGTAATCTCGACACAGCATGACGATTTCGATGAAGAACGTACGATGCTTGAGAAGATCAAATCGGACCTAATTTCGATACTGATTCCGCGCGTGATGAACAGATATCCGAAATATGCGCATTTGTTCAACAACGACATTAAATATCATATCAATCCAACCGGAAAGTTCGTCATTGGCGGGCCGCATGGCGATACGGGATTAACCGGACGTAAAATTATCGTCGATACTTACGGTGGAAAAGGCGCACACGGCGGCGGGGCATTTTCAGGGAAAGATCCCAGTAAAGTCGACCGAAGTGCGGCATACGCGACACGTCATATCGCGAAAAACCTCGTAGCGGCAGGCGTTGCGGATGAAATTCTTGTTCAGGTTTCGTATGCGATCGGAGTTGCCAAACCAATGGGAATCTTTGTTGAAACCTACGGCACCGCTAAAGTAAACCTGACCAACGGCGAAATTGCCAAAAAGGTTGAAGAGATATTCGACATGAGGCCATATTTTATCGAACAGCGATTAAAGCTGCGAAATCCTATTTATAGCGAAACGGCGGCGTACGGACATATGGGCCGTCGTCCTGAAACTGTGACCAAAATTTTCCGCGGACCTGATGGAACTGAAAAATCGGTATCGGTGGAATTGTTTACCTGGGAAAAGCTTGATTTTGTTGAAGAAGTGAAATCTGCTTTCGGATTGTAAAAAAGCTCGGGTGAGGTTTGAGGTATGAGGTGCAGGTTACTTAATGGGGTAATCTACAGTCGAGCCCGTGTGGCATACTTCCATCCGTAGCGCTGGATCTTTGGATCTTTAGCTTCGCTCAGTTCGGCTGCGCCTCTTGTGGCGCTTCTAAAACATCTTCACAAATTATATCTCACCGAAAATATCAAATATCGCGGCTGCACAACATATCGCGAAGTGCTCGAGCGGAACTGGTTAAAATTATCATCGTTAAGTGAAGTCGTGTTGAGCAGGTTCGTCGCGCTCACTTTATACTCCCATTTGCTGTCTTTCTTTTGATAGATTAAACTCGCGTCGAGGAAATCGTATTCATTGTCGACATCAAAAGTGTCATCGCCGCCTGTATAATGGTAAAACTCATATTCCGCAACAAACGAAAATGCGTCCCAGAAGTAATAATCGATGTTGATGAATGGCCGTTCAGTATAGAATCGTGTATCGTTATAACTGTTGATCCCAATATTGTATCCGACTTCCAGATTTGGCCACGTTTTGTAATTTGTGGACGCGCGGACAGTATAATTCTGACTGAATGATTCGGTTGTACGAATGTTGCCCAGATTCGTCTGACGGTTAAAATCGAGGATGTTGTTGTATTTGGACCAGTTCAAGCTAAATCCGACAGAAGCTTTATAAAATCTCGCGAACGAGCGTCCGTAGTTTGCATTGCCGCTCAAAGTTTCGTCTGCGATGTTAGACCCGATATTTACTGCGGTATTGATCTGGTTGTTGCCTAAAAAATATGCTCCTGATTTTACTGCATCGGTTCGACGCGTGTAATTGACGTTGGCAAAAATGTTCGTGAAATTGAACATGTTGTAATTGAAATATCGCAGAGAATGAACCTGCATCAGCGCATTTTCCAAAAATCTATTGCCTTTAAAAAGCGAGTTATAGCTGGAAAATGTATATCCTTCGGCGAAGCGGTTGATGTCGGTAAAATCTGTCGTCATCGCGAAATTGTATGTCAGCGTTGATGATTTCTTTATCTGATACAGCGCATAAAAATCAGGCAGCACGCGGAAAAAATCATCCGAAACTTCCGAACCTAGCTGTTCATTTGAAGTTGTATAAGAATGGACACTAAAGCCCGGATTAAACGTGAATTTTCCTGTAATGAACTTGTAATGAAATCCGAAAAACAGGTCGTTAAAATCATATTTCACATCATTTCTCGTATTCGGATTCAGTGTGTGCAATTCGCCTGAACTCAGCCGCTGGAAAATTGCCGAATCAAAATTCTGATGCGAATTCGTATTTCCTAACGTAAAGTTGATGTTGCTCTTTGGTGTCAGCATATAATAGTAATCTGCCTTCGCGTCAAGTTTTGAGGTGCGCGCAAATTTTTCCTGCGTAATGTCGTAACGGTCATCCGGCAAAATGCCAATATTACCTGCGGCTTCTTCCGGAATCAGTGAATCGGGGAACGGATTGATGCCAAGATTTGGATTGTAAAGCGGATCTTCATCCTGATACAAATGCTGCATTTCAAAAGCAAAGACATGCTTGTCGCCTTTCGTACGGTAGATACTTAAATTCTGGTTCAGCGAAACCGGCGTCTGCGAGCGATCTTCAAAAACTGACTGACTTTGCTCGACAGTTGGAAAAACATTTGAAAATAAATTGCTCTGCTCGCTTTGAGTCGATATTTTTAACAACGCGTCATAATCAAACTGGAATTCTGCCGTCGGCTTGTAGCTTGAACTGAATTTGAAAAGGCCCAACTCGCTTTTTTGAAAACTTTCAGATGTACGGAATTCAGTATTTTCCGCGCCCGGAATCAGAATGTCGGTACGCGTGTTCGTTTCTGTATCCGTCAATGTCGATGACACTATCGCAAATCCGCTCAAACTCCAGCTTTTGTTTACATTATATGTGAAGTTTGCGGCACCGAAACGTGCATCGATTTCTTTCGCACGATCGTTACGAAGCGTCGAAATTCCCAGATCGTTTGACGAAATATTGAAATTCGTTCCGCCTTTTCGCATCATGCTTCGGAATCCGCCGGTAAATTTGAAATAATCCTGCATCGTAAATGGAAGGGCGCCGATGTTATTGAAATCTGCGATGACATTCAGGCTGTATTCCGGACTGTAATAAAATATTTTCGGATTGATATTATATCGCTCTTCGGTGTGTCCGATTCCGATTCCGGCTTCCATATCTCCAAACCAGAAATTCTTTTTGCCATCTTTGAGCTTGATGTTCATCGCAACGCTTTCCTCATTATTTTCGACACCTTTCAGCGCTGAAATATCGTTGTAATTGCGTAATACCTGAACTTTATCGATCGCGTCCGCAGGAATATTCTTGACGCCGAGTTTCGTATCGCCGTCGAAAAAATCCTTGCCTTCGACCATCAATTTGGAAACTTTTTTCCCTTCGACTTCCACTTCGCCGTCTTTGTTGACTTCAACTCCGGGAAGTTTTTTCAGGACATCGCCAAGCTTGCGTTCGGTTCCGGTTTTAAATGAATCTGCATTATAAATGATCGTATCGCCGCTGATCGAAACCGGCATCTCTTTTACGATTTCGACGCCGTCCAATTCGATTCCGCCGGGTTCCAATGCGATGATCTGATTGATATCTTCGGCCTTCGTATCGATGATCAGCTCCTTTGGCTGCATGCCGAGATAACTGATCTTAAGCGAATAATTTGAATTGGCTTTTAACGTGAGAAGAAATCGGCCTTTGTCGTTTGTGATCGCATACGAATCCATTGCTTTTGTTGCAGTGTTCGTCGCCATGACATTTGCCATTTCAAGCGGATTGTTGTTCTGGTCGGTGATAAAGCCGTCGAAGCGGACGTTCTGCGAAGATGCCGCAACCGCAATCAAAAAAACGACGATCGATAGAAAGTTTTTCATGAAACGTTAACCACCGATACGGAAATTCCCATTTGAGCCGCGCTGCTGGTACATCTGCTGCATTTCTTCCATCTTTTTGGCTACGATCTCATCGAACTCGGCCTGCGTAACCTGCTTTCCTTTTGTCGGTTCCTTGATGTCTTTACGGTCTTTCGGATTAAGTACAACTTTGGAGCATAGCATTGTTGTTTTTCCTGAGGTCACTTCGAGAATCAAGCCCGGCAGTCCCCAATAATTTTCCGGTCCTTGATTTACGGGAATGTCTGGCGTATACCATGCAACAACCTCGACTTCTTTCGGCATTTCAACAGAGTCGAGAAGGTTTGTAACTTTTGTTTTATCAGCTTCGGCTTTTGCTTTATCATCCTTTTTATCTTCTTTCTTCATTTTGTAATTTCGGAAATCAGATTTGGATGCCGGCTGCACCGCAGTTGCCTTAAAACAGGTATAGCTTCCGATCTGCTTTGTTTCGCCGGTCATTTTCCAGTCCATTTTTGGAAGTGAATCTTTCACCAGGAATTCTTTGCCCATCATTTCCTTCTCGATCGTGTAAGTTTTGCTCTTCACATCTTTGAAATGTTTGCCACCGCCACCTGTAAAACTCGAGATCATGCGTCGCTGCATGCTTGCTTCGGATCCCGGAGTTTCGAGTTTCTCTTCCTCTTCATACATTGATTTACTCTGATCGAAATACAGTATGAAAGTTTTCTCGAACATCTTTCGCATTCGCTCTTCAATGCGTTTCTGCATTTCCGGAGTGATCTGGCTGTTGCTGCCCAAGGTGGCCGAAAAATCCGACGTGCTGGTTTTTGCCTCGTAAACCGCCATTCCCTGAAATCCCTGGGCGCAGCAAGTTAATGATGTAAGTAAAGCAAAGGCTATGGCGAAGACTATCTTGATCATGACTAAAAATTTTGCATTCAGGCAAATATGATTTATTTTGATTCGAAGCGTTACAAATGTTTTGTTAAATCTGCTCCGCGTGCTTCATCTTTAAATTGTATTTTAGCTAAGATGAAAATTCTGCAAATACTGGCACCCTTACTTTTCGGATTGATTTCGTATGCGCAGCAACCGCTGATCTCAGGTCGGCTTGATACGTTCGAAACGGTTGCGGACAGATATGTCGGATTTGACAATTTCGGATTTTACTACTTTATTACCAACGATGTTTTTATCAAAAGCGGCATTCGCGGGACAGTTGAATACAAAAATGTTTCGCTTGGAAAAATTACGCGTGCCGATATACAGAACCCGCTGTTGATTGTTCTGTTTTATGAACAGTTCAATACGATCGTGCTTTTGGACAATCAACTGAATGAGATCCGGCGAATAGATTTTGGCGACCATGAAGACCAATTAATTGTGCGTGCTGCCGGACTTGCCTCACAAAATAGGTTATGGCTCTTCGATACATTGCGACAGCAGATTGTGCTTTACGATTATCAGCAGGATGAATTTAGGCCAATCGGTACGCAGATCATGGAAATAATTTCAGATTATTATACCGACTTTAATTATTTCAGATGGATCGATTCAAAGAACGATTCATACCAGATGGATGTATTCGGAAAAATATTAAAAATCGGAAAAGTACCACCTTACAAGCAGATTGCGTTTGCCGAATCGGATGGCTGGCTGGTTTCCGATGGCACTAAAATGTGGTATGCCGACGCCGCAAAAAATGCGCTTATCGAACTTCCCGATGTTGGCAACTCCGTCAAA
Organism: uncultured bacterium; assembly: GCA_965365355.1. GTDB lineage: Bacteria > Bacteroidota > Bacteroidia > Flavobacteriales > Flavobacteriaceae > Flavobacterium. The sequence continues at coordinate 38,225 of CBDUBJ010000018.1, forward strand.
AATTTTTACCTCAAAGACCAAATTTTATCTATTTTTACAAGCCACGGGATTACGAACTATAAATTTAAAAAACCCTGATGCACATAGCAGTTGCCGGAAATATCGGTGCAGGAAAAACTACGCTGACGAGGCTTTTGGCAAAACATTTTAAATGGGAGCCGCATTTTGAAGACGTTGTTGACAATCCTTACCTGGACGATTTTTACCACCAGATGGAACGCTGGAGTTTTAACCTCCAGATTTACTTCCTGAACAGCCGTTTCAGGCAGATTCTGCAGATTCGTCAAAGCGGAAAAACAATAATCCAGGACCGTACTATTTACGAAGATGCGCACATCTTTGCGCCGAACCTTCATGCGATGGGCTTGATGACGAACCGCGATTTCCAAAATTACTCTTCACTGTTTGAATTGATGGAAACGTTGGTCGCAGCACCGGACCTCATGATCTACCTCCGCAGCTCCATCCCAAATCTTGTAAGCCAGATTCATAAACGCGGCCGCGATTACGAGAATTCCATTTCAATCGATTATCTGAGCCGCCTTAATGAACGTTATGAAGCCTGGATACATACTTATACCAAAGGCAAACTTCTGATTATCGATGTCGATAACATTGACTTTGTAAATAATCCCGAAGACATGGGAATTATATTTAATAAGGTGAATGCGGAAGTGAACGGGCTTTTTTAAGCGGCGGCGGATTCCAATAAATTCTCTTATTTTTTGCATCGATTTAAATCGGACGCGGTTTTCCCGTACGATTTAATTTATTGGAATTGCAACTTTGCACCTGGGGCGGGGCAGGCTGCATTCCCTAAAGGACAGCATTGATAATCGATGACAAGTCGGATATCATGCCATCATTTTAAATTATTGCGGACATTATTTCTTGGAATGATTAAGAAGCATTTTGCGAGAACCCTTATTCTGTTAACTGCGATTTCAATCCCGGTACAAGGTTGTCAGGCCTACAAACGAACGCCAATCAGTTTAGAGGAAGCCGCTTCAAATGGGAAGCGCGCAAAGGTGATTTACAAGAACGCAAACCGGGCAAGATTTAAACAGATTGTAAAGGATTCCACACACTTTTATGGTATTCGCGGTTCAGAAAAAATACCTCTGGATGACGAATTGATTGATTCCATCAGGATAAAAGATCAAACCGGTTCTACGGTACTGACAGTCATTGCAGTCACCGGTGCCGTCATCTTTGTTGGCGCCATGATCTTGGCTGTTGACATTGCCGACCATTATGACAGACAAGAGTAAAATTCCGGCAAATAAAAAAGCGCCCCGAAGGACGCTTAAATTATATTTTTACCCGGCTATTTGATCCCCGCAAGCTGGGCATCAACTTCGGCCTGGGTTCCTTCGATAACTCTCGTATAAACTTTACCGTTGGTCTCGGTAGTAACCACAGCAACTGCCTGACCGTCTGTATTTGTTTTTTCGATACGAACTTTTTTATTCTCCGAAACTTTACTTTCCGACATCGCGCAGCAAGCTTTGCCCGCCGACATCGCCATATATTTTCCATTGGCATCGAAATGTGCCAGGCACGCAGCTTTCTCGTCGGCTGAACATCCCATGTCATCACACATTTTCGCGCATTCCTCTTTCGTCATCGATGCCATTTTCGCAGGATCGCATTTGCCGATCATTT
>CBDUBJ010000019.1:0-39381 GCA_965365355.1 uncultured bacterium
TTGTTGTCGAATGCCATCGTATAGTTATACGGCAATAGTTTGTAACGGAGCTCGATTGCTTTCTTTGCCAGAGTTTTGGTTTCAGCATCTTTATAAACGGGCTCGGGCGGCACGTCGTCCTGCGCATGCGGACGGAAAACCGGCTGGAAAACGCCATATTGGAGCCATCTGACATAGAGTTCATTATCGGGATTTGCGCCCGCGAACCCGCCCAAATCAGAATGCATATATGCCAATCCCTGCATTCCCATCTGAAGCGAAATTTCCGGCTGGCCCGAAAAACCACCCCATGTTCTGTTCACATCTCCGGACCACGGAATCATGCCATATCGCTGTGAACCGGAATAACCTGAACGCATCAGTATAAATGGCCGCACGTTGGGAAAATCGCGCTGATAACCTTCGAATACAAGTTTTGCCCATTGATGGCCGTAGATATTGTGGATTTCATCTGCGGAACCCGTTGCATGTTGCGCTTCCGAAGGATGTACTTCAGGTTCGCCAAGATCGCCCCAGACTCCGCCCGCTCCTTTGTTTGCAAGGTCTTTATAGATATTCCAGAACCATTGTTCGGCAGCCGGCTTAAAGATGTCGATCAATCCGGTATTGCCGAAGTAGAAATCATAAGTAAATGGATTACCAGCTTTATCCGTGGCGAGGATCTTTTTATCGACAGCTTCCTGCCATTTTGATGACGTCGTTAAAATAAATGGCTCGGTGATGGGAATTGTCTTCACGCCGATCTTATTAAAATCAGAAGTCATTTTCTCGAATGTCGGAAAGCTGTCGCGGAATATTTCGAGGTTTCCCATGGTCCCTTTGATGTCTTTTCCAAACCAGTACAAATCGAGAATTACAGCATCGACAGGTATTTTTTCCTGACGGAATTTGGCGATGGTTTCTTCGGTCTGCTTTTGTGATTTGTATCCGAACCGGCTCGCGAAATTTCCGAAAGCCCAAAGTGGTGGAAGCGGCTGACGACCTGTAAGTTCGGTATAGGCGGTAATGAGTTCATCCCACGAAGATCCTGCGATGACCTGATAAGTTTTTCGTCCGGAAATGGTTTCGTATGACAATGTATTGTCTTTTTTACTGTCGATATCCAGCCATCCGATCGGCGCGTTGTCAAAATGTACGGCATACATTTTTGATGAAAGTACCATCGGAATTGTATAGTTCATCAATTCGGACCTTGTTTCGTATCCGTAGTGCGCGCGATTGTACAGCTGCAGCCGGTTTCCGCGGCGGTCCATTCCGACCACACGTGCGCCGCCGCCATAAAGAACCTCGGAATCGTTGAGGTTAAATTCGAGTTTATCGCCGGTTTCGATTTTTGAGTAGCCGGATTTTTCAGAGATGAGTTCCTTTCCCTGGTATGAATATGTAATTTGGAAAGGCGATTTATCTATTCGAACTGAAATTCCGGGTGTCGCATATTCAAATGAAATTCCGGAATCGGATGCGTCGATGATCGTGCTCTGAGGCTGCATGACGACGGCGTGTGAGACCGGGTTGAAGGTTTCGCCTGCAGGAATAAATGAAGTTTCGAGGATTTGGTCTGAATAAAACCTTATTTGGAAGTTTCCGTCAGAAACGGCGATCTGGATGGTATTGCCCTCTTGTTTGTGACTGAGGAATTTGCGTGTTGCATTTTGCGAAAATGAAACGAGGAAAAAGGAGACAAAGTAAAGCGAAAGAAATTTTTTCATGTGTTGGATTTAGCCCGGATAGAGCCGGTATCCTCGCAGCGCAGCGGAGAGATAAAGGCGAAAGCCGGATTGGCTTCAAATTTTACAATTGATCCATTTCGATTATCATTGACGATTTCGCATCGATGGTCAGTTCGGTTCCCAAATTGACCTTTGTGGCGGAGATGATTTCCGTGCCTGTTGTCGATGCGCCCAGATTTTCCTTAAACCGTGCGGTTTTTAGCGTTTGCTTCTCCTGGCTGTTGTTGATGACGACCATAATCTTGCTGCTTTCGTCATGCCTGAAAAAGACATAAAGGTTATTTTCCGGAATGTACTGCGTGGTTTTTCCGATGTGGATCACCGGCTTGTTTTTCCTCCAATTGAAAAGTTTTGAAGTAAAATCGAAATATTTCTGCTGCTCTGCCGTGCGTCCGGATGCTGAAAACGCATTATTGGCATCGCCCTGCCAGCCACCCGGAAAATCCCGTCGGATGTCGCCGTCGCCGACGGTTTTATCGCCTTTCATGCCGATTTCGGATCCATAGTAGATTTGTGGGATTCCTCGGGCGGTCGCGACGAGTGTCATGGCCATTTTATATTTATTGAAATCGGGATAATGCTGGTTGATACGCTGGGTGTCGTGGTTTTCTGCGAAAATCAGAAGGTTATTGATATCGGGATACAGAAAATCGTTGACAAAATTCTCATACACCCTGATCATTCCTTTATTCCATTCATGCTTGTCTTCGTTGAACGCAATTTCGATCGCATCGTGCAAGGTAAAATCCATGACGCTTGGCAAATACGAATTGTAGCTTTGCAAAGCGCCGATCTTACTGTCTTTTTGCCAATATGCCATTTGCGCCTGATCATGCATCCAGACTTCGCCTACGATATTAAAATTTGGATATTCGTCTGTAATCGATTTTGTCCATTTGGCAATACCGGCTTTATCATTATAAGAATAGGTATCCACCCGGAAGCCGTCGAGGTCTGCATATTCGATCCACCAGATCGCATTTTGCGTGAGGTAATTCAGCATCAATTCATTTGATTGATTCAGGTCGGGCATCGATTTTACGAACCAGCCATCCATGCACATTCGGGCATCGATCTCCGAAGCGTTGGGATCGAACTGCGTGGTCATGCGATAATTTGTCTGCGCGTATCCGGGAAATTGATGCAGCCAGTTGTATGTTGGCATATCCTTCACCGTCCAGTGTTCGGCGCCCCAATGGTTTGTTACATAATCCATGATAAGTTTCATGTCGCGTTTGTGTAGTTCTGCCGAGAGATTGACATAGTCTTCGTTTGAACCATAACGCGGATCGATGCGGTATACATCGGATTGCGCGTAGCCGTGATATGAACCGCGCGGATCGTTATCTTCACAAAGAGGCGTTGGCCAGACCGCGGTGGCACCGAGTTCTTTGATGTAATCGAGGTTTTTGATGATGCCCGCAATGTCGCCACCGTGACGTCCGCTGTGATGCTGGCGATTTAATTTTTCGGCGGTGTCTGATGTATTGTCGTTTGACGGATTTCCGTTTGCAAACCTGTCGGGCATTAAAAGATAGATTGCATCGGATGAATCGAAACTTTTGCGCATTGCCGAACCATTACGACGTTGCTTGAGCGAATATTTTTGCGTGATTGATTTCTGACCTTTTTGAGAAAAAGTAAATGTCAGTTCGGATGCCGGAATATTTCGCGTGTCGATAGTCACGAACAAATAGTTTGGATTTTCGGTCCGGGTTACGTTTGTAATCGGAATATTGTGCGAAACCGACGGTGTAAGCCGGTTGATGTTCTTGCCGTAGAAAAGGATCTGAAGGTTTGGATTTTTCATGCCAGCGTACCAGTGCGGTGGTTCGATGCGCGTAAATTGGGCGGAGATCATGTTGAATGAAAGCAACGCGATGAGAATGGCGGTGTATTTGGGCGGGCAGGTTGGTGGTATAAACCTCAAAGGTTTTAAAAACCTTTGAGGTTTAGAATTTAAAGACCAAAAGCGCTTATGATGATGTCCCATATGTATCAGTTTCGTGATGAAACAATAATTCAGTACGCTCAAACCTTTTCCTGAACAAACTTCCTTGTCGGTCATATCGTTTATTTATTGATTTTGCGTAGCTATTGAATAAATTCGAAACAGGCACGTAAAGCTTGCTTCGAAATCTTTCCGGTATATCCTGCTCTGGTCGAAACAGTAAAATTAACTCAATCTCGTATTTTGAAAAGCCGACATGTAATATATCGCATACCGGCGTCAAATGTTTTTCGAGAAGTTTCCTAAAATATACCTTATTAAGCTGCTCCGGAAATATCGGTTCGTTTCCGTTTCCGTATTGCTTTATTCTAAAAATCTTCCCCGGAAGAAGCGGATCAAGTTTCTGCATCCTCAAAGAAACCTCAAAGGTTTTTAAAACCTTTGAGGTTTTCCCGCACATTTTATACAGTCACCACCCGCTGCGGTTCCACTTCCACTAATTTATCATTTACAAAAACGTTCAATGCGATATCTCCTTCAAGCTCAAACGCCGTCTCATCCTGGCAAACGGAAATCTTCAATATCTGGTTCCTGTAATTGATCTTAAACGAATAGGCTTTCCACTGCGACGGAATTTTCGGAGAAAAATGCAGCGCGCCATCCTTGATACGCATCCCGCCAAAACCTTCAACGATGCTCATCCATGTTCCGGCCATCGACGTGATATGGCAACCTTCCTCAACTTCTTTATTGTAATCATCGAGATCCAGCCGCGATGTTCGGAGATAGAACGTGTAAGCCATATCCATCTTTCCTAAAACTGCCGCCTGAATCGAATGTACGCAAGGTGATAACGAACTTTCATGAACAGTAAAGGGCTCATAAAAATCAAAATGCCTCTCGAGTTCATCCATCGTAAAATGGTCTTCGAAGAAATAAAATCCCTGAAGGACATCTGCCTGCTTGATATATGGCGAACGCAGGATCCGGTCCCACGACCACTTTTGGTTTATCGGCCGCTGCGATGGTTCAAGATCATGAACTTTTACAAGCTCTTTGTCCAAAAATCCATCCTGCTGCAAATAAACCTGGTGCTCTTCCGAAAATGGCAAATACATTTTATCGGCAACTTTCTTCCATTTTGCGATCTCAATGTCGTCCAACGCGGTTTTTTGCATGATCCGGCTGTAATCCGATTCAAAATCCGATCGTACTTTTTCTATCTGCTGCGACGCATAATCGATGCACCATTTCGCGAGATAATTCGTATAGAAATTGTTGTTTACGTTGTTTTCGTATTCGTTCGGCCCGGTTACGCCTAAAATGACATAACGCTCTTTCGCAGTGGAATACGTGGCGCGCTGATGCCAGAAACGCGCTATCGCAATCAATACCTCCAATCCCTTTTCAGGAATGTAAGAATAGTCGCCTGTAAATCGGTGATAATTATAAATTGCGAATGCGATTGCACCATTGCGATGGATTTCCTCAAAGGTAATTTCCCATTCGTTGTGGCATTCCTCGCCGTTCATCGTCACCATCGGATACAACGCGGCTCCGTTGGTAAAACCGAGTTTTTCCGCATTCTCGATCGCTTTGCCGAGTTGGTTATATCGGTATGTCAAAAGGTTTCGCGCAACCTGCTGGTCTTTTGTTGCCATGTAAAACGGAATGCAGTATGCCTCCGTGTCCCAATAGGTCGAACCACCGTACTTTTCTCCGGTAAATCCTTTCGGACCGATATTAAGTCGGGAATCTTTTCCTGAATAGGTTTGGTTCAGCTGAAAGATATTAAACCGGATTCCCTGCTGCGCCTTCACATCGCCATCTATCGTGATATCCGACATTTCCCAGATCTTCGACCATGCGTCAGATTGTTCCGCAAGCAGATTGTCAAATCCCTTTGATGATGCGTTCTGAATGACATTTATCGCAGCATCAACAAGATCTTCAGGTTTGTGGTTCATCGACACCGTGTAGCCGCCAATCTTTTCAATCGATGCCGTTGAACCTTTCGACACTGATAGATCGTAGCTTAAAATGATTTTATCATCATTGTTTGAGTTCCGATTCTCAACGTTTTGTTTTTTACCATCGATAAAAACCGCATTGTTCATAAAGGTTGCGACCGTAAAATGTGTCTTAAACGTGCGCGATGTAACAAAGGCTGAATCACCATCCTGCGAAATGTCCAAGGTTTCCCAAAAACGCTCTTCCCAGTTTGCATCTTCATTGTGAACACCTGCATCTACATAGGGTGCAAAAGTAATTTCTGCATCCTTATTTAATGGAACGATATCGTATTTGATAATTCCTGTTTCATCGATGTCCATGCATAGAAAGCGGCGTACGTTTACCGCAATTTCGGTCCCGTTCCGAAGCGCTGCCTCAAACGAACGATGATACCAGCCATGGCGCATGTTGAGTTCGCGCTTGAAATTCCTGACCGTGCATTTTGCCAGATCCAGCATTTCGCCGTTGACCGTAATATCGATTCCAATCCAGTTTGGCGCATTTAAAACTTTCGCAAAGTATTCCGGGTAGCCGTTTTTCCACCAGCCAACTTTTGTTTTATCGGGATAGTAAATCCCGCCGATATAACTTCCCTGAAATGTATTTCCTGAATAGTACTCTTCAAAATTTGCACGTTGGCCCATCGCACCGTTTCCGATGCTAAAGAGGCTTTCGGACGATTTTACCCTTTCGGCATCAAATCCTTCTTCAATTATAGACCAGTTGTCGGGTTTTATATAATCCTGGTTCATCAGTTTATGATAGCAATTTTTATTAATTATTTATTGATAAGCGTCCGCAAAAAACTTGAATCGATATGCGTAAAGTCGGGGAAAATGAATTGGGCTTCATTTAAAATTTCTCTTGGTCCGATGCCGATGCTTGTCATTCCCGCAATATTGGCCGCTTGGATTCCTGCGACCGAATCTTCAAATACAATTGAATTTTCAGCATTTGAACCCAGCAATCTTGCTGCTTCCAGAAATACTTCCGGATCGGGCTTGGCATTCGTAACGTCATTTCCATCAACGATGGCATCAAAGAAATGCAGGATATTGACTTTCTCCAATATCGGACGTGCATTCTTACTCGCCGATCCAAGTGCGATCAGCTGATTTTTATCTTTCAGATACTGAAGAATGTTAGTCACACCTTCCAATATCTCGCTTTCGTCCATCCGATCGATGTATTGCAGATAATCTTCATTTTTTTGCTTCAGCCATTTGTCTTTATCTGATTGGCTTGCGGTAATTTTTCCTAACTCAAGAATGATATCCAGGGAGCGCGCACGGCTTACGCCTTTCAATCGTTCGTTATGTTCGGGAGTGAATTCAACCCCAAGCTCATCGGATATTTTCTGCCACGCGATGAAATGATAGCGCGCAGTATCGACAATGACGCCATCCAGGTCGAATATGAATGCTTTCCTATTCATTAATGTCAATCTTTTTATTTGTACTGACTGTCATTGTCAGCAGGCCTGCCAAAATCATCGAACATCCGCCGACAATCAAAGCATAAACAGGTTCATTGTTGAAGAAATCATTTACCATAAATCCTAAGATCGTCCCGGCAACGATTTGCGGGATCACGACGAAGAAATTAAATACGCCCATATAATATCCCATTTTCGCTGCTGGCAACGAACCGGAAAGCATCGCATACGGGATCGATAAAATACTTGCCCACGCAATTCCGACACCGATCATTGCGAGCAATAAGCCTGTTTTATCGGAAAGGAAATAAATTGAGATCAGTCCAAGTCCGCCGGCAACCAATGCCAGCATGTGCGTGAATTTGTTGCTTGTGCGTTTTGCAATTGCCGGAAGCAAAAATGCTACGCATGCCGCCACAAGATTGTAAACCATAAACATGATCGAAACCCAATCGGCCGCATCGTTATAAACTTTGGAAGTCGTGTCGGTGGTATCGAAAACATGTCCGGTAACAGCCTGTGTTGTATAGATCCACATCGCAAAAAGCGCAAACCATGAGAAAAACTGCACCCAGGCTAGCTGCCGCATCGTTTTAGGCATGTTTAAGAGATCGGTGACGATGTTCGTGAATCCGTTCTTGATATTTTTCTTCCGGAGCTGTGATACAATTGTAAATAACGCGCCCACAACAAGAAGACCGATTGATAGTATGTACAATTCCTTATGTTCATTTCCTTCGCCCTGCGAATTGATGTAGTTGACGTAAACCGTCGAAAGCGCGCCTACGATTAAAAGTATTAAGCCGTAAGTAAGCTGTGTTTTCAGCGGAACTGCATTAGATCCCGAGTCGTCATTCGATGCCGACGATTGCCTTTTGGCAGATTCAAATGCTTCAAGTTCTTCAGGAGAATATTCTTTTGATTTAAATACGGTCCATAGCACGGCTAGCAAAAAGACAACGCCGCCAACATAAAAGGACCATTTTACGGATGGTGGAATGATTCCTTCCGGAGCAGTATTCGCAATGCCGAGCCAGTTAGCAAAAACATACGGCAATGCGGATCCGACGACCGCGCCGAGTCCGATAAAGAAACTTTGCATCGCAAATCCCAATGTGCGCTGGCGTTCAGGTAAATTATCGCCTACGAATGCACGGAACGGCTCCATTGAAATATTAATCGATGAATCCATGATCCATAATGTTCCAATGGCAATCCACAACGTTGGTGAATTGGGCATCATGAACAATGCTATTGCGGAAAGTATCGCGCCCGCAAGAAAATAGGGGCGACGGCGTCCGAGCCTTGTCCATGTCCGATCCGAAAAATACCCGACTATAGGCTGAACGATCAATCCGGTTAACGGAGCCGCAAGCCAATAGAGGCCAATCTTATCGACATCGGCGCCAAGTGTATCAAAAATCCTGGATGTATTTGCGTTTTGCAGTGCAAAACCGAACTGTATTCCGAGGAATCCAAAACTCATGTTCCAGATCTCCCAGAAGCTTAACTTACGCTTCTCCATATCGTTATGATTGCGATAAGCGCGCGGCTTATCAAAACTTATTTATTTTCGAAGTAAGTATAAGCTTTGATAATGGGCCAAATATAGGAATTAATAATTAATAAGGAATAATGAATAATTTAGAAAAAACAACAATCCGCTTTTTCCTGTCGAAGCTCAATTATCAATTATTAACTATTAATTATTAATTATTTAGTGGATTCCCGCTCAACCAAATGCGTCTCAATAACTTCCGTCCGGTAATGCTCTTCTTCATCTTCCGATTCGATGCGGTTGATCAGCATCTGCGCGGCTTTCATCCCCATCTTTATCCCGTTTTGGCTGACGGTGGTTATCGTAGGTGTTGAAAAACGTGAAATGATTCCGTCGGTGAATGCGATAACGGAAAGATCATCGGGGACTTTGAGTCCGTATTTATTTGCCGTTTTGATGATCGTGACTGCAAAAAGTTCATTTACTGCGAATATTGCATCGATCGCGCGGTTTTGCAAAAGTCCGCTGATCTGATCTTCGCATTTTTCAACGTCATCAATGCGGATGATCAGATCTTCGTGGAATTGCAAGTCGTTGTCCTGTAATGCTTTAATGTATCCGTCGGTGCGGAATTTCCCAACGCTTACATAATCCACCGTAGTTACCAGCGCGATCTTTTTCTTCCCTTGATTAACAAGACTTTGGACGGCGTCGTATGCTGCAGTTTTGTCGTCGATGATCACCTTGTCACAAAGGATTTCGTTGGTTACGCGGTCGAACATCACAACAGGCATTCCCTGGCTGATGACTTCGGAAATATGATGGAAATCTTCTTTAAATTGGGTTTCTTTTGATAGCGAAATAATGAATCCGTCGATGCTGCCGTTTGCGAGCATTTCCATGTTGATGACTTCGCGGTCGAATGATTCATTCGACAGGCAGACGATCACGTTGTATCCGGACTCATTTGCAACTTGCTCGATTCCGCTGATGACGGTAGCAAAAAAATGATGCACGATCTCCGGAATTATGATGCCTATCGTCTTGGTTTTCCGGTTTTTAAGGCTTAGCGCGATGTTATTCGGGCGGTAATTATATAATTTTGCGAAAGCCTGGACTTTTTGCCTTGTATCTTCACTGATTTCAGGGCTGTTGCGAAGTGATTTTGAGACAGTTGAAATCGAAACATCCAATTCGCGTGCAATCTGCTTGAGAGTGACCTTTCTTTTCATTCATAAAAGTTTTCGGAAATAAAGGTATATTATTTTTCTGTAATCGAAATTTCGCTCGGTAATTTCTGAGAATGCGTGAAACTTTTCAACACGAAAACGTTTTCGATATCGATTTAACAGGCGTTCACGGATGTGGTAAAAAAATTTACATAAATTTAACGATTCGAAGTAAAGTATAAGCAAACAAATTCAAATTCTAACCTAAACAAAATGTATGAAAACAATTTACACTAAGTTGTTCTTTTTCTTACTGTTACTTCCGTTGGGTGTCCTTGCACAGGGAACCTTGCGCGGTACCGTGGTCGATAAGGCTTCGGGACAGCCGATTCCGGGGGTAAATGTGGTCGTAGAGGGCAGCAACAACGGTGTTTCTACGGATTTCGACGGTAAGTTCGAACTGACAAATGTCAAGGCGGGCGAAACGGTCGTTTTTTCATATATCGGATATAAAAATTCGATAGTGAAATTCGACGCAACAACCGATGTTACGATCGCGCTTGAAGAAGATGCAAACCAGCTTCAGGAAGTCGTCGTACAAGTTGGTTACGGAACGGTAAGGCGTCGGGATGCCACCGGAGCTGTAGCTACTGTAACCACTGAGGATTTTAATAAAGGTGCGAACGTAACGGTTGAAAATCTTTTGAACGGACGCGTAGCAGGTTTAACGATAAATACCAGCGGTGCGCCCGGATCCGGTTCAACCATCAGGATTCGTGGAGGTTCGTCGCTTGCCGCATCGAACGATCCGCTTATCGTAATCGACGGATTGCCAATTACAAACACGACAAACACTGGATCGACATCGATTCTTGCGTCGCTGAACCCGAATGACATCGAAAGCTTCAACATTCTTAAAGATGCATCGGCAACAGCAATCTACGGCTCGCGTGCTGCTAATGGTGTCATAATCATCACAACAAAAAAAGGCAGCAAGAAATTGGCTGTTGATTATAATTTCCAGTATGGCTCAGGAAAAGTTGTCGAAACTGTCGACGTTTTTAATGGAAATGATTTCAGGAACCTGATCACGTCAAGATATCCAACGGATACCGGCGATGCGACTCTGGATGCAACTAATGCGGGAATCCAGGCTTTGCTCGGTGATGCAAATACCGATTGGCAGGATGCCATTTACAGAAGGACCGACTATGTTGACAACAACCTATCCGTCCGAGGCAGCCTTTTTGGGTTTCTGCCTACCAGATTATCTCTTGGAAACACTTATCAGGAAGGTCTTCGTTTGACCAACAGGTTCAATCGGAACACCATTTCATTGGCGATGAATCCATCATTTTTAAATGATCATCTTAGATTTCGGGTGTCTGCAAACTACGCAAATGAGCGTAACCGTTTTGCCGATGGTGTAGAAGGTTCAGCACTTCGCATGGATCCGACACAGCCAATATATGATGCAAACTCGCCTTACGGAGGATTTTTCGAATATTATAACCCGACAACAGGAAACCTTTTGCTTGGTGCAAGAAACCCGGTTGCACAGTTGCTTCAAACCAACGATACCGGTATAAATGACCGTTATTATGGTAATGTCGAGCTTGATTACAAACTGCATTTCTTCCCGGATCTGCGTGCAGTGATCAATGTAGGTTTTGATGAATCAAATGGAGAACGCACACGTATTGTTCCTAATAACGCCGCGACCGGATTTATCAATGCCGATATATTGTATGGTACGAATGAATTCAGCAAAAGGACGCTGCGCAACAAACTTTTTGATGGATATCTCGTATATAACAACGATTTTGGAAAACTGACCATGGAAGCGACAGCGGGATACTCGTATCAGAAATTTGAAGATGTTGCATTCATTACCGGTAACATTAACAATCCTGACAACGCTGCTGCCGATCGTCAGATCCAAACCGATAACGTTCTTATCGGATTCTTTGGCCGCGCAAACTTTAACTTCAACAACAAATATTTGCTGACATTATCCTACAGAAGGGATGGCTCATCAAGATTTCTTGAGGAAAACCGCTGGGGAGATTTCCCTGCAGCGGCTTTCGCGTGGAAAATCAGGGAGGATTTCTTCGCGGAATCAGCTATGCTTTCAGATCTTAAACTTCGTTTAGGATACGGTATTACAGGGCAGCAGGATCTTCCTAACGATGCAAATCTTTATGTACTTCAGCAATACAGCATCGGTAATCCGAATTCGCAATACATCCTTGGCACAATACCTTATCCGGTAGGGGTTCCAAGGCCATTTAACTCTTTGCTGAAATGGGAAGAAACGACAACATTTAACGTAGGTGTCGATTACGGATTTTTCAATAACAGGTTAGTAGGGGCAATCGACCTATTTTACAAAAAGTCTGCTGATCTTTTGTCGAGAGCAGCACTTGCCGACGGATCCAACTTCTCAAACAGGGGATATGTCAACATCGGTGATCTGAGCTCGAAGGGAATTGAATTCTCGATCGATGCTGCAATCGTAAAGACAGAGGATTTCAATTGGAACGTAAACTTCAACGTGACTTCGTTCCAAAGACGCATTGACAATCTTGCACTCGATTCAGATATCCTTACAGGTGATGTCGGTGCAGGTACCGGTGGTACAGGCCAGATCCAGCGCGAAGGATTTACACCATTCTCATTCTACGTCTACAAGCAATTATATGATACGGACGGAACACCGATCGAAGGTGCTTATGCAGATTTGGATGGAAACGGCATCATCAATGGCGACGACCGTTATATTTACAAAAATCCTGATCCTGACGCAACCTTTGGCTTTGCTTCGAATCTGAACTACAAAAACCTGGACTTTTCATTTAACCTTCGTGCAAGTGTTGGAAACCGTGTATATAACGGTGTAAACGCTACCCGGGCGAATTATGATCTGTTGCGGGATAATGCTGTTCTTGGAAACATCCCTACATCGGTCCAGAACACAGGATTTAATACGCTGGCAGACGTTTATCTGTCGGATCTGTTTATCGAAAACGCATCATTCCTAAGGCTCGATAATGTGACATTGGGTTACACTTTCCCGAATTGGATTGAGAATTCATCGCTACGTATCTATGCCGGTGTTCAGAATGTATTTACATGGACCGAATACTCGGGTCTTGATCCGGAAATTACCAACGACGGGCGTGACAATACCATCTATCCACGTCAACGCTCAATCCTTTTTGGAGCAAACATAAAATTCTAATTTAAAAACTATGAAAAAACTTAAATTCAATCTTTTCGCACTGATCGGCATCTCGTTGCTTTTCAGTTCGTGCGTCGACGATCTTGACGTCACGCCGGAAGATGATGACGTGTTTCTTTCCGAAGAGTTTTTCCAACAGCCCGATGCATATAAACAAGGTTTGGCAGGTGTTTACGGCAATCTCTCGCTTACGGGCGTAGACGGTGCCACATCTTCCTTTCTTGAAGGGGTTGACGCAGGAACGAGTCAGTACGGGAGATGTCTGTGGTACATGCAAAACTTAACTACAGACGAAGTAATCTGGAGTTATGAAAACGACCCGGGAACACGTGAACTTCAAAGGAATACATGGAACGCGCAGAACCCACTGATACTGGGAATGTTCAGCCGCGCAATGGTTCAGGTATCGCTTGTAAACGAATACCTTCGCCAGACGACTGAATCAAAACTTTCCGGACGTGGCGTTTCCGATCCGGGAATGCTTGCCGAGATTGCACAGTATCGTGAAGAAGTGCGCGTGCTTCGTGCCTTGGCTTACTATCATTTGATGGACCTTTATGGAAAAGCTCCGTTTGTGACAGAAGCAAATCCTATCAATACTGCGGGTGTTGAATATGACAGCCAGGAATTGTTCACTTTTATAGAATCTGAACTTAACGCAGTTATGTCATCGCTTGCTCCGGCCCGTACAAATGAATATGGCCGTGTCGACCAAGCTGTGGCAAAAATGATTTTGGCAAAAATTTACCTGAATGCAGAAGTTTATACCGGTGCGAACAGGTATACGGAATGCGCCGCGATTTGCCAGGAGATCATCAGCAGCGGTTATACGCTTAATCCTGATTACCTGAACAATTTTAAGGCAGACAATCATACATCGCCTGAAATGATCTTTACACTGCAGTCTGATGGAAATGTTACACAAAACTATGGTCCGACCACTGTAATGATCAATGGCCAGGTTGGTTCACTTGAGCAAAACGGTATTTCACTTGGGGTTGCTGCCGGCGCTTGGGGCGGCGCATTGAGGCTTCGTGAGCAGTTTGTGCAGAAGTTCGAAGGCGAGGATTTCGTCGCTGATGAGCGTAACACGGTCTGGTCGGGAAATGCGGGAAGAAGCCTTGACATTACAGACATTGCAGACCGCGAGCAAGGATATCTTTTGCGAAAGTTCTCAAATATTTCTTCAACCGGAGTTACTGGTCCGAATTCTACTTTTGTTAATACGGATTTCCCGCTGTTCAGGCTTGCCGATGTTTACCTGATGTATGCTGAATGTGCCATCCGTGGTTTTGGCGATATGGGAACAGCCACGAATCTTGTTAACGCACTTCGTGAACGTGCAAATAATGGTACATCTGCAAACATTGTCGGCGCGGATTTGACTCTTGACTTTATCCTTGACGAACGCTCGCGTGAACTTCATTGGGAAGCGCATCGCCGTCAGGATCTTATCAGATTCAACAAATTTACAGGTGGCAATTATGTTTGGGCATGGAAAGGAAACGGCATCAACGGAATCGCGATTCCTACAACCATGAAATTGTTCCCTATTCCTGCAGCGTCACTCGCCGCTAATCCAAACTTGTCACAAAACCCTGGTTACTAATTAATCAACAATAAATAACAATAGAAAAATGAAAAATATTTTCAAATCAATCTTAGCGGTTACGATCCTTGCCGGATTTGCATCTTGCGAAGATGAGCAGGACCTGCGGTTCGTTGATCCTGCCGGAGAATTCCGCATTTTGTCTCCTGTCTCCGGTGAAAGCGTAACGCTGTTACCTGAAACGCCAACAAACCCGGCATTATCACTTGCTTGGGAATCGATGGATTTCGGCACGCCGACAGAGATTACCTACACTGTAGAAGTAGATCGTGCAGGCGATAATTTCGATACACCGATCGCTCTGACTTCAACTTCTAACACGTATGCAACCGTTACCGTTGAGGCGTTGAATAATGCTGCTTCTGATGCCGGTCTTGAGCCATTTGAGCAAGGTGGTCTTGAAGTGCGCATCAAAGCTGCAGTTGCTGCCGCTGATCCGGTCTACTCTACATCGATAGCTTACCTCGTTACTACTTATTCTACAGATCTTCCAAAGCTTTATCTTCCGGGTTCTTACCAGGATGAATCAGGTTATGGAAGCGACTGGACGCACGCAACTGCGGCAACTTTGGCCGCAGCAGCATTTGGACAGACAGATTATGAAGGATACGTATATATCGCTAACGATCTGACAGGTTCGGACGGTTTCAAATTCACCGACGCTCCAAATTGGGATAATGGTATCTATGGTGACGATGGAACATTTTCAGGATTGTTGGCTTCGCCTGGCGACAATGTCCTGATCAATGCCGGATATTACAGAATGAATGTCGATACCGACGCACTTACTTATTCTGCGACGCCAACCCAATGGGGAATCGTCGGAGCTGCCACGCCTGGCGGATGGGATCTGAGCACAGCGCTTACTTATAACCCAACCGATAAAGTTTGGGAAGGCGATGTGACAATGACAGCAGGGGAATTTAAATTCCGAGCGAACAACGCATGGGATATCAACCTGGGTGCTGACGGCAATGCTGACGGTTCCATGGATTACGGCGGAGGAAACCTTTCTACGCCTGCAGGTGGAAGCTTCCATGTTGTTTTGGATCTAAGCAATCCACGCATGTATACTTACACCATCACTGCAAACTAATACAGATTAAATTACAAAGGGCTTTCCCATAAAAGAAAGCCCTTTTTTCCATTTTATAATGCTATGAAAAAACTTTCACTACTAATCGCTTTTCTGATTTGCGGCCTTGGCTTTTCGCAAGTAACTACAAATCCGTCACCACCTGAAGCAAACCAGCCTGTTACAATATTCTTCAATAAAGCAGGAACCGGCCTTGCAACTTATTCAGGTACTATTTACGCTCATACGGGCGTAACCATCAACAACAACCCGTGGCAGAATGTCATCGGAAGCTGGGGAAATAATACAACACAGCCCGCGCTTACATTAGTTTCGGGTACAACTTATAGCTTAACCATCACTCCGGATCTGTACACTTATTACGGAGTTTCAACATCGAGCGCACTGACGCAGATCTGCATCGTTTTCAGATCGGCAACGGGTGCACAGCAGACAACGGATTTCTTTATAAACGTGGGCGCATTTCAAGCTACGCTGATGTCGCCCGTACTTAACAGCACAACAATTTTAAATGCGGGTCAGGACCTGAACATTTCTGCCAACAATACAAACGGCAGTGCCGATTATAACCTTTTTGCAAATGGAGTGAGCATCGCGACGCAATCAGGAACAAGCTTTAATTACACGGATTCGAATATTACTTCAAACAAATCATATGACCTTCAGATCACGCAGGGCGTAACAATGTTCTCACGGAAATTCAATGTGGTTGTAAATCCGGGAACTGTAACAGCATCTTTACCGGCCGGCGTTGAAGAAGGAATCAATTATCCTGCAGATGCGACGAAAGCCGTTCTGGTTTTGGATGCGCCCGGGAAAGATTTCGTTTACGTAGCAGGTAGTTTTAATAATTACCAGCCGGATGCGAGTTATGCAATGAAAAAAGATGCCGGTTCAGGTAAATTTTGGCTTGAATTGTCAGGACTTACGCCGAACCAAATATATACTTATCAATATTGGGTGGTCGATACCACGCCTATCACAAATTCTCCGGCGCTTGTAAAAACAGCCGATCCGTTTTCTACATTGGTTCTGTCTCCTTTTGATGATCCGTACATTCCGGCGTCGACATATCCGAATCTTCCGGCATATCCAGCGGGTCAGGATCGTGAAGTAACTGTTTTGCAGACGGCACAAACGCCTTACAACTGGCAGGTGACTGATTTTGCAAAACCAAAGAAAGAAGATCTGGTAGTTTATGAACTGCTTGTCAGGGATTTCGATGCAAACCGCAACTACCAAGATGTCATCAACCGCATTCAGTATTTTAAGGATTTGAACATCAATGCGATCCAATTGATGCCGGTAATGGAGTTTGAAGGAAATGAAAGCTGGGGTTACAATACGTCATTCCATATGGCGCTCGACAAGTTTTACGGGCCTTCTACCAAGTTTAAGGAACTGATCGATGTTTGTCACCAGAACGGCATTGCCGTAATCCTTGATATTGCACTGAACCATGCTTTCGGGCGTAATCCATTGAACAGAATGTGGATGAAAGATCCTGATGGCGATGGTTGGGGCGATCCGAGTTCTGACAGTCCGTATTTTAATGAGATTGCTACGCACAGCTATGGTGTAGGTTCTGATTTTAACCATCAGCAGCTGCGCACAAAAAATTATGTGAAGCGTGTGCTGAAACATTGGATTCAGGAATACAAGATCGATGGATTCCGTTGGGATCTGACCAAAGGATTTACACAAAATTGTACCGGCAGCGACGCTTGTACAAATGGATACCAGCAGGATCGGGTTGATGTTTTGAAGGAATACGTCGATTACACGTGGAACCTTGATCCTACGCACTACGCTATTTTCGAGCATCTTGGTGCCGACAACGAAGAGCAGCAGTGGGCAAATTATCGGATCAATGAAACGCCGAGCAAAGGCGTCATGATGTGGGGCGAAATGACCTATGCTTACACGCAGTTGATCGAAGGATATGCGACAGGCGGCGATATCACGAGAATCGGGCACAATGCACATGGCTTTAATGCAAAAAGACTTATGGGTTATCCTGAGAGCCACGATAAAGAGCGTTTGATGTACAGCGCGATGGCTTATGGAAATGCAGGTGGTACAACACCCGTGAACAACCTGAACAATGCGCTTGTCCGAATGGGCGCAGTGGCGGCAACATCATTACTTGTTCCTGGCCCGAAAATGATCTGGCATTTTGCAGAACTGGGTTTCAACCTGTCCATATTTACTTGTAACAATGGAACGGTAAATACCGATTTCGATATCATTGCCGGAGATTGTAAGCTCGATACCAAGCCACAACCTCAATGGGTAAACAATTGGCCTGGTGTGCCGCAGCGTAGCCAGCTTTACAATGATTACGCGAAACTGATCCAGTTAAAGATCGATGAGCCTGTTTTTGAAGGTAATTATTCGATCAGTACGGATGCGAGCAATATCCGTCAAAGGATCTATATTTATGATGATGCGCTTCCGGCTTCCCAGCTGAAGAATGTAGTCGTACTGGCAAATTTTTCAGTAGCTGCACAGAATATCAATCCAAGTTTCCCATATACCGGAACATGGTATAATCTAATGGACGGAACTACGATTACCGTTGCCAATACTACAACACCGATCAACATTCCGCCTGGACAATACCGCGTGTATGGCAACCAGCCCGGATCGCTTGCCGTGAATGAGATCGATCCGATGTCGGATGTCAGCATTTACCCGAATCCAGCAACCGCAACTTTCAGCATTAACGCGGCAACAGCCAAAGTTGAGGTTTACACTGTAACAGGGCAATTGGTAAAAGCTTTCGAAGGAAGTTCAGTTGAAGGACATCAATTTGACATCAGCGGATTAAACGCCGGATTGTATCTGGTTAAAGTTACCGACATGACAAATCGTTTCAAAACGATGAAATTGATAAAAGAATAAGTTCGAGTTATTAAGTTGAAAAACCCTTCTTCGGAAGGGTTTTTTTATAGCAGTATTTCCTTAAGCCCTTCCTGTACGCTGCGCCACAGAAAGTTGAAAAAGGATTTTTCTTCGATACGTTCGACTTTTATCTCAGCAGTCGTAACTTTATCCTTTGTGTCGTTTTTTACGAACAAATTCGCGAGTGCGCTGAGCAGCTTATTCTTCTTCTTTTTGTCTTTTTTGCGATATACCGATACCTTGAGATCGTCATAATTAATTGCAAAATCACCCGTCATGGTTTGGCGGTTTCCGCTGAAATTAAAGTAAACTTCATCGAGATCGCCTTTAAAGGTTGCATTCATATACGGTTTCGAAAACGGCATCAGGCGCTCTGCCGGAAAGTCGATCACGCTGCCACGGATATTGAAACTATCGGATTTATCCAGCACATTAAATCTCCACTCGACATTCATGTCCGCACTTCCCATAAACCTGCATTTAACATCGATCGTAACATCGGGAAGTTTGGCTTTGCCCGTTGCTGTCGAAATGTTGGAAGCCGTCATGTAAAAATTGGAAAAATACAATTTGCCGGGGCTGCTTTCCCGGTCTTTTTGTTCTTCGTAAGTGATTTTCGAATTGCGCATTTTCAGGGTCCTGATGTCGATATCGTATGAAAGGTCGCGAAGCAGCCTGCTGTACAATTTTTTTTCTTTCATATCATCCGGCGGAACTTTGCTTCGGAAGATATTCGCTGTGACATTATCCAGATGAAGTGTTTTTGCATCGATGAACAGGCGTTCATTTTTAAATCCCCATTGCAAACTGTCGATACGGATCTTTTGGGCCTTTACGGCGTACTGATCTTTTTCGGTTGGAAGTTTTGCAACGAACGCATCCCGTGCGTAGACCGGCGCAAGCAGGAATTTGTCGATTTCCAGATCGTGCTCAGTATTCCGGATTTTCAAAGCAGTGATCCTATAATCCGCGTTGGCGCGGTAGATCAGGCTGTCGCATTTCCACGCGTATCTGCCAAAAGCAAACGGAAGTTTTCCCTCGAGCGTCGCATCTGTAATGACAATGTCTTCTATATTGAGCGAAAGGTTTTTTGCTTCAAGCAGTGGTGTGCGGTCAACCGAGAACATCCGAATGTTTCCTTCTTCGATAAAAATATCCGAGACGTAGATGATCTTGCTGAAAGGCGCCACGAATTCATCCCGAAGCGTCTTTCGTTTTTTTCCTTTTTCCGATGGCGGTTTGATGAATGTCACCTCGGGATTGCGGACGACCAGCGTTTGTGCTTTGATGCGGTCGCTGAATATCAAATCAATTAAACTGATGCCGGCGACATCGATTGATTCCACGCTGCCATACAATCCCTGTTTATTCTTATCGGCTGCTACCGAGGCTTTTGGAACAACGACAATTCCATATGCTTTGATATTTCGTGAGATCAGCGAAACGTCGATATCTTTATAAGTGATCTTATAAGGCGAATCGTTTATGTCGTTGATGATTTCGGGAAGCTTGTTTGTGATCCAGAAATTGAGGCCGAAATTCAGCAGGACGACCACCAAAATTAGTCCTGAAAGAATGTATATTATTTTTTTCGGCCACTTCATGTTAAATAAATATACTCATACTTTGGCAACATGGAAGAATGATTAGCATTATTTAAACAGATGCGTCTGGAAGTCCGCTAGGAATCCCGATAGCTATCGGAGGGCATCCTTTTGTGCGCGGCCGAGTGCGCCGATAGGCGTGTATCGAGGCCGGCAGAAGAGATAGAGCGGACAGCCCGACCCGCAGGGTTGCGGACAAATCTATAACTTGATTATTTTCCTTGTGACTTTTCCAAAATTTCCTTCGAAGGTTACGAACAATGTTCCTTTCCACGATGGCTCCAGGTTTAAAGTAATGACGCCGTCGCCACTTTCCGTGATATTCGAGTAAAGATTTTGACCGAGCACGCTGTTGATTGTGATCTTTATTGGTCCGTCGATCCTGTCTAAATTGAAGTTCACAAGCTCTTTTGCAGGATTTGGATATGGTCCCGAAATATGCTGTCGTGCCCACTCATCAACTGTCAGATCTTCGGCATTGATCGTCCAGAAAGCCGTTGGCGCCGGCAATGGCCGCGTGAGCATTTTTCCGACTACGGCCTGCGTCCAGATGTAGTATTCGATATCGTTTCCATTTGCAGGCATCGTAATGTTGGTAGTCCAATTGTCGTCTCCGGTTGGCGTCATTGCAGCCTGTAACCAATCTGTTGTGCCTTGCTCGCGATAGTAAACGAATGCTGTGGCAATTCCCGAAATATGTTTGATCATCGCCGTTAACGGAACAACATCAGTTGGCTGTGCAGTTTCAACCGCATTGTGGACGATCAGAAGTGGATTCTCCACACCAATCGTATGCGTAATGCAATGGATTGCGCCCGAGGATGAGATCAGATTCTCGCCCGCATTGTCAACGTCGATCCCAACAATATTATAACCCGGCATCAGTTCCTGGTATCTTGCAATTGCCGCTGCGTCAACTTCCGGACGATACAATGGTAAAATGATCGACTTATTGACGAAGACCGCATTCGTGAACGTACGATAAGATCCGCCGTTGTCAGGATACAACCCACCGGTACTTGGTGGCGCATCGATAAACCTGATTTTATATTGCGTGCCAAATGCCGATACGTAGTTCGAAGTCACATCTGCAATATTTTCCAAAATCTGCGGTCCGTCGGCAACACCTTCGGGATAGCGGCTCACCAGCAAAGTTTCTTCGTCGAGAAGTTTCATGTGCATGTCGATATGATGGATCCCGTCATAAGGCAATGTCGGCATTTTTATAAAATTGTCGATTCCCATGTAATTGAACATGATCTCGTCGATTTGTTCCTCGGTTTTGACCGAAACGCTGTACGGGTTTCCGGCAGCATTTTCCTCCAGGATAAGTTCTGATGCAAAGGCAGTCCCGAGTCCGTCCGACATGTAATTTCCGCCTGTATTCACAAGGTCGTTTGTTCCCGAATCGGTAACGTAAATGGGAATTCCGGTAAGCGTCGCATGAGCGGATGGCATCACATTATCCGCAGGACGCGGACGGTTATAGATCCAATCGACGATCGCGCGGTCGCCAACATCATTGGAATAAACGGTATTTCCGGCATAATCGCGGATCCAGATACTGTTCCAGGGCGCATCCATAAAAATTACATTATCGAGACTGATCCCGTTATTGGTCAGATAGGTCTGTACGGACGCCTGATTTTGCGTCGTAATGATAACCTTGCATTCGGTCACACCCACGGCAACGATCTGGCGTAAAATATTTTGGTACTGCGGAACCCATGTTATCACGAGGTATTCAACTTCTTCCCATTCGGCTGCGGCACGGACAGGAACCGTTGGCGGCGGCGTAAATTGTGCCGACCTGAATTGGAATTGCCCAACCAGCTGCTGCTCCGTATCAGTAAATCCTTTTGGAAGTTGTGCTATTGTGGGCGAAAATTGGAAAATTGTCAGAAAAAGCAGAATGTAAAGTTGTTTCATGGATAAAATCTTGAATGCGATATGATTGGCAGCCTTAAAAGTAGTAAACATCCTGAATTCAAAAGAGGAAATTCAAATATTTATAATCATTTCCGAGATTTTAGTAAATGGTCTTCAATAAAATTTTTTGGCGGGACCGGGCGATTTAAGGCTGATCCAAAAGATATTAATAGGTTCATTGCGCTCCGGAATGCCGTTTTTATTCGAATCGAAGCGCGCATGAATGTACATCACATCGTTTTTATAATCGTACGTGGATCTAATTGCCGAATGTGTTGGCGGCAATATTGCGGTTTTTGTCGAATTTGCTTCGTCGAAATGATAAAAGTGCCGCAGGTCTCGCTTATTGATCAGGGAATCACGGTTAGTATCTTCATCGTAAACGGAAGCCAGGAAAAAATTACGCGAAACCGGCAGTTTATTGATCGAGTCGCGCTTCACCCCCGGGAAATACAGCGTTCGGACCAAAACCGGCTTTGAGAAAAAGTACGATAGTTTGCCATGCTGCATGTCATAATGACCAACGTTGATCAGGTTGTAACCGTGAATAATATCCATTCCCGGCATAAAATAGCGGAACGAATCTTCGCCGGCAGATTCGGCTTCGTAATCGTATTCGTAGCTTGAATCGTTATAATAGTCCAGATTGCGGTCGGCCTTCGGCTTCAATTTATAGATAGGCAACAGTCGATATCGATCCATTCCTGTAAGAAGTACCGAATTGGCGGAACTTGTAAGCTGTTTGAATCCTATGCTTGCCTGTAGGCCGGTCGCTGAATCTTTATCGGCGTCTCGCGAATATTCATCAAGCGTGAGCTGTTCTTCCTTTTTTTGTTCGTCCCTGCCGCAGGAGCAGATGAAGATGAGACCACAAAATATTGCAATTAGTTTCATATTAATATTTGCCAATCGCACGCAAAATACTTTCTGCAATTAAAGTCTGACCTTTTGCACCGGCCACGAATTCACGATCATCAGCATTTGCCAGATTGCCGAGTTGAAGATTTACCGCCGGGCAATTTGAATGCTTGATCACAAAAAATGATTGCGATACCGTTTTTCCTTTTTTCAATCCGGACGATGCGATTTCCTCCAGCAATTTATTAGCGAATTCGAGCGATTTATCGTGATGCGCATTTTGTGACACCGAAGCATTGACTCCGTTGGACGAACGGTCAATGGCTTGATCGATATGGATTGAAATAACCATTTTTGGATTCAGGCTGTTGATCTTTGCCACGCGATCTGCCAGACTGATGCTTTGATCGTCCTCGCGCAAAAGCACGATTTCATAATCATTGGAATTTTGCATGTTTTTGATCCGCAGGCCGATTTCGCGGACAATATCCTTTTCAACATGACTGTCGATTATACCGCCCAAATCCTTTCCGCCGTGTCCGGCATCGATGACAATAATATCTTTAGAAGGTTTGAATGCAAAAAGCAACAGCACTCCAACAATTGCCAATGTAATTACTTTAAGATTTTTCATGATTGCTGATTTTGAAGGTTATTTCCTAATAACTGCAATCTAGGCAATTACATTGCATGGAAAATCAGCGCATTAAAAAGTTTCCAATGGGTTTTCCACAATCTTGTCAGTGTCGGCTCAATCTGATGCCGTGATGAGGCAGTTTTTCACGCTCCAAAAAAACTTCGTGATTTTTGACAAAATGAATATCAAATTTACCATAGATCATGTGATTGGCCTTGCCTGCATCGGCGATGATTTGGATTCTGTTTCTGTCGATGACGTAAAGATAATTTTCAGTAGCTCCGCTGGGATATACCACTTCAAGACGTTGGTTTTCTTTAAAATCAAAGAGTACAAGTCCTTTGATCCCGCTTGTTTTCACCTTATAGATCTTTCCATCGCTTTCCACTTCCTCAAAATGTACCAATGCCCAGATTCCTGCGATTTTTCCAAGGTTTTTTTCCGTACGATTTTGCGCAGGGCAAACCATAACCATTAAAAGTGTAATAAGAAGAAACCTCATGTCTTAAAAAATTTAATCGAATGTAAAATTTCCAATTTAATAATCATGTATTGCAGGCTGAATGTTTAAAACTATCGATAATCAGATCGCCGAGAGGTTGTCTGCCCATTGATAAACATCCAATTTCTTTGCGATGCCGGGCATTATGTTGTAACTTAGGAATAGTTAAAAGTCTGGCTAAGAAGATCACGCGCAATATTTCATTTGATTTTGCAAATATGAAGCTTAATAATCGGAGACAATATGGATAAAATTTTTTTCGACAGTTGGGATAGCCTTTTACGGACTTTCATAATCACGGTTCTGGCTTATATATCGCTAATTGCCATGCTAAGAATTTCTGGAAAGAGGACGCTTACACAGCTTAACGCATTTGATTTTGTTGTAACGATTGCGCTCGGATCGGCGTTTGCGACCGTGATGCTCAATAAAGATATCGTGCTTGCCGATGGCATTCTTGCACTGGGATTGCTTATTGGTTTACAGTACGGGATCACTTCACTATCCGCAGCGTATCCGCCTGTAAAAAGCATTATCACCAGCAAGCCGACACTATTGCTTTATAAAGGCATCATCGATAAAAAAGCACTTAAAAAACAGCGAATTACTGTTGATGAGCTAATGGAAGCGGTACGGAAGAAAGGCATGCAGGATATTAAAAAAGTAGACGCGGTAATATTGGAAACCGCCGGAGAAATTACAGTACTATCCGAATTTGATAAAGGTTCACAAAACGTGCTGCGGGATCATACTTAAGCATGCCCATGTAATTATCCGTCCAGGTCTTAAGGACTATTTTCTATCAAGCAAAATTTTTAAAATGCGCCAATGGATGATCAGGAAGATATAGATCGCTTTTCAGAGAAAGTGTGGATTACGGTTGGAATTACCGCCTTGACCGCATCATTATTATTAATTGGCATTGCGACAGTCAATGTTTTACTCCTTGTTTTTGCAGGCATACTCCTGGCTGTCTATTTCACAGGATTGAGCGGATTGATTCGGCGTAAAACAAAGTGGAACGAAAAGTTATGCACTGCCATTGCGATCTTAACAACATTTCTATTATTGACCGGTTTTATCTGGTTGATGGGCGCCAAAATTCAAGCTCAGGTATCAGAACTGATGCAAACGTTGCCCGACATTATAGCGAACGCAAAGAGTAAATTAAACAGTACGCAAGCTGGAGAAAAAGCTATCGAAAGGCTATCATCGGCAGACACCATGTCGCAGGTTCAAAAATTTGGAACGACCTTTTTTAAATCGACTTTTGGGATATTGGGAGATATTTATGCAATTTTATTTATTGGCATCTTCATCACTATTTCGCCAACAATATATATAGATGGAGCGATACAGCTCATACCGCAAAAAGGGCAGGAGAAAGCAGAAAAACTGATCGAAAAATCCGGAGCACAACTTCGAAAATGGCTAAAGGGGAAAATGCTTTCAATGTCAATTGTCGCCATTCTTACCGCCATTGGACTTGCTGCGATCGGGATGCCATTGTGGCTGGTTTTGGCCCTTTTTGCCGGACTGGTAAGCTTTATTCCGAACTTCGGCCCGATGATCGCGCTAATTCCTGCAGTTTTGGTAGGATTGATGGAAGGCACAAATACAGCGCTCCTGGTAGTGGGTTTGTATGTCCTGATCCAATTTATCGAAAGCAACTTTATTACGACGACCATCCAAAAGAAAATGGTAAATCTGCCGCCTGCGATGATAATGATTGCCCAGCTCATTATGGGAGCCCTGACCGGCGGCTGGGGGCTTTTACTGGCAACTCCGATAATGGTTGTCGTAATCGTCTTAGTGCAGGATCTTTATATTAAAAGGAGATCCGGCAGTTCATAGAGCTTGTCTATGTCAAAATGGAACATGTATAGAACTTAAATTCATTACCATACAAATTGCCGTACAACTATCAAACAAAAAAATCGCAAAATCCTAATTAACAGGCTTTTGCGATTTTGTTTTGTGGTACCTCCAGGAATCGAACCAGGGACACATGGATTTTCAGTCCATTGCTCTACCAACTGAGCTAAGGTACCGTTTTTACGGGCAGCAAATATAGAATGGTTTTTTAATTAAAACAAACCAATATCCAAAAAAAATCAATTTGTACCTTAGCCGCTTTATCACCGCAAATGTTGCTCGCTGTCGATATCGGAAACACCAGGATTAAAGCTTCTGTATATGAAGCCGATACGATGATTTCATCCCATAGCTTTACGCGCGATTCCATGACGGACGGCTTGCAATCAATCATCAGATCGCATAAAATATCGGATATCGTCACGTCTTCGGTTGCGGAGAATTTTGCTTGTGACGCGCTTACTTCTGATATAAATCTGCACAATGCCAACCGTGAATGGAAATTTCCATTTCATAACTTATACGAAACTCCGGAAACCCTCGGCATCGATCGGATGATACTCGCGTCGGGAGCAGTACTCTCGTTTCCCAATCAGCATCGGCTGGTAATCGATGCGGGAACTTGCATCACCTACGATTTTATCGATTCTGAAAATAATTACCATGGCGGCGCAATTTCACCGGGAATCATGATGCGATATCGCGGACTCCATGATTACACCGCAAATCTTCCAATGCTCGAAGTGGATAATGTTAAGGATTTTACAGGTAGGTCGACAATGTCATGCATGCATTCCGGCGTTATCTGCGGAACCATTGCCGAAATAGAAGGCTTCATCGATTTATACCGCGAAAGATGGGGCAACTTTATTATAATTTTAACTGGCGGAGATTCAGATTTTTTGGCTGCGCGGCTAAAAAGTACCATATTTGCCCGTTCAAATTTCCTTCTCGACAGCTTGAACGGAATATTTCAATATAATCACGAATGATCAAACGAGTTCTGTTATCCGTTTTCCTGCTTGCATCCATCGTTTCTTCCGCACAGGAAAGCACATCTTCACCATATTCTTTTTTCGGTTTGGGCGATCCCAGATTCCGCGGTACTGTTGATACGCGTGCCATGGGCGGCATCTCGATCTTCTCCGACAGTATTCACATCAATCTGCAAAATCCTGCGTTTTATCCGCATTTGAAACTAACAAGCTTTACCTTGGGCGGAAGCCACATGATGACAGGATTAAAGACGAATACCGAACAGGAACGCGCACGCCGCACATCATTTGATTATCTGGCGCTAGCATTTCCAATCGGAAAAAAAATGGGCGCTGGTTTCGGT
This sequence comes from uncultured bacterium, assembly GCA_965365355.1. Taxonomy (GTDB): domain Bacteria; phylum Bacteroidota; class Bacteroidia; order Flavobacteriales; family Flavobacteriaceae; genus Flavobacterium. The sequence continues at coordinate 27,391 of CBDUBJ010000019.1, forward strand.
TTAATGCCATATTCTGCAGTAGGATATAAAGTCCTTACGATCGAAGACCGGAATGGCCTCGAATACACAAGACAGGCGACAGGTGAAGGCGGACTCAACAAAGTATTTTTTGGCGCAGGTTACCGGATTTCAAATACATTGACATTTGGTGCTGAATTTCAATACTACTTTGGAGATATCAATACGCGAACGCTTGCAAACCTTGAAGGTGTACAATTGTCAACTCGCGAAATCAATGGATCTTCCGCAAGCGGCTTTGGTTTCCAGACAGGATTGTCGTACAGTGGAAAGATCGGATCAAAATACACGTTATCTGCCGCCGCCGCATATTCAACCGAAAACAAAATATCCTTCAGCAATGAGCGTAAACTCGCAACTGTACAGGCAGTCAGCGGTGGATTTTTGACGATTGATGAAGAAGATCTCGATGTTCCCGATACGGAATCGAGCATGCCATCAAAAATTACATTCGGTGCCGGAATAGGCGAAGCGAAAAAATGGATGGTCGGCGCGGAAGCTGAATTCCGAAGCTCAAACGACATGGGCAACAGGTTCCAGGATATTACCGAAGCACGATTTGAAAAATCGGAAAGATTTTCAATAGGTGGTTTTTACATCCCGAATTATTCTGCTTTCGGAAATTATTTCAAGCGGATAACTTATCGTGGCGGATTGCGTTATGAAAACACCGGCCTGGTATTGAATAATAAAAATATCAAAGATGTTTCGGGAAGTGTCGGCTTCGGATTTCCATTGAGCGGAACTTTCTCAAATATCAACCTCGGTGCGGAATACGGAAAACGTGGAACCCGCGACGCCGGACTCGTCGAAGAAAATTATATTAACTTTACGATCGGTCTTTCCTTCAACGACCGCTGGTTCGTCCGCAGGAAATACGATTAATTAAAATCTCCGGATATGGGAACGAAATCTGTCCTGGCTTTCTTCGCCACATTTTTTTTCTTCCTTTCCAATGCGCAGCCTGTAACGTGCGATCAGCGGGAAGCAATCATTCGCGATCTTGTCAAGTCGAATAAGCTTGCTAATGCTTACGATACATATGCAGATCGTGGCAAATGCGAATTTACCTCGAACACATCTTACGTCGATATTGAAAAACTACTGACGTTCAAAATCGATAATTCGAAGGATGAGGAGAAAGTCAAATTGATCAAGGAACTTTCCGCGCATTACGACAATAATGATAAGCTTGTTCCTTCAAATGGGCATCAGAACAAGATAAAAAAAGCAATGTTGCTTCAGAAACATAAAACTGCCGAACCGAATGAACTTTACGCACTACTAGACGCGGCCTACAAAGGAAATCCATCAACTTTTAATGAACCAAAGGCGATCTATCTTTACTTCAGTTTGTTCATCGACAGATATAAGGACGCGAAAAACAAGATTTCGGATGAGCAGCTTTTCGATTTTCACGATAAGCTCTCGCTGCAATTGCGAAAACTGATGGCTAATGATGAAGCGCGGAAACGGAATTTCCAATCGGTCCAAAGCGGCATGCGCTCATTAATGGTTCCTTTGATCTCATGTCCGAAATTAACAACCTACTACGGTAAAAAATTCGAGACGGGAAAGGACGATCCGCAATGGCTGGAATCTGCAACGATGGCACTTTTGTCTGCAAGATGTACGTCCGATTCGCTCTTTACAAAGGCCGCTTACAGATGGTATGAGGTAAGTCCGAATGCGAATTCGGCATACCACGCCGGACTTGCGGCGATGCGTAAAAATGATAAGGCGAAAGCTGTTGAAATGTACTCAGAAGCAGCAAACCTTGAGAAAGATCCTGAAGAGAAGAGCCGGATTTTATATACGGTCGCTGCATCTTTAGTTTCTTCGGATAAAGCACTTGCTTTCGACTATGTCAAGAAAGCATTGGCTGCGCGACCGTCAAACGGCAAAGCATATCTTTTGATGGCGCAGATTTTCGCGGGTTCAACCGATTGCGCAAAGAATGATTTCGAACGGAAAGCATTGAATATCCTCGCATCACAAACAGCATTAAAAGCAATGGAAGTCGACCCGGGAATTAAACCAACCGCCGAAAGGCAATCGGAATTATTCCTGAAAAGAGGTCCGACATCAGAAGAAATCAAAAAAGAGAAAATGTCGGGCAAATCCGTTTCCTTCGGATGCTGGATCAATACTTCCGTGACAATCCCCAAAGCATGATCGTTCGAAACGGCACCTTTTTAATTCTGGCTGTGATATTCGTTACGGCTTGTGAAAGCAATTTCAAGGATGTGCAAAAGATCAATTATTCTGAATTTACGCCAAGCGGTGAAGCAGATGATTTTAATTTAAAATATACCGACAGCGGAAGGATTACTTCAGTACTTGTAAGTCCGAAGATGCTGGACTACGCAACGGTGGAATATCCGTTTACAGAATTTCCAAAAGGTATTGATGTCACTTTTTATGATAAAAGCGGGAAGAAGACTTTTGTCAAATCTGATTACGCGGTGACATTTAAAGGTACCGATGTCATCGACCTTCAGGGGAATGTTCGGATATCAAACGAAACCGGGCAGCTTATGGAAACGGAGCAACTTTATTTCGACCAGAAAAATCAGTGGTTTTACACGGAAAAGAAATTTAAATTTACCGATCCGAAAGGCGTGTCGTACGGCGAAGGGATCGATTTCAGCAAGGATTTTAAAATTGTCAATTCACAAAAGATTTCCGGTGCTATAGACCGGGCCGAATAATATGAAATACCTTAAATATACCGCTTACATTTATTTGATCGCAGGCATCTATTTCGCGATCGATGCCTATGTGCTTTTTACACGAAACGATCCCGGCGCATGGCTAAGCCTCATCATCGCCGCACTTGCCGTTTTCATGTTCTTTTTCCGCACAAGATTCTCGAAAAGATTCGAAAACAGGAACAGTCGCAGCAACACTTCGGATAATATAAACAATAAAGATTAAAATTCCCGATTTTATTTCGGCAGCTTGCGATTATTTACAAGATAATCGTATTTTCGCAAACTGAAATTTCAAATAACTCTATATAATGGCAGTTTTATCTAAAATCAGGCAGCGTTCGATACTGCTCATCGCGGTCATCGGATTTTGCTTATTTGCGTTCATCATTGGCGATCTTTTCCAAAGCGGTAGTTTCAACCAGGTTCCGCAGGACATCGGTTCTGTTAACGGTCGTGATATTCCGTTTGAAGACTTCAATGTGAAGGTCAGCAATGTAGAGAAAAGCGGTCAGGGGATTTCAAATGCACAGGCTGTAAACCGTGTATGGGACCAGGAAGTGACGATTGCTCTTTTATCAGAAGAGTTCGACAAGCTTGGAATCCGCGTCGGACAGGATCATTTGATGGAAGTGCTTAAAGCAGATCCGAATATCGGTCAGAGTCCGTTATTTAAAGATGCGGCCGGCAACTTCAGCATTTCTAAATTCAACGAATTTTTCAAGGCAAGCCCCGAGCAGCAGCAATATCTTAAAGATAGGATGAAAGACGCCGAACTTGCCGCGAAATATCAGATATACAACAGCCTTGTGAAAGGCGGTATTTTTACCACGAACCTTGAAGGTAAAATGAAATATGAAATGGAAATGAACAAAGTCAGCTTCGATTATGTTGCCGTTCCATATTCATCAATTAAAGACAGCGAAGTAAAAGTGACCGATGAGGAAATCGTCGAGTACATGCGAAAGGACGAAAAGCGTTACAAAGCTGAGGAATCACGCGAGATCGAGTACGTTTTGATCGAAGAAAAACCTTCTCCGGAAGATGAAAACGAAGTGAAATCGAATTTATCGGCGCTTTTGAACGGTAAAGTTGTTTACAATCAGGAAACGGGCAAAAATGATACTTTGTCAGGATTCCGTGGCGCAGCGAACGTTGCAGAATTTGTTAATTCTAATTCTGATGTGCCATTCGATTCGACTTATGTATCCAAAAAAGACTTGCCTCAGGAACATGCCGATGCGCTTTTCAATCTTGCTGTTGGCGAGGTTTACGGACCTTATGTACGTGGCCAGTACTATTGCCTTTCGAAAATGATGGGACGCAAAGCAAATGCTAATGCAAAAGCAAGTCATATTTTGATCAGTTATGAAGGTACGCAGGTTCCAAATAAAAAGGAAAAGCGTACAAAAGATGAAGCCAAAGCAAAAGCGGAAATGTTGCTTGCGCAGGCTAAGGCGAACCCGGGTTCTTTTATGATGCTTGCGTTGACAAATTCAGATGATTCATCTGCACAGCAAGGCGGAGACCTTGGATATTTCAGTCCTGGTCAAATGGTTGGGCCGTTCAATGATTTCGTGTTCAACAATCCGGTAGGAACGATTGGAATGGTTGAAACAGATTTCGGATTTCACATTATAAACATTACAGATAAGCAAGACGCGATCAAACTGGCAACTGTTGCGCGGAAGATCCAGCCGTCTGACGCTACAAACGATAAAATCTATACGAAAGCGGTTAAATTCGAAATGGATGCGACCGATGGTGATTTCGCTGCTGTTGCGAAAACTGCCGGACTTACCGTAAATCCTGCCGTAAAAGTGAAAGCAATGGATGAAAACGTAGGAGCCGTTGGCCCGCAAAGGCAGATCGTACGTTGGGCATTCGACCGTGAAACCAAAGTCAACGACGTAAAGCGTTTTGAAATTCCTAACGTAGGAAACGTGGTTGCAAGGTTGAAAAAGATCAATGAAGAAGGATTGATGGCTGTTGACGAAGCAAGGCTTCAGATCGAGCCTAAATTGAAGAATAAAAAGAAAGCCGAGATGATCATCAAGAAATTGAATGGATCTTCGCTGGATGCGATGGCGAAAGCTGCCGGCGTAACAGTTCAGCAGGCTACGGATGTCAACATTGAAAATGCAGTTCTTCCCGGATTTGGGCAGGAGCGTAAAGCGGTTGCTACGGCCATCGCGATCGGAGCAAACAAAATGTCTGCGCCTATCGAAGGAACTTCAGGCGTGATCGTTGTGAAAACAAGGGCGGTTGCCAAAGCGCCGGAGATGAAAGATTACAAAGATTATGTAGCCAAAGTGAAAATGATGCGCGGCGGCGATGCAAACCGAGTCATTCCTGCCTTGAAAGCGGATGCAGACATCGAAGACAACAGAACGAAATTCAATTATTAATTCAGGTTCTATTATATTAAAAATCCCGCTTCGGCGGGATTTTTTACTTTATCATATCGTTGTATTTAATTACCGTTCGAAAACCACGCCCGATAAAATAGTCGGTCGGATCTTCTTTTGAAATGGCAAGCGCAAAGTCGCCGCCCCAGCCGCCCAGGCTTTTGACCGTTCCGTGAAAAGTACCGAATAGCTTATTTTTTACAGGCTCCATTTTTAAGATTTTCGAGATGATCTGTTCGTGTTCGCGGATCGCTTCTTCAAATATGTCAAGGCTTCCGGCGTTCAGAATCGTTTCGGTGATCTCATCGAGTTCCGTGATATGCCACGCTAAATCTGATGGTTTGTTTCGGCGATATGCTTCGATCGCGACACGGCTGTCTTGCTTTTTATTGAGGTAAACGAAGTATAGATGCTCTGAAAATGGCGGTCTGAAATCAGTTTCATTTACTGTCGGATTTCTGTACTCGAGTCGATATACGACTGGCTTATCATGAAGTGCACACGCAATATCATACCCGCTTCCGCCAAACGTTTTTTCTTGCAGCGCATACGGGTCGATTTCCAGCCATCGCGCAATATTGCAGATCAGTGTTGATGATGTTCCCAAACCCCATTCACGCGGGAATGTGAGATATGTTTCGACTTCCAGATGATTGTCGGAATTAAAAAAGCCCGAATTCATACTCGATGCTTCGTGAAGTATTTTAATCAGGCGCGATCGCTCGTCTGCAGGCTTTTCGTCGTAACCGCGATCTATTTCCTGATAATCGATTGTTGTATCGATCCAGACCTGGCCGTCATGATCATAACTTCGCCATCTGATGCCGGGTTCGGTACCCAGCCTGATGTTCAGGTCTTGACCGGCTTTCGTTGGAAGTGCCAAAGCTTTAGCGCCGTCGAGGACAACATATTCGCCCGTAAGCAGTAATTTCCCGTGGCAATGAAATCGTTTTTGCATCGCAGATTTTTTGTACGAGTCAAATTACGAAATAAAATTATTATGCAGGAGAAATGTGATTATTTGCGCAGGCTTTCTAAAAATTCAGCCACACCCGAGTGCGAAACGGTTTTCTTTGAGAAATGATCCCTGATCCTGTCACGCTCTTCTTTTGTTGCCTTAAACTGATTGATAATATTATTAAGGTGCATTTTCATATGGCCTTCCTGGATCCCGGTCGTCGTAAGCGATCGCAAAGCGGCAAAATTTTGTGCAAGGCCCGTTACTGCCACGATTTTCATCAGATCTTCTGCGGAAGGATTTCCCAAAATTTCAAGGCATAATTTTACCAGTGGATGAAGTGATGTCAGTCCGCCGACAGTTCCCAATGCAAGCGGAACTTCCAGTGAAAAGGTAAATATTCCGTTTTCTACCGAAGCTTTCGAAAGTCCGCGGTATTTGCCCGAACGCGATGCATACGCATGAATGCCTGCTTCCACAGCTCGAAAATCATTTCCCGTTGCTATCACAACTGCATCGATACCATTCATAATGCCTTTATTATGCGTTACGGCGCGGTATGGTTCGATTTCGGATATTTTCACAGCCTGGACGAATTTGTCGGCAAACTTTTGGGGATCATCGATGTTTTTATCGCGCAGGTCTTCAATTTTGCAGGAGACTTCAGCTTTTATCGTACAATTGGGAAGGTAATTCGTGAGGATGCTCATGATGACTTCGATATCTTTTTCGTCATCATCAAAACCTGAAAAATCCTTTGCCTCATTAACCAAAGTCTTAGCAAATGTTTCCAGGCAGGAATTGATGAAATTCGCGCCCATCGAATCTTTGGTTTGAAAAGTTGCCTGTATTTGATAATAATTATCAAGTTTCGATGTCTTATCGACGAGTTCAATGCTTGTAATTCCGCCGCCGCGCTTGACCATATTCCTCGTTATGTTTTCCGCCGCGTCGAAAAATCGGGATTTTACCTGATCAAAAAAAGATTGAAGTTTTTGGTAGCTTCCATGAAACAGGAAGTGAACGTGGCCCATTTTCTCCGTTCCGATCACGGTTGCATTAAAACCACCCCGTGCCGACCAGAACTTTGCAGCTTTTGCCGCCGCAGCAACCACAGAACTTTCTTCAATTGCCATCGGAACGGCATACGTTTTCCCATTGATGGTAAAATTGGGAGCGATGCCCAGCGGAAGGTAAAAATTAGTAACCGTATTCTCGATAAATTCATCGTGAAGCTGCTGCAGTTTTGCGTCGGAATTGCGGTATTTCCGAATGAGATCCGCAGCCTCGGCCGGATTGGCGAAAAATGTTTCGGAAATCCATCTGATTTTCTCATCGGTTGAAAATCGTGAAAATCCTGAAACTGTACGATCCATATTTTTTTTTGCAAATATACGCGACATCAGAACATAAAACCGAATGTTAATTCCACGTGTCAGAAGCATTTTTAACACGCATTAAGTTTTATTTAGAAAACCGCATACGTACCTTTCGCGGGATGGACCGGAACGATCAATTTATTAAAGGCCGCGGTGCGCAGACGCATATTCAGAACCGCTTTTTTAAGGAATCATACGAAATCATGGATGAATTCCTTAATTACTGCGCGCTTGAAGGCGATGCACCCGATGATAACCGGACGCAGTTTTTGGAGGTTTTCCCCAAAACGATCGTCAATGTTGTCGACAGTCCGGATTTACACATGGCTTTTTCGATGAATCCATATCAGGGCTGTGAACATGGCTGCATTTACTGCTATGCGCGCAACAGCCACGAATATTGGGGTTATGATGCCGGATTGGACTTTGAGCGAAAGATTTTGGTTAAGAAAAATGCCGCAAAATTGCTCGAGGAAAAACTGCGATCAAAAAGCTGGAAGGCACATTCCATCATGCTTTCCGGTAATACCGATTGTTACCAGCCGGCCGAGAAAAAATTCGGCATTACGCGCGAATGCCTTGAAGTGTTTTTAAAGTATCGGCATCCCGTAGGCATCATTACAAAAAACTCTTTGATAACACGCGACCTGGATATTCTTGAGCAGCTTGCGAAGGACAACCTCGTTGGCGTCAGCTTGTCGATCACTTCGCTCAATGAGAAAACCCGGCTTTTGCTGGAGCCGCGCACTGCTACCATCGCGAAACGCCTCGATACGGTTTCGAAATTAACCGAAAAGGGAATTCCGGTAAACGTCATGCTGGCGCCGATCATTCCGGGAATCAACAGCCACGAGATCCTGCCTTTGGCTAAAGCTGCCGCAGACGCGGGTGCAGTTTCGATTGCGCATACCGTCGTAAGGCTCAATGGTGCGATCGGTGAGATCTTTACCGATTGGATACAGAAAGCGATGCCCGATCGAGCCGCGAAAGTCCTTAACCAGATCAGTGAAATTCATGGCGGATCGCTCAACGACAGCCGTTGGGGCCAGCGAATGAAAGGCGAAGGCGAATTTGCAACACAGATCAGTGCGCAGGTTGCTTTGGCACGTAGGAAATATTTCACGGGCAAATCGTATCCGGAACTGAATACGTCACTTTTCAGGCAATATCAAACCGGACAATTGGACTTGTTTTGAGTTGCTGAAATTGCGTCAGCAGGTTTTCTCCATGTAATAAACCACGACTTCAACAAGGTCGCTTTGGTATTTTTCGATGTCATTTAGCTTGAATAGTGCCGTTCGCGATTCGACTTTGCGGGTCGTGATGATGCCGATCGACAAATGTTTTTCGAAATAAATCCTGCAAATCGGCTTGTAACGATCGCCGTCGAACAGAATTGAAAAATAGCTTTTGGTGTTTCCGAACACAATGCGATTCGGATCGATGAATGGTTTTAGAACACTTCGGACAATGTGAAGCGCCCTGTTTTGTTGAAAAGATAGCGTCCCCAATTGGGTTTGCGAAGCAACTAACATGGTTGGTGAATTTTGGAATGTAAAGAAGAAGTTAGCGAGGATGCAGAAACACGACGATTATCACGCGATAAAAGTTGAAGTTCGATTGCCACAGCGGCATGACCCGGACGATAATTCCGTTTTGATTATCTGATTGTCAGCGATTTGCGGCATTATAAAATTAAATGAAATAATTAATTGGCGACGATTTTTTCATTCTTTTTTCGACGGATTTTTGGCACCGCGAATTGCATTGATTATAAAACATCTTAGCGGTGAATTTCGCTGCAGAGAAAGTTATTCAGTAACGTTTTCGATGTAATCAGACAAACGGCAAATTAACCCAACCCGTTTTTCGTGTCGAAAGTTGACGCTATGTCTATTTTTTTCACTAAAATTGACGGTTTTTACATTCTAACTAAAAATGATAAAATTCCTCGGGCGATGCGCCTTTTTCCTGTTCTTATGCATGTCGGCTGCCGCGCAGCAGCAAATTACCGTCGAAGAGATATTTACGGGCGCGTTCAGGCCCAAAGGCATGGCTGAACTTCAGGCGATGAAGAACAGCAACCGTTATACAATGGTTAATTTCGACAGCAAATCCAAGGCATTTACACTTGATGTATACGATTTTGCCACACGCCAGAAAGTGGAAACGCTGATCACCGCCAAGCAAAGTGATGAAGTTCTGAAATCGATCGACAGCTATATCTTCGACGACGCCGAAATGCAGATTTTGATTGCCAATAATTCAAATCAGATTTATCGTCACTCGTTTACCGCTGATTATTATCTGTACGACATCCAAACAAAGAAACTTTCTAAAATTCTGACACAGGTTCAGGAGCCGACATTTTCACCTGACGGAAAACGGATCGCGTATGTACAGGAAAACAATCTGTTTATATATGATTTTTCAACCGCGAAGCCGAGGCAAATAACATCGGATGGCAAGAAAAATTCAATCATCAACGGCGTGACCGACTGGGTTTACGAAGAGGAATTTGCATTTGTGCGTGCCTACGATTGGAGTGCGGACGGAAAGATGATCGCTTATATCAGGTTTGATGAAACTGAAGTGCCGGAATTTTCAATGTCGGTTTTTGCTAAAGAATTGTATCCTAAGACCGAAACATTTAAATATCCGAAAGCAGGCGAGAAGAATGCGGAGGTTTCGCTTCATATTTGCGAAGCCGCCACAGGAATCGTTCGAAACGTCAATCTGGAGAATTACAGTGATTTTTACATTCCACGGATCAAATGGACAAGCGATCCAAAGCAGCTGAGCGTTCAGGTAATCAATCGCCATCAAAATGATCTGGATCTTTTGTTTGTAGACGGAACGACCGGAAAATCCAAAGTGATCCTGGAGGAGAAGGACAAAGCATACGTTGACATCACCGACAACCTTACATTTTTAAAAGACAATAGTTTTATCTGGACCAGTGAAAAGGACGGATTTAATCATATCTATCATTACGATAAGTCCGGAAAGTTAAAAAATCAGGTTACCAAAGGAAATTGGGAAGTGACTAATTACTATGGTTTTGATGAAAAATCCAATACGATATTTTACCAATCGGTTGAAAACGGCTCGATAAACCGCGATGTGTATCGCATCGGTTTAAATGGCAAAAGCAAACTTAGACTGACATCCAAAACTGGAACAAACCGCGCGACATTCAGCCCCGATTACAATTATTTCATCAATGCATTTTCAAGCGCGACACAGCCAACCGTGTATACGCTGAACGATGCCAAAACGGGAAAAGAAATTCAAACCATCGTGGAAAATGACGCGCTGGCAAAAAAACTCGAATCATACAACCTGCCGACTAAGGAGTTTTTTGTCCTTACAACTCCGAAAGGCATACAGCTCAATGCGTGGATCATCAAGCCGAAAACGATGGATCCGGGGAAAAAATATCCTGTATTGATGTATCAATATTCCGGGCCGGGATCCCAGAAAGTTGCCAATTCATGGAACAGCTCCGATGATTACTGGGCGATGATGCTCGCGCAAAATGGATATATCGTTGCCTGCGTTGACGGTCGTGGAACCGGATTTAAAGGGGCCGAATTCAAGAAGGTTACACAGAACGATTTGGGAAAACTTGAAGTTGAAGACCAGATCGAGGCTGCAAAAGTCATCGGTCAATATCCGTATGTCGATAAATCGCGAATCGGGATTTTCGGCTGGAGTTACGGTGGATTCATGGCACTGAACTGCATCCTCAAAGGGAATGACGTTTTTAAAACCGCAATTGCCGTTGCGCCGGTTACAAACTGGAGATTTTACGATACGGTATATACCGAGCGATACCTTCAGACACCGCAGGAGAATAAAGCGGGCTACGATGATAATTCGCCGATAAATTATGCAGATAAGTTAAAAGGAAATCTGCTTTTGATACATGGTTCGGGCGACGATAATGTTCACGTCCAAAATACAATGCAGATGATGGAAGCTCTGATCCAGGCGAACAAACAGTTCGACTCGCAGATATATCCCGACAAAGCACATGGGATTTCCGGTGGCAAAACACGCATCCAGCTTTATAACAAAATGACCAACTACCTCTTAGACAAACTGTAGATGAAAGCAAAACATCCTAAAGGCCTTTATTATTTATTTTTTACCGAAATGTGGGAACGTTTTGGATATTATCTGCTGATAGGAATTTTTGTTTTATACATGACGGACGTCGACAAGGGCGGACTCGCGATCGGCGATAAAAATGCCGACGATATTTTTGGAACTTTTATCGCGCTTGTTTACCTGACTCCGTTTCTTGGCGGGTTTTTGGCCGACAGGCTGCTGGGATACGTTAAGGCAATTTACATCGGCGGAACTTTGATGGGTCTGGGCTATCTCGGACTGGCGCTGCCCGGAACAACGACTTTCTATTTATCGCTTGCGCTGATTTGCATTGGGAACGGACTTTTTAAACCAAGTATTTCCACATTGCTGGGAAACCTTTATTCAGACGAAGAATACAAAGC
>CBDUBJ010000020.1:0-38735 GCA_965365355.1 uncultured bacterium
CGCCAGAGCAGCAAAATAAATGAATAATTAATAAGTAATAATTAATAATGAAGCGCAGCCATACTGTATGGATTCGACATAAAAGATTAAAATACATTAATGGACATCGAAAGCCGCGTTAGGGATAGCAGCGGCATCCTTTTATGAGCGCAGGGAATAAAAGATATAGCGGATAGCCCGGGCCCCGAAAGCTTTCGGGGCAACGCCATAATTAATTGACAAGTGAAAATGGATAATTGACAATTGATTCGCTCCGTCAAGTTCGAATATATAGCTGATCAATAAAAAATGACCTTAGATAAGTTCAAATCGCACTAAACCGCCTACTTCTTCTTTTTGTTATTCTCGACCCGGTCGATCCAATATTCGTTAAGTTTTGGATAATCGATAGCTTTTGCAGGTTCCTGGCGGACAAGGCGTCCGTTGTCGAATGCACGCTGCAGGATCGTTTCTATAAGGTAATCTTCGTTGACCTCGAACGGAGAATATTTAGCTTTCAGATTTATATCGAACAGTTTCGCAGTATTGGTCGCCCAGAAGGCTTTCCAGCCACTTTTGTATTCCTTAACAAGATCGAAAGTCGTTTCGCCTGTTTGCCGATTTATAAGCTTTACCAAAATCTGGCCTTGTTTGCGTGAAAGCTTCTTCAGCTTCTCCGTAAACTCATTCTGAATATACTCTTCGACGATCTTAAAATATATCTTCTTTTCTTTCTTTGTTTTAAGTTTCGCCATGTTCTTGTCGAGAGCCGTTAGCCTTTCTGATGCAATTTTAGCGTACGGATAAACTTTATAAACGCGATTCTGGAGAAGCATATACTGTTTTAAGGCTTCCGCATCGCCTTTACGAATGACAAGTTCGGGCAACTCGATCGCGAGTCCAAGCGTGTCGATTTCCTCTTCCGGGTCCTTGATCGTATCGGTCTTTATCTCCTGTGCATTAACACCGCACGAAAAAAACAATATAGTCAGGAGGACAAAAATCCTGTTCATGTAACATTTATTAGCGCTCAAAAATAGACAATCTTCGAACAAATGAAATTTCAATTGATTATTTTCGCAAAAATTTAAGTTATGGCCGACAAACAAATACTGAATGACAACTCACTCAATTTTCTTGAACGTTATTTAAACAATGCCTCGCCCACCGGATATGAGGCGGAAGGTCAGAAGCTGTGGCGTGATTACGTCGCTCCGTTCGTGGATGAATTTATCACGGATACATATGGAACTATCGTGGGTGTGATCAATCCCAAAGCTGAATACAAAGTCGTTATTGAAGGACATGCCGATGAAATTTCCTGGTATGTGAACTATATAACGGACAACGGGTTGATTTATGTTATCCGTAACGGCGGTTCCGATCACCAGATAGCGCCGTCAAAACGCGTTAACATCCACACCAAAAAAGGTATTGTGAAAGGTGTTTTCGGCTGGCCGGCAATTCATACGCGTAATCGCGACAAGGAAGAAAATGCAAAACTCGACAATCTTTTTATCGATATCGGATGTGCGACAAAGGACGAAGTTGAAAACCTCGGCGTGCATGTTGGCTGCGTAATCACATATCCGGACGAGTTCATGATATTGAACGAAAATAAATTCGTGTGCCGTGCAATCGATAACCGTATGGGTGGATTTATGATCGCCGAAGTCGCGAGAATGTTGCACGAAAACGGGAAAAAGCTCCCGTTTGGATTGTACATTACAAATTCTGTTCAGGAAGAAGTTGGCTTGCGCGGTGCCGAAATGATCACGAAAACCATCAGGCCGAACGCTGCGATCGTAACCGATGTTTGTCATGATACGACGACGCCGATGATTAACAAAAAAATCGAAGGCGAAATCCAGATCGGCAAAGGCCCGGTTGTGAGCTATGCGCCGGCGGTACAGAATAATTTAAGAGAACTGATCATTTCGACAGCTCAGGAAAAAGAAATTCCGTTTCAAAGACTTGCATCGTCGCGCGTAACGGGAACAGATACCGACGCATTTGCGTACAGCAATGGCGGTGTTGCCTCAGCTTTGATAAGTCTGCCGCTTCGCTATATGCATACGACAGTGGAAATGGTTCAACGGGAAGATGTTGAAAACGTAATTCGTCTGATATACGAAACATTGCTAAAAATGAAGGTCGGCGCAACCTATTCCTACTTCGATTAAGACAAAAAAAAAGCACCCTGATTATGGGTGCTTTTTCCTTTAGGCAGATTGATTAATTCTTTGCAAGGATGATTGTTCCTTTTACAAATCTCGTCGGTTTTTTATTGATCTTTTTAAAATTCAACGGGGCTGCTGCGGGCATTACGGCTTCAATGATTTTCTGATCGTCATGGATTACCTCTTCCGCTGATTTTACAGAAGCTGTTAATTCCTCCCCGTTTGCAGCACCAATAATCTGGTTGTCGGTTGCGATACGCTCTTCAAGACTCACATCAGAATTTGAAAGAACTGATGCAGGATTAAAGATTGTTGTGTCTTCCACTTTATAAAAACTCATTTTGTTTCCTTTGTGGATTGTGTTTCCGTTTGCAAATGATGTCGATACAGACATAATTGCGATGATTAAAGTGATGATTGATTTCATGATTAATGCGATTTAAATTGATGACTAATTGATTACGAGTGTAAATTCTTATGCAAATATATATCTTAAATCAGGTATTATGTTTTACAAGGTACTAATTATTAACTAATATTTAACAATTGGTCGTTTGGTATATTTGTTAGCAAGACGAACAACGTGAAGTGATGGTTGCATGAAGGTTTAAAAAAACCGCCCGAAGGCGGTTTACAGTCGAACCTTGTAACTAACTTCTGCGACCTTGATTTACCTTTTAGCACGAAGCATTGCCACGGCGGCATCTGCTTTTGATAATTCAGCATACTTTAATGCTGTGAATCCATTTTCTGATTTTGCGCTGACATCCGCTCCTTTTGAAATAAGGTATTCCATTATCTCAACATTGTTGTAACGTGCAGCAACCATTAAAGGCGTCATTCCATTTGAACGTTCGTTGACATCTGCGCCGTACTCGACGAATTTTTTAACGATTTCAATTTCCCCTTTACTGATTGCAGTACAAAGCGGAGTTGCTCCTGCAGTTGCGACCATTGTGTGATTTGTGATAAGCGAACCGTTTCCTGCAATTGCAGTGGTTGTGAAAGATGCCAGGATCAGACCCAGACAGATAAGCGCTTTTTTCATGATGATTTGATTTAAGTGATTGATAAAATTTACTTGGCGACAAGACGCGCCGAGGCAACCACAGTTACAGCATCATTTAAAAAATAACTTTTCTTTAACGTTTTTGATCAGACCGACTTAAGATACGTCAGCACATTCTCACGAATCCGCGCTTCAATGTTGGTCGTGTCTGCTTTAATAAATGCTTCGCCGAGGATGTTTTCGTAAAGTTCAATGTAACGCTCTGAGACTGAGTTTACATAGTCGTCCCCCATCAACGGAATACGCTGACCTGTCTGGCCTTGAAAACCGTTATCGATAAGCCATCTGCGAACGAATTCTTTCGATAATTGCTTTTGCTCTTCTCCCCGAATTTGTCTGTCCTGATAACCTTCAAGATAAAAGTATCGCGATGAATCCGGAGTGTGGATTTCATCAATGAGAACGATTTCGCCTTCTTTCGTCTTGCCGAATTCGTATTTGGTATCTACCAATATGAGTCCACGCGACGCCGCTATCTCAGTTCCTCGCTTAAAAAGCGCACGGGTATATTTTTCGAGTATTTCGTAATCCTGCTGCGAAACTATTCCTTTTTCGATAATATCGTTCCGGGAAATATCTTCATCGTGCGATCCATTGTCCGCTTTTGTCGAAGGTGTAATGATAGGTTCCGGGAAACGATCGTTCTCAATCATTCCGTCCTGCATATTGACTCCGCACAACATCCGCCGTCCGTCTGCATATTCCCGAGCTGCATGTCCTGACAAATAGCCGCGGATCACCATTTCAACTTTAAAAGGCGAACATAATTTACCAACTGCAACATTTGGATCGGGTGTCGCAATGAGCCAGTTTGGAACAATATCACTTGTAAGTGACATGAATTTGGTCGCGATCTGATTCAGTATCTGGCCTTTATAAGGAATTCCGCGCGGCATGACGACATCAAATGCAGAAAGCCGATCTGTTGCGATCATCACGAGAAGTTCGTCATTGATATTGTAAACATCGCGGACCTTGCCGTTATACAGCGACTTTTGTCCCGGAAATTTAAAATTCGTGGAAGTAATAGTATTCATGAGCGCGGATTTGCGCAAAAGTACATAATGATAAAGTGAGATGCTAATCCGTTAATCGTGATTTTCGATCTGCTTGTAGGCATCGATGACCTTCTTCACGAGCCTGTGGCGCACAATATCCTTATCGTCAAGATATATGATCCCGATTCCGTCAATATCTTTCAACACAAGCAAAGCTTCTTTAAGTCCGGAAATCGTACGGCGCGGCAAATCGACCTGTCCGGGATCGCCGGTAATCATGAATTTGGCATTCTTTCCCATTCGTGTCAGGAACATTTTCATCTGCGAATGCGTCGTGTTTTGCGCTTCATCAAGGATGACGAAGGCGTTGTCCAAAGTCCGTCCGCGCATAAATGCCAACGGTGCGATCTGGATGATTCCTTTCAAAATATAATCTTCCAACGTCTGCGGCGGAAGCATATCGCGAAGCGCATCGTATAACGGCTGCATGTACGGATCTAACTTTTCTTTCATGTCGCCGGGAAGGAAACCAAGATTTTCACCGGCTTCAACAGCAGGACGCGTCAAAATGATTCTCTTTACGGCTTTTTCTTTTAAAGCTTTTACAGCCATCGCGACACCGGTGTAAGTTTTACCGGTTCCAGCCGGGCCGACTGCAAACACCATATCGTTTTTGATCATCATATCAACCAACCTTTGCTGGTTTGGCGTCATTGCCTTGATGATCTTCCCTCCGATTCCGTGCACTAAAATCTTGTCATGATCCGGCATGCGCTGCTCATCTTGCGCATTGCTTTCAAGGACACGCTCGATCACGTTGTCGTCAATTCGGTTATATCGCGTAAAATGCGACATCAGCCTGTTGAACCTGACCTCGAATTCATCGAGGACTTCCGGCTCGCCAAAAGCTTTGATCGTAGTTCCGCGGGCAACAATTTTAAGTTTGGGATAATATTTTTTAATTGTCTCAAGATGGGCATCCTGCGCTCCCCAAAATTCCTTCGGGGCGATATCTACAAGTTCAATGGTCCTTTCGTTCAAACGCGTGGTATTTAATTAAGAAAATCGGGTGATTATTGTTAGATTTGCATTCCAAATATAAGGATTGCGGGACTAGTTCTCTAAATAGTTTTAAACAATTTTATGTCAATAATAACACTCACGACAGATTACGGCCTTCGGGACCATTTTGTCGGCGCGTTAAAGGGGAAAATCTATAAGGAATTTGCAGAAGCCCGTATTGTTGACATCTCGCACGATATCGATCCGTTCAATATTTCCGAAGCTAGTTATGTTATCAGTGCCGCGTACATGAGTTTTCCAAAAGGCACCGTGCATATTATTGGTGTCGATGCCGAGCTCAATCGCGAAAACCAGCATATCGCGATGCAGTGGAACGATCATTTTTTTGTTTGTGCAGATAACGGAATTTTGTCGATGCTTACACAGAAAATTCTGCCGCAGAAGATCGTAAGCATCAACATCCACGACCGCTTACCGGAAGGTTCTACAGATATCGATGTTTTTGTAACTGTGGCCGCGCATCTTGCAAAAGGCGGCCTGCTCAATGTGATCGGAAAAGAAATACCGGGTTTGAGGCAGATGACCGAATTGCAGCCTGTTGTTGCATCTGATAAAAATTCGATAAAAGGTTATGTCATTTATATCGATCATTTTGGAAATGTCGTCGTAAATATTTCGCGAAAAATGTTCATGGAGCACGCGAAGGGACGAGACTACGAAATTGTTTTACACGAGAATGCGCGCGCCGGCGATAAACGAAACATTAAGACAATTGGAGATCGGTATTCCGACATTGCGACATCGGAAAAATACCAGTTAAAAAATTACGAAGGCAACAAGCTGGCGATCTTTAATGAGAACGGATTTTTGGAAATTGCGGTTTTCAGGAGCAACAAAACAACAGTCGGAACCGCATCGAGCCTTTTGGGATTGGGCTATCGCGATGAAGTTCGAATAAATTTTATCACATAATGCTGGTCAGGATCGTAAAATTGAGTTTTCACCCGGAAAATATCGAGGCATTTCTTGCAAATTTCGAAGAGATGAAACATAAAATACGAAATTCGCCCGGCAACCGTTTGCTTGAATTGTATCGCGACAACGAAAATTCGAATGTGTTTTTCACATATAGTTATTGGGATTCGGAAACGGACCTGAACAATTATCGCGAATCTGAATTGTTTTACGACGTCTGGAATTTCACAAAGAAATTATTTAACGACAAACCGGAAGCCTGGAGCGTCGAGAAGCTTGTTTCGTTAACTTAGATATTTATGAAATCAATTCTCCTTCGGGAAATAAAATCTTTTTTTGGCTCGCCTGTCGGCTACCTTGTCATCGCGGTATTCCTGATTTTAAACGGACTGTTCTTATTTGTTTTTGAAGGCGAATACAATGTGCTGAACAGCGGTTTCGCCGATCTTTCGCCATTCTTTACGATTGCGCCCTGGATTTTGATCTTTCTGATCCCGGCGGTTACGATGCGCAGTTTTTCTGATGAAAGAAAGCAGGGAACTCTTGAACTTCTCCTGACAAAACCAATCAGCGTAAGCCGGATCGTTGCCGGAAAATTTCTTGGCGCTTTATTGTTGATAATCATCGCAATACTTCCAACATTGATCTACGTCTGGATCATTTCACAATATGTGATGGCTCCCGGAAGCATCGATATCGGAAGCATTTTGGGATCTTACTTCGGAATGATCTTCCTCATTTCGGCATATACGTCGATAGGAGTTTTTACATCTTCATTATCGGATAATCAGATCGTTGCATTCATCATTTCGGTTTTTGTATGCTTTATATTCTATTTCGGATTTGAGGGAATCTCGACTTTTGCAACAGGTTTTGAAGAATTGGTTGCAGGTTTCGGAATGGAAAGCCATTTTCGAAGCATGAGCCGCGGCGTACTCGACACGCGAGACGTCTTATATTTTGCAAGTGTTGCCCTGATTTTTTTATCGATGACGGTTTATAAACTAAAATCTCTACGGTCGATATGAAGCCAGCTAAAAAATCAAATCTCAGGCAGCTTCTGCTGATTTTTGCCGCAATCATTTTGGCGAATATTATCGGCAATAAGATTTTTAAGCGTTTCGATCTTACGCAGGATCAGCGCTATACTTTGTCTGAAACATCGAAAGAAATAGCGGCAAATGCAGCTGAACCTTTGTATGTGGACGTATTTTTAAAAGGAAATTTTCCGGGCGAATTCAAACGGCTGCAAACGGAAACAAACCAGCTTTTGGAAGAATTCAAAGCATACAATCCAAACATCATTTTTCAATTCGTTAATCCGCTTGACGATGAAGGTGAAAGCGAGAAAGTGATGGAGGAATTTATCGGCCGCGGACTGACTCCAGTAAACGTGACAGTCGATGATCGCGGAAAACAAAGCCAGGAAATGGTTTTTCCATGGGCAATCGCGAGCTATGGCAACCGCAGCGTAAAAGTTCCGCTGTTGAAAAACATGATGGGCGCGTCGACACAGGAAAAAGTCGTTTCATCTGTCCAGCATCTTGAATATGCGTTCGCAAATGCTTTCAATACCATCACGCAATCCAAGGAAAAGAAGATCGCAGTCATCAAAGGCAATGGCGAACTTCACGATCTTTTGATCGCAGACTTTGTCCGCAGCGTTCGCGAAAATTATTACATCGGCACATTTACCTTGGACTCAGTGGCAAAACAGCCTGCGGAAACGCTCAAATTTTTAAAGCGTTACGATCTTGCGGTCATCGCAAAACCGACTGAAAAATTTTCCGATGAGGAAAAGCAGGTTTTGGATCAGTTTGTCATGAACGGCGGAAAGACGATCTGGCTCGTGGATCAGGTCAATATGGAAATGGACAGCCTGTACAACGAAAACGGAAGTTCGCTGGCATTTCCAAATGATTTGGGACTGAACGATATGTTTTTCAAGTATGGCGTTCGGATCAATACTTCATTGGTCAAAGATATCATGGCGACACCGATTGCGCTTGCAACGGGCGAACAAGGCAGTGCGACGCAATACACGCAATATCCGTGGTTTTATGCTCCGATGGTATATCCGGCGGGAGAACATCCGGTTGTGACAAACCTCGACGGACTGCGGTTCGAATTCGCATCAGGAATCGAAATCTTAAAGAATGATGTAAAGAAAACAGTCTTGCTGCAGTCTTCCCCATATTCGAAATTAATTGGAACGCCAATCGAAGTGCGGCTCGACATGGTTCAGGAACGCCCTACTCCGGACGAATTTAAAAATACCGGAAACATTCCTGTCGCGGTTTTGCTCGAGGGAAAATTTAAATCCGTTTATGAAAATCGCGTGCTGCCTTTCGAGGACAAATCGTTTGTCGGATTAGGCAAGCCAAACAAAATGATCGTGATCTCCGATGGTGATGTCATCCGGAATCAATACGATAAAAATTTCCAGCCTTTGGAATTGGGTTATGATAAATGGACGAACAATTTTTATGGAAACAAGGAATTTCTTATGAATTGCGTCAATTATCTGCTTGATGAAAACGGACTTATCAACATTCGCGGAAAGGAAGTCGCCCTGGCGATGCTCGACCGTGAGAAAGTGCATGCCAATTACACCACAACACAACTGATAACTGTCGGGCTTCCAATTGTCGCACTTCTGATTTTTGGGGTGCTCTTTACCTTTATCAGACACAGAAAGTATGCAAAATAGTGTTAATAAAATTCTTTCAGACTAAGTTAGGTTCTGGATATATTTGTAAAAAATTTTTAAGTCACAAGCCGCCCGGCGTGAAACAGAAAGCTAATGAAATTCATCGTATCGAGTTCATATTTATTAAAGCAGCTACAAGTTCTAGGTAGCGTGATCAACAGCAGCAATACTTTACCGATCCTGGACAATTTCCTTTTCGAATTGGATAACAGGGCTTTGACAGTTTCGGCATCCGATCTTGAAACCACGATGTCGGCCACACTTGAAATTGAATCCGACAGCACCGGAAGCGTTGCAGTTCCCGCGAAACTATTGCTTGAAATTTTAAAGACTTTTCCCGAGCAGCCGCTTACGTTTACAGTTGAGGAGAATTCCACGATAGAGATCAGCTCAAATTCGGGTAAATATGCGTTGGCATATGCGCCTGGCGAAGAATTCCCGAAAGCGATGACACTCGACGATCCGTCGGTTACCGTTGTTCCTGCCGATGTTTTGGCGACTGCTGTAAGCAAGACGATCTTCGCCGCCGGAAATGATGATCTGCGCCCGGTAATGTCCGGTGTATTTTTTCAGTTTTCTCCGGAAGGGCTGACTTTCGTTGCAACCGATGCGCACAAATTGGTAAAGTACGCGCGCACCGATGTAAAGGCGTCGCAGGTTGCTGATTTTATTATGCCGAAGAAGCCGTTGAATATTTTGAAAAGCATTTTGGGATCGTCAGATTCTGATATCAAGATCGAGTATAACGAATCAAATGCAACTTTTTCTTTTGATAATTATGTTTTGACCTGCCGTTTGATCGATGGAAAATATCCAAACTATGAAGCGGTTATCCCCAAGGAAAACCCTAATCGCCTGATGATTGATCGTACGCAGTTCCTGAATTCAGTCCGACGCGTTGCAATTTTCTCAAATAAGACTACGCATCAGATCAGGCTTAAAATTGCAGGCGCGGAATTGAATATATCTGCCGAGGATATCGACTATTCCAACAAAGCTGAAGAGCGTCTGACTTGTGATTATCAGGGCGATGATATCCAGATCGGATTCAATTCTCGTTTCCTTACAGAAATGCTGACAAACCTGCAATCGGACATGATCATGCTCGAAATGTCGATGCCGAATCGTGCAGGGATCCTTACGCCCGTCGATGGACTTGAAGACGGAGAAACCGTCACGATGCTCGTGATGCCGGTCATGTTGAACAACTAAACAAACCAAGCTTTTTGATAGGCCGTCGTACATTGTGCGGCGGTTTTTTTTTGCGCAAGGATCAAATATTTAAGTTTTTTCTTAATATTACCGCGCAAATTTAAACCAACAGCAAAATGATCAAAAACTTTCTATGCATCGCAGTTTGCGCCGGACTTGGATTGACGGCTTCTGCTCAGAAACTTGACAAATTTGGCGCGGACCTGGCCAAAAAAAGCGTAATGGGAAAAGAAATCCGGATCCCATATACCGACCTCAGCAGCTACTACGGCTATATCAAACCCGGCTCGGCTCCGGACGAGGTAAAGAACGGCAAGAAGATGTATTATGTTTATGTCTGGATACCCGTTGCGGCACCCGAACTCGGCGTGCGGATGATCTCTCCCGTTCCCGACGGAATGAAACCTTCTGAGAAAGATTACGTCGCTGCGGATTATACTGCGAATGCCGGTGAAAACAAAAAGTTCTTTGATACCTGGATCACACTCGAGCGTGCAGACGGAATCATGAAAATCGAAGATGCGGCTTCAAAGGCCAAAACCGCAAAATGGACAAGCATCGATGTCAACGACGATTCATCCGAAATGCCCGCGCAGCCATCGGGAAGCAAGTACAATTCCCTGATGCGCATTACCAGCGACACCTCCAATCCTGCCAAATCCCTGATCATGGGATTATATCGCATCGGATTTACAACGTATAAACGCGGCGAGGTTGAAGGAAGCTTTCTTGCACAGATCGGCGCGCCTGTAAAACTTCCGGGAGTGGCAATTGCAGCCGATCCTGCGATGCTTGCTGCGGCAGCGAAGAAGTAATTAAAATATATCTCTTTTTGAATGAAGCCGCTGTACCTTGTATGGCGGTTTTTTTTTGTTTAATATTCGATTTTGCACTTCGATTTCGGCGCAAAGGTCAGATTCAGATATTCCATCGATATACCTTAAAGGCGCGTAACCGGACAATCGAACAGTGAGGCGATCGAACCCGAAGAGCGAAGCGGCAAAGCGCTATCTTTGCAAAATGAATATGATCTCCGACGACACCATCATTGCATTGGCAACGCCATCCGGAGCCGGTGCCATTGCCGTTATCAGGCTTTCAGGTGAGCAGGCGATCGCGCTGACGGCTACAGTTTTTAAAAGTGCGTCATCCAAGGAACTTTTGGCGCAGAAATCCCATACCGTTCACCTCGGACACATCTTCGACGGCGATAAAATGATCGATCAGGTTTTGGTAACCATCTTTAAAAATCCCAATTCCTATACAGGTGAAAACGTCGCGGAGATTTCCTGCCACGGTTCGCCATTCATCCAGCAGCAGATCATCCAGCTTTTTCTTCGCAAAGGCTGCCGAATGGCC
The DNA here is from genome assembly GCA_965365355.1 of uncultured bacterium. Taxonomy (GTDB): domain Bacteria; phylum Bacteroidota; class Bacteroidia; order Flavobacteriales; family Flavobacteriaceae; genus Flavobacterium. Next base: position 11,506 of record CBDUBJ010000020.1, read on the forward strand.
GAAGCTGGCGAATTTACGCTTCGATCGTTTTTAAATGCAAAGATGGATCTTTCGCAAGCTGAGGCGGTTGCAGACTTGATATCGTCGGAAAATGAAGCTTCGCATCAATTGGCAATCAGTCAGATGCGTGGTGGTTTTTCAAACGAAATTTCTCGGCTGCGAGAAGAGCTGCTGAATTTTGCATCACTGATCGAGCTCGAACTTGATTTTTCCGAAGAAGATGTCGAATTTGCCGATCGAACGCAGTTTCGTGAATTATTGTCGAAAATCGAAGGTGTTTTAAAACGATTGATAGATTCATTTGCCACAGGAAATGTCATCAAGAATGGAATTCCGATAGCTATTGTGGGTGAACCCAATGTTGGCAAATCGACATTGCTGAATGCACTTTTAAATGAGGAACGTGCCATTGTTTCGGATATCGCCGGAACAACACGCGATACGGTCGAAGATGAAATATCGATCGGCGGCATCGGTTTCAGGTTTATAGATACGGCAGGAATCCGTCAAACGGAAGATGTTGTGGAAAAAATCGGGATCGGCCGGACATTCGAAAAAATGGACCAGGCGCAGGTGATTGTTTATTTGGTCGACAGTGGACAGTTTACAGCCGAAAGTGAACTGCAGAAGGTTCGTTCGGAAATCACTTCGATATTGGGCAAATTTCCATCGAAACCAATCATATTGGTCCTTAACAAAATTGATAAAATTTCCAATGAGCAGAAATTTTCCATTGAGCAGGAATTATCAACGGTCAATTCTCAATTATCAATTGCTCCTTTATCCGCAAAACACAAAATCGGAATCGACGCGCTTCAAAACAAGCTTTTGTCGTTTATCAATACCGGGGCATTAAGAAATAATGAAACCATCGTCACCAATTCGCGGCATTATGATTCGTTGATCAAAGCCCTGGAAGAGATCGTAAAGGTCCGTCACGGACTCGAAACAAACCTCCCGGCCGATCTGATGGCCATCGATATTCGCCAGGCGCTGTATCATTTCGGTGAGATCACCGGACAGGTCACTAATGATGAATTATTAGGTAATATTTTCGGGAAATTCTGCATCGGAAAGTAATATCAGTATAAAAAAAGCGATTTACTTTCTTGGTCAGACCTTTATTAATTTGATATCCGCCGCGCAACATACTTTCTTAACTTTACAAAAAAGACATTTCACTCCTATGCGCCAAATTTCAACGGTACAACTAAGAAACCTACAAATCGAAGATTATCAGGAATTAAAATCTTCGATGGTCGAAGCCTATTCCGAAATGGAAGGTTCTTACTGGAAAGAACATCATATTCGCAAACTGCTCGAAATTTTTCCTGAAGGCCAGCTTGTTGTTTTAGTTGACGGAAGAGTTGTCGGATCCGCGCTTTCACTGATCGTAACCAATGAAATGGTTCTTGCAAATCATTCATACACCGATATTACGGGGAATTATACTTTTTCCACTCACACTCCGGATGGCGATGTGTTGTATGGTATCGATGTTTTTATTCATCCGGAATACCGCGGGCTACGTCTTGGTCGCCGACTTTATGATTCACGAAAGGAACTTTGTGAGCAATTGAATCTTTCTGCGATCGTTTTTGCAGGCAGGATCCCGAATTATACAGAGCATTCCAGCAACACTACTCCTAAGGAATATATTGATAAGGTCCGTTTGAAAGAACTGTACGATCCGGTTTTGTCGTTTCAGCTTAGCAATGATTTTCACGTGATCCGTGTCATGAAGAATTATTTGGTTGGCGACAAAAGTTCGCAGGACTACGCAGTTTTGCTCGAATGGAACAACATTTATTACGACAAAAGCCCGAAGCTTATCAACGTACGAAAAAGCGTCATTAGATTGGGATTGGTTCAGTGGCAGATGCGTCCGCTGGCAAACGTCGAAGCTTTATTCGAACAATGTGAGTTTTTCATTGATGTCGTCTCCGGCTACGGTAGCGACTTCGCATTATTCCCCGAATTGTTCATTGCGCCGTTGATGGCCGATTTCAATCATCTGTCCGAATCAGATGCCATCAGGGAAATTGCACGTTACTGCGATCCGATCCACAAAAAGTTCCAGGAGTTCGCAATTTCGTATAACATCAATATCATTACTGGCAGTTTGCCGTATCTCGAGGATGGAAATCTTTACAATGTTGGGTTTCTGTGCAAGCGAGACGGAACTTCGGAAATGTATACAAAAATCCATGTCACGCCAAATGAAGTTCAGTATTGGGGAATGAAAGGCGGCTCACAAATCAGGACTTTCGATACCGATTGCGGAAAGATCGGAATCATGATTTGCTACGATGTTGAATTTCCCGAGTTATCGCGTTTAATGGCGGATGAAGGAATGGAGATTCTGTTTGTCCCGTTCCTGACTGATACGCAAAATGGCTACACTCGCGTAAAACACTGTGCGCAAGCCCGTGCGATCGAAAACGAATGTTATGTTGCAATAGCCGGATGCGTCGGCAATCTTCCACGTGTCAATAACATGGATATCCAGTACGCGCAGACCGCGGTATTTACACCTTCCGACTTCGCATTTCCGAGCAACGGCATCAAAGCCGAGGCAACGCCTAATACTGAAATGACGTTGATTGTCGATGTAGACCTGGATCTGCTGAAAAAACTTCACGAACATGGCAGCGTACGTATTTTAAAAGACCGCCGGCACGATTTGTATCGGATCAGTAAGTTGAAGTAAGTTAATAGTCAACAGTTTACAGTTTAAAATTGGCTACTTCGTGATGCAAGCTTTTTTTTTGAAGTCATCAATTGCTTTTCCCAACGTCTTTAATAGCTTTTTATCCTGGATGAGATCCATTTTCCAGCCGCTTCTCATACGACGCAGGAGTCATTCCTGTCAATTCCTTTCCGCCGAATTCCTTAAAGCGGTTATAGCTTGCCTGCACGTCCTTTTTTGGCTGTGATTGGCTTTTTGCTATTGAAGACATGGAAATTAATTATTTGTTGGACTGGTTTGCGTTGGCGCATTTCCGGTAGTATCGGTTTCAGGAGCCTGTCCGCCCTCAGTTTCCATCGGATGATTCCTGTCGAAATTATCGCCCTGACCACTTTCCGTGTCGCGTGGTTCCTGATTTCTGCATGCGATCATAGTCGATACCGCAAGCAGCATCATTGCTAAAGTCTTTATTGTTTGTTTCATGATATTGATTTTTCAGTTAAAGTTCCGAAACATTAAATGTCGCGGATTATAAAATTTATCCAAATCCTTATAAAACTTTCTTCTCTGGCACAATTTCTGCCAAGCGGCGCGCCGTGAAAATGAAAATGATTCGCTATGTACTTATCGCCACGACGGTAATCATAGCAGGGTGTTCGGGAATCAATAGTGTTACCGACGCTTTCGTACAACCTACCGCGCGTGACATTTACAAGCGCGAATTCAAAGACAATAAAGAACTGTTTACACAATGGAAATCCGAATTTGACCGGGCTTCCAATAGCGGTGTGCTAGTGTCCGTTCCATATCAGGAAACAGGTTTATTTAGTCCGTTGCGCAATGCCGCTTACAGTTATGAGATTTCAATGGTAGCCGGTGAAAAACTTAGCGTGACTGTCCATCGGAGCCTTCCCGATAATCGTGTTTTCATAGATTTGCTTGATGCAACGGGCCAGTCTTTGGCTTCGGCAGATCCGGTTGCTGCAAGTCTGGAATCGGAAATTTCCGAGAGTGGAAATTATACGATCGTTATCCAGCCGGAAATAAGGTCGAATGCTAAATTTTCGATCCTGATCAATAAAAAACCTTCATATGGTTTTCCTGTTCAGGGTAAAGGAAATGCGGCAATTTGGAGTTTTTGGGGTGATGTCCGCGACGGTGGAAAGCGCAGCCATGAAGGTATCGATATTTTTGCCAAGCGCGGAACTCCGGTTGTTGCAGTAACCGATGGAACGATTTCATTTACCGGCGAACGTGGTCTTGGCGGGAAGCAGGTTTGGCAGCGGGCCGGAATTTTCGGTAATTCGATTTATTATGCGCATCTTGACGGTATCGCAGTAACCGATGGACAACGCGTAAAGACCGGTGATGTCCTTGGCTATCTTGGCAGCACAGGCAATGCCGAAGGCGGAAAGCCACATCTGCATTTTGGGATCTACCGCCACGGTGCCATCGATCCGCTGCCTTTTGTGTATCAGCCAAAGCAAATCACTTTTAGCGGATACAATTTCAGAATGAAATCGGAAAATATCGCAATCAAAAGCAACGAAGTAAATTTCAGGCTGTCTCCCAACCAGGACGCTTCCATAATCAAGAAATTGAGATCCTCCGATCAGATTTCCGTCTTAGGCCAAACAAATGACTGGCTTCACATTCAAACATCCGACAAGGTGCGCGGCTTTATTCATCGCAGCACCGTTCGGGAATTATAAGAAATGTTTAAGAGATCGGTTATTTTTTTTCCGTAAATTCGTGTTCCGTAAAATAAACCCCCAAGTTTTTTTAATTAATGGTAAGACTATACGCCGGGGAGCAGTTCCGGCAACTCCACATTGAAACGAAATTGACGTTTAAATACGCCGTTTCCAACTATGGCCGACTCATTAGCTATAGTGATGATTTTTCCGATGGCCGCGAGATCAAAGGCGGTATGGTTGAAGGTTATAAAGCTTTTACTTACAGATATCGCGACGAACAGCAAAATAATAAAGTTCGTTACAAGACCATTTATCTTTATCGCGCGATTGCTGATTTTTTTCTTCCAAAGCCACCCGATGCGACTCATGTAATCCATCTGGATCACGACAAAGCCAATGATCATGTCAAAAATCTTAAATGGGTACCCCGCGACGTGATGCTTTCTCATGCGTATAAAAGTCCAAAAAATCTTGAACGTGCCGAAAAGCGGAAACTTAAGCCGCCAATTTCGAAACTCAACAGCACACAAGTCATTCGATTGAAAAAGCGCCTTGCCGACCCAAATCGCAAAACGAGGATGAAAATGCTTGCGAAAGAATTCGGAATCAGTGAAATGCAGGTATACAGGATCAAATCCGGTGAAAATTGGGGACATATCAAGATCTGATCAAAATAAAAAAGGGCACTCCAAAATGGCTGCCCCTTTCTAACTAACTAAGTAACCAATCAATCATGAAAATCTATATCCTAGGATAAAGAAACTCCGCTGTTTGGAACATTGTCAGTGCGATAAAATTACAATTGCAAACTTTCAAATCCGTTATATAATTGTTTCCAATTTTTATAAGATTCACTAATTAAAGATTTTTACCAGCAATTCTTTTAGAAGATCACTTGATGCCGCATTTGAATTAACGCCTTTACTTCGAACGTCCGTTTCGCGAAGTGTCGACACGATTGCGCTCGTTTTTTTCATCGGATAGAATTTATGCGCTGATGCAATTTCCTGATAACGCGGCGTATTGATCTTCATAACGGACATGGCGGACTTCTGGCTTTTATCTTTTAAACCATGAAATTGCAGGAGCATAGAGAAAAAGCTGAATAACTGAGCAGTGGTGAGTAACAGCGGATTATCCTTTTGGTTGTGTGCAAAATAATCAGCAATTTGATATGCTTTAAGCTGGTTCTTTTCGGCAATCGCTTTAGTCAGCTCGAAATTATTATAATCTTTACTGATGCCGATATTATCCTCTATGTCCTTTGCTGTAATGGTCGAACCTTTTGGCAGTATGATCTGCAGTTTTTCGAGCTCGTTGTTGATCTTTCCCAGATCGGTGCCAAGAAACTCCGTCAGCATTGCCGCGGCTTTGGGTTCGATCGCATAATTTTTTGAAGACAAAATCCTTCGTATCCAATCGGGAATCTGGTTTTCATACAGTTTTTTGCCTGTGAAGACAACCGCAGATTTCTCGAGTACTTTGTTCAATTTCTTTCGCTTGTCAAGCGTCTTATATTTATAACAAAAGACGAGGACAGTAGACGGCATCGGGTTTTCGGCATAAGGAACCAGATTCTCGATGGTCTTTATAAGATCCTGAGCTTCGCGGATAATGATCACCTGACGCTCTGCCATCATTGGAAAGCGCCGCGCGGCCGACACGATATCATCGATCGAAACATCGCGTCCGTACAAAATGGTTTGGTTGAAGCCGCGTTCTTCTTCGGCTAAAACGTTATTCTCAATAAATTCAGCTAATTTGTCGATGTAATATGGCTCTTCGCCCATCAGGAAATAAATCGGGCTGATTTTTCCTGCTTTGATTTCATTGACGATCTTTACGACTTCTTCCAAGGGTATCTGTTCAAACATCCAAAAATAGCATATTGCAGCCTACCCTGAAATAATAAATTTGTTTATTTGCACAATGCTAAAACTCAATTTTCCCGAGTGCGAACTCAGGTTTAGAAACGATGGCCGACGAATTTCGGTTTTTGATGAAATCCGTCGGAAATTTGTAATTCTGACACCTGAAGAATGGGTTCGACAGCATTGCATAAGATTTCTTTTATCTGATAAGAAATATCCCAAATCACTTGTGAATGTTGAAAAGAACATTAGTTTGAACGGCACTGTCAAGCGATATGATGCAGTTGTGTTCCAACCCGACGGTAAAATCAATATTCTTGTGGAATGTAAAGCCCCGGAGATCGCGATCACACAATCTGTTTTTGACCAAATTGCGCGGTATAATCTGGCTTTAAATGCGAATTATCTTATGGTCACAAATGGATTAAATCATTATTTCTGCCGGATGGATCATGAAAATTCAAAATATGAGTTTCTTGCTGAACTGCCCGATTATGATCTTGAGCCATCTATATCGACAGGAAAATGACGGTAGCGGTTGTCATTCTAAATTGGAACGGGCGTAAATTGCTTGAACAATTTCTACCCGGAATTATAAAATTTTCAAGCAACGCGGTCATTTATGTTGCTGATAACGCTTCAACGGACGGTTCTGTCGGATTTGTTGCTAATCATTTCCCTTCGATAAAGATCATTCAGAACCGATCCAATCTCGGATTCGCATCGGGCTATAATGAAGCATTAAAGTCTGTAGATGAAGATCTGTATGTGCTGCTGAATTCTGATGTTGAAGTAACTGAAAATTGGCTGGATCCGGTGATTTCGATATTTCATAGCGAGAAAAACGTTGCCATTGCGCAGCCAAAAATAATGGACTGGAAGAGCAAGGGATATTTTGAGTATGCCGGTGCGGCCGGTGGCTTCATAGATAAATATGGATTTCCTTTTTGCCGCGGAAGGATTTTTCAAACTATCGAGCTGGACGAAGATCAGTATCAGGACGGTGATGTTTTTTGGGCGTCCGGGGCATGCTTTTTTATCCGGCGCGATGTTTACCGCGAATTGAATGGATTTGATGATGATTTCTTCGCACATCAGGAAGAAATCGATCTTTGCTGGAGGGCTTTTAATCGAAACTATCGCGCGGTGGCTTGCATGCAATCGAAAGTCTATCATCTTGGCGGCGCAACATTGGAAAAGTCAAATCCGAAAAAGACTTATCTCAATTTCAGGAATTCACTTTGTATGCTTACGAAGAATCTTCCGAAGAATCAATTATTTCAAAGATTGCTGGCCAGGTTGCTATTCGACGGACTCGCCGGAATAAAATTTCTATTCGACTTGCGACCGCTTCATTGCCTGGCAATTGTTAAAGCCCACTTTTCATTTTATGGATATTATCGTCGTATGAAATCCAAACGTGATTCAGCGCAAAGACGAAATTATTTCCATGTGCCGAATATTGTCTGGTTATATTATGTTAAAGGGGTCAAAAAGTTCAAAAATCTCATTTAACAATACTTTAAATCCGAATAGAAGAATTCCCCCGCAAAAACTGTTAAATTTGTGGGGCAACTAAAACTCCATTCAAATGAAAAAAATCTTTTTAGCATTATCCGTTATAGCGATGATATCTACGTCGTGCGGAACAAAAAAGAAACTTGCGGCCTGTGAGGCAAAAAATAAAGAGATCCAGGATTTACTGAATTCTGCAACCGTAAAGTTGAACACGTGCCTGTCCGAAAAAGAAACACTTCTCGGCCAGGTTGATTACCTCAAGAAGAATAACGCCGATCTCATCAACAACATGGGCAATATGACGACGCTGACTACGAAAGGTGCCGAGAATATTGAGAAAGCGTTAGAAAGTATGAAGGAAAAAGATCTTAAGATCAACCGTTTGCAGGATGCGCTTACTAAGAAGGACAGTGTAACTTTTGCGCTTGTAAGTAGTCTGAAAAGCTCTGTTGGTATTGCAGATCCGGACATCCAGATCAATGTTGAAAAAGGTGTCGTGTTCATTTCGATCGCTGATAAATTGTTATTCCGTTCAGGAAGTTATGTGGTCAGCGACCGTGCCAGGGAAATTCTTGGAAAAGTCGCCAAAGTGGTTAATAGCAAACCGGATTTTGAATGTATGGTAGAAGGCCACACTGATAATGTTCCGTACAAGTCAAACGGCGTATTGCTTGATAACTGGGATCTTTCCGTTAAACGTTCAACTTCGATCATTCGTGTTTTGCAAGAACTAAATGTTCCGCCAAGACAATTGGTGGCTGCGGGTCGTGGTGAATACGTTCCATTGGTTGAGAACAATTCTGCGGAAAACCGTTCCATCAACCGTCGTACGAGGATTGTGGTAATGCCTAAGATCGACCAGTTTTATGATATGATAGAAAAGGAAATGAAAAATCTGTCTAAGAAATAAATTGCCTATATAAATGGGAAAAGCGCTTCAAATGAAGCGCTTTTTTTGTTTTAATGCGGATTCTCCGTCCGGACGGAAATTAAAAATACAAACCTTTGAGTTCTTAGAAACGTCAAAGGTTTAAAGGAAAAGCGATCAGCATATTAAAATTCAAACTTCCCAATTCTCAACTTCACCTATTGATCCCGCGCCGAGCTCGAAAACCTTAAAATATATCAGGATCGCCCTTTCCTTCACGCAAAACTATCGGCTCCAACCCCGATAAATCGATAATCGTCGAAGGAATATTATCGCCATAACCACCGTCGATTACCGCTTCCACTCTACCATGCCATTTCTCATAAATCAATTCGGGGTCTGTGGAATATTCCAAAACTTCGTCTTCATCATAAATAGATGTGGAAACAATTGGGTTTCCAAGCTGCCTGACGATTTCAAGCGCAATGTTGTTATCCGGCACGCGGATACCGACGGTATTTTTCTTTTTAAATTCTTTTGGAAGGCTATTGTTGCCGGGCAAAATAAAAGTGTACGGACCCGGAAGTGAACGCTTTAATATTTTAAAAGTGGCAGTGTCTATCTGTTTCACATAATCCGACAGGTTGCTTAAATCGCTGCAGACAAACGAAAAATTTGCCTTATCGAGCTTGATCCCTTTGATCTTTGCAATGCGTTCCAGTGCTTTTGAATTTGTAATGTCGCAGCCCAGACCATATACCGTATCTGTCGGATAGATTATCAGTCCGCCGTCGCGCAGGATTTTGACAACCTTAGCAACAGCCGATTCATTTGGGTTCTCCGGATATATTTTGATCAACTGTGACATTCAATAATTTGTATTTTAAATTAGGAATTTTAAATGGATAAGCACCTATTCAAAATTTAAAAATCAATTTATTTTGATTCAGCCAATGATGTCCAGCTTCGCGAATCTCAACAGCAGTTTTTTTATGCCGCCCACTTCAAATTTAATTTCCGCCTTTTTATCTGCGCCAACACCTTCAAGGCTTAATATTTCACCTTTTCCAAACCGTTCGTGCATGACGAGATTTCCGACTGTCAGTTTATCATCGAATAAATTTGGTTTTGCACCTGTGAGGCTTGACGCCATCGATTTTAAACGGCGTATCGCAGGAGATGGTTCGTCTGCTTCGCGCCTCGGCGGAACGCCATTCACCGGTTTGGCAAGGCGAAGCTTGGATTTATCGACATCGCCAAAGATATCGCTATCGATAAGAGGCTTATAACGGTAATTGTTTTCCGGAACAGATAGATACTCGAGATATTGACTTTCGATTTCATCAATAAATCGCGATGGCTCGCTGTCAGTCAGTTTGCCCCAGCGATATCGCGATTGTGCATACGTAAGATATGCTTGTTTTTCGGCCCGCGTCAAGGCGACATAAAACAGCCTCCGTTCTTCTTCCAGTTCACTTCGGGTGTTCATGCTCATCGCGCTTGGAAAAAGATCTTCTTCCATACCAACGACAAATACATAGGGAAATTCCAAACCTTTTGCGAGATGGATCGTCATAAGTGCAACGCGATCGTCATCGCCGGTATCTTTGTCTAGATCCGTTGCCAGCGCGACATCTTCCAAAAATTCAGCAAGCGATCCTCGTGAATCCACCACTTCTTTCTGGCCTTCGACGAAATCCCGCATACCGTTAAGCAATTCTTCGATATTTTCGATGCGGGCAATTCCTTCAGGCGTCGCATCTTTCTTTAGTTCCTGGACCAGACCTGTTTTTTTCGTCACATGATCTGCAATATAAAATGCATCCTGCGTTTCGTTGATGACCTGAAAACTTTTGATCATCATCACGAAATCCATCAATTTTCGTCGTGTAGCCGGATTAAATTTCAAATCGATCTTGTCGACATTCTCCATGATCTCAAACATCGAAACCTTGTAATGATTCGCAGCGACGACCAATTTATCAATGGTTGTGTCTCCGATGCCGCGCGCAGGATAATTGATCACACGGATCAGCGCTTCTTCATCCTTCGGATTTATCACAAGCCTCAGATAACAAAGAACATCCTTGATTTCTTTTCGCTGATAGAAAGACAATCCACCATAGATCCTGTACGGTACATCGCGTTTTCGCAACGCATCTTCCATCGCACGTGACTGTGCATTTGTCCGATAAAGAATCGCAAAATCGCCATTCTTCAGTTGGTTATTCATTTTCTCTTCCCAAATGGTCGCGGCGACGAAACGCCCTTCTTCGGCATCGGTCAGGCTTCGATGAACTTTGATCCTGGAACCGTCATCATTGGCTGTCCAGACGACTTTATCAAGCTTTGTCTTATTTTTATCAATGATGGAATTCGCAGCCTGGACAATATTCTTTGTCGAACGATAATTTTGTTCCAGCCGATATGTCTGTACATTTTCATAGTCTTTCTGGAAATTCAGGATGTTATTGATGTTGGCGCCGCGAAAGGCATAAATCGATTGCGCATCATCGCCAACCACACAGATGTTCTGAAATCTGTCGGACAAAGCACGGACAATCAGATATTGCGAATGATTTGTATCCTGATACTCATCTACAAGTATGTATTTAAAACGCTGCTGATACTTGGAAAGAACGTCTGGAAATCTGTTAAGCAGCTCATTGGTCTTGAGCAAAAGATCATCAAAATCCATCGCTCCGGCCTTAAAACAGCGGTCGACATAATTCTGATAAATCTCACCCAACCGAGGCTTTTTGGACATCGCATCCGATTCCTGCAATTCCGGATTGTTGAAATATGCCTTAACGGTGATCAGATTATTTTTATAAGATGATATCCGGCCGAAAACCTGTTTGGCTTTATAAACATCTTTATCGAGCTGCATTTCCTTGATTATCGCACCAATAAGCCGTACGGAATCTTGTGTATCGTAAATTGTAAAATTTGAAGGATAACCCAACTTATCTGCTTCGGCACGCAGTATTCTTGCAAATACCGAGTGAAATGTGCCCATCCAAAGATTCTTGGCTTCGGTACTTCCGACTATTGCCGAAATCCTGCTCTTCATCTCGCGGGCCGCTTTATTGGTAAACGTCAACGCTAGAATATTGAACGCATCGATTCCCTGACTCATCAGATAAGCAATGCGAATCGTCAGTACTCGAGTCTTTCCGGAACCTGCGCCCGCAATGATAATCATCGGCCCATCCTTTTGCAGCACAGGTTTTTGCTGCGCCTCATTGAGTTGTCGGATGTGTTGTTCCATAATAAAAATTAGTGCGTAAAAATAAGGAATCACGGGCAAGTTGTGATGCGGTTTTTTGATAAAAAAGGAAAAGAATATATTATAGATGTAAGTGGAAGAGGAATGAAGAAAGACGAAAGACAAAAGATGAAAAAACAAAGAATAAATAGGGAAAGAATTGAAACTAAATTGGAAGGAAGAAAAAAAGAGAACAGACTGAATGATGCAATGTTCTTGAATAGCTTCAAAATTTTTCAACTTTCTTTATACTGCCACAACGGCATAACTTCCATCTTTTAGTTAGGCACTTTGGCGCTTTGGATCTTTGATTCTTTAAAACTCGAGCGCTTTACATTACCGTTTCTTTTTGCAGCTTCCAAACATAAGCCTACTTTTGTACATCAAATCAAAAACAATGGACGATAAGATTCTGGAATTGATGTTTTATTGCCTGCCAGCCGTGATTACCGGTGGCGTTGCTTACTATGCTTTTCAAACGATGCTTCAGAACGAAGACAAAAAGCGCCGGTTCAGTATGCTGCGCGAAGGGCGAAAATTTGCGCTGCCGTTACGACTTCAGGCTTATGAACGAATGACCATCTTTTTGGAAAGGATCGACCCGGTAAAACTTCTCGTTCGCGTAACACCGACGTCAGATGATAAAGACGAGTACACAAATCTGCTTACCGGACAGATCGAGCAGGAATTTGAACACAACATGGCGCAGCAGATCTATGTTTCGGATGAATGCTGGACTGTCATTTCGACAGCCAAAAACGCTACCATTCAGATGATACGCAAAACCAGCGCAGACGCTCAGATCACATCGGCATCAGCACTACGGGAAACTATTTTGAATAATCAGTTCGACAAACCTTCTGCAAGCAGCACGGCATTGGCTTATATCCGAAATGAAGTAAAGTCCCTGATATAAGTTACAGGCCTCAATTTAGCCCAGCAGCCGCTGCAATTGCATTTTTTCCGGACCGTCGATTTTAGAAAGCTGTTCCAAATAGAATTTGCGGTATTTATCGGTCTTAATCAATTCACGGATCTTATCACGTGCAAACTTTGAAAACTGCCAGCGGTGATGCGTTAATGGCGGAATCATCAGCCGCAATACGTTGACGTCATCCGGATTTAAATACAGCAGTTTTTCAAGCGCATTCTGTCGGACAGTTGCCTCGTAATCCGCGCCGGCATATCGAATCAGTTCATCATAATAATTCACTTTGCGCTCATTTCTGTAATTGTCGGTGGATAAAGCAAGTGTCAGCCATAGCGTGCGAAGGTTTCGATCGTTGAAGCCAATTACCTTGTCAGTTTTATCCAGAATTTCAAACCGCCTATCGATAAATTGCCCATAAAGCATATTGATCGCAATTTCCTTTGTGATATAAGATTTGTCATCGAGCAATGTGACAAAAATCGGATATGCTTCCAATGGAATTCCAGCCATTGTTCGCGCGACGGCCTGACGCACTTCGATACTGCCTGTATCTAAAGCAGCCTTGATCAAATCTTGCTTTAAAGCATATGGAACGTCCTGGATCTGGTAAATAATTTCTTCTTTAATCGGATGATATGCATCAGATTTTAATACCGTCGTAAATTGATCACGCTTTTCTTCAAAAGGTAAGGACGACATCGCATGAACCGTCAGCAATTTTTCCATGAACGCATTTTTTCTAAGCAGTGTAATGGCTTCGTCATATCTGAATCCACCAACCGATAGCCAATCGCGCACAAATGCGTCAGTATTGAAATCAGATACTTTATTGATTTCTGTTAAAAAATCTTCTGTGACAACATTTTGAAACGAATGTTTTTTCAAGTATGATTTGACGGCCTTTCGGAAATGTGATTCGCCGACAGCAGTTCGCAATACATGCAAAGCCCACGCTCCTTTTCGATAGAATGTCAGGGAACTCGCCTTTTCATTCAAAATCGGAATCGTATCTCCGGCTTTTGCAGCGTCGCGCAAATCGACAGCCATGTTATACAATTGATAATTGAAATAATCCGTTCCAAATACTTCTTTTTCAGAGAGTAACGCGTAATATGTCGCAAATCCTTCCTGTAGCCAATGATGCTTTCCTGATGCTGCGGTCACAAGATCGCCAAACCATTGATGGGCAAGTTCATGTGCATTGACATTGATGTAATTCCGATCGTTGAAACCGGTCTCATCGACAACGAAATCTTGCGCAAAAACAGTTGCTGTCGTATTTTCCATGCCCGCGTACAAAAAGTCGCGCACCGGAACCTGCTTGTAAATTTGCCAGGGATACTTCACACCTATTTCTTTTTCGAGATAATTAAAGATCCGCTCAGTATGCCGATATGTAGGGCCGACCTTGTCTGCATCCGAAATATGATAATACATCTCAAGTGGAACGCCCGACGAAGCCTTCGACTTTTTATGCGCAAATTTGCCGATCGCAAGCATGACAAGATACGAACTCATCGGCTTTTTCATTTGATACGACCACGACGTTGTGTTGCCGGTTGTTTTCCTATTCTTTAAAACGCCATTGGAAAGAACCGTAAACGAACTGTCGAAACCGATTGACAACTGAAAAACCAGCTTTTCATTCACATCGTCAAAACTTGGTAGCCAATGACTTGTATATTTTCCCTGACCTTGCGTCCAAATTTGGTACGTTTCATCTTTTCCTGTGAAATACATAGTCTGCCGCGGCCGCGCTTCGTATGCAAATTCAATTATATTTTTGCCTGATCTGTAGCCTTGGAAAAGCTTTAATTTTTTATGGTCTGATTTGAATTCGACCCACTTTCCATTGATTGTCATATCTGAGAAAGTCATATCGATGGCATCGATGAAGATTGTATCAACAGCTTGTTTGATTTCGGCTTCAAATAACACTTTTCCGATAACTTTCCGGGCCGACGTATCAATTTCGATCGAAGCGTTAATCTTTTTAAAATCAACATTTTCAGTTTGTTGACAGAAAGCGATTGACGAAGTTAAAATCAGCAATAAAATATTTCTCATTCCGGCGTAAATCTGATTGCCAAATATACGTACAAAAGGCGGTTTTACCGTTTTCAAATTCTGCAATTTAGGTTTATCTTCGTCCCGATGGCGATAGTAAAAGACTTACTTCAAACACAGATTGAATTCCTTAAAGGTGTTGGTCCGGCGCGCGCAGATTTGCTAAAAAAAGAATTGGGCATCCGCACTTACGCCGACATGCTCAACTTCTTTCCAAACCGCTATATCGACAGGACGAAATATTATCGGATATCCGAACTGCGCGAAAATCCTTCCGAGATGCAGATCATCGGAAAGATCGTCCATCTTAGAACTGTCGAGCAAAAGCGAGGAAAACGGCTGGTCGCTACATTTTCAGATGGCACGGGCGAAATGGAACTTGTATGGTTTCAAGGCCAGAAATGGATTCAGGAAAATGTAAAAATGAATGTTCCGATGGTTGTCTTTGGAAAATGCAATTCGTTTAACGGAATGTTCAGCATGCCGCATCCTGAAATGGAATTGCTGACTGAACATCAACAGGGATTGCGCTCATCGATGCAAGCGATATATCCATCAACCGAAACCCTTGCCGCGCGTGGAATTTCCAATCGGACCATCAGCAGGATCATTGAGAATCTTTTCAAGGAAACTCAGGCGAAATTTTATGAGACCTTGCCGGAATCCATTTCTAAAGAGCTCGACCTTATTCCAAAAAATGCGGCTTTGTTTAATATTCATTTCCCTAAAAGCGCGGAAATTTTATCCAAAGCCAGATTCCGGCTGAAATTCGAAGAGCTTTTCTATATCCAATTGATGCTGATCTCTAAAAATCTGATCAGGAAGAATAAAATAAAAGGACATCCCTTTGAGATCGTCGGACACTATTTCAACGAGTTTTTTAACGATTATTTGCCTTTTCCTTTGACGAATGCACAAAAGCGTGTGCTTAAAGAGATCCGCAACGATATGGGAAAACCTGCGCAAATGAACCGCCTGTTGCAGGGCGATGTCGGATCGGGAAAAACGATTGTTGCCCTTATGTCGATGCTTATCGCGCTCGATAATGGTTTCCAGGCTTGTCTCATGGCGCCAACGGAGATCCTTGCAACGCAGCATTTTAATGGACTGACAGAACTTGCGACAGGATTAAATATCAACATCAGGCTGTTGACCGGATCGACCAAAGCATCGGATCGCACACAAATCCATAGTGCGCTTGAAGATGGCAGTCTGCATATTATAATCGGAACGCACGCACTGCTTGAGGATAAAGTTCAGTTTAAAAATCTTGGCCTGGCAATCATCGATGAGCAGCACAGGTTTGGTGTGGAACAGCGTTCAAAGCTCTGGAAAAAGAACATCATTCCACCGCACGTTTTGGTGATGACCGCCACTCCTATTCCACGTACGCTTGCCATGAGTCTGTACGGCGATCTGGACATTTCTGTGATCGATGAACTTCCGCCCGGCAGAAAGCCCATTCAAACCGTTCATCGTTTTGACAGCAATCGCTTAAAGGTTTGGAAATTTATTCGTGATGAAATTGCGAAAGGCCGCCAGATCTATATTGTTTATCCTTTGATACAGGAAAGTGAAAAGATGGATTACAAAGATCTGATGGACGGTTACGAAAGCATTTCCCGCGATTTCCCGCTTCCGCAATATTCCGTCTCGATCGTTCACGGCAAAATGAAACCTTCCGAAAAAGAATCGGAAATGCGCAGGTTTGCCGACGGAAAAACCAATATCATGGTTGCCACTACAGTAATTGAAGTCGGCGTAAACGTTCCAAACGCCAGCGTCATGATCATCGAAAGTGCCGAACGATTTGGTCTGTCGCAACTTCACCAATTGCGTGGCCGTGTTGGGCGCGGTGCCGAACAAAGCTATTGCATCCTGATGACCGGACAAAAGCTAAGCAACGATACAAAAACCCGGCTTGAAACCATGTGCCGTACAAATGACGGTTTTGAGATTGCAGAAGTCGACCTGAAACTTCGTGGCCCGGGCGACCTTATGGGAACACAGCAAAGCGGCGTACTTAACCTTCAGATCGCCGACTTGATTGCCGATAAAGAGATTTTGATCACGGCGCGGCATTGTGCCATCAATCTTTTAAAGGAAGATCCAAGCCTGGCGCGGCCGGAAAATGCGATGGTGAATTATGCGTTCAGGTCAATGTCGCAGAAAAAGGATATTTGGAATCTCATCAGCTAGCAGATTTTCCGATTGACACTACAAATTTTCGCGCAATTCGATTAAAATTACATCAGATTATTCTTATAGTAACTATTGTTAAATAATAGTAAACTGCAAAATGATTCCGCACCATAACCCGTAGTTTTGCAGCTCAATCCTAAGTTCAGAATGAAATTCAAATATATTATCTACGCCATATTGATCCTCGGCCTTGCAGCTTTCATATTTTACCGAATCAGTGAAAACAATACCGAAAAAAACGCAGAGGGCGATCGCGGAAATAATAAAATGCCGGCGCGCGTAGCGGGAATTATTTTGGAACCTGTGGAGTTTGCCAACAATCTTTCACTGTCAGGATCCATAGAAGCCAATGAACAGGTCGATATCCGAAGCGAAGTTTCCGGAATTGTCGAATCCATCAATTTTAATGAAGGCAGCATGGTTCGGAAAGGCCAGGTTCTTTTTAAGGTCAATGATCTCGAGCTTCGCGCACAGCTTGGAAAAACACGGACGGCCCAAAACCTGGCATCAGAAAATGAACGTCGCGCAAAACTCCTGCTTCAGAAAGAAGCCATCAGCCAGGAAGAATATGATATCGCGAGTGCCGATTTCAAATCTGCCCAGTCGGAATCGCAACTGATCAACGCACAACTTGCCAAAGCTACTGTCCGTGCGCCTTTTTCGGGAAAAATTGGTTTGCGTTCAATATCAAAGGGAACTTACGTTACGCCTGAAACCGTTGTTGCAAAACTGGTAAATACCTCGCAGGTAAAAATCACTTTTTCGATCCCTGAAAAGTATGCATCACAGATGAAAAATGGCGGGACATTATCGTTTACCGTCGCCGGATCAAACGAAAACTTTACAGCAAAGATCTACGCTATGGAGCCCGAAATAGAGGTTGAAACAAGAACCTTGCGTTTGCGTGCAATTGCTGATAATCCTGAAGGCAAACTGATTCCCGGGACTTTTGCAAACGTCATGCTTCCGCTGGAAAAGATAACCGATGCATTACTGGTTCCAACCGAAGCACTGATCCCGATCCAAAACGGAAAAAAAATATTCGTTGCGCGCAACGGAAAAGCAAAAGAAATAATTGTCGAAACCGGTGCCCGAACTGAAAAAAATATCTTAATAACATCCGGGCTTAAGGCCGGAGATACTGTACTGACAACCGGAGTCATGTCACTTCGCGACGAAGCACCCGTAAATGTCAGGATCATAAATCAATAAAATGAGCTTATCCACTCTGTCCATAAAGCGTCCGGTGCTCACGATCGTGATGAACCTTTCACTGATCCTTTTTGGAATCATTGGCTATACATATCTCGGAATAAGGGAATTTCCTTCGATAGATCCGGCGCAGATTTCCGTGCGGACAAATTATACCGGAGCGAATGCAGATATCATCGAATCGCAGATCACGGAGCCGTTGGAAAAGGCGATCAATTCGATCGATGGTATCCGCAACATCACATCTTCCAGCAATCAGGGCTCGAGTAATATTACGATAGAATTTAATCTTGATAAAGACCTCGAAGAAGCTGCAAACGATGTCCGTGATAAAGTGTCGCAGGCCGTCCGGCAGCTTCCACAGGATATTGATGCGCCGCCGGTGGTTTCAAAAGCGGATGCCGATTCGGAAGCGATCATCGCGATGACGGTACAGTCGGATTCAAAAAATACACTTGAACTATCAGATTATGCCGAGAATGTCATTGCCGAAAGGCTTCAGACCATTCCCGGCGTCAGCAGTGTCCAGATTTGGGGAAACAGGAAATATGCAATGCGTTTGTGGATAGATCCTGTGCGGCTTTCATCGTACGGACTTACAGTTGCCGATATCCGGACCGCACTCGAATCGCAAAACGTCGAACTTCCTTCTGGTAAACTGACAGGCGCCAATACAGAGCTGACCGTCAAAACCATCGGAAATCTATCCACTGAAGAAGAATTCAACAACATCATTATCGTCGCCGACGGAGAAAAGATCGTTCGTTTTAGTGACGTTGGCGGCGCAGCACTCGAAGCTGAGAACCTTGAAACAAAATTGAGCGAATCGGGACAGACGATGGTCGGATTGGCGGTCATTCCACAGCCCGGCACGAATTATCTTGACATTGCTGACGGTTTCTATAAGGAATTCGAGCAATTTAAAAAAGACCTGCCAAAAGACATCAAGCTCAACATCGCGTTGGACAATACGGTATTCGTCAAAAAAGCAGTAACAGAAGTGGTTGAAACCCTTGCAATTTCAATCATTTTGGTAATTCTGATCATATACCTTTTCTTCCGCAACTGGGCGATTGCATTTCGTCCGCTGATAGACATTCCGGTTTCACTTATCGCAACATTTTTTATCATGTGGCTGTTTGGTTTTTCGATCAATGTTTTGACGTTACTCGCGATCGTTCTTGCCACAGGACTCGTGGTTGATGACGGAATCGTTGTCACCGAAAACATTTATAAGAAAGTCGAAGAAGGCATGTCGCCGATTGAAGCGGCCGTCAAAGGATCAAACGAGATCTTTTTTGCCGTGATTTCAATTTCGATCACGCTTGCTGCGGTCTTTCTTCCGGTGATCTTCCTCGAAGGATTTGTCGGACGATTGTTCCGCGAGTTTGGCGTTGTCATCGGCGCCGCCGTTCTCATATCGGCATTTGTATCGCTTACGCTGACGCCGATGCTTAACGCTTATCTGATAAAAGGCGGCGAGCAAAAAAGATCTAGATTTTACGATTGGTCTGAACCACTATTTCAGAAAATGAATACGGGATACGCTGAAGCGCTCGGCAGTTTTATGAAAAGAAAATGGCTGAGTTTCCCGATTTTGCTTGCGTGCATCGGCTTGATCTGGCTTTTCTTTGCGACACTTCAAAAAGAAACGGCACCTTATGACGACCGATCGATGGTTTCGATCAATGTTACCGCTCCGGAAGGCGCTTCATACGATTATATGGACAGGTTCATGCAGGAACTTGACGTTCTGATCACCGATTCCATTTCCGAAAAGAAAGTTGGATTGATCATTACTTCGCCCGGCTGGGGTTCAGGATCGGTCAATACAGGCCGCGCGCGAATTGCGTTGGTTGATCCTTCAGAACGTGAGCGATCACAAAAAGAAGTTGCGGAAAGCATTACAAAATTATCCAAAACACTTCCCGAAGCCAAAACAAATGTTTCAGAACAGCCGACGATCGCCGTGAACAGGCGCGGCGGACTTCCGATCCAATATATCATTCAGGCACAGAACTTCGAAAAATTGCAGGAAAAGATTCCGCAGTTTATGGAAGAAGCTTCGCAGGATCCGACCTTTTCAACTGTGGATGTCAACCTGAAATTCAATAAGCCTGAGATCTATGTAACAATTGATCGCGACAAAGCGCAAAGCCTCGGCGTTTCTGTTATCGATGTTGCGCAGACTTTGCAGCTTTCCCTTAGCGGACAACGCTTTGGCTATTTTATGATGAACGGAAAGCAGTATCAGGTCATGGGGCAGTTTGATAAAAAAGACCGTAACGCGCCGATCGATCTGACTTCCATGTTTGTAAAAAGCGAAGATGGTCAGTTGATCCAGCTCGATAACATGGTTACGATCGAGGAACAAAGCAGCCCGCCGCAATTGTATCATAACAACCGATATATGTCGGCGACGGTTTCAGCAGGCCTTGCACCCGGACAATCGATAAGCGACGGAATCGACGCCATGGAACGCATTCGCGAAAAAGTACTCGACGACAGTTTTACGACCGATCTCGGCGGTGAATCACGCGATTTCGCTGAATCGAATTCGAATACGGCATTTGCATTTGGATTGGCGCTTTTGCTGATATTCCTGATTCTTGCTGCGCAGTTCGAAAGTTTCATCGATCCGTTTATCATCATTCTTACCGTTCCGATGGCAGTAGCCGGAGCATTGTTTTCATTATGGTTGTTTGATCAGACATGGAATATCTTCAGCCAGATCGGAACGATCATGCTTATCGGGCTTGTTACCAAAAACGGGATCCTGATCGTGGAATTTGCAAACCAACTTCGCGAACAGGGAAAACCCAAATTAGAAGCGATACTGGAAGCATCCGAATCCCGGTTGCGGCCAATCCTGATGACGAGTCTGGCCATTGCACTTGGTGCGTTGCCAATTGCATTGTCGCTTGGCGCCGCTTCGACAAGCCGTATCGGAATGGGTGTTGTGATCGTTGGCGGAACTTTATTCTCGTTGATCCTAACGCTTTTTGTGATTCCTGCGATCTATCTGATGTGGTCGCGCGAGAAGAAACATCGTCCTGAATTTGACAAAATCGATCTTTACGAAAAATCGCTTGCCCATGAAGCTTAAAGCACTTTTTGCATTTTTTATACTTTCTCTGACAGCATCTGCACAGGAGCTTTTAACTGTTGAAGATGCGGTTGCGATTGCGTTAAAGAATAATTACGACATCAGGATCGCGTCCAATGAATTACTGATCGATGAGCAGAACGTCAGTCTTGCCAATGCCGGAATTTTGCCACGCGTTGATGCAAGCATCGTCGACAACAACAGCGTGCAGACGACCTCGCAGATACGGGCCGACGGAACCAGGCTTTCACTTGATGATGCGCGGAACAACAATTTGGCTTACGGCGTTTCACTCGATTGGACGATCTTCGACGGTTTTAGGATGTTTGCGCGTTATGATCAACTTCAGGAATTGCAGAAACTCGGTAAGGCTAAACTGCAGCAGGTAATAATAACCCGTGTTGGCGATGTGATGACGACATATTTTGATATCGTCCAGCAGGAACAACAGGTTAAAGCGCTCGATACTGCGATCGTCATTTCGGAACAGCGCGTGACGCTCGCACAAAACCGGTTTTCAATTGGAAAAGCTGCCCGACTTGAAGTGCTGAATGCTCAGGTTGATTTAAATACCGACAAGACTTCTTTACTGCGGCAGCGCGAATCACTTGCCAATACAAAGATCCGGCTTAATGAAATCATGGCGCGCGATGTCAACACTCCTTTTTCAGTCGTCGATTCGGTCCGGATTGACAGCACTTTGCTCCTTCCCGATCTTATCACGCTTGCGGAAAAGCAAAATCCCGGATTGCAGGCTCAGGTTATTGGCAAACGTGTGGCGGAACTTCAATTAAAGCAAGTCCGTGCCGCGCGGTTTCCGACAGTCAGCGTCAATACCGGTTATAATTTTAATGAATCAAAGAACAGCCTTGGATTTACATCAGAATCGTATGCCCGCGGGTTAACTTACGGCATCGGCGCGTCGGTTAATATCTTTAATGGATTTCTTCAGAAGCGAAATGAACGGATTGCAAAGTTGCAGATCGACAATTCTGCAGTTGCCATCGAACGGCAAGATCAGTTGCTTCGTTCGCAGCTTTCCACGGCATATCAATCGTATCTCACAAATATCAGCCTGATCGAAATCGAAGAAACAAATCAGCAGTTAGCCAGGCAAAACTTCGATATTACAAACGAAAAATTTCGCATCGGCACGATTACGACTTTTGAACTTCGTACGGCTCAACTAAATTATATCAATGCGCGTGTCAGGTATTTTGATGCATTATTCCAGGCGAAATTATCGGAAATCTCACTCAAAGAGCTTGCAGGAAATCTGACATTCTGATACATTTACACAAAATCGCCGGATGATTTCCTACAACCCAAAAGACTGGTTTACTTTCATTTTCAGATTTCATAAAGCGGATACGTTCCGGACGTTGGTACCAATGATGATTGGCATCGGGATTTATTCATGCGTAATAGGATTTCTTGAAATGGAGATTTGGAATCTGTCCCAGGACGACCATTTAAAGAATATTACGATCATGCACGGCATGCTTGGCTTCGTGATTTCCCTGCTTTTGGTTTTCAGGACAAATACGGCATACGATCGCTGGTGGGAAGGCCGCAAAATGTGGGGAACTTTAGTGAACAGCAGTCGGAACCTCGCAATGAAACTCAGTGTCATCCTAAATGATGAAGCCGACCGTGAATATTTGAAGAAACTGATTGCGAAATATGCTGAAGCGCTGCATCGACATTTAACGGATCAGCAGACAGCGGAGCAATTGTGGGAAAACCAGCCGGGCCCGTCGATGGATGGCCGCCATGTTCCGAATTATATTGCTAAGATGATCTTTTCAAAAGTCAACTCGCTTTATGAATCCAAACAATTGTCCGGCGATCAATTGATTGTCATCAACACAGAAATCACATCATTAATAGAGATCTGCGGCGCATGTGAACGCATCAAAAACACGCCTATTCCCTATTCGTACAGCGCTTTCATCAAAAAGTTCATTTTCTTTTACGTGATGACGCTGCCATTTGGATATGTATTCAGCCTTGGATATTATGTGATCCCGGTCGTGGTTTTTATCTTTTATGTCCTTGCCAGCCTTGAACTCATTGCGGAGGAAATCGAAGATCCGTTCGGTAATGATGCCAACGATCTTCCAACTGGAAAAATCGCCGAAAACATAGGCAAACACATTGGCGAACTTTTATAATTCCATTCTTGATAACTTTCATTTTTTTGCCTCTTTATGCTTTTCTACAATAGGCTTCCAATTGTTATCTTTGCAGCCGTATTTAAACCCGACCAATGAAAATTTCCTATAACTGGCTAAGGCAGTTTATTAAAACCGATAGTAAATCAACTGAAATTGCGGCATTGCTGACAGATCTCGGACTCGAAGTTGAAGTCATCGAAAAATACCAGTCGGTTAAAGGCGGCCTCGAAGGTGTTGTTGTCGGTCAGGTTTTAACTTGCGAAAAACATCCGTCGGCCGACCGCTTAAAAGTAACTACGGTTGACATCGGTGCCGAGCAGCCGCTTCAAATCGTTTGCGGCGCATCGAATGTTGCAGCAGGCCAGAAAGTTCCTGTCGCTACGATCGGAACGACTCTGTATGATAAAAACGGCGAAGCGCTCCGCATCGGTAAAGGAAAGATCCGCGATATTGAAAGCCACGGTATGATTTGCGCCGAAGATGAACTGGGCCTGGGCGACAGTCACGATGGCATCATGGTGCTGGACGCTTTGCTGAAACCCGGAACTCCTGCAGCACAGGTTTTTAAGATTGAGAACGATGAGATCTTTGAGATTGGCCTCACGCCAAACCGTTCCGATGCAATGAGCCATATGGGCGTTGCGCGTGATCTGCGTGCCGGACTGCTTCAAAAGAATGAACATGTCGAATTGATTACACCATCGGTAAGCAAGTTCAAGGTCGACAAGCGCACCCTTAAGATTGATGTCGATGTGAAAGACGGCAAGCTCGCACCGCGTTATTGCGGCGTTACCATTTCGGGCGTTAAAGTGTCATCGTCACCGGAATGGCTGCAACATCGCCTTAAATCCATCGGCATAACTCCAAAAAACAATGTTGTGGACGTAACGAATTTCGTACTTCATGAGCTTGGGCAGCCGCTTCATGCTTTTGATGCGTCGAAAATTTCGGGCAAGATTGTCGTAAAAACGATGCCTGCAGGAACAAAGCTGCTGACATTGGACGATGTTGAACGCAACTTGCACGAAGACGATCTTTTGATCTGTGACGAAAACGGTCCGCTGTGCATCGCCGGTGTATTCGGAGGAAAAAATTCGGGCGTAACCGAATCTACGCAGGCCATATTCTTGGAAAGCGCTTACTTTAATCCCGTCAGCGTTCGAAAAACCGCAAAACGCCACGGACTGAGCACGGATGCCTCATTCCGTTTTGAGCGTGGCATCGATCCTGCCATCACGGAATATGCGCTGAAACGTGCTGCCTTGCTGATTCAGGAAGTAGCTGGCGGCGAGATTACATCGGACCTGATTGACATCTATCCAAAAAAGATCGAAGACAATACCATATTCCTGAACTACAACAAAGCTGCAAAGCTAATCGGGCAGGAATTGCCGAAGGAAACGATTAAAAAGATATTGGCATCGCTTGATATTAAAGTCAACTCAATGTCTGATGCCGGCCTCGGAATCGTAGTTCCGGCCTATCGCGTCGATGTCACGCGTGAGATCGATGTTATCGAAGAAATTTTACGCGTTTACGGTTACAACAACATCAATTTCACCAAGAAATTCCACGCGACACTCGCCTATTCGCCGCGAACGGAAGATTACAAAGTCCAAAACATCATCGCATCGCAGCTGGTATCGCACGGTTTTAATGAAATGATGGCGAATTCGCTGACATCTGCAGATTATGCGGCGATCACAAATTCTCCCGATGCCGAAAAGGTTACGATGCTGAACCCTTTGAGCAATGACCTCGCTGCCATGCGCCAGTCGATGTTATTGTCGGGAATGGAAGCGATTTCATATAACATCAACAGGCGTAATCTTGATCTGAAATTATTTGAGTTCGGAAAAACTTACCATAAGATCGAAACGCATTTCTTCGAGCGCAAGCACCTTTCGATGTTTGTCACCGGCAACAGAATTCAGGAAAGCTGGGCAAAGCCGCGAAAGAATTCGGATTTCTTTATGTTTAAAGGTTATGTGACATCGATACTGTCGCGGTTGGGCATCGAGAAGCTGCAGATGATTCCGGTAAATTCCGATCTGTTTTCCGAAGGCATTGCCATGGTTGCAGGCGAGCATACTGTTGTTGAATTTGGTGCCGTGAAGAATTCGATTTTAAAGCGTTTTGATGTCAAGCAGGAAGTTTTCTACGCCGATTTTAATTGGGATCTGGTTCTGAAACTGATCGTAAACAAAATACGTTACACTGAAATTCCGAAATATCCCGAAGTCCGTCGCGACCTTGCGATGCTTGTCGATGAAACCGTAAGCTTCGATTCCATATATAGGGTTGCAAGGCAATCGGAGAAATCGTTGCTGAAGGATATTAATCTTTTCGATGTTTATTCAGGCGACAATCTGCCGCAGGGCAAGAAATCATATGCGGTTAGTTTCATTCTGCAGGATAATTCAAAAACGCTTACCGATTCGCAAATCGATAAGATCATGAATAAGCTGACGCAAAACCTTCAATCTGAACTTGGCGTTTCACTTAGGTAAAACATGTGCTAATTGTCTATCTTTATAAGAAAAATTACTGTGATCAGCATCATGTTATTTCAGGGCGTAAGGCTATTTCCAGTTCTTGTGCTGTCTGCATTGCTTTTCGGAATTGCGCCCGGATGCAATGAAAAGAAAGATACACCAAAGAAAAAAACGCCGGCGGAAAAAATGCAGCAGTTTGTCATTGACCTTGCAAAATATTCTCGTGAACGTAAACCCGGATTTATCATCATTCCGCAGAACGGTCCCGAATTGGGTTTCGTGAATGCCAAACCCGAGGGTGCTTTTGCCGATGAGTATATCAATGCGATCGATGCGTTCGCTGTGGAGGAATTGTTTTACAACGGCACGTACAGTCCAGATGAGTATCGTATTGAGCTTTTGAAAAAGTTGCGTGCGAAAAAGCCTGTCATGGTTTCGGAATTCATCAGCGAAGACGCCAATATCAAGGATGCGATAGATAGGAACGAAAAACTTGGATTTATCTGCTTTCCAAGGTCAAAGGAAAATTATCACTACAACATTATCCCGAAACAAATTCCTAACGAGAATGCCGACAATATAACAGACATGTCGCAGGTGCGTAATTATCTGTATCTGATCAATAACGGTAAGTTCGACAACAAGGAAGACCTTATTTCTAAAGTTTCGAAGACGAATTTCGATATGATCACGATCGACTTGTTTTTCTACCGCAAGAACATGTATACGCCTGCCGAAATCGAGAGATTGAAAACGAAAGCAAACGGTGGCAAACGGTTAGTGATATGCTATATGAATATCGGTGCCGCGGAAAACTGGCGCTATTACTGGAAACTCAACTGGAAATTGGGCGAACCCGACTGGCTTGCCAAAAGGTACGAAGGTTACGAGGACGAATATTGGGTAAAATATTGGGAACCGGAATGGCAGGAGATCATATTTGGCAACGATGATTCTTACCTAAAGAAAATACTCGACGCCGGTTTCGATGGCGCTTATTTGGATAATACTGAAGCGTATTACTTTTTGTATCGGGATAAGTAGATTGTTCGAGAATAGATTGTTAGATTGTAGATTTTTAATTTGTTAGACGAGACTGCTGTGACATCTCAATTATCAATTGTCAACT
>CBDUBJ010000021.1:0-38465 GCA_965365355.1 uncultured bacterium
ATAACCTTCAAATACTCTTCGAAGACAATCACATCATCGCAGTTAACAAGCGTGTTGGTGATATTGTTCAAGGCGATAAAACCGGTGACAAGCCGCTTGCGGATATCGTAAAAGAATATATCAAGGACAAATATCAAAAACCCGGTGATGTATTTTTGGGTGTTGTCCACCGGCTCGACCGTCCAACGACCGGTATTGTTATTTTTGCACGTACTTCCAAAAGCCTTTCGAGGCTTAACGATCTTTTTAAAAACCGGGAAACACAAAAAATTTATTGGGCTGTCGTTCAAAACCGCCCCGAGAACGAATCTGCCACGCTTGAGCATTTTCTGCTTCGGAATGAAAAATCGAATACATCAAAAGCACATTTAAAAGAAGTTGCAGACAGTAAACATGCGAAGCTCGAGTACAAGATCATTAAACAGCTTCAAAATTATACAGCACTCGAAATCGAACTTCATACCGGGCGTCACCATCAGATCCGGGCACAATTATCTGCAATCGGTTCTCCCATAAAAGGTGATTTAAAATACGGTTCAAAACGAAGCAATCCCGATGGCGGAATTCATCTGCATGCACGAAAGCTGGTGTTTATTCACCCGGTTACGAAGGAATCCATCGAAATTACAGCATCGGTTCCGGATGATCCAATTTGGAATTCCATCTGAATTATATAATCGAAACTGCAAAATTGTGTAATCGGATTACGACAAAAATCTGTAACTTCAAGCAAAAATTGGGTTATGAAAAAGTCGATCGCAATCCTTATCCTATTCTTTGGATTTTCAGGATTTGCACAGCAGCATTTTTCAGGTATCAATACCTCTTCGCGCACAGGCATCATTAACGGCGGTATCAATCCGGCCGAATTTGCCAACATCCGATCTAAGTACGAAATCAATATTATTGCGCCAAGCGTCGTGGCATCCAGTAACAAAGTCGGCTTTAACGACCTTGTCGGCGGGGAAGATCTCGGAGATAAAATATTTGAAGGCAGCGAGAATGCCAATTTCAAAATCGACGGCGAGATCGTCGGACCCGGCATCGTCTATAAATATGAACAATGGGCGTTCGCGTTTTCAACTCGTGCCCATGCAAGAATCGACATTGTTGAAGTAGATACCAACATTGGTGATGCAATTGCGAATGCGGGACTAAATTCGATCTTGGGATCGACAACGATCAGCAACGATGCCAACCAAAGGCTGAACGGAACTACATGGGGCGAAATCGGGCTGTCGGCAGCAAGGAACTTTTTGGATGACGAAGAACATTCTTTTGGCGCAGGCATTACTTTAAAAATTTTGTTTCCGGGATCCTACGCAAACTTTGGCGCCGACAGGTTTACCGGGACGATCAATAACAATCTTGGCGTTGCAACGATGACCGATACCCAGGCAAATTTGAATATCGCATATTCCGGAAATCTCGGCGATGATTTTACCGATGCAGGCGACTATTTTTCATCGATGTTTGGGAAACTTAACGGACTCGCAGCTGATATCGGTGTCAATTACAGGATGAAAGATAATTCCGGTAACGGCGGTTACAGGCTTAACGCCGGACTTTCGGTGCGGAATATCGGAAGCATGACGTTTAAATCTTCAAACAATTCATCTACTAATTATCTTTTATCGATCCAGGGAACAGACGCCTTGAACTTGAATCAATTTGAGAACGTGACAAGCCTTAAAGAGATTGAAGAAATCCTGCTTCAAAGCGGATTTTTGAGCCGCACCGATAATAACCGTACGGATTTTAAAGTCGCACTTCCGACATTGCTTATAGCTTACGCTGATGTCCGCGTCATTCCCGATTTTTTTGTGACGGGCTATTTGCAGCAAAAAATGAAAAAGGATGAAGAGAACGACCAGATTGCCAATGAGAATGTTGTATCGCTGACTCCACGCTATTTATTCGGCAGCCTTGAGGCATTTGTACCGCTATCGATAAATGAAATTTCAGGATTTTCCGCAGGCGCAGGTTTTCGGGCTTACGGATTTTTCGTCGGATCATCATCGCTTTTCACCGCATTGATCAACAACAGCAACCAGGCCGATGTTTATATCGGTTATGGATTTTCATTGTAAGCGTGGATAACGTCATATTAAAAGATTTTCGAACCGACGTCGATTACCGTAAAAAGTCATTGATCAGATTGCTGAGCGTCGTCCAAAAACATGAAAAAAATATCATCAAGGCGCTGAACGACGATTTTAAAAAGTCGGAGTTCGAGGCAGTTGTTACCGAAACGTCATATGTCATTTCAGACTTAAATCACACGATAAAAAATCTGAAGTCATGGTCAAGACCTAAAACCGTAATGCCTTCGCTACTGAACTTTCCTTCAACCGATAAGATCTACAGCGAACCGTTTGGAAAAGTTTTGGTGATCGCACCCTGGAATTATCCTTTTATGCTCGCGATGTCGCCATTGATTGCGGCTGTCGCAGCGGGAAACCAGGTAATTCTGAAGCCCTCGGAACTGACGCCAAACACGGCATCAATTATTGAAGTGATCGTCGTGGAAGCCTTTCACCCGATGCATGTTGAAGTATATCACGGCGGTGCTGAGGCCACCCAATTGTTATTGGAGCGAAAATGGGATTTGATATTTTTTACCGGGAGCGTTCGCGTCGGAACCGTTGTCGCAAAAGCCGCGGCTGAAAACCTGACTCCGGTAATACTGGAACTTGGCGGGAAAAGTCCGTGCATCGTTGGCCGTTCCGCAAATTTGGAAATTGCCGCGAAGCGCATCGTTTGGGGGAAATTCTTAAACGCGGGTCAGACGTGCCTGGCACCTGATTACATTCTTGCCGATCATCAGATAAAAGAAAAACTGATTGCGAAGCTGATTGAAGAGATCAAGCGTGCATACGGTGATAGTCCGGAATTGTCTCCTGATTTTCCCCGTATCATATCCGAAGGACATTTTGACCGTCTGATAAACATGATCGATCACACAAAAGTGGTTTTTGGCGGAACATCCGATCGCGAAACGAAATATATTTCTCCCACGATCATTGACGAACCTGAAATGGAAAGCGGCATTATGGCAGGCGAAATATTCGGTCCGTTGCTGCCTGTTTTATCCTTCAAAAATGAATCTGACATTGAGAACGTGATTTCGAAGTTTGAAAAGCCGCTTTCGCTGTATGTCTTTTCGGAAGATAAATCATTTGCGGACCGAATGATCAATAAATATCCGTTTGGCGGTGGCTGCATCAATGATACCGTCATTCACTTTTCAAACCGACGTCTGCCATTTGGAGGCGTTGGTCAAAGCGGCATGGGCTCATATCATGGCAAATCGAGTTTTGATGCTTTTTCGCATAAAAAATCGATTGTGCGGAGGCCAACCTGGCTGGATATCCCATTGCGGTACGCGCCTTATTCGGGCAAATTGTCAAAAGTCAAAAAATTACTAAACTGGTTTAACTAAAATCACGAACTATGAAATGGTTAGGAAGACGCGAAAGCGGAAATGTCGAGGATACGCGCGGGATGTCGGGCGGAAAACTCGTAGCGGGCGGCGGTATAATCGGACTGATCGTACTGGTAATCAACATGTTTATGGGTGGCGATTCCGGACAGATACTCGAAAGTGTGACGAATCAATATGAACAGCCTGCGCAAGAACGCCCGTTGACTGCCGAGGAACAGGAGCTTGGAAAATTTGTAAAAGTTGTCGTCGCGTACACCGAAGATGTCTGGCACAAAGTATTCAATGAATTTGGCGAAACTTATGATGAACCGACTTTGAGGCTTTTTACTGATGGCGTTCAAACCGGCTGCGGAAATGCAAGCTCGGCATCGGGTCCTTTTTACTGCCCTGCCGATCAGAAAATTTATATGGACATGGTCTTCTTCCAGGAACTTCAATCGCGGTTTGGCGCTCGTGGCGGTGACTTTGCCATTGCTTATGTAATTGCACATGAAGTTGGCCACCATATCCAAACACTTCTGGGAACTTCGCAGCGTGTTCGTGAAATGCAGGCAAGCTTGAGTCAGGAAGACGCAAATAAGTTGTCGGTTGCACTAGAGCTTCAGGCCGATTTCTACGCCGGAATCTGGACGCATCACAGTCAGCAAATGAACCAAATGCTTGAACCCGGCGATATCGAAGAAGCATTGAGCGCTGCAGAAGCCGTTGGTGACGATGCGATACAAAAACGTATGCAGGGCGACGTTTCGCCGGACTCTTTTACACACGGAACATCGGAACAGCGCATGTACTGGTTTAAAAAAGGTTATCAGACAGGCGATGTAAAGCAGGGAAACACTTTCAGGGAAATGGGAATTACAGGATTTTAATGGAACCGAATTTCTTTAAAGATGGCGCCGACTTCAGAAAATGGCTTGAACAAAATCATAAGTCGGAAAAAGAAGTATTTGTCGGATTCTTTAAAGTCGGAACAGGTAAAGCAAAATTGCGATGGTCGGATGCAGTCGATCAGGCATTATGCTTTGGATGGATCGACAGCGTCATGCGCCCGATCGACAATGAAAAATATGCCTTACGGTTCACGCCGCGGAAGCAAAACAGCATCTGGAGCGCCGTCAATATCAAGAAGGTAGCTAAACTTACGGAGCTAGGCTTGATGGAACCGGCAGGGATCGCGGCATTTGAGAAGCGTACGCCGGAAAAGTCAGCAATCTATAGCTTTGAAAATGAAGCCAAAGTGCTCGATCCGGAATACGAAAAACGGTTCAGGGAGAATAAAAAGGCTTGGGATTATTTTTCTGCACAGCCACAGGGGTATCGAAAGCTTAGCATTTATCATGTGATGAGCGCCAAGCAGGAAAAAACGAGATTGTCAAGGCTTCAGACGTTGATCGATACGAGTGAATCGCAAAACCGCCTTTGAAGATTTACTGTGGTGTTGTTTACTGAAATAGTCGAGCAAGCAGCCGTGATGTATTTACGCCTTCCATCCTTCTCTGTCCAAACTTCGATATTGGATTGCTTCCGCTACATGATGCGCCTTAATATCTTCCATAGCCTCAAGATCGGCAATTGTCCGCGCAACTTTTAAGATGCGATCAAATGCCCGCGCGGAAAGGTTCAATCGTTCCATCGCTGTTCGAAGCAAAGCCATTGACGAATCGTCGGCGCGGCAATACTCGCGAATTTGCCGTGATCCCATTTGCGCGTTGTAATTTATTGAAGAATGGTCTGCAAATCTTGAGGCCTGCAGCATTCTGGCTTTCGTGACCCGTGCTCGAATTTCCGAGCTTGTCTCACCTTTTCGTTCTTCGGAAAGTTTGTCGAACGGTACGGGCGTCACTTCGATATGGATATCGATTCGGTCAAGCAGCGGACCTGAAATTTTGCCCATATAACGCTGCATTTCGTTTTGTGATGCGGTGCTTGACGTAGATGCGTCGACAAAATAGCCACCCGGACTGGGATTCATGCTCGCTACAAGCATAACCGACGAAGGATATGTCACCGTAAATTTCGCGCGTGTGATCGTTACCTCGCGATCTTCGAGCGGCTGTCGCATGACTTCGAGTACATCGCGTTTAAATTCGGGAAGTTCATCCAGGAAAAGAACGCCATTATGTGCCATGCTGATCTCACCGGGCTGCGGATAACTTCCACCTCCAACGATCGATACCGCGGATGCGGAATGATGCGGACAACGAAACGGGCGTCTGTTCATAATTCCGACTTCTTTCAATTTGCCTGCTACGCTGTGGATCTTTGTCGTTTCCAGCGCTTCAGCGAGAGTCATTGGCGGAAGGATGCCCGGAAGCCTTTTCGCAAGCATCGTTTTTCCCGAGCCCGGCGGACCGATCAGTATGATATTGTGCCCGCCTGCCGCTGCGATCTCCATGCATCGTTTGATGGATTCCTGGCCTTTGACGTCGCTAAAATCGTGTTCGTAAACTTCAATGTGCTTTTGAAATTCAAGTTCGATGTCGAATCGCTCAGGTTCAATCGCGTTCCTGCCATCGAAAAATTGAATGACGTCCATAACATTATCAACACCGTAGACATCGATTCCTGAAACAATCGCCGCTTCCTTCGCATTGTGTTTAGGAAGAAAAACACCTTTCATCTGCTCATCTTTTGCTTTGATGGCTATCGGCAGCGCTCCTTTGATAGGCTGGACCGATCCATCCAATGACAGTTCACCCATGATGATGTACCGTTCGAGATCGTCGGCTGTTATCTGTCCGGATGCTTTTAAAATTCCCATCGCAATGGTCAGATCATATGCAGAACCTTCTTTCCGCATGTCGGCAGGAGCCATATTGATCGTGATCTTTTTCCCCGGCAGTGAAAACCCATTGTTCTTCAAGGCCGCCGCAATGCGGTAACTGCTTTCTTTGATGGCATTGTCGGGCAGGCCAACCAAGTGATAGCCTATTCCCTTGTCGATATTGACTTCAATGGTAATCGTAGTGGCATCGACGCCAAAAACCGCACTACCGTAAACCTTGACAAGCATGATCGGATTTTTAGCAATGATACTATTCCGTAACTGCTTACAAGTGCGGTTTTCCCGCATTTCTTCATTATAAAACTACGTTAACTCTACCGGTGAATTTTTTATCGCGATGTATCTTTGAACGCAATTTTAAATCATCAATTATGGGAATATTTAATGCAATCCTGGGCAACGCATCTGAGGTCACAATCGAAAACATTTCAAAGGAATTCGAGCCATTGCTAATTGAAGGCGAAGTCATCGAGAAAGCTTTCAAGCTCGTGCGCGACATGTTTATTTTTACAAATAAAAGACTGATACTTGCCGAGAAGCAATTGGTTGGAACGAAGGTCGATTATCTTTCGATCCCGTATCACAGCATCAAGAAATTTTCAAAAGAAAGCGCGGGAATCCTTGACCTTGATGCCGAATTAAAAATCTGGCTGACCAATGAAGATGCGCCGATCGTCAAACATTTTGGTAAAGGCGGCGATAACATTAATGAGGTCTATAAAATCCTGAGCAGAAATATTTTGTAGATGATAAAGAGATTAGCGCAAAGACACAATAGGAAATTCGTATAAATATTTACGATATGACCTGACTGTATACTTACCACTAAAACTTAAATTACTAAATCGAAATAAGATGGAAGAAATATTTGTCTATTTGTAAAGTATATTTTACATTTGGACAAATAAACTTTCCATTATGAATCAATCATTCTTATTTCCCGCCAAATGGCGATTGTTCGGATGGCTGCTTTTTGCGCCTTCTTTCCTGACAGCAATTGTCCTACGATTTATCAACTTTGACTTCGACAAAAGTCTTACGAGTAAAGTATTTGCCGTTGTAGATAATGGTTTAATGTCTGATACGACTTACTTTTCAATTATCGAAAACCCGATAGCTGATGAATTGTTATTGGTGCTGATTATTATTGGCGGCCTGCTCGCCGGCTTTTCCAAGCTTCGTAATGAAGATGAATTGATCTCTAAAATTCGATATGAAAGCCTGGTCTGGGCAGTATACTTCAACTTTGCCGTGATGCTTTTTGCTACAATCTTCATCTACGGAACATTCTATTTCGATGTATTGATCGCGAACGTGTTCACGCTGTTATTTTTCTTCATTGTCAGATTTCATTTGATGATCTACCGTTTAAATAAATCTGTCGAAAATGAAGAATAACCTTAAAGTTTTGCGGGCGATCGCAAACATTTCACAGGAAACGCTGGCAAAGGAGATTCAGGTCAGCAGGCAAACCATCAATGCTATGGAAAAAGGAAAATATGTTCCGTCGACCGTTCTGGCATTAAAGCTTGCGGAATATTTTAAAAAACCCGTCGAAGAAATTTTTGAACTTGAAGACGGCGACTAGTTCTTCTTAAACTTGTCAATTCCGGATTCGAGCCATTGCTTATATTCTGAAATATTCGGGGTATAACCGACGGGCTTGATCAATTTGTTTTCCTGATGGTCAATAAGCACATAATACGGCTGCGTGTTTGTCTGATATCGCGTGATGATGAAGTCGGTCCATTTGTTCCCGATCGTTGTGATCTTCTTGCCTTCTTTGTTGACGTACTGCTCACTTTCCGGAAGCTTTCGCTTATCATCGACATAAAGCGAAATAACAACCGCCTGCGTTTTCAGGATCTTTAAAACCTGTTCATCAGACCACACGTTATTTTCCATTTTCCGGCAGTTGACACATGCGTAACCCGTAAAATCGATCATCACCGGCTTGTTGACATGCTTGGCATACGCAAGACCTTTGGCGTAATCGGTAAATGATATGATGCCGTGCGGACCGTACTCCGCGCCTTCCGGAAGCGCCTGGATATTTGCCGATGCCTCGCTTCCAAATCCGTGCGGACTTTCACTGTATGTCTGTGGCGGCGGAAATGCACTGATCAATTTTAGCGGCGCACCCCAAAGCCCGGGAATCATATAGACCGTAAACGACAGAACCAAAAGGGAAAGCAGCATTCTTCCTACCGAAATGAACGGCAGCGGCGAGTCGTGCGGCATATGGATCTTGCCCAAAAGATAAAAACCCCAAATCGCAAAGATCACTATCCAGATCGCGAGGAAAGTCTCACGTTCAAGCAGGTGCAATTGCAATACGAGATCGGCATTCGACAGGAATTTTAAAGCTAAGGCCAATTCCAAAAATCCGAGCGAAACCTTTACCGTATTCAGCCAGCCACCGGATTTTGGCAGAGAATTCAGCCATCCCGGGAACATCGCAAATAACATGAATGGCAACGCCAATGCCAGCGAAAATCCAAACATTCCGACAACAGGCGCAATTCCGCCCTTGGATGCGGCGATTACCAATAAGTCACCAACGATAATTCCTGTGCACGAAAATGAAACGATTGCCAATGCGAGCGCCATGAATAAGATGCCGACAATTCCGCCGCGATCTGCCTGGCGGTCGACTTTATTTACCCATGAATGCGGAAGCACGATTTCGAATGCACCTAAAAACGAAACCGCAAAAATTATCAGCAGGATAAAGAATATCAAGTTAAACCAGACGTTGGTAGACAGTTCGTTCAAAGCGCTCGCGCCAAAAATTGCGGTTATGACTGAACCCAACAAAACATAGATCAGGATTATCGAAATTCCATAAAGGAATGAATTTCTGATTCCGGCCGCTTTCGTCTTGCTTTGTTTGGTAAAAAAACTGACGGTCATCGGAATCATTGGAAAAACGCATGGCGTCAGTAACGCTGCGAACCCGCCGATGAACGATATAAAAAATATGCTCCACAATCCGCCGGAATTTTCCGGTTCCACAGGCTCTATTACGGCTGAAGGTTTCGATTCGGCAACTGACGCACTTGTGTCAACGGATGTTGTTGCAACGGTATCAGCAACCACTGTGGTGTCGATCGCTGGCTGCGGTACCGGATTTTCTGCAATCGGAATAGCGAAAGTAAAATCTTTTTCCTGGTTGATGCATGATTCCTTGCAGACCTGATAATTGAGGCTGATCTTTACTTGTCGGATAGTTTGATCTGTAATGTTTACTCGCTGCTTCAGCAATACCGACTTCTCAAAATAATATTCATCGACGCCAAAAACATCATTGAACTGTTTTTTATAGGCAGATTCTTTAGCCTTTCCAACCAGTTTTACACCTTTAGTATTTTCAAAAACGATCTCCAAAGGAAGCGGTCCGCCATCCGGAGTATATTGTGAATAGACGTGCCAGCCATCATCAATTTTGCCTTCAAAGATCAGATCGTACTGAGAACCGGAAACATATTCGGTTCGGCTTGTCCATTTCACAGGATCGAGAATTTGTGAATATGTCGTAAAATACCCGGCTACCAGTAAAAGAAACAGAAGGATTTTTTTCATGATGAAGTCGTGATCTTTAATATTTTTTTTGTTTCGGATGTCACTTTGAACCGATCATCGGCGCGATGCCCGACAATCCAGACGATTTCGTCTTTACTGCACAAAATCCACGCTTGTGATTTGTCAATAATCGACAGCTTTTGATCTTTAAAGAACTTGCTGACCAATTTCTTTCCTTTCATCCCGAACGGATAAAAAACATCCGATTCGCGCCATTTCCTGATCAGTAACGGAAAGCTGATTTTTTCGGCGTCCACAAATATACAATCATTATTTACATCGGTAATCTTATCGATTTCGGTGATCTGCAATTCTACCGGGGAATTGTTGGTTCCATTGCTATCGACGAGATATTCCTCAATATCATTATCGGGTTTGCGGACAAGTATCAAAACTTCCCGATCCTTTACAAGCATATAATCAGCAGAGAAAACCTTTTTTCCCGCTTGCGCGTTGACAAGTTCATAGATGTCATTCCATGATGTAAATCCGAAATCTTTTAGCCAATGATGGAGATACGACCGGTAATTCGGAAGCTTTTTTAACTCATCGATTTTAAACAGTGTTTTACTTTCGGCCACAACGGCAATACGGCTGAATGCAAATGCCGAAGCATCTTCTATCATTGACTTGACATCCTGCAGATGGCTTAGTGTCTGCCGATACGACTCCAAAAAATCCGGATTAATATCTTTTAACGCAGGTATAATGCCAAGGCGGATTTTATTGCGTAGGTATTTATCCGAAAAATTGCTCGAATCTTCGCGCCAATCAATTGCATTTGCGCGTGCATAATCTTCAATTTCCGATCGTGAAAAAATCAGCATCGGCCTCACTATATTTCCGTTTATCGCAGGAATTCCGATAAGTCCGTCCAATCCTGTTCCGCGGGACAAATTGATTAGGAATGTTTCAAGGCTGTCATCGAGATGATGCGCCGTCAGGATAAGATCAAGACCTTTCGATTGCCGTATCTCTTCAAACCAAAGATATCGAAGATTTCGTGCGGCCATCTGGACGGACATTTTATTGTCTGAAGCAAATTGATCGGTATCAAAATTTATGTGATGAAAGTTGAGATTGCGTGATTCCGCCCATGAAGCGACAAAGGATTCGTCGGCATCGCTTTCCTGACCGCGTAAATTAAAATTACAATGCGCGATCTCAATATCAAAAGACAACTCATGGAGCATTGTAGCCATTACCATGCTGTCGACGCCGCCGCTAACGGCCAGTAGCAGTTTTTTGCCTGTGAGAAGAGTCAGCTTTTCAGCGAGACGGCTTTTAAGAGAAGCGAACATGCCCAAAATTATGAAATTTCAGCAAAGGGAATTCGCTACATCTGAATTTCTCAAACCATTACTTGCATTCTTTGATTTTACTGTAAACGAAATCAGCTAAATTTGAAAAGATTCTATTATATGAGAAGGTGTTTTCTCTTGCTGGCTTTGTGTTGCCTTGTAAATTCGATTTGTCTTGCTCAATCAAATGAGTCGGACGATCTCTTTGCCCGAGCCAACACCGTTCTATACGACAATCCTACTGAAAGTGTGCAGATTGGAACTCATCTGCTATTGACATCAGCTTCAGAGGAAGAAAAGGCACAGATAGAGATGATGCTTGCGAAAGCTAATTTTGTATTGGGAAATTACAGCCATTCGATACGGCACGTACAATCGGCAATCGCATCTGCGAAAAAATCAAGGAAAACAAAAGTGCTTTTTGAGGCAAGTTTATTGGCTGCCGAATTATATGCCTTTCTCGATCTTTTCGAACTATCGGAAAACTACCGAAATCAAGCTGTTTCATTATCAGATGGAACTCCAAAGGAGGGAATTGCATTAAGATCTTTCGACCTCTTCGTAAAAGATGAAAATCCGACAAGTAAACGCCTGATTGCCTTTATGGATTCTGTCGGCCGTAATTCTTTCGAATATTCGCATATTTCTGCCGGCACACCTTTGCTGGTCACTGCGCAAGCTTTTCTCAAAGATGGCCAGGTAAAAGCTGCTTCCGAATACTTTGCAAAAAATCTGTCCGACGTTACGGGAAACAGACGTGGCATCTTTTGGCAGATTTCTGCTTTAATTTATTACAGTGACGTCTTTACCCATGAAAAAAATTATGCTGAAACCATTTCCACGCTGGAGAAGGCGCTGGTTTATGCTAAAAAGATCGGTAACCCCAATTTTCAGATGCAAATTTACGAACGGCTGTCTGCTGCGACACTTGCCTCAGGGAACAAAAGTAATTTCACTCATTATCGCAAATTGGCATCTGCCGCAAAGGATGATCATAGTTCCCGCATCAGGGCTGCGACAAATCTTGCATTTGAACATCAGCAAAAAGAAAATAGTCAGAACCTGCTTTCTGTGCATGATAATGAACGCAGTAATTTATCGATCCTGATCGCGATAACTGTTACTTTACTGTTGATCTGGATTGCAGTAAAATTTACATTCCGCGTAAAGATCCAGCATTTAAGGGACAGCGTGAACTATTTAAGGCTCATCAAAACCATCAATACTAAGCCGGAGCCCGCAAAAACCACAGGAAAAGCATTGGCGATTCCGAAGGAAACGGAAGATCTGCTGTTAGCCAAGCTCGATAAATTCGAAGCTGGCAAAAAATATTTATCGAAAGATTTTTCACTTGCGCAAATGGCATCGATATTTGAAACGAACACAAAATACCTTTCCGAGATCATCAATAAGTATAAAAAGAAAAATTTCAATACTTACATCAATGAGCTGCGAATCGCGCACATCATCGACAAGCTGCAAAATGATCCGAATTATTTAAATTACAAAGTGAGCTACCTCGCCGAGGAGTGCGGCTTTTCGTCTCATAGCATCTTTACAGCCGCCTTTAAAAATGTTACCGGTATCACGCCAAATACATTTATATCGTTCCAGACTGAAAATGCCAAAAGGGTCATCAGCAATTAAAATATGAAATTGTTTCCGCTAATATTTCTGTTTGGTTTTTTCTGTTCATACGGCCAGCAGGAAATTGATTCGCTGCTGCGTAAGGCGAACTTTGACATTTACGAACATCCCGGGAAGGCGATTGAAGTTGGAATAAAGGTTCTAAAATCATCTGAAAGCAATGAAAAACAAAAGATCGAAGCGCTGTTCCTGATATCGACAGCATACTCGGCAAAGCGGAATTATCCAAAGTCGCTGGAATATGCTGTCCAGATTACCAAATGGATCCCAAAAAGCAAAAGTGACGCATTAAAGATCAATGCCTATACGAGATTAGGGTTGCAATATCAGCAATTGCAAATTTACAATGAAGCGCATGCTTACCTCGACAAGGCGATCAAAATCGCAGAAACGACGAGTCAAAAATTTAGAATCCATGAATTGCTTGGATTTAATTATGCCGTCCGGGCGCTGATTTACAAAGAGCAGATGAATTGCGGTATTGCACAGAATTATTTCAACCGATCGCTCTTTCATCTAAGGCAAAACAATGCATCGATAAATGCGGCAAATGCCAGCGTGATAACATACAATAAGGGAAATTGCTTCTTACTGCTTAACGAAATCGATTCGGCCAGGATAAGTTTTACAACGTCCCTTGAATATGCAAAAAGCATCAATGCCAACAGTTTGAAAGCATTCGCCAATAAAGGTTTGTCAGAAGTCGAAACGGCAAGCGGGAATTACAGCGCAGCTATAAAATTATTGTCGGATGCCGAAAAGATGTCTGAAAATGTCGGCGATCTTGTGTTAAACCAGGGAATTTACAAAGGCCTCTCCGATAATTACCTCTTAAATAATTCTATTGCGGAACATAAAAGATACAACCGCAAATATGACGATGTTTCGCAACTCATTAAAGAAAATAACGCCAAAACATTAAACCAGTTTGTACGACAGATCAGCACAGAAAATGAAGAAAACATTGCGGAAATTCGATCCAAAGCGCTGTTTTATAAGATACCAATACTCCTTGCAGCTGCGCTTCTGACGTTGCTGATCATATATGAAATACTGCGCGGACGGCGGAAATACCGCCACTTGAAAGTCCAAAAGGAAACGCTCGAAAATTTTGGTAATGAACGGCCGAAGTAACCTCGAAGTTTTTTAATAAACATCTATTTACTAGCGATTTACGAAGCTTTTTTGAATGCCAGATTTCGTGAATTCAGGCAATGTTCTACTATATTTATATTGCGTCGGCGACTACTTTCGCAGTATAACTTAAATGATCATCATGAAAAAAATTACAGTTTTTGCTATGCTGGCCTGTTGTTTAGCTGCAGGCGGATTGTCGGCTCAATTTATCGTAAAGCCCACTTTTTTTGAAACACTGGCCGTTTCCAATCAGGGATTGGTTTCAGGATACGAAGCGCAAGGAGAATCCTATTCGATCTGGAATCCCGACGCAAATGAATTTTACGAAATTGGAGGCGCGGCACCCGGATTTGGCGTTGGTGGCGCGGCAACATTCTCAAACGATGGTGCATTTATCGGTGGGACAAATTATGTTGAATTAGCGATAAATACAGATTGGCAACGTAACGTCCTGAGTGATTTTAACTACATTTTTAAAGCTATTGAGTTTCCCGAAAGTCAGCAATTTTGGGGATTTGCTGTCGGACAATCACTGACATCAAATGGCAACGGAATCGTGCTGCGGACTTTTGACGGCGGAAACCACTGGGCTCCGAAATGGATCGACACCAACAACCGCGGACTTGAGACAATGAGCTTTCCAACCCAATATGTCGGTTACGTTGGCGGATGGAACCAGTATTTTGCAAAAACAACAAGTGGCGGCGAGGATTGGATCGAAATGAATCCTGCGGGAACTGACGATGTTTATATTTACCGAACAATCACTTTTAAAGACGAGATGAATGGCATCGTAACTGCGCAATTGCAGGAAAATGCCGCTGTGTATGTCACTGCTGATGGCGGTGAAACCTGGACATCAGGAATCGGGTTGTCAGGCATTCCCGAAAGATCTTGTTACGCCGGTGGAAATACCTATTTTTTGGTCACAAGTGGCGGCGATATACAGAAATCGATCGACAACGGATCGACATGGTCGACAGTCTTTACAAATCCCGAAGGAATTCTGCTTGGGATCACGTTTAAAGATGAACTTACCGGTATCGCCACGACGAGCGGCGGAATCTTTAAAACCGTCGATGGCGGCACAAACTGGACGCAGCAAACCATTGCAGAAGGAACCAATTTCCGGGATGTAAAATGGATAGACAATATGAATATTATCCTTGCCGGTTCTCCCGACCAGATCTATATGTCAGACGATGCCGGAGCAACATGGACGTGGTCCAATGAAGATCTTTTCAACGGCGAGCCTGCATTATATGGAATTGCCGTTACCAGTACCGATATCCATGTGTGTGGATCACAGGGAAATTTTTATAAAAAATCCCGAATATCCAGTACGATCGCTGCCGAAATGTCGAGATATAATGTTTCGGAAAGCGAATGGACTGCTTTGGGCAGTTTGGGTCAGAATGTCGACAATACCACAAGTGCCGGATTTTATATCTCAGGTGATGGCAATACAGTTGTTGGGAACTCCTGGGCCGATCCATCAAATGGCAACGGAACTACGGCTTACGCACATGCTTTTGCGTGGAATCAGGCAGAAGGAACAATTGATCTGGGAAGCATGTTTTCGAATATCAACAAAAGCTCGCGTGCAAATGCTGTAAGTTATGACGGAAGTGTTGTCGTGGGCTTACAGGATTTCAACGGCCCGTGGAAGTCGGCTGTATGGCTCAAGAATCCCGCCGGCGGATACTTTCCAAACGAATATTTGCTGATCAATCCGAACGGCAGCGCGACCGATGAAATGAACCAACTGGGTGAATGCAGTTATGTTACGGCCGACGGCAAATGGATTGGCGGTGAAGGCGACTTTGCGAACAACAACCAGCCGTGGATCTGGAGCGCCGAAACAGGGGTCATAAATTTGGGCACGATAGCGCCCGAAGACAACGTCGGACGCGTAGCCGGAATAAGTCCGGACGGAAGCATGGTGGTTGGATGGTTTAACGGATTCGGCTGGGGAGCGACGCCAACTCCGTTTATCTGGACGGCAACCGGCGGAATGCAGAATATCAATCAGTATGTCGCCGAAACTTTGGAAATCGACACCGGCGACTATCAGATCTGGATCGCCAACAAAATGTCGGAAAACGGAAAATACCTGAGCGGCTGGGGCGTGAA
The DNA here is from genome assembly GCA_965365355.1 of uncultured bacterium. Lineage (GTDB taxonomy): Bacteria > Bacteroidota > Bacteroidia > Flavobacteriales > Flavobacteriaceae > Flavobacterium. The sequence goes on from CBDUBJ010000021.1 coordinate 16,031, forward strand.
CCCAAACATCGGGGAATTTGGGGAACTGTTTACTTTCCGTTTGGAATTGCCTGAACTTGCGGTCGGTGAATTTGAAACCGAAAGCGCTACCGTCTATCCTAACCCCGTTAGGTCGAACCTCACGATTGCATCGGAGGAATCGATAACAATGGTTGAAGTATTCAATGTGAGCGGACAACTGCTTATGACAGAGACCCGAAACGGAATTACATCAATTGATATGAGCAGCCTTTCAAACGGAGTTTATTTCGTAAAAACCCATTCGGGATCAATTTCACAAACGCACAAAATAATAAAGCAATAAACAACTCTCAACAACGTATTTGAATCCCAGGGCATTTGCTTTGGGATTTTTTTTTATCTATCGTTTCGCCTTAAGATTCTGCCACAAAGGCACGAAGACACAAAGAATAACTCAGATATTAAGATCAATAAATATCGGCAGGGTTAAAATGCATATTTAATCGACGACCGAAATTTTATTTTGCCTATGACGGATTTATTGACAGTTTGCCGAAATATCATGTAAACCAGATCGAGCCGGGTTAACTTGCTTGGAAATAAGAAACCATGAACAACGATATTTCATTTCTGATCGTCAGGCTTTTGCAATCGAACGTACCTGAAAACCGGTATTATATCGGGAAATCTATTATGGAGGTTGTTGTAAATCTTTATGATGGTAATGAGGACAGAATCCTCATAGGCAATTTCTCGAATTTACTCTCAAAATGTGTCGAAGATCCAAAGTCAGGCTGCCGCTACACTTTGTACCAGATCGGACAATATTACGACGATCACATCAATAGATCTAAAAACAATGCCGCTACTGCTGCGTAAGCACATTCATTATCGCATCGGCTTTGAGCAAGCATTCCTCATATTCTTTTTCAGGATCTGATTTTGCCGTGATTGCGCTTCCCGCCGAATAAGACAAATATTGATTCTTTGCATTGTATAATATGCTTCGGATCACCACGTTAAAATCAAAATTCCCGTTAGGTGTAAAGTAACCGATCGCACCGCTGTACAATCCACGTTTCGTTTCTTCCAGTTTTTCGATGATCTTCATCGCGGAAATTTTAGGCGCGCCGGTCATGCTTCCCATCGGAAAGGTTGTACGTAAAATTTCAACGGGATCGGCATCGGATTCAGATGTGATCGTCGATATCAAATGATGGACGTGTTCAAACGAATACACGCCGCAAAGTTCTTCAACGACGACCGAATTCTTTAAGGCCGTTTTCGACAGATCGTTTCTCACGAGATCGGTAATCATGATGTTTTCCGACCGCTCTTTCTCATTTGCCGACAATTCGTCGCGAAGCTGATTATCCAATTCAGCATCGTCATTACGCTTCGATGTTCCTTTTATCGGTTGTGATATTATGCTTGTGCCGGTTTTTCGAAGATATCGCTCCGGCGAAGCGCAAATGGCGTACTGAAATCCATTCTTGAAATATGCAGCAAACGGCGGCCTGGAATTCGCGTTAAGTTTCCTAAAAACATTTGCCGGTTCAACCGATGCGTTTTCAGCGTAAAATTCCATGCAGAAATTCGCTTCATAGATATCGCCGCGGTGAATATGCGCCAGCATAGCAGAAACTTTTGATAAATACTCCTTCTTTGGAATACGCTGCATTATTGAAACCGGCGAAAGCCGTTCTGTTGGTTCTGCTCCAATTTGTTTCAAAATTTCATCAAAATCGGACTCGATCTCATCATCACACATTTTCAGGTATTGCATTTCGAGCTTGTCGCCTTTCAGTAAAAAAAGCTTTTTCGGCTGGAAGAAAAATAAATCCGGGAAGTGAAGCCCGTCAAAATTTTTTGAAGCCAGATCTTCGGTATCGTTTTTCAGGTCATAGGTCAGATATCCAAAGATCCAGTCGGCTGTAGATCGCCGATATTCCGCGAGTTTTTCGAAGCCTTTTTCGGAATCAGTTTGTATCGAAGTCAGAGCATCAACAGCAAAAATGGCATCAAAAGATGAATATTTCTGCGGAAAATCATTGCTGTCAAGCAAAATCACCTCACGAAACTGCTGCGCCCACGAGAGTAGTGCGGATTTAAATCCGGGAGGGTTGTTTAAGGTTTTGATTGATTTGCTTCGCATTGGAAAGTGACAAACTGACAAAGGGACAAAGTAGCGCCAAAGAGCCATAGCGCCAAGGATCCAAAGCAGCTACAAAGTCAATCTATTGTCGAAAGTTTATGACTTTACGGCTTTATGACTTTACGACTTTAAAACGTTCTTTTGCTTTGGAGCTATGGCTCTCTGGCGTTTTGGCTCTCACATCTTAGCTATGTATCGATCGATTATCAGTTGCTGCCAATGCCGCTTCCTTAACTGCTTCGGCGTAAGTTGGATGTGCGTGAGACATACGGGCGATATCCTCGGCAGATGCGCGATATTCCATTGCGGTAACAGCTTCGGCAATAAGATCGGCAACGCGTGCACCGATCATATGAATTCCCAGAACTTCGTCTGTTTTTGAGTCTGCCAATATTTTCACGAATCCGTCTGTATCGCCACTCGCACGCGAACGGCCGAGCGCTTTGAATGGAAAACTTCCCGATTTGTATTCGGTTCCTGCTTCTTTTAATTGCTCTTCTGTTTTACCTACGGCCGCAACTTCCGGCCACGTGTAAACCACGCCCGGGATCAGGTTGTAATTGATATGAGGCTTTTGCCCCGCCAAAGTTTCGGCTACCATAACACCTTCTTCTTCGGCTTTGTGTGCGAGCATGGCACCGCGGACAACATCGCCGATTGCGTAGATGTTTGGAACGCTTGTCTGTAGATGGTCATTGACTTCAATCACGCCGCGATCTGATATTTTTACGCCCGCCTTTTCTAGGTCCAAACCATCTGTAAACGGTCGGCGCCCGACAGAAACAAGCGTATAATCGCCATCGAGGGAAATCGTTTCGCCTTTGGCATTATCCGCCTGGACGGTGATAACATCGCCTTTTCTTTCAACAGATTTCACTTTATGCGATGTGTAGAACTTCATTCCCTGCTTTTTAAGAACTTTGGTCAGCTCTTTCGATAAAGAAGCATCCATTCCTGCGATGATTCGGTCCATGAATTCTACGACGGAAACCTGCGAGCCCAATCTGAGATAAACTTGTCCGAGCTCGAGTCCGATTACGCCTCCGCCGATGACGATCAGGTGTTTCGGGATTTCTTTTAAACTTAGCGCTTCGGTTGATGTGATGATGCGTTCCTTATCGAGTTTTATAAACGGCAGTGTTGAAGGCTTTGAGCCGGTCGCAATGATAATGTTCTTTGCTTCTATCGTTTCCGATGAATTGTCGGATTTTGTAATCTTTATATGAGTGGCATCTTCAAAAGATCCGACACCTTCAAGAATAGTGATCTTATTCTTATCCATCAGGTATTTGATACCGCTTACGTTTTGGTCTACAACCGAACCTTTGCGCGCGATCATCTGTTCGAAATTGATTTTGATCTCGCCCGGAATGTCGATTCCGTGATCTTTAAAATGCGAAATGGCATCGTGATAATGATGTGACGAATCGAGCAAAGCTTTTGATGGGATACAGCCTACGTTAAGGCAAGTACCGCCCAATGTCGGATATTTCTCTACAATGGCCGTTTTCATTCCTAATTGCGAACAACGAATTGCGGCAACATAACCGCCGGGACCTGAACCTATGACAACAACGTCGAATGAACTCATGATTTTGATTTTAGCGCCGTAAAGTTAGGATTTTGTTTTTGGAAATTCTCCCGCAATTAAAAGAATAGCATATGCAAAAAACATTTTTCGATTTATCGACAAACTGCACATTAAGATTTTCTTTACATTTGAGATAACGTGTTGATTATGAAAAAAATATTATCGATTTATTTCATGTTTTTCCTGAGTATCTTTTGCGGCGGATTGCACGCGCAGCCTCTGGTAAAAATGATTCACAATCCGGGTTCACTTTCAGAACGGCATTATAACTTCAGTGATGACGGGATTTTATTGAATATATCAAATGGCTCCGGTAATCTGATCCATGAATTTTTTTACGACGGAGATGGAAGATTGACATCAATGACCACCATTTCGCCAACCGGCACAGTGACAGATACGTCGACATGGACATATGACGACAATGGTGTCATCCTGGCACATAATGGTGAGGCATTAACATATGACGCTGCCGAGAACAAGTATTTTATTGAAACTATCACGCCTGATTATTCTTCTTTGGTTTCCTGGACAATGAACGAAGTAGGGTTACTGAAATACTATTATACATATTTTGAGGAATCAGACGGTGCGGTGATGTCCGATAATTTTTCATTAGGATATAGTGAAGGCAATGTTGTATTGAGATACACCGATAGTTGGGGCATGTCATATTGGTCAAGCCATGACTATGTGCAAGTGGTTAACCCGCTCAAACAACAGCTGATGCCGGTTTTACGCGCGCTTAGCTTGAATAACCCAATTTCTACGAGCTCGCCCAGTATGATGTATTCATTTTATCTGTCGGAGCAGATGGTCGTATCAAATGTGCCTGATGACGGCGTTGAAGGCGCTGTATATTTTTATGAAGTCAATTCACAAAACCGCCCTGTAAAGCAGCATTATCAAACTTATTATTTAGGCGAACCGGACACAAATGGCATTTCGATGTACTTCTATTATTTGGGAGATGATATTCCTTAATTAAAAAATTATGAAACAACTTTACATTCTACTTTTGATTGGTGTTAGTGCAAGTTCGCAGATCATCAACATTCCGGATCCGGCTTTTAAGAATGCTCTCGTCAATACAATTTGTGTCGACGTGGATTATGCCTGGGAAAATCCACAACCTGATGCAGACGCAGATTTGAATAATGATGGTGAGATCGATATGCAAGAAGCGCTTGCAGTTCAATTTCTGAATGTCGATTTACAAAGTATTTCCTCATTAGAAGGATTGCAGCACTTTGTCAACCTTGAAGGCCTTTTTTGTTCGGGCAATCAGATTTCCACCCTGGATGTCAGTATGCTGCCCAATATGTTTCAGATTCGTTGCGACAACAATGGGATGACCACTTTAACTCTCAATGATTTCGCCGACCTATCCGGTTATTACATGCTCGATTGTTCTGATAATGACCTGCAGAGCCTTGATTTGCGTGGCAACGCATACATGTGGGTTGATTGTTCAAACAATCCGCTGACGACGCTTGACATCAGCGAAACTCTTTCCATATACGAGGCATATTTTTATGGCCTTGCCTTAACGTCGTTCCATATACCCGATCAATTTAACTGCGGGGAACTATTGCTGAATGCACCTTTGACGGAGTTTACGATGGCACCGACCTATTTCGAAACGCTTCAGATTTCCGGCACACAACTTACGTCGCTCGATCTGGGTAATATTCAGGGGATCGCAAATGGTTTATGGATATTAAACAATCCCAATCTGCAAACCCTGAATCTCCGGAATTTCTATTTCGATGGAGAACCCGGGAACAACAGTATAACAATTACGGGAAATCCGCAATTGGAAACGGTGTGTGTGAATGATTTCAGTTATACAATCGATGAAGGCGGTGATCTTGTTTATGTCAGCGAACTGAGTGCAGTTACGGCCTCCGTCGGACCTGGCGTTGCGGTATCGCCTTATTGCGACTTTTTTCCTGTCGGAAACCACAATACCGTTAATGGCAATGTCATCTTTGATTGCGGTGGCGCCAATGTTCCCATGCAATACATACCTGTTCAAAACAGTATCAATAATGATACGTCGACAGATTTTAATGGCGAATTCACTTCTTATGGATATATCGGAAGTTATGCCGTAACGCCTGTTATTCCAAATCCCGACTACTTTACGATAACGCCGGCAGGTTTCAATATTAATTGGACAACTTTAGGCAACAACGAAATTGTAAATTTTTGCATAACGCCAAACGGTAATCATCCTGATGTTGAAATATCGATAATCACTCTGGTTCCGCCGCGACCGGGCTTCGACGCAAAATATAAGATCGTCTGCCGAAATAAGGGAAACCAAATGGCGTCGGGAATTATCACTTTAAATTTCGACGATGCCACGGCTGACTTTATTTCCGCTGCTCCAGGCGCTACATCATTAGGAGCCGGTACTGTTACGTGGACACTGACCGATCTACCAGTATTCCAAAAACAAGAATATTTGGTTGTGTTAAATGTTAACGGTCCAATAGAAATCCCGCCGGTAAACGGTGGTGACATGATGACAATCACGGCCGCGGCCGACATCGGATTTGATGCAAATCTTGACGACAATACGGTAACTAATTACAGCACCGTTGTTAATTCATTCGACCCTAACGATAAAACGGTTACGCAGGGTTCACAAATCCTGACAGAGCAAATCGATGAATACCTCCATTATGTAGTTAGGTTTCAAAACACCGGTACGGCCGACGCAATAAATGTTGTGGTGAAGGACATCCTTGAATCGTCATTAAATGCGCAGACGTTACAGATCATCAGCTCAAGCCATCCGATGCAGGCAAGGAGAACCGGACAAAAGCTTGAATTCATATTTGAAGACATAAACCTGCCCGCAGAATCGGTTGACGAACCCAACAGCCATGGCTATATTTCTTTTAAAGTAAAGCCGGCGGCGTCAGTTGGTTTGGGAAGCGTCATTGAAAATACTGCTGAAATATATTTTGATTTCAATTTCCCGATCGTAACAAATACTGTAACAACGACGGTTGTTCCGGAGCTTGGCATCGGCGAAAGCCATCTGAACTCCGTTAGGATGTATCCAAACCCGGTGAAAGATCAATTGCATGTTGCAAGTGAGCAAAATATAGATGCGGTCGACATTTACAATACGCTTGGGCAGCTCGTAAGATCGCACAGCTGTAACGGTACCGATGTCGATATTAATGTATCGAATTTATCTCGCGGAACATATTTGATTGAAGTCACAAACCAAAAAGCAAAAAGCATTTTAAAACTCATTAAACTGTAAGACATCCGGAGCAGCAATGACACATTGGAGTACTGGGTTCTATAATTTGAACGCAGTTGTTTTCTTTACTTCAGAAATCATAAACGAGCTGTACGTACTTCCAATATGCTGAAGCGTAGTAAGTTTGGACACCATAAATTCCCGATATTCTTCCATATCACGGACTACAACTTTGAGGATGTAGTCGTAGTCGCCGGAAACATGAAAGCATTCGAGCACTTCGTTGAGGCGAATCACTTCCGACTCGAAGCGGGTTAAAAATTCACGTGAGTGCTGCGTGAGCTTTATATGACAGAAAATAACAAAGCCCTTCCCTATTTTCCGACCGTCGATGATCGCTGAATAGTGATCGACAATTTTTTCGCGCTCTAACTTTCGAATTCTTTCGTAGACTGCAGTCACGGAAAGATTAAGCTTGGAAGCCAGCTCTTTGGTAGTCTGCTTGCTGTCGGCCTGCAGGAAGTTGATGAGTTTGCGGTCGGTGTTATCGAGCATGATTTTCTAAATAATCTATCCAACGAAGGAATTGGCAGTAAATATATCTATAAAATAAAAAATTGATAGATTTATTTTCTACCGTGATCTGATTCGCATTGAATTTTCTCCGTAATTATTGTTTTTTTGCTGAAACCACAGCCCGGATCCCGATAGCTATTGGGACCGCATCCTTTTTTTAAGCGGAAAAAGATACAGCGGATAGCCGGAACAGCTGCATAAAAGATAAAACATGAACTTCGATCCCGCAGACAATATCCAGGACCTCCAGTATTTCGGTGAATTTGGCGGCGTCAACCCATCTATTTCGGATTCGTCAACCTACACATTTCTTTCTGCCAAGACGATGTTCGACACTTTCGAAGGCAACGCTGAAGGCTGCTATCTTTATTCGAGGCATTCGTCACCGAGCAATCTATACCTCGACAAGGCGCTCGCGGCAATGGAAGGAACCGAGGCTGCCAATGTTGCTGCTTCCGGAATGGGCGCGATCACATCGGTAATTCTGCAGATCTGCGGGTCGGGCGATCACATTGTTTCCAGCAGGACGATTTACGGCGGCACCTATGCGTTCCTTAAAAATTTCACTCCAAAATTTGGCATTGATACTTCGTTCGTAGACATTACGAAACTTGATAGCGTGGAAGCTGCGATCACCGAAAACACAAAGATCATCTATTGTGAAACCGTCAGTAATCCGTTGCTTGAAGTGGCAGACATTAAATCACTTGCGGAGATCGCGCGACGTCACGGAATCAAACTGGTGGTCGACAATACTTTTTCTCCTTTATCAGCAGCGCCCGCAAAACTTGGAGCCGACATCGTCATCCACAGTCTCACAAAATACATCAACGGCAGCAGCGACACTGTTGGCGGCGTAACGTGCGCATCACGGGAATTTGTCGATTCGATGAAGAACGTCAACAACGGTGCAAGTATGCTGCTTGGCCCTACGATGGACAGTTTCCGGTCGGCCAGCATCATGAAAAACCTCCGGACGCTTCACATCAGGATGAAACAACACAGCAGGAACGCGCAATTTCTTGCGGAGAAATTTGAATCGGATGGACTTAAAACAGTTTATCCCGGACTTGCAAGCCATCCGAGCCATGAGCTTTACAAATCGATGATCAATCCCGAATACGGTTTTGGCGGCATGCTGACCATCGATGTCGGTACTTTGGACAAGGCAAATGAACTCATGGAACTCATGCAGGAAAAAAACATCGGATACCTTGCCGTAAGCCTCGGATTTTATAAAACGCTTTTCAGCGCGCCTGGATCATCGACATCTTCTGAAATTCCGCTTGAAGAGCAGCTACTCATGGGACTGAGCAATGGCCTGATCAGGTTCTCGATCGGACTGGATAACGATATCGCGCGAACATACAAAATGATGAGGCAATGCATGACTGAAGTTGGTGTGTTGTAGACCAAAACATCCGTGTAGAATTCTTTAACCATCTTTAACAAGGTGGTTTTTTTATATATTTACGAATGTAACTGTCTGGGAATGACTCGAAAATAAAAACGTCCCGTTCCCGTAGAGCCCAACCGCAAGCCAATCAATTTTTTCGAGCGGCCTCTCTACAATGGAAGTCCCATCGGGAACTTCAAAATATGGTAAAAGATTTTCAAACAGTAATTTATGAATATGAAAAAGTACTATTGGTTGCTCGCACTGCTCCCTGTTGTTTCCATAGGCCAGACAGTCTCAGTTGTTGACGTTGCCGCAAACGACATTGTTTACAGCAGCTTAAATGGAAAATTATATGTAACCCTTGCCTCTTCAAATCCGGATAATATGGCGAACGGAATCGCATCGATCGATCCCATCACGGCAGAATTAGGAGAGAATAATATCATGGGAAACAACCCGACGATCATGGCAATTTCCTCAGATGGAACTGCAATCTACTGCGGATACTCAAACATTCCGGCTGTCCGGAAATTCAATGTGGCCACCGATATGCCTTCAATTGAATTCCAGCTCGGATCGGAAACGCTGACCGGATCGTATTATGCCGAAGACATCGAGGTCTCACCAACTAATCCGAATCTTGTTGCAGTATCGCGACGAAATGTGAATTACGCACCTAAGCATGAAGGCATAGCGTTGTTTGAAAACGGCGTCATGAAACCGGATGCGTCACGTGATCATACGGGAAGCAATCAGATTGAATTCTTCGGTACGAACCAGATCTTTGGATACAATACCGAAACGTCCGAAAGGGGAATCAGAATGCACACTTATGATAATACCGGTGTCAGCGATGCAAATCCTGCAGCTACGAGTGCAATCCAGACGCAATTGGCCGGAAGCACAAAATTTACCCTCGGACCGAACGCCGCTTATTTCGACAATGGTAAAGTGGTTACCACAGGTGCAATTTCAATAGCAGCAACGCTGGAAGGCGCTTCCGGTCCGATGTTTTATAATCCTTCCACCAACCTGGTTTGTTATGCAGTGAATGAAAATGGCGCAAATACACTTAAGTTTTTTGATGCGAATACCAATGCAGCGGCAGGTTCATTTGCCATTCCTGACAGTTCTGGGCCGGCAATTTCAGTTACAGGATGCGGAAGCGGCTGTTACGCATTCAATACTCAATCGAAAGTTTTTATAGTATCGAATCTGCTTGGAACATCTTCCGCTGATACGATCAGCGACATTGTAATGTATCCTAACCCGGCCGGAAATACCTTAAATATTTCAAGTCCGCAACCTGTAACGGAAGTTGCCGCTATTAACCACCTAGGGCAAAAAGTATATCACAACGCTTCAGGATCGGGAGCAATGGACATTTCAAGTTTATCGCCCGGAATATATTACTTTAAAATTTCTACAGGTGAAAGCTTTGTAACCAGACAGATCATCAAAAATTAAAAATCTTAAAATGAGGACGTTGATTCTGTTGCTCTTCATAGCAAGTAAATTGCATGCGCAGCCGCCATTGGTAAAGATTGTTTTCTCCGCAAACCAATACTGAAACACATAATAGTATCGGGAACGATGCATGTTGAAAACTTAACCGATGCCGGCGGACAGGTCGATGGAAACGGCAACCTGATTTCATACACACAATAATCCTTCGGGACCACCCGCAATTACAACATACACAAACAATACGAATGATCGAATAACATCTGATGGTGCCGACATCAAAATATTTATGGAATTTCTAAGCAGTGATGTAAGCGAAGGCATTTCTCTGTTGGCGGATTATTATTATGAAGGGTATATTACCTTAATTCTTTGCCAGCCTGCTGTTTTTATATCCGTACATAAAATAGAATACGAGTCCGATGACAAGCCAGATCCCAAACCATTGCCAGTTGGATACCGCCATTCCTGTCAGAAGATAGCAGCAAGAGATCAATCCCAAAAGCGGGATCAGCGACAAATGCTTCACAAATGCCAGTACGGACATGATGATGCACAGCACAAAGAACAGAATCAGCGGAAGCGCATTTCCTATACCGTTTGACATTGAAAACGAATCTGCGAAGTAAGCCGGAAATAGATATTGAACGAGCGCCGCACCACCGATAACAATCAGAGGAAATATATATTTTGAATTGATGTACGGGATCATGAATTTTCCGCGTGACCTGCGTTCGGCAAGTTCTTCCTCACTTTGAGGCGACAATGCCAGAACGCCGCCGCAAACCAGCACGAATGCGAACAAAGTTCCGATGCTCGTAAAATCAAGAACAAAATTTTCATCCGTAAAGAAAATGGGCAGGCCAACGACCAATCCCGTAACAATCGTTGCAAACCCGGGCGTTTTGTATTTCGGATGGATCGATGCGAATTTTTTAGGCATCAGTCCGTCGCGGCTCATTGTCATCCAAATCCGCGGCTGCCCCATCTGGAAAACCAACAATACGCTTGTCATCGCAACAACAGCGGCAACAGATACAATAAACAACATCCATTTCACTCCTTTCAATGCAAAAATCTCAGCCAGCGGATCGCTGACGCCGAGTAATTCGTACGAAACCATTCCCGTTAAAACCAGCGCAAGTAAAATGTATACAACCGTACAAATAACAAGCGAATAGATCATTCCTTTCGGAAGATCGCGCTGCGGATCCTTACATTCTTCTGCAAGCGTCGACACGGCATCAAAACCGATATACGCGAAGAAAACCGCCGAAACTCCGGCCATGACGCCGCCGAAACCGTTTGGCATGAAAGGCGTCCAGTTGTCGATATCGACATACATCGCGCCTACGATAATGACCAAAACGATGATTGCAAGCTTAACCAAAACCATCGCATTGCTGAAATTCTTCGATTCCCTGGTTCCGCGATACACAAGATATGTGATCAGAATGTTGATGATGAGCGCAGGCATGTCGAATATGACGCGCAGGCTTCCGATCATAGGCGCGGTCTGCCATGCGTTAAATCCTTCTCCAGGCGTATTGGCATCAAATGCCGCATGTGCCGATTTATAATTGATCGTCAGCCATTCAGGCAGATGAATATGAAAACTTTCGAGAAGATTCGTAAAATAGCCGCTCCACGAAAACGCGATGTAAATATTACCGATTGAATATTCCATGATCAGCGCCCAGCCGATTATCCACGCGAACAATTCACCAAAAGAAACGTATGCGTAAGTATATGCGCTGCCCGAAACCGGAACGCGAGAGGCAAACTCAGCGTAACACATCGCCGTAAAACCACAAGCAACCGCGCACATTACATACAGAAGTGTCACGCCGGGGCCGCCGGAAAAACATGCATTACCGATCGCGCTGAATGTACCGCCGCCAATGATTGCGGCAATTCCAAAGAACGTCAGGTCGCGGACCGAAAGCACACGGTGAAGTTCCTGATGTCCGTCTTCGCCGCCCTGACCGATAACTGTTGTGGTTGATTTTTTCCTGAAAAGGTTAGATAGCATTTGGTTTGGTTTGATTGCGGACAAATATATATAAACATCGTTAATCATGTTTATTGAGATGTCAAGTTAAGAGACAATCGACAGATGGTCTTTCTTTTGACTGGCAACAAAAGAAACAAAAATGCCTCGCCTATTATATTTCACTTGAAATATACGTCAATTATTAGCCACGTGACGCGAGCCGCTCGTCGTGCGTCCTTGTCTTCCGCATCACCTAGCTTGAGCTAATAATTCCCTCGATTTCTATGCGAAATACAACTAAGGCATTTAGCGGCCTGAGATTCCACGAAAATCAATTTACGTCGTTGCGACTTAGCGGCAAAAACCTCTCAAAATAGTCCTCACCTATTTTAAAATAAAGAATTATAATAAATAATGATAGTACCCTCCGAATTACAAACCTAAATTTGCATCACAAATTAAAAAATACATCTATGTCACTAGTAGGAAAGAAATTCCCAAATATCGCAGTTGACGCCATCTCTGAAATGGGCGACAACATGAAAATCAATATTTTCGAAGAAGCAACGAACAAGAATAAAAAAGTCCTTTTGTTCTGGTATCCTAAAGATTTCACGTTCGTCTGCCCTACCGAGCTTCATGCATTTCAGGCCGCGCTGCCTGAATTCGAACAGCGTAACACGATTGTCATCGGCGCTTCGTGCGATACAAACGAAGTTCATTTTGCATGGCTGAACACGCCAAAAGACAATGGAGGAATCGAAGGTGTTACTTATCCGATACTTGCCGACACAAACCGCAACCTGTCAAATATCCTGGGAATCCTCGATATCGATTCGACAAGTTATAGCGAAGAAACAGATTCAGTGATCATCGAAGGATCGAACGTAACTTACCGCGCGACATACCTGATCGACGAAACAGGGAAAATTTTCCACGAAAGTGTAAACGATATGCCACTTGGCCGTAACGTGAATGAATACCTACGTTTGATCGATGCTTACACGCACGTTCAGCAGAAAGGTGAAGTATGCCCGGCAAACTGGGAACAAGGCAAAGAAGCAATGAGCGCAACACGCGAAGGAGTTGCTACTTATCTGTCTAACTAAATTATAAATAGGATGTTGATCGAATTGAATGAAGATACATTACAAGACATCGTATCGTCAAACGATAAGGTGGTCGTGCAATATTCGGCATCATGGTGTGGCAACTGCCGGATCATGAAACCGAAGTTCAAAAAGCTTGCGTCGGAAAACGAAAACATTTCATTTGTTTTGGTCGATGCAGAAAAGTCGCCTGAATCAAGGAAACTGGCCAATGTGAGCAATCTGCCGACCTTTGCGACCTTCGTAAACGGTCAGCTTGTAAACCAGACGCAGACGAATAAAGCCGAAGTATTGGCTGAGTTGGTAAGCGAAATCTCCTCGAACTGATGAAATTGCCTGTAATCAAACATCTGCTGACATTTGTTGAAGAAAACGACGAGGATTACTTGGTCGAAACGATCGAAGTGCTGGAATCTCTGACCGAATTGTCATCGCTTAAAGATGAAGAACTCGACGTGATCGGAGAACTGATTTCGAACATGTACGGCGCGCTCGAAGTTCAGAAATCCATCCGCGAAGGCACCGATAAAAAAGAGGCGCTGAACGGTTTCATGCAGCGCGTCCTCGGCTCTATCGATAAATAAAATACATCAAATTAAATAAGACTCTTCCCAAACAGGAAGAGTTTTTTATTTAAACTCAGTCCGATATTTTTCATACTTTTGAGACCGAAATAACACTGCAAATGGCTGAAATTTCTTTAGGTGGACAACCTGTTAATACGATTGGTGAACTGCCTGAAATTGGTACCGCTGCACCCGATTTTAAACTGGTGGCAACTGATTTATCCATCAGTTCACTAAATGATTTCAAAGGTCAGAAACTTGTCCTTAATATTTTTCCGAGCATCGATACTTCCACGTGTGCGACATCGGTGCGGAAGTTCAACGAGTTGGCATCTTCATTCAGCAACACAAAAGTATTGTGTATTTCACGTGATCTTCCTTTCGCACAAAAACGCTTTTGCGGTGCCGAAGGAATAAATGATGTAATAAACCTGTCGGATTTCAAAGGCAGATTTGGTCAGGATTACGGATTGGAATTGATCGATGGCAAACTTTCAGGATTACACGCCCGCGCGGTCATGACAATCGACGAAAACGGGAAATTGATATATAGCGAACTTGTTTCGGATATTAAAAATGAACCCAATTATGATGCGGCACTCGCTTCATTGGCAAACTGATGGAATTCGAAAGGGATAGAAAATATTTTTCCGGACGGCTGAAAAGCGTCAATTTTGCAGTTCGCGGTGCGTGGAAACTGATTTCGACCGAACACAGCGTAATGACTCAGGCAATGATTGTCGTACTGATGGTTATCGCAGGATTTTATTTTGAGATTTCCCGAACCGAGTGGATGTTCCAGATTGCAGCAAGCGGTCTGGTATTGTCGATTGAAGGATTAAATACGGCAATCGAAAAAATGTCGGATTTTGTCCATCCGGGCTTTCATGAAAAAATCGGATTTATTAAGGATATATCTGCAGGAGCGGTGCTTTTTGCCGCTATGGCTGCGATTGCGATCGGATTGATAATTTACTTGCCCAAAATCTTTTAAAGAAAGTGAATGGCTAAAAAAGCAAAAACCGCAGACGAGCAAAAAGAAACACGCGAAAAGAAACCTTTTAAGATCTCACGGCAGCACAAATTGCTGTTCGGATCGTTGTTGGTATTGTTTTCGATCGCGCTCCTGCTTTCATTCATTTCCTTTTACATCTATGGGCAGGCCGATCAAAGTGCGGTACGTGCCCTGGGCGACCGTTCGGAAATTACGCGCAACTGGCTTGGAAAAATTGGGGCGTATCTGGCTGACTTTTTCATTTATCGAGGTTTCGGCGCCGCATCTTTCATGTTTGTCAAACTGTTCTTTCTAACCGGGGCATTCCTTGCGCTTGACATTCCATTAAAGAAATTAAAAAACACATGGTTCTGGGATCTTTTTGTTGTGATCATTGCCTCTATCCTATTCGGATTCTTTGCGACATCACTTCCCGAACTCGGCGGTGTCATTGGTTTTGAAATGAATTTATTCCTTCAGGATTATCTTGGAAAGACCGGCACATTGCTGATCTTAATCTTTGGGATCATAATATATCTGATATTTAAGATCCAGATTTCACCGGATTCTGTAAAATCATTTTTTGAACGGACCAAAAAAGAAATTAACGAAGACCTCGCAGGTGCTGCAGTTCCGGCGGGAGTTTCGTCAACAGAATATAATCTTGAAGAATTCGCTGTTGATGATATCGATGAGCCAATCATTGCTCCCGAACCTGTAAAACCTTCGCAATTTGAGATCAATCGCGAGGCTTTAAAACCAACGATCGATCATCCAAGTGAACTCATTCTTGAGCCCGAGCCAAAGCCTGCGGCGAAAATCTTGAAAACCGATTTGCCACTGGAAGTTAAACATGAGCCTGAAATCATTCACACAAGTGACGAAGCATTCGTGATTGAAAAAGCGCCCGAAGAGGATGTCATCGAAGAGAATCTCGCATCAAAGCTTGTCGCAGATTTCGGGATGTTCGATCCGACGCTTGAACTTTCAAACTACAAATTCCCGACACTTGACTTGTTAAAGGAATATTCATCGGGCGGAATTACGATCAATCAGGAAGAGCTTGAGGAAAATAAGAATCGCATCGTCGAAACGCTTCGGAATTACAAGATTGAAATTGCACAGATCAAAGCGACAGTCGGTCCATCGGTAACACTCTATGAAATTGTTCCCGAGGCGGGAATCCGTATTTCGAAGATCAAAAGCCTGGAAGACGATATTGCTCTATCATTATCAGCATTGGGAATCCGTATTATCGCACCAATTCCTGGCAAAGGAACAATCGGAATCGAGGTACCGAATAAAAATCCGACAATGGTTTCGATGAAAAGTGCCATTGGTGCAGCGAAATTCCAGGAAGCGGAAATGGAACTTCCGATTGCGTTGGGTAAAACGATTTCAAACGAAACATTTGTCGTCGATTTGGCGAAAATGCCACACTTGCTTATGGCAGGAGCAACCGGTCAGGGAAAATCCGTCGGATTAAATGCCGTACTGACTTCCCTACTTTATAAAAAGCATCCTGCAGAAGTGAAGTTCGTATTGGTCGATCCGAAAAAGGTTGAACTTACCTTGTTCAATAAGATCGAACGGCACTATCTCGCAAAACTTCCCGATGTCGAGGATGCGATCATCACCGATAATACGAAGGTCATCAATACGCTGAATTCGCTTTGTGTTGAGATGGACAACCGGTATACATTGCTGAAAGACGCGATGGTGCGGAACATCAAGGAATACAACGAAAAGTTCAAAAATCGCAAGCTTAACCCGGAAAACGGACATCGTTTCCTTCCTTACATTGTTTTGGTTGTCGACGAGTTTGCGGATCTGATCATGACGGCCGGCAAAGAAGTTGAAACCCCGATTGCAAGACTTGCGCAGCTTGCGCGTGCGATCGGCATCCATTTGATCATCGCGACACAGCGTCCATCGGTGAATGTCATTACTGGTATCATCAAAGCGAACTTCCCGGCACGTATCGCGTTTCGGGTAACATCAAAAATTGATTCACGTACTATTCTCGACACTCAGGGCGCCGAGCAATTGATCGGACGCGGAGATATGCTTTATACGAACGGCAACGACATCGTGCGTGTGCAATGTGCTTTCGTCGATACGCCCGAAGTTGAAAAGATCACTGAGTTCATCGGATCGCAGAAAGCTTATCCAAATGCCTATCTGCTGCCTGAATTTATTGGTGAGGAAAGTGGCATTAATCTTGATATCGACATTTCCGAGAGAGACCCGCTATTCCGCGAAGCCGCAGAAATCATAGTCTCGGCGCAGCAAGGTTCAGCATCACTGTTACAACGTAAGCTGAAACTCGGATACAACAGGGCGGGCAGGCTGATCGACCAGCTTGAAGCAGCAGGAATTGTTGGCTCATTTGAAGGTAGTAAAGCAAGAAGCGTCAATATTCCGGATCATTCATCTCTCGACCAGTTTTTCAATAATGAATCAAACAACAGCTAAGATGAAAAAGATTAATGCCGAGATAAAATTACCCAACGTAAGTAAATGGACTGCCATTCTTCTTACGTTTTTTATTTGCATCACCGCAACGGCACAGGATAAAAAAGCCAAGACGCTTTTGGACCAGGTTGCCGCAAAAGTGAAAACGTATGACAACATTACGATCGATTTTAAATATTCACTGAACAACACCAAGGAAAACATCAATCAGGAAAGCAAGGGAAATGTTACGCTGAAAGGCAACCAATACGTCCTGAACTTCATGGGTGTTACGAAGATCTTCGATGGCAAGAAAACATATACGATCAATCCTGAAGATGAAGAGATTACGATTTCTAAACACGACGAGAAAGACGACAATGCCATCACCCCGAGTAAAATGCTGACGTTCTTCAATTCAGGTTATAAATATTCATGGGATATTCTCCAGAATGTAAAAGGCCGGAAAATTCAATACATAAAGCTTGTTCCGATAAGCTCAAAAGATCACCGAAAAGAAATCCTTCTCGGTATTGATGTCCAAACAAAACACATTTATAATCTTATAGAAGTCGGCCGTAACGGCACCAAGACCGTTCTCACTGTGAATTCTTTCAAAACCAATCAACCATTATCCAAAAATCAGTTTACCTTTGCTGAAAGTAAGTATCCCAATTACTACATCAACAAAATAGATTGATCCGTTGAAGATTCTTGACAGATACATCCTCAAAAGTTTTATTGTTACATTTCTCACGGTATTTGTAATCCTATTTTTAATTTTCATTCTTCAGACAGTCTGGCTTTTCATTGGTGAGCTCACCGGAAAAGATCTCGACGTCACATTGATCTTCAAATTCCTTTTATTTAAAATGCCAAGCATAGTTCCGCTTGTGCTTCCGCTGTCGATCGTTCTTGCATCGATCATGACGTTTGGAAGTTTTGCGGAGAACTATGAGTTCGCGGCGATGAAATCGGCGGGTATTTCATTGAAACGTGCAATGCGCGGGCTGTCGATATTTATTTTATTGCTAAGCCTTGCCTCTTTTGCCTTCGCCAACAATGTGATTCCGTATGCCGAATACAAGTTCATCAACTTCCGGAAAAATATCGCGCAGTTAAAGCCTGCGATGGCGATTGCGGAAGGCCAGTTCAGTGAAGTCGGTTTGTATAATATCAAAGTCGACAAAAAAAGCGGCAAAAACGGAAACCTTCTCAGCGAAGTTACCATCCATAAAAAATCAGCGGGAAATGTTGGAAAAAACAATACGGTCATCAAAGCAAGAAGTGGTGAGCTTTTAAGCAATGAAGATTCCAATATCCTTCAGCTTGTTCTTAAAAACGGCTTTTATTATGAGGATATCATTCCGAAGAAATTCGAAGAGCGAAACAAAATGCCGTTTGCGAAAAGCTCTTTTAAAAGATATGTGATCAATATCGATCTGTCGAAACTCAACAAAGCAGACCTGAACGACGAAGCGATCACCAATACCAACACTATGCTGAATGTTGGTGAGCTGTCGTATACCATCGATTCGCTGAACAACAATTACAACAAAGAGATACTTTCTTTTTCAGATAACATTTACCAACGCGTCATTTCTGTTCCTGAAGAAATTGCAAGGCTGCCGCGTCAGCCATCATCAGCAGGCCGTCCGAGGGAAAACCTGCTTACATTATTTACGCCCGAGGAGCAAGTAAACATTTTGCGTGTCGCAACGTCCAACGTTTCCAACACTAATTTTGCCATCGACAGTTCGCGGCTTGATCTGGAGGAAGACCAGAAAAACATCAACAATCACTACATCGCATTGTATGATAAGTTCGTGATCGCTTTTTCCTGTTTTCTGATGTTCTTTATTGGTGCGCCGCTAGGTGCGATCATCAGAAAAGGCGGACTTGGATTGCCTATTGTCTTTGCCATATTGGTATTTATCATATTCCATTTCGCAAATACATTTGGAAAAAAGCTTGCGCAGGAAAATGGCATTACACCGTTTCTGGGCACCTGGATGTCGACAATAATTCTTGCGCCCCTTGCGATAATGCTCACGTATCGCGCAACGAACGACATGAGCATCTCGATCAATTTTGACTGGCTGACAGGGTTCTTTTCGAAATTATTCCCGAAAAAAGACCAGCATGTCATTGCTACGGATGCCGGACTTGTAGATATAGATACCATCGAAGTCGCACAGGATGATCATTGGAATAAATTGACAAGCCTTACGGATGACGCGCTGATCTCCATCGTCAAAAATTCAAAGCAGTTCAATTATAGCCAGCAGGATCGGATCATAGCCTTAAAAATATTGGACGCGCGAGGAATCTCACAGGAAGATCTTTTGGAAGGCAACAACCTTTTTAATTCAGAATATAATCGACTTGCTGCGGCCGAAGAACGGTATAAGTTATTTTCAAACATTGCCGCAACGTGCTTCGTATTGTCGATTCCGATTGCGTTTCTTCTGAATAATCCAAAACTTGCCGTGGTCATAGTTGGTGCGCTCAACGTTGCCGTGTTCTATTATTCGATTTTCAAATCGTATGAATCGCATAGCGAAATGGAGCGTATTTTAAATCGCAACATCGGCGTGAATTTATGGATCGCCCTCGGATTGGGTTATCCTTTTTACATTCTTATTTACTTTTATAACAAATCGGCCGTCAAAGAAGCGGTCGCGCAATTCAGATAAAAATGTCTGTTGAAAAACTAATTACCATTTGTGACATAAAGCTCAATACGATTGAAGAAGCCATCGAAGACATTCGCCAGGGCAAAGTCATCATCGTAGTTGATGATACGGATCGTGAGAACGAAGGCGATTTTTTGGCTGCCGCTGAAAAGGTAACGCCTGAAATGATCAACTTTATGGCGACACATGGCCGTGGACTGATCTGCGCGCCATTAACGGAAAACCGATGCAAGGAACTTGGGCTTTCGGTCATGGTTTCCAATAATACAGATCCGATGGAGACCGCATTTACCGTATCTGTCGATTTGCGCGGAAATGGTGTAACGACAGGGATTTCTGCTTCGGATCGTGCCAAAACGATTCTTGCACTCGCTGATGAAAATACAAAACCTCATGATCTTGCGCGTCCAGGACATATCTTTCCATTAATTGCCAAACAGGGCGGTGTGCTTCGACGGACCGGACATACCGAAGCCGCGATAGATTTTGCGCGATTGGCAGGCTTTAAACCTTGCGGTGTCATCGTGGAGATCATGAATGAAGATGGAACGATGGCAAGACTTCCACAATTGGCGGAGGTCGCTAAAAAGTTTGACCTAAAACTTGTTTCTATCGAAGACCTTGTCGCGTATCGTATGCAGCACGACAGTCTGATCGTTAAAAAAGAGGATTTTGACATTCAGACTCGATTCGGGAATTTCAGGCTTCGCGCATATCAGCAGACAACAAATAAGCATATTCATGTTGCGTTGACAAAAGGCACATGGAATATTGGTGATTCAGTACTTACGCGAATCAATTCGACTCTTGTTAACAATGATATTTTGGGAACGCTTACTCGAAATGCCGATCAAAAGCTGGACGATATGTTCAAACTGATCAATGACGAAGGCCGTGGTGCGATAATATTTATCAATCAGGAAGTTCAGCCCGGAGATTTGCTGAACCGCATTTCAGAGCTAAAGCAATTGCAATCAAAAGGAATTTTCCGTGCACCGGATGTTCGAATGGATGTCAAAGATTTCGGAATCGGCGCCCAGATCCTTCACGATATCGATATCTCGAAGATCAGGCTGATGTCGAATACACAACAAACGAAGCGTGTTGGTATGATCGGTTATGGATTGGAGATTACGGAGTATGTTGATTATTGATTGATATGCCAAACGCTTCAAAGTTTCGAAGAATTTAAATATCTGTTACTTATATTATAGATTATAGCACTTTATATTTCAGATTTTAAATCGGCGTTACTCGGCAATTTCCTCTTGAAGCAACAACGCGGCGCAGAGATTAGCAAGTAAAAATTTCTCCCGGTTGTCTGTCGTGTTAAAATAGACCATTCCCCTATCCATTGTCGAAACTGCCGCAACGAATTCATTTTGGTGATCCAGTATCTCGAAACCTATTGAGCCGAAAGGCATATTGGCAGGGCCGTTTTTGCCCATGATTTTAGTGATTGGCCGCAGACTGTAATATGTTTTGTCGTCCAGGACAAAAGCACCGGAATACCCCTTCGCATTGCGTTGCGCGGCCTGGTTGTCCAGAACAAGCTGCCAGGCTTCCGGACTGTTATTCATGTAGATCTGAACGTAGAATAAGTTATTCATCGACGTGCTGTTGCCAAAAACATCTTCCAGAATATTGACAACACTGTTAGGATTTTTGCCGATCTGAAGGTCTTCCGCTTCAAATTCAGAGGCGGCATAAACTGATGCCAC
This sequence comes from uncultured bacterium, assembly GCA_965365355.1. Taxonomy (GTDB): domain Bacteria; phylum Bacteroidota; class Bacteroidia; order Flavobacteriales; family Flavobacteriaceae; genus Flavobacterium. The sequence goes on from CBDUBJ010000021.1 coordinate 37,933, forward strand.
GTTTCCGGCAGAATCCGCCATCGTAAAATGAAATGTTTGATTTCGAGCAGCATAACCCAAAGAAAGAAGATCAGGATATAATATATCGGCGGCAACACCGGCAGAAACAGACTGTCTCATTTCTGTTCCTCGCGTCCAGGACCGTTTTACTTTAGAAGTTTGGTAGTCTGCAAAAGAAAGTTTTTGATTGATCAATAATCCCTGTCGGCCTTTTACCGGATAAGATGTCGTCGCTGAATTTGTAGAATTGGTAAGTGCCGGTTGCATCGGAGTGCAATGGGTCAAAAGCAATAAGCCCGCGAGTAAAAATGCATATTTCATTCTGGTAAAAATTAAAATTCGGGAGTCAGACGCAGAAATTGAGAATTTGATACAGCAACGACTATATTTTGTGATGGCCCAACTCATTTCCAACCGTTGTTTATCTAGCTTCGCTGATCCCGGATGAGGAAAACCTGCAACGAAACCTAACGCGCTGCGCACGTTTGTTTTTTTGTTTCCGTCCGCTTACAAAAGCGAAAAGGCTTTTGACG
>CBDUBJ010000022.1:0-37840 GCA_965365355.1 uncultured bacterium
CGAAGTGTTTAAGTGAATGTCCAAAGTGGAAAGTCAAAAAGTCAAAAAGTCAAAAAGTCATAAAGTCATAAAGTCGTAAAGTCAAAAAGTCAAAAGTCATAAAGTTATAAAGTCCCAAACCATGTACATTACCTTTCCATAAATTTCGAGTTGAACAAAAACATAATCTTCGCGCCTCCGCCTCTGCGTGCATTATCATCAGTCATAAAGTCATAAAGTCGTAAAGTCGTAAAGTCGAAAAGTCAAATATCGAAAGTCATAAGGTCATAAAGTCATAAAGCCCCAAACCATGTACATTATCTTTCCATAAATTTCGAGTTGAACAAATGATCTTCGCGCCTTCTCGTCTCTGCGCGAAAACTTTGAGCCTTCGAGCCTTCGTGGTAAAAGTCAACCGCCAAAATGCCCACACTAAAATCATTTTCGTAACTTTAATAAAAACCAAATTTTGCTATCGTCCTTAGATCGCAACTCTGCTTTGGCGCTCAGGATCTTTGGTGCTTTGGAGCTAAACATATGAACATACCACAAACAAAACTCCCCCGAGTCGTAATCATTGGGGGCGGATTCGCCGGAATCGCGCTTGCACGCAAACTCAGGAAAAAGCAAATTCAGCTCGTCCTGCTCGATCGTCATAATTACCACAATTTCCAGCCGCTTATGTATCAGGTAGCAACGGGCGGACTCGAAGCCGGATCGATCGCATATCCGATCAGAAAGATCATTCAAGGCTTTCCCGATTGTTATTTCCGACTCTGTCATGTTCGCGATATCGATTATTCGGGTCAGACCATTCACTCGGACATCGGTGATCTGACGTATGATTTCCTCGTCGTCGCAACAGGGTCCAAGACAAACTTTTTCGGCAACAAAGAGATAGAGCGGAATTCAATGAACATGAAATCGATTCCGCAGGCTTTAAACCTTCGAAGCCTCATTTTCGAAAATTTTGAACACGCCGTCCTTACAAAAGATCCGATCGAAAGAAAATGTCTGATGAATTTCTGCATCGTAGGCGCCGGCCCGACAGGCGTTGAGCTCGCCGGAGCATTGGCGGAGATGAAAAAAGCGGTGCTGCAAAAAGATTATCCCGACCTCGACATCAACATGATGGAAATAAACCTGATCCAGAGCGGCGACAAAATCTTAAATACGATGAGCGAAAAATCGTCGACAGCATCCGAAAAATTCCTTCTCGATCTCGGAGTAAAAATCTGGAAAAATATTCGTGTCATCAGTTATGACGGGCATTTCATTCAAACGAACAGTGATAAAACATTCGAAACCTCTTGTATGATATGGACAGCGGGCGTCATGGGAAAAACAATATCCGGCCTAAGTCCGCAAGCAGTAGACCTCCGAAGCAATCGCATTCGCGTGAACGAATTTAATCAGGTCGTCGGTCATCCCAAGATTTTCGCTATTGGCGATATCGCCCAAATGGAATTGCAGACATTTCCTCAGGGCCATCCAATGATGGCGCAGCCTGCAATCCAGCAGGGAGAACATCTGGGTGAAAATATTTTGCGCTTGACATCGGGAATACAAATGCAGCCGTTTCGCTATAACGACAAAGGTTCAATGGCTACAATCGGCCGCAATAAAGCTGTAGTTGATTTACCATCTGTGCATTTTCATGGATTTTTCGCGTGGTTACTGTGGATTTTTGTTCATTTGTTTTCTCTTATCGGCTTTCGCAACAAGGCTGTCGTATTGATGAACTGGATTTACAACTACATTCATTACGACCGCGAAGGACGCCTAATTATCAGGCCATACAAAAAGAAGAGTATTAACGCCTTCACAACTGACGAAATTTAATTTATGTCGCTATTTAAAATAATACGCATCTTCGATCTGACCCGAGGCCAGGAAGAAAAGGAAAAAGTCCTCGAAAACGTAATGGCGAATATTTCCTTTCGCGGCGCAAACCTTTGGATCCTTGCCTGCGCGATCGTGATTGCTTCAGTGGGTTTGAATGTAAACTCTAACGCTGTGATCATCGGAGCCATGTTAATTTCCCCATTAATGGGACCAATCGTCGGCGCAGGCTTCAGTCTTGGGATTTTCGATTTTACAATGCTTCGCAAATCCTTAAAAAATCTGCTGAATGCAACAGTTGTCGGATTGACGGTTTCCGCAATTTATTTTTTCGTGAGTCCGTTCAAAGAAACACAAAGCGAACTGCTCGCGCGGACATCGCCGAATATTTACGATATCATGATCGCATTCTTTGGCGGGCTTGTCGGCGTGATCGCGATAACACGCGTCGAAAAGGGAAATCCAATTCCCGGCGTGGCCATCGCGACGGCGCTCATGCCGCCGCTGTGTACTGCCGGATATGGGTTGGCTATAGGTAATTTCCGATTCTTTTTTGGCGCACTTTATCTGTATACGATCAATTGTGTTTTTATCTGCATCGCGACATTCCTGATCGTCAAGTACCTGAATTATCCATTTAAAAAATTCATCGATGAGCGAAGGGCAAGGCTTGTAAAGTATGTGATGACCATCTTAATTGTGATCATGGTTTTGCCATCCATTTATTTCGCGTATTTGTTGTTTCAGGAAAGACGTTTTGATGAGAATGTCAGCAGATTTATAGAAAATTCGTTTACATCAAAAGGCGTAACTGTAATTTATAAGAAAACCAGATATGCGGCTCCACGAATGATCGAACTCGCTTTCTTAAATAAAAAGTATAGCCGATCGGAAATACGTTCCCTGAATGAGCAGCTCAATTTGATGGGATTGCAAAAAACCAAACTCATCATACGGCAGGATACGCTTGATTTGAAAAAAGATATCTTAAACGAGATTAATTCCTCTAATCTGCGTCAGAGTGAAAAGGATAAGATCATCGCAAACCTTCAAACTGAGGTCAACAAAAATCGATATGACAACGCCGGACTGCTGGCCGAAGTAAAAGTTTTATTTCCAAAAATAACTGCGATCTCAATTTCAAACCATCAATTTACCGTCGCGGGCAGAACCGAATATCTTCCAGTTGTAGTATATCGGAGTACCGACGCATTGGCACGGACCGAATCTGAAAAAGTTTCACAATGGCTGGAGCAAAGACTTGATAAAAAGCAAGTGTTGATTTTTAAGGCTGATACGATCAGGTAAACCCATAAGAATATTCTGTATTTAATCCTTGTTGTAGCGAGTGTTTTAATTTAGTGCAGATTGAAATCAATGAGCTTATTCAAAATAGGGAAGAATCATAATTTTTTACCGCGATAATAATTCACCAGTAGATCCACAAACCTGCTATAACTTTCCAATCCTTCGTCCTGTTGATTAAGTTTTAAAAATTTATCATAGAAAATATGAAATCCTTCCTCAATAAAGGTTTCATACTTAGTCCAGAAATCACGGCTTTCACGGAAATTTTCTAAAATCCCATGATTGATTGTCGCCTCAAGTTTTCGTGCAGTATTTTCATTCCTGATTTCCCAATTTGCCATGCAATACCGCAATGCAAGCGTATAACCTGAATATTGGATCATCTTATTTTCATTATTGATTGCAGCGAGATACCCAACAAAATTTGCCTCGCTCTCCGATGCAAAACCTATCTGATGCGCCATCTCATGGCAGGATGTGGCCGCGAAAGAATAATCCGGAAGCATATCGTTCACCTGCGCTTCGTTTGTGAACGGATTCAGGTATCCGGCAAAACCCATGTAACTTAAGGGTAGGCTTATCAACGATTTTTTGACGCTTGAATGGGAATATGAAAACTCCGGATACGTTGTCGAAAGATTATGATATCCAATTAAATTGAGTTTCATAACATCAGTTTTTGTCTGATTAAAAACAACTTTTAAAGAGTCATTACCGGTAATATCAGAATGAAGCTGGTTCGATTTTACGATCAGATTTTTGGTAAAGTGAAGAAGTTCCTCGTCCGAATATTCTGTTCCGATTTGAAGCTTTTCATTCAGCGGAACGCGGATATAATTGATTCCCCAAAGCAGATTAAAAGCGAGATAAACAATGGAAACAACATTCAGGATAACCAGGATTTGCCTTTTCCAATGTTGACGGATATTCTTCCTGTATATTATGGCGCGCCACATTATCCATGCAATGGCTGCAAGGTAGATCACATCACCAACAGAGAATGGAATCCAACCCAGCAGGATCCGGAACGCTGACGAAATCGGAGGATAAATACCATTGCTGTAATAACGTTCGATAATTTCCGGGAAAAAGGAAAGTACTTTCAGCACGACAATCTGCACTGCAAGCATAATTAGCCAAAAATACTTTCTAATTCCGGCCATATCGGTAAAATGATACTTGGTTTATTGAATTGCGGTTTTTCCTCAATTGGAAGTGCGTCAGGAATTATACATTGTTCACGGGAAGGGGCCGATAATGTCCCTACAAAAATTTTATCGGACGAATTTACGGTTTTTCCGCAATTTTAAGACTCAGGCCGAAACACCCATTTTTGTAACTTTGGCGAAAATCAATCATCAATGAACTCTGAAATCAGAAATCTGGAGCCGCGAGTCCTCTGGAACAATTTTGCCGACCTGAATGCAGTCCCGCGTCCATCGAAAAAAGAAGCGCGAGTGATCGCATTCATGAAGGAGTTTGGAAACAAATTAAACCTTGAAACCATCGAAGACGAAATCGGCAACGTCATCATCCGGAAACCGGCAACGCCCGGCATGGAAAATCGAAAAACGATAGTCATGCAAAGCCATCTCGATATGGTTCATCAAAAAAACGGAGATACCAATTTTGATTTTGAAACACAGGGCATCGATATGTTTGTCGATGGCGACTGGGTTCGCGCAAAAGGCACAACGCTTGGCGCGGATAACGGACTCGGTGTTGCAACGATCATGGCCATTCTCGAAAGTACCGATATCGCACATCCTGCAATCGACGCTTTGTTTACAATAGATGAAGAAACCGGAATGACCGGCGCGTTAAACCTTAAAGGTGGTCTTTTAAAAGGCGAAATCCTATTAAACCTTGACACGGAAGAAGACGATGAGATCGATATCGGATGTGCCGGCGGCATCGACGTTTCTGCTTCGCGGGCCTATCTGGAGGAAAATCCCGACGAAGGTTCGGAAGGTTATGAGATTGTCGTAAAAGGATTATCCGGCGGCCATTCCGGAATGGACATCCATAAAGGCTTGGGTAACGCAAATAAGATCATGAACAGACTGCTTTCGGATGGATTTGAAAAGTTCGGACTGCGGATCTCTCAAATCGAAGGTGGTGGATTACGAAATGCGATTCCTCGTGAAAGCCGTACCAGCATTTTGATCGCGACCATGTTCGAAGATATATTCATGCCTGAAATGCAAAAGTCCATTAACGAAATTAAGGCAGAATACAAAACGACAGAGCCCGGACTTGAAATTTCAGTGTCAAAAGCTGCATTGCCCGCAAATGTGATGGAACTTGTTGTACAGGAAGGTCTCATCCGCGCAATTTATGCCGCGCACAATGGCGTGTACCGAATGAGCGCAGATATTCCAGATCTTGTGGAAACATCAAACAATGTTGCAAGCGTGACCATCAAAGATGGCGAAATTCGGATCAATTGCCTGACGCGTTCATCAGTAGAAAGCTCAAAAATGGATCTTGCCAATGGACTTCGTTCCGCATTCGAACTTGCAGGCTGCGAAGTAACGTTTGGCGGCTCTTATCCCGGCTGGACGCCAAATGTCAACTCTGAAATATTGGATGTCCTTGTCGGTATTTACGAAAAGCAAAACGGTTCAAAACCGAAAGTCGTCGCTTGTCACGCGGGATTGGAATGTGGCATCATCGGGAAGAATTACCCTGGAATGGACATGATCTCGTTTGGTCCGACAATCCACGGCGCTCATTCACCGGACGAACGTGCCAGCATTTCTTCAGCGCAGAAATATTGGAAGTTTGTACTTGAGATTCTTCAGAACATACCGTTGAAGAATTGATAATCGACAGCTGACAATTGACAATTGGCAATCCTGATAAAGTTGATATAAAAGCACCGTTAATTGGTGCTTTTATTTTTTTTCGATAAACTCTGACTCATCCGTATCAATATCGACGATCGCATAAGATTGTATATCGTTGATAGCCATCTCATCGAGCACATCGACGAGGTTTCCGTAATTCGATTCCTTCCCGGGTTTTATCAGGACGATAAGTCCTTGCCCTGATTTTCCAATTGATTCTGAATAGGAAAGTGCTTCTTTTTGACATTTCATTATCTGATGCCGCAATTGTGAAGTTTTAAGCCTGACATCAACAGATTTGATCTTATCGAATTTTCCCATAAAGCATTTCGCCTGATTGTCATTGCCGAGCAAAATGGTCATTGTCTTATTCTCGTCGACGGGCATCAGTTTGCCATTTTGATCAGGCATCGTAAGATCCATCGATTTTGGCTGGCTCAGCGATGTGGTCAGCATAAAGAAGGTAATGAGTAAAAAAGCAAGGTCGACCATAGCAGTTAGGTCGACCTTTGCCGATGATTTTTTGCTGCGAATTCCGCGAACCTTCGCGTCACGCCCGGGATCTTGTTGGTTTATTTCTGCCATGATTGCTGGTTTAATTAATAATCGATCTAATTATTAACGAAAATTTAATCAGGCATATTGCGCAAAAGCCGAGGAACTAATCTGGATCAGGCAAGTAGAAATAGGAAAATCAATGGAAATATTATTCCCGCAACAGCCAGTTTCCAGCCTCTTTTTGAAAAAGTATTTTTCCCGTATTTGATCATGACCGCGCCGGTTATGGCAATCGCTATCAATGACAAACCAAAAATGTCAGAGTAGTATATCCACCAGTTCGAAGTGTTTTTGTGAAGCTTCATTGTTTGGCTGATGAACGGTGTTTTGTGAAATGTGACAATTTCACCTTTGCCGCTTTTCATGTCGATTTCGACATCGTGTTTTTCATAGGACAATTTCAACATTCCCCTTTTAATATTGTGCCTGCGGAATTTATCATCGACACCGAGATCCACTCCAATTTTTTCCGCATCTTTTTCTGATATCGCGTCGTCGGTTATTGGTGCAATTTCAATGGCTTTTGTTTCAACAGTATACTTTTCAGGATGCCAGCTTTCCCGATGGTTCATCAGAATTCCTGAAAATGCAAACGAAATGATCAGTCCCAGGTAAAAATATCCAAGGTCACGGTGAAGATTTCGAATTGTTTGATGTTTCATTACAAATGATATTTAAAGTTCGCCAAAAATTGTGTCGGCGCGATCGGATTCACACTGTAATTTTCGTGAACAGTATAGTTCAACTCGTTCGTGACATTCGAAACTTTAACCAGCAGCGAAAGCCTTTTCCAGGTATAACCGGCCGATAGGTCAATCGTTGTGTAATCACTAAGTGGAATATCTCGGTCGTTGATCGAAACTGCACCGGTCGAGGCATTGATGACAACCTGGTCATTCCAGCCCCCAAATCGCTTTCCGATGTAATTGCCGAGCGCTCCAAATGAAAGGCCTTTCAGCCTGCCTGTTTGCAGCGTGTAGAAAAAGCTAAGATTGGCAGTATTTTGCGGAGTACGCACCACGCGGTCGCCTTCTATAAAACTTCCGTTCGTTCCGGAGGTTTTGGTGTAACGCATATCATTGTATGAATAGCCTGCCATTAAATTCAGTCCGACGATCGGCGTTGCTGAAATATCGACTTCGATGCCTTTGCTGGTCGTTTCGCCGCTTAAAACTTTGATGCTCGTATCCGTGTTGGGCAATCCCTGTGCATTAAACTCTGCGGTCTGTGCCAAGTTGCTGTTCACGATTTGATATAACGTCAGATTAGTATGCAGCTTTCCGTTTAAGAAATCCTTTTTGATCCCAAATTCATATTGATCGATAAGCGATGGCTCAATCGGGTCGCCTCCAACGGTTGTCCCGGTATTTGGCGTAAACGAATTGGCGTAGCTTGCAAAAATGGACATGCTTTTAACCGGCTGGAAAATCAATCCGGCTTTAGGTGTAAATGCCTGATCTTTCTTTTTCGGACCTGTCGCGGTAGACCAAACTTCTTCTTCAATATCATACGTATCGGTATCTGCCTGCGCTTCCTGCCATGACCAGCGCAATCCGGCAAGGATCTTCCATTTGTCGGTCAGAGAAATGAGGTCCTGGAAATAAATCCCAAAACGATCTGTGTCGGTTTTTACGATCCGTGTATTGGTCGACGTTGGAATTGCGCCTCCTTGATCAAAATTGTCAAAGTCATAGATATTTCCTGATCCGTATGTCGGCGTTTCAAAGACGTACGTAAATGCTTCCACGAACGACTTCTCATAATCAACTCCCGTAAATATCTGATGCTTTACCTTTCCGGTGTGGAAACTGCCGGTTAAGCTAAGCTGTTCGCCGAAAATCTGCTCGGTATTTTTATTTTGCCCAAGTGGACGCGCCCAATCACCATTTGACTGAGGCTGAATCCGTTCGGTGCCTTTTGATGTCCGCTGATAATCCTGAAATGAGCTGTTGAAACTAAGTTTCCAGTATTTATTGAAATTATGACTTACAAGTGCTGAAATCGTGGTTTGAACAGTATTTCCTGTCGACCATCTTGCGCCCAGATACAAGTCCCGTGGCAAATCGACAATTTCTTTTCCGATGATTCCGGTTCCGAAATCAGGCGTCCAGTCGGCACGCAAATAGTCGCCCTGCAAAAGGATCTCGGTCTTATCGGTAACGCGAAATAATAAGGACGGATTGAAATAAATTCTCTCATTCTCGACAACGTCACGGAAGCTTTCAGAGTTTTCATAAGATCCAACAAAGCGATAAGCTATTGATTTATTAAGCGGACCATAGAAATCAACCGATGGCTTATAAAATGAATAGCTTCCGACCTGCATCGAAATATCGCCGCCATGGAAAAACAATGGTGATTTCGTGACCATATTCAGGATTCCTCCCGGAGCGACGTTGCCGTAAAGCAATGCGGCACTTCCTTTTAAGATCTCCACTTTTTCAAGCGATGAAACTTCGGGAATCGAACCACTGCTAAATCGGAATCCATTCTTAAACATATTGTTTGCAGACATGTCGTAGCCGCGTGAAAAGAAAGATTCCTGTGCGCCTCCACGTGCGGAACTGACATAAACGCCGTTCGCATTTTTGATGACTTCACTAAGACGGATCGCTTGCTGCTGATAAATTATTTCTGATGGAATAACCTGAACCGATTGTGGCAAATCCATCGGTTTGATACCTGAACGCGCAGCTGAAACAGGTTTCTGACTTCCATTCGAAATCTGCACTTCCTTTAAAACCTGGCCTTTTCTATTTTTTACAGTGTCGTTCATCGCGACGTAAGCGGCATAAAAATCTTTATCAAAGTCAGAAGATTCTTGTGCGGTTGTGGAAAAAACGGAGCACAAAAGAAGTGAGGCAAAGCAGATCTTGATCATTCTTATTTGGATTAATTAAAAATAACGACGCAAAAGTAAAATCGAAAACTTACTTATGCAAGGTTATTTAGAATAAATCTTAATAATATTTTGTAAGATATTGGAAGACAGAAACTACTGGGCAATTTTTCTTTTCAGAGGGAATTTTTCCGAGCTCGGCTTCTCTTGCTGAATGCCCGAAATCTCGGCGACAATCGAATCGTTGGTGATTTTCGTGTAGACAATTTTTTTTGGGAAATCATGCGCCGGATTCTCGAAAGTAAGCTGATTCGATTTGGAAGATGTCAGTTTGAACGATACGGGCTTTCCATCGTTTTGTCCTTGTACGATCGGAGTATAAACCAGGATATCATCGCTTTCATTCAGTGCAATTGTCTCGCTGTGCAGCGTGTCATTCTTCGCAGTAATATAAAATGCCTGTCCGCTGAAAACAGAATCATTTTCGCGAATCCATGTTTCGGTCATTTTGCCATCAGGCGATGCGTTTTCCCATGTGCCTAATAGCCATTCAGCTTTTTCGATTGGCCTCGGCGCGTCGATTTTGCTTTTTCCACATGATGAAAGAATCACTATTATGAAAAGAATTGAAAGGGTATTTTTCATTTTAATTATTTAACATTCCGCGTTTCTCGTGATCTGTGTTTCGCAAATCGATGCCGCCTTCATAGACCGATTTCAAATTCAAAAGGAAGAAACGCCAGCCTGTATTACATCCAAATCGGATGTTGATCTTTGATTTGTCGTCCGTAGGTATATTATTTTGACGCAATGTGACCAAGGTAAAATCCAACTCTTCTTCAAATTTAATTTCCACGACACATTCGCCGGCAAAGGTAAAAGAAAAATGATCTTTACCGTTTGCATTCAAGATTCGTCCTTTTTCAGTAACATCATAGGCATACCATTGCCATGAGTAGCCATCGCCTCGGGATGCTTTGGTCTGCCGATCAAGAATTACTGCATCCGAACCGTAATATTCACAACGGCGCAAAAACCACTTTTCGATGTTTTCACTTGTCGCCCAGGCATCATATAATACCTGTTGCGTTGCTCGGATCGAAATTTTTAATGTGAATTCCGTCCAGTCAAAATTTTCCATATAAGATACTTTCAGCCAATTTAATGATTCGTCGCGGCCAGTCAAAATGACTGAACAAAAATTCGTAAATTTGCCGCCCAAAGAAGAGAATAATGTTAGATAGGTTGCAAATTGTAAAACAGCGCTTCGATGAGATATCGGATCTGATCATTCAGCCGGATGTCATCGCCGACCAGAAGCGTTATGTTCAATTGAATAAAGAATACAAAGACCTGAAGGCGCTGGCCGAAAAGCGTGACGAATATGTCAGCCTGATGGGAAATATATCGGAAGCCAAAGAAATTTTATCCGACGGAAGTGATCCGGAAATGGTTGAAATGGCCAAAATGCAATTGGAAGAAGCAAATCAAAGGCTTCCAATACTTGAAGACGAGATCAAATTTATGTTGATCCCGAAAGACCCTGAAGATGCAAAGAATGTCATGATGGAGATCCGCGCCGGAACAGGCGGTGATGAAGCCAGTATTTTTGCCGGTGACCTTTACAGGATGTATACAAAGTATTGCGAAGGTCGCGGCTGGCGTACATCTGTTGTCGATATGAACGAAGGAACATCAGGCGGATTCAAAGAAGTTATTTTTGAAGTTACCGGCGAAGATGTTTACGGAACTTTAAAATTTGAAGCCGGAGTCCACCGGGTTCAGCGCGTGCCGCAAACAGAAACGCAGGGACGCGTACATACTTCTGCCGCCACGGTCATGGTTTTGCCGGAAGCTGAGGAATTCGATGTACAGATCGATATGAACGATGTCCGCATCGATTATTTCTGCTCATCAGGTCCGGGCGGTCAATCAGTTAACACGACGAAATCCGCAGTAAGGCTTACGCACATTCCAACGGGCTTGGTCGCGCAGTGCCAGGATGAAAAATCACAGCACAAAAACAAGGACAAAGCCCTTACGGTTCTAAGATCGCGACTTTACGAAATGGAACTTGCCAAAAAGCAGGAAGAAGATGCGGCAAAAAGATCGTCGCAGGTAAGCAGTGGCGACCGTTCCGCAAAGATCCGAACTTACAATTATGCGCAAAGCCGTGTGACGGATCATAGGATCGGGCTTACTTTATACGATTTGCAGAACATCATGAATGGTGATGTCCAAAAGATTATCGATGAGCTGCAGCTTGTGAACAATACCGAAAAGCTGAAGGAAGCGAGCGAGGTATTTTAAATAATTTCAAATACGAGCGGAATGACGATTCAGCAGTTAACGGCGCAAATCCATAAGAAGAAATCATTTTTATGCATCGGGCTCGACAGCGATATCAGCAAATTGCCGAAGCATCTTCTAAAATTTGACGATCCTGTTTTTGAATTCAACAAGCAGATCATTGAAGCGACGTCCGATCTCGCCGTTGCATACAAACCTAATACGGCATTTTACGAAGCAAACGGAATTAAAGGCTGGAATTCCCTTAAGCACACGATCGACCTGCTCAACCGAATTTATCCTGATGTTTTTACGATCGCAGATGCCAAACGCGGCGACATTGGGAATACAGCATCGATGTATGCGAAAGCATTTTTTGAAGATTTGAATTTCGATTCGGTAACCGTTGCACCGTACATGGGACGTGATTCTGTCGAGCCGTTCCTTGAGTTCGATGATAAAATGACAATTCTTCTTGCATTGACTTCAAATGAAGGCGCATCGGATTTCCAATTCAATTTCAACGATGGTGAGGAATTGTACAAACGTGTTCTCAGGAAATCTCTTGAATGGAAGAACAGTCGTAATCTGATGTACGTTGCCGGCGCAACCCAAGCCGATAATTTCTCCGAGATCCGCAGCATAGTTCCGGATAGCTTTTTACTGGTTCCGGGAGTTGGCGCGCAGGGCGGAAGCCTTGAAGAAGTTTGCCGTTTTGGACTGAATGACAACGTTGGCCTTTTGATCAATTCTTCACGTCAAATCATATTTGCGTCGTCAGGTGAAGATTTTGGCGAAAAGGCGCGGGAAGAAGCGATGAAAGTTCAGCAACAGATGCAGCAAATCTTAGTGGAACGTTTTTAATGCAATCGATGACAGATCAATGCGGGCGTGAAGTCAGTTTTCAAACATCGCCAAAACGGATCATTTCATTGGTACCATCAATCACCGAACTGCTTTGCGAGCTTGGACTTGAAGAACGTATTGTCGGCATCACAAAATTTTGTGTGCATCCCTATCATCTGAAATCCGTCAAAGCGATCGTCGGCGGAACCAAGAAAGTCAATTTCGACAAGATTTCAGGTTTAAATCCTGACATCATAATCTGCAACAAAGAGGAAAATACCGAGGAAATAGTTGGCCACCTTGAGAAAATTCATCCCGTCTGGGTTACAGATATCATTACACTGGATGACAACCTTAAAATGATCTCCGATTTCGGACAGATATTTAACTGCAGGACGCAGGCATCAAATCTTGCTTTCAAGATCCAATTTGCAAAAGATGATTTTGTAAAATACGTTCAAAACTTTCCACCGATAAAATGCGCATATTTCATCTGGAAAAATCCATTTATGGCGGTCGGCGCAAATACATTCATTCACGAAATGCTGCTGCTTTGTGGGTTTAAAAATATATATGAATCGCGTGGAAGATATCCGGAAGTCATCATACAGAAAATGCGCATCCAAGGCGATCCCGAAGTCGTATTTTTATCGTCCGAACCTTATCCGTTTAAGGACGAAGATGCATTCGAAATCGGGCGATTCACGCATCATGCAAAGGTGATTTTTGTCGACGGTGAAATGTTCTCCTGGTACGGCAGCCGACCGTTAAAAGCCTTCAGTTATTTTAGGAAAGTGATCGAAAAAAGCCAATAAAAAAAGCCGGCACAAAAGCACCGGCGTTTCTTTAACTAACTCTAACCAAATAATAAAAACCCTTTATTATATTACAAATATAACGCTCGACCTGAACTTATATTGTTAATGGAACGTTATTTAATTTACTGACTTCCAAATTTTTAATCACTTTTTGTCTTGCAGTGCAAACACCCTTTTCAGAAGGTCGGAAGTCCGCGCGGACAGGTCAGTCCTGATCTCTTTTTCTTCCTTCGCAACCATTTTAAAAACACCCTTCATCGCCTGATCTGTTACGTAATCATTAAGGTCCGGATTGACATCAGTAGTAAGCGGCAAGGCGTTGTATTTTGTAATTATATTGCTCCAGACTTTATCTGCGCCAACCTTCCCAAGTGAACTTTTTACTACCGGATTAAATTTGGAGTACAATGCAGATGATGTCGTATTTTGAAGATACGTTGTGGCTGAATTATCTGCGCCCATCAATATGTTTTTTGCATCCGTAAAAGTCATTTTCATGACGGCATCTGTAAAGATCGGAATCGCCTCTTTAACGGCATCTTCGGCCGCGCGATTAAGTACTTTCAAACCTTCGTCCGCGAGACTCGACATTCCGACGCTGCGGAGTGCTTTGTCGACTTTTTGCAGTTCTTCCGGAAGAAGGATTTTGACCGCCTGATTCTTGAAAAATCCGTCCTTAACCGTAAGTTTTGTCACTTCCTTTTCAATTCCGTTGTTCAAAGCTTCACGAAGTCCGGATGCGATCTCGGGATTTCCTAATTCCAAACCGTATTGGCCGGCAACCTGCTGCAATTCGGCACAGCCTGAAAGAACAAATAAAACAGGTATTATCAATAACTTTTTCATAGCGTAGGTGTTTACTTTTTATCCTGCATTGCAAAAACTTTTTTGAGAAGAGGCGAAGTGCGTGCGGAAATATCTGTCCGGATATTTTTTTCTTCAACAGCGATCATTTTAAATACGCCGTCAAGAGCTTTATTGGTAACGTAATCGTTGATGTCTGGATTGACTTTCGAAACCAGGGGAAGGCTGTTATATTTTGTCAGTATCGTCGACCAGACCTTATCTGCGCCAACTTTCGACATATTCGATTTGACGACCGGACTGAATTTATCGTACAAAGGTTTTGTGGTTGTTTTTTCCAGGTAAGTGGTTGCCGAGCGATCATTGCCCATCAAAATGTTCTTCGCATCTGAAAAAGACATCGAAGTAATGGCATTCGTAAAAATAGGAGTTGATTCCTTGACGGCTTCTTCCGCAGCGCGGTTCAGGGTTTTGATGCCTTCATCGGCGAGGCTCGACATTCCGATTTTGCGAAGTGTTTTGTCGACTTTCTGAAGCTCGTCCGGAAGGAGTATTTTCACAGCTTCATTTTTGTAAAATCCATCAACGGAAGTCAGTTTTGTAACTTGTTTGTCGACACCGTTTTTTAAAGCTTCTTTCAGTCCGGCGCCGATGTCGGATGAATTTCCGGGAGTGATTTTAGACAATTCGTCTTTTCCTTTATTGATAAGATCTTTGAATTGTGCATTGGCAGCAAATGAGGTTAAGATCAGGGCAAGAATTAATTTCTTCATAGGTTAAAGTTATTAAGGTCGGCGCGGCTGACAAACTTTGTGCCGTTAATTGTTTACTAATTGCAAAGCAGTTGTGGCATTCCCAACATCTTTTGAGTGACATTTTCATTAAAATGACACGATCGAATTTAACAAAATCTGCGGTAAAACCGTACTCTTAGATTGGATCGGCTCCATATCTTCCAGAAAAAATTCATGTCAAAAGACCTTCATACTCTCAGACTGCACAGAGGCTCGCGATATTACTTTTTCGATATATGCAATGGCGAAAAAGGGCTCTATCTCAAAATGTCTTGCAGCGAAAAGAATAGGAGTGGTTTTGATCACCATCGTATCTTCATATTTGAGGAAGATTTGAATGCTTTCGTTGCCACTTTGAATAAATCGGCCGAAGAGATGAACAGGCGGAAAATAAAGGCTAAAACTCTTTAATTATATCTGACCGCATAAAAGAATTAAATCCAAATTATTTCGAAAGTTAAAACTGTACCGGCTGATGTGTCAGGCTACAAACAAACCTTGGTGGCTCGTTCTCCTTTTCGTAAATTGCGGCACAATTTGCAAGATAAAATTCACAATGGATCAGCCACAACCATACATTCCCAAAAATAAAGTCAGAATCGTTACCGCAGCATCGCTTTTCGACGGTCATGATGCCGCGATCAACATCATGCGACGAATCATCCAGTCGACCGGTGTCGAAGTGATACATCTTGGCCACGATCGCAGCGTCGAGGAAGTTGTAAATACGGCCATTCAGGAAGATGCGAACGCGATCGCGATGACTTCATATCAGGGCGGCCACAATGAATATTTCAAGTACATGCATGACCTGCTGAAAGAAAAAGGTGCCGGACACATCAAAATTTTCGGCGGCGGTGGCGGAGTTATTTTACCTTCTGAAATTTCGGAACTTCACGAATACGGCATCGAACGCATTTATTCTCCCGACGATGGACGAGCGATGGGATTGCAGGGAATGATCAACGATTTGGTAGAGCGTGCTGATTTTCCCGTTGGTGATAAATTGAACGGTGAGATTAATCATCTTGCGGATAAAAATCCGACAGCTATTGCACGTATCATTTCGTCAGCGGAAAATTTTCCCGAAATAGCCCGCGAAACACTCGACACGATCCAGACTAAAAATAAGCAGACATCGATTCCGGTTTTAGGTATTACCGGAACAGGCGGCGCAGGGAAATCTTCCCTGGTTGACGAACTCGTCCGAAGGTTTTTAATTGATTTTCCGGAAAAGACCATTGGCTTGATATCAGTCGATCCGTCAAAACGCAAAACCGGCGGCGCACTTCTAGGCGACCGTATCCGGATGAACGCGATCAATAATCCGCGTGTTTACATGCGTTCACTTGCAACACGCCAGTCGAATCTCGCACTTTCAAAATATGTAGCGGATGCGATTGAAGTCATCAAAGCTGCAAACTTCGACATCATAATCCTTGAAACTTCCGGCATTGGGCAATCAGATACCGAGATCCTCGATCATTCCGATGTTTCGCTTTATGTGATGACGCCTGAATTTGGCGCTGCAACCCAGCTTGAGAAGATCGACATGCTCGATTTTGCCGATCTGGTCGCGATCAATAAATTCGACAAACGCGGTTCACTCGATGCATTGCGCGATGTCAAAAAACAATATCAGCGGAACCATCAGTTGTGGCACGATGATCCGGATACGCTGCCTGTTTTCGGAACTATCGCTTCGCAGTTCAACGATCCGGGAATGAATACGCTTTATAAAGCGGTCATCGATAAGATCAATGAAAAAACCGGCGCCGATCTGAAATCCAATTTTGAGATAACACGGGAAATGAGCGAAAAGATATTCGTGATTCCGCCGCACCGTACAAGATATTTGTCTGAAATATCCGAGAATAATCGAAAATATGATGAGGTCGCGACAAGCCAGAAGGAAATCGCACAAAAGTTATATGGGATTTTTAAAACAATCTGCACAATTGCCGGCATTTCAAAAGATAAGGAGCTTGAACTGATCTCAAAATCAGGAATTGACCATGAGTCGATTATGAATTCGTCATCAGCCGACAGCAAGGACCTGCTTAATTTGCTGTTCAAAGAATTTGACCGAGTAAAAATGGATCTCGATCCATACAATTGGGAAATCATCCGCACGTGGAATGACAAGGTCAACAAGTACAGAAATCCTGTTTACAGTTTTAAAGTCCGCGATCGCGAAATAAAGATTGCGACACATACTGAATCATTATCGCACACACAAATCCCCAAAGTCGCGCTTCCAAAATATGAAGCATGGGGCGATATTTTAAAATGGTGCCTTCAGGAAAATGTTCCGGGAGAATTTCCATTCGCATCCGGATTGTATCCGTTTAAACGCGAAGGTGAAGATCCATCACGGATGTTTGCAGGCGAAGGCGGACCGGAACGAACCAACAAAAGGTTTCACTATGTGAGTCAGGGAATGCCTGCAAAACGGCTTTCCACTGCATTCGACAGCGTAACATTATACGGAAATGATCCGCATTTGCGTCCTGACATTTATGGCAAGATTGGAAATGCCGGCGTGTCTATCTGCTGTCTGGACGATGCCAAAAAACTTTATTCCGGATTTGATCTTGTGCATCCGATGACTTCCGTATCGATGACGATCAACGGGCCGGCGCCAATGCTGCTCGGATATTTTATGAATGCGGCGATCGATCAGCAATGCGAGAAATATATCCGTGAAAACGGACTGGAATCCGAAGTTGAAGCCAAACTCAAAAGGATTTATGAAGATAAAGGCATCGACCGTCCAAAATATCAGGGCGAGCTTCCTGCAGGAAATGACGGACTTGGCTTGATGCTTCTCGGGATTACAGGCGACCGGGTTTTGCCTCAGGATGTTTATGAAGATATCAAAAAACGAACTTTATCACAGGTTCGCGGAACTGTTCAGGCGGATATTTTAAAAGAAGACCAGGCTCAGAATACCTGTATTTTTTCAACTGAATTTGCGCTGCGTTTGATGGGCGACGTTCAGGAGTATTTCATCAATAATAATGTCCGCAATTTTTATTCTGTTTCGATTTCAGGATATCATATCGCGGAAGCCGGTGCAAATCCGATCACGCAGCTTGCCTTTACATTGGCCAACGGATTTACCTATGTTGAGTATTATCTTAGCCGCGGGATGAATATCAATGATTTCGGGCCAAACCTTTCGTTTTTCTTCTCAAATGGAATCGATCCGGAATATTCTGTTATCGGACGTGTTGCACGAAAAATTTGGGCAAAATCGATGAAACTGAAGTACGGCGCGAATGAACGCGCGCAGATGCTCAAATACCATATTCAGACATCCGGCCGCTCACTGCATGCTCAGGAAATTGATTTTAATGATATCCGCACAACGCTTCAGGCGCTTTATGCGATTTACGACAATTGCAACTCGCTTCATACAAATGCGTACGACGAAGCGATCACAACACCAACCGAAGAATCCGTGCGGCGTGCAATGGCGATCCAGCTGATCATCAATAAAGAACTCGGGCTCGCGAAAAATGAGAATCCAATTCAGGGATCTTTTATCATCGAAGAACTTACCGACCTTGTTGAAGCGGCAGTTTTATTGGAATTCGACCGTATCACAGAACGTGGCGGCGTACTTGGCGCAATGGAAACAATGTACCAGCGAAGCAAGATCCAGGAAGAAAGCCTTTATTACGAGACTTTAAAGCACACAGGCGAATTTCCAATTATAGGTGTCAATACATTTTTAAGTTCGAAAGGTTCGCCAACTGTTATTCCGGCTGAAGTGATCCGCGCTACCGAAACCGAAAAGCAATATCAGATTCGCATGCTCGACAATCTTCACAACGCCAATAAAGGTCTTGAAGAGGCGCAACTCGAAGAAGTTCAGGAAGCGGCTGTCAACAATAAAAATATTTTTGAAAAGTTGATGGAAGCAAGCAAGACATGCTCTCTGGGTCAGATCACAAAATCTTTGTTTGAGGTTGGCGGGCAATACCGAAGAAATATGTAATTTTTTTGAATTGCCGAAGACTATTTAGCATAACTTAGCTTATCCTGAAAATAAGATTATGAAAATCAATACCAAACGATTTGCCTGCGGATTCGCCGTATTGGCAATCACCATGACAAGTATATTCGTTTCATGTTCCGATGACGAACCTAAGGAAGCTTATGCATGTGAAACTTGTGCTGACTCGCCACAGGCGCGGGCAGAGTTTGATGACAGCAACCGCGGACTGTATAAAGGAGTTGTTGTCGGGTCGACCGGAACAATTACCGTAGATGTTCAAAACGGAAGCAATGCAATTACCGCGACGATGGTACTCGATGGCGAAACAATTTTGCTGACATCATCCGCAACCGTAACCGACGGTGAAATATTCCTCGCGCCTTTTACGGGAATGATGGGTGGAAATCCAATCTCGATTACTTTCCTGGTGGAACCGAACGGCAGCACACCAACGGTTGTTTCATCGGACATTCCCGGACATCCGAATGCGACATTTGAAATATTTAAAGAAACATCGGCTTCATTGGTTGAAGCATTTGAAGGGACTTACGTTTCAACGAGTGGCGAAACCGGCGTCTTTAATATTGTGCTTTCATCCGGCCTTGCAATTTTTGGTGGTGTTGGAAAAAGCGACCAGACTGCGGAAATCGAAAATTTTAGCGGTGAATACATCAATAACAACCTTATTCTAGGAAACGGTGCAACTGCAGCAACGACTTCAGGAGATGAACTCGACGGATCGTTTGTGAACGAAGGAGAAACCATATCTGTTACGGGTCAGCGTACCTTGTAAAAAGTAAAATGTTTTAAAAGTGTAGCCCGGTTCGAAAGAGCCGGGTTTTTTGTTGTGGCAAAAATTATAAGAGCGAACTGTCAAATTAATAAAAAGTTAAAATAAACCGTAGGAAAAACGCTATTCATCTGAAAATCTGTCTTTTTGTCGGAAAAGTTATTTTGCAATTTTCACTTTTACCTACCTTCATCCACCGCAGTCCGTCAAAGCTGCGAACCAAAACACAATTATTAATTCAAATTACTACCAAAGCGTATGAAAAAAATTACTTTTCTCGGCCTCCTCTTTATGGGTTTGGCCTCCAATGCACAGATCACTTACGATTCGAGTGATTATGCTGTGGCGGAAGAAGAATTTACAATGACAAAAGCCGGCGGATTCATAGGGATGAATTTCGCGCAAACCGGTGCAAATCACAATTGGAATTACAGCGGATTAGATGCCGATTCACAATCGGTTTTCAGCTGGCAAAATCCAAATGATGCGGGCTACAAATTTTCGTGGTGCCTGACCAATTTTTACATTTTCAATTGTAACTCGCAATTCAACAACAATTTCAATTTGTCGAAAGCAGTGATGGATGACATCGAGATCATGGATTATGCGCTGACGAATGTCGTTGAACATTCGCGTGTGAATTCAAGTTCTTTTGCACATCGTATGCGCGGCCTTACGGCAACGATCCAGGGAATTTCGGTGCCTCTAACAATTGAGTACAGCAATCCTGATGAAGTTTACAATTTCCCAATGGTTTACAACGACAGTTATACGACAACAGGAAATTTCACAATCGACCTGAGTAACCTGAATGTACCTTTTTCATACAATCTTGAAACCGAGCGTACAAACACCGTGGAAGGCTGGGGATCGTTGACCACACCGTACGGAACTTTTCCAAACGTGCTTAAAATGAAATCAGTTCTTGAAAAAACTGAGACTTTGGCTTACGAAGGATTTGACCTGCCGATTTCAACAACAACCGTTTCATATCAATGGTTTGATAAAGATTACGGCGTTCCTGTGCTGCAGGCCGATGGCGTGATGCTTTTCGGTTTTTTCCTTCCATATTCCGTGACATATCTTGACGGACCGCAATGTCTTGAGCCGGCAGCTGATTTCGTAACAACGATCAGCGACTACAACGCCGAACAGGGAAGCGGCATGGTTGCATTCACCAACACCAGCCAGAATTACGATTCTGCACATTGGGATTTCGGCGACGGAAACAGTGCAAACGGATTCAACCTTTCGCACGCATACGATTGTCCTGGAACGTACAGCGTAACGCTTACCATCGGAAACAGCATCTGCCAGCCTGATGCGATGATCTCCAAAACCATGGACGTTACGATCGGTGATCCGCAAAATGCTTTGACAACGGGCGTAACCGTTTCCGAAGAAGGATTGTCGGCAGACAGGACCGTATCAGGAACAACTTATCAATGGGTAGATTGCGATAACGGCAACGCAGAAATTGAAGGCGCTACAAACCAGACTTTCATGCCGACGGTAAGCGGAAACTACGCTTGCATGATGTCGACAAATGGCTGCGACGGAATGTCGGAATGCAAAACTTTTTCGATCCTTGGAACAGGCAACAACCAGCTGGATCTGGTACGTATTTATCCAAATCCGACAACAGGTCAGCTTTATCTATCAAATAACCAGCTTACCGATTTAAAAGTATCAGTTTATAATTCGCTTGGAATGCTCGTATCGGAAAAACTTGATATTTCCGCGCAGGCTTCAGGTGTATATTTCGTAAAAATCACCGCCAACGAAGGTAGCTTCGTTAGAAAAGTGGTGAAGCAATAAGCACAATCATTGCTGTGGGAAGGCTCTTCGAAAGAAGGGCTTTTTCTTTTTACACCTTTGTCAGCGGAAGGTAGCCGATGTGAAGGACATTGTCCTGCAAGCCGGGATTTTTACAAATATCGATCGAGTACACCTCGCGATCTGACTGAGGTAATATATCATTCACAATATAAACATCGTCAACATCGATTCCATATTTATCATCGACATGTGAAACGCCGTGACCGGGCAAATTATAATGTTTGAAAAAGGCCGAATCCTTCGATAATTTGGTCGCTTGACTTAAAGAATTTGCGATGATCAGCATTTTATAATGATATTCCTCAAGATCGTTTTCTTTATATCCGCCAAGATTTATAAAGTACAAATGCTTATCGTTCGCAGATTGTTGTTTTGGTACGATTGAAATTCTATACCCATCGATGGATGTCACTTCACGCCAGGCATCAATATGTATTTTGCCTTTTGCATCAGGCCAGAAATGATTGATTTTCGGAGCGAGCTCTTTCAAGTTCCGCGCAATCCCAAAAAATATGTCGTGCTGTTCGGTGAGCCGGCCATCGGGTTTACAACCCAGCAAAACCATAAATAACTTTTCCATATTATAAAATTAAGCCTAAATTTATTGTCGCCGGCTTTGGTAGGGATCTTTGGTTTAATTTTTGCCATGCGCGCGCGGTCTTTAAAATTAAATCCATTCACATGAAAAAGCTATTTTTATTTTTTGCCGCAGCAGGAACAATGATGTTTTCAAGCTGCGAAGGTCCTGAAGGTCCGGCAGGGCAACCGGGATATTCTGCAGAGTCTGCCGTTTTTGAAGTCAATACGACGTTCACCGCAGGAAATAATTTCTCCCAAACCTACTTATATCCAAGCAATATCCTACCGACCGACAATGTTTTGATCTATGAATTGTATGCAGTAGAACAAAATATCGATGCTTGGGCGCTTCTGCCGCAGGTTTATTATTTCACCGGACTTGGTAGCGCGCAGTACAATTACAATTTTTCGTACGATCAGTTCACGCTTTTGGTTGATGCGGATTTCGACAGGAATTTGCTACCTGCGAATTTTTTACAAAATAAAATTTTTCGCGTAGTGGTTGTTCCGGGAATGCAGTGGGGCAGAATGTCGATTGATGTAAGTGATTACGATGCCGTCGTTCGATCGCTGGGCCTCGAAGGCAAACCGGTCAGGAGATTGAATTAATATCATGGGGCTTCGGCCCCTTTTTTATTTCTTCTTTTTGATTACGCTTGTCGACCTGAAGCGAAACGATGATCCCGGCTATCAATGACAATCCGATGAATCCCAATGAAACCCATTCAGGAAATTCGACGTATTCATGGATCAGCATTTTAATTCCGACAAATGTCAGGATCGCAACAAGGCTGTATTCGAGATAACTGAATTTATTGAGCATGTTTGCCAGGAAAAAATACATCGATCTTAATCCGAGGATCGCAAAAATATTTGAACTGAAAACAAGGAAAGGATCTGAGGTAATTGCAAGGATCGCCGGAACGCTGTCGACAGCAAAAATAACATCCATGACTTCAATGACAACAAGCGCTACAAACAAAGGCGTGGCAAACAATCTTCCATCGATCCTTGTAAAGAAATGATCGGCTTCGATATGCTGGTGGATCGGAATGATCTTCCCCAGTAATTTATAGATCATTGAATTCTTTGGCTTGAAGTCTTCCTGCTCATTCGAAAAGAGCATCTTCATTGCGGTGAAGATCAGGAACAAGCCGAAAATGTACGTTGTCCATGCGAATTTATTGATCAGCATCACACCGAAAAAGATCATCAGGCCCCGAAAAACGATCGCTCCGATAATTCCCCAGAATAAAACGCGGTGCTGGAATTTCTGTGGAATTTTAAACGCTTTGAAGATGACCGCGATCACGAAAATATTATCGATGCTGAGCGAAAGTTCGATCAAGTAGCCCGTGATGTATTTTACGGTTGCTTCGTGAGGTTGTAACAGATTTGGATTATTGACAAACTCGCTCTGATATAGCCAATAAATCACGCCGGAAAATGCGAACGACAAGCTCACCCAAAGTGCGGTCCATTTGCCTGCTTCCTTACTGCTGATGACGTGCGGATCCTTATTAAAAACGCCAAGATCTAATGCCAGAAAAATCGAAATCGCGAGAAGGAACAAAACCCAGACAATCATAAGTGCTTTTTAAACAAATATAAATCTTTTGAGAGCCAGTTAAAAGCTAATAATCTTCTAAAATACCGTGTATGCATTTTATCTGATTATTTTTGCTGATTATCGAATACCCTAAAAAAAATAGGGGTTAATGTGTTTGAAATATTTTTCATTGCTATATTTGCCCTAATTATTTAGGGGTTATAAAATAAAAATACTTAATTTATGTCAACATTACGGTTCCAGGCATTAAAAGTTGCAAGTTCCAGAAAGCCGATCAAATTTGATGAAGCCGGCCGGAAGTCGAACATTTTCGGTACAAATGTTTTTAACGACAATGCCATGAAGCACTATCTGACTGCCGATGCATTCAAAGGTGTTCGCGATGCTATCCAGCATGGCATCAAGATCGACCGCAAACTCGCGGATTACATTGCACTCGGAATGAAGGAATGGGCGATTGCAAAAGGTGTAACGCATTATACGCATTGGTTTCAGCCGCTTACCGGTACAACTGCCGAAAAGCATGACGCATTCTTCGAAACTGATTTCGAAGGCGGATCGATGGAGAAATTTGGCGGCGGACAATTGGTGCAGCAGGAACCGGATGCATCGAGTTTCCCGAACGGCGGGATCCGAAATACTTTTGAAGCGCGTGGCTATACTGCGTGGGATCCGACATCGCCGGCATTTATTTACGGAACAACATTGTGCATCCCAACGGTCTTCATTTCATATACCGGTGAAGCGCTTGATTATAAAACGCCTCTTTTGCGTGCACTTCATGCTATTGATGAGGCTGCGACAGATGTTGCGCGCTACTTTGATAAAAACGTAAAGAAAGTAACTGCAACCCTTGGATGGGAACAGGAGTATTTCCTTATAGATAAAGCGTTGGCAGATTCCCGCCCGGATATTTTGATGACGGGACGCACTTTACTCGGACATACATCTGCAAAAGGGCAGCAGCTCGAAGATCATTATTTTGGTTCGATCCCTAGCCGTGTGCTGCAATTTATGCGCGAACTTGAGGAAGAATGCATGTATCTTGGAATCCCGGTTAAAACCCGTCATAACGAAGTTGCGCCGAATCAGTTTGAGCTTGCGCCGATCTTTGAAGAGACGAACCTGGCTGTGGATCATAATTCATTGCTGATGGATGTCATGCAGAAGGTGGGCGAACGCCATGATTTCAAAGTATTGTTCCATGAAAAGCCATTTAAAGGCGTCAACGGATCCGGAAAGCATAACAACTGGTCGATGGCAACCGATACGGGAATCAATCTGTTAAGCCCGGGCAAAACCCCGATGAGCAACCTGCAGTTCCTGACATTTTTTATCAATTCGATACGCGCGGTTTACCGTTACGAAGCTTTGATGCGTGCGTCGATAGCGACCGCGAGCAACGATCACCGACTTGGTGCGAACGAAGCGCCGCCGGCAATTATTTCCGTATTTATCGGCGAGCAATTAACCAAGGTTTTGGCCGAGCTTGAAGGCGTATCATCAGGTAAGTTATCACCGGAAGAGAAGACCGATCTCAAACTGAACGTTGTAGGGAAAATTCCTGATGTACTTTTGGATAACACCGACAGGAACCGCACATCGCCATTTGCTTTTACAGGAAATAAATTTGAGTTCCGCGCTGTCGGATCTTCGGCAAATTGTGCAAATGCAATGACAACTCTAAACGCAATTGTTGCAAAACAGCTACGTGATTTTAAGAAGGAAGTCGATTCTTTGATCGATAACGGAATGAAGAAAGATGATGCGATTTTCAATGTTCTTAGGGAATATATCAAAGAATCGCGCAACATCCTTTTTGAAGGCGACGGATACAGCGACGAATGGGAAGTTGAAGCTGAAAAACGCGGATTGAGTAATTTCAAAACAACACCTTCCGCTTTAAAAGCACGGATTTCCAAAGATGCTCTTGAGCTTTTCGGAGAGTTAAACATCATGAACCATGTTGAGGTTGAAGCGCGCTACGAAATAGAATTGGAAGAATATACCAAGAAAATTCAGATCGAAGGCCGCGTCCTCGGTGATATTGCGCGCAATCACGTCATTCCGACGGCGATCAAATATCAGAACACACTCATCGAAAATGTTCGCGGTCTGAAGGAAATCTTCGGGAAGGAATTCGAACAGATAGGAAAGGAGCAAATAGTTCTGATCCGCGAGATCTCATCGCACATCGAAGGAATCAATAGCAAGGTTGAAGAAATGACCGAAGCGCGTAAAAAAGCCAATGCACTGAATTCGGGACACGAAATGGCTGAAGCGTATTGCGAACTGGTAAAACCTTATTTCGATGTTATCCGTGAACATTGCGACAAGCTTGAGTTGCTTGTTGATGATGAAGCCTGGACGCTGACCAAATACCGGGAGCTGCTCTTCACAAGATAGCCATCTGATAAAATTAAAAAACCTGCCGAAAAAGCAGGTTTTTTTTATGAAGTCAACTCTGATTACAATTGCGTGATAGTATAGTTTCCTGAACCATTAAAATTGATAACAAGGTCCACTTTATAATTCTTAGGTGTTGAATTTGCGCCCGGGAACGAAATTTCTGTTCCGTTTGGATCGATCGTACCATCAAGCAAATTATCGCCATACGAATTGGTATTTTGGAATGCATCGAATACAAATCCAAGTTTATCGTCATCCGTTACGTTTGTAATAATATAAGAGAAAGTATTTGTGGCGTTGTTGTATGTTGGAGAACCGACCGAAGCACCATTCCCGTTAAAAATTGCAGCCATTGGTACAATTGATTCAAATATCTGCATATACATATTGTCATCGCCATCATAATGCGTAACACCAACCTTATAGAATCCATTGGAAGGTACAGTGTAGGCAATTGCATTCGGCAAAACCGTAAACGAGCCGTTTACTCCATATACAACTGAAGATGCATTATTCGCAGCAAGAAATTTGATCTGGCTTCCTGATGTCAAATACTTAAATCCGAAAAAATATCCACCATTATTCCCCATTAACAATGATGTCACAGGGTTAAACGTATTGAAGGTTCCATACATATAGAGCTGATCCGGAAAATCAGACGTTCCTGAAGACGAGGTCGGCAAAGACAATTCGCCCGCATTGTTTACAGAGACCTGATATGGCGTCCCGTTTGGCGATGTAAGTGTAATTCCCTGACCTGGCGCCAAAACCAAACTTCCCGCTGCCATTGCGTACGGAGTCGACAAAAGTTGCGTGGTTCCCAAAAGCACAAAGTTTGTTCCGCCTGCAGCATCCATTTCCACTTTAAGGAACTTTGCGCCGGTTGTCCAATTGATTCCTGCGAATGTTCCGATTGTCGGCGTTCCCTGTCCGATTACAAGGTTAAACAGTCCCTGTGCGTTTGTTGGCCTCGTCTGAGTTTCGGTGTACAGAACGGTTCCTGTGGCAGATGTGTTTAAGATTGAAAGCCTGATCCCAACATTGCCGTTTGCAACCGGGGTTCCTGATCCGTTCAATGCCAATGCCTGGTAAGAAATTCCCTGTGGAATCTGTGCCTGCGAAACAAATGTTATCAGAATGAAGGCTAATAGTAGAATTTTTTTCATTAGTGTTTGATGATTTTGAATGTGGAAAATTGTTTGTTTTGAATTTTGATCAGGTAAATGCCCGACGCAAGCGGCGAAAGATCAACTGAGTTATCATTTGAAATGATTGTCGATGAAACGAGTTTTCCGCTATTGTCGAAAATGCTGACTTCTTCACCTGAGAGATCAGAACCTTCAAAAATGATCTGCGCCGCGGTAGGATTTGGATAAACTTTCATTGATGGCGTAAGTTCAAGTTCACCAACTTCCAACTGAAGATTGTTTACCTGCGCCATGATTCCGATGATTCCCGATTGCGGCTCGTCCGGATTTGCCGGAACAACAACGATCTCGCCAACGCTGACGGATGATCCTGCTGTAATTATGCTGCCGGAATTGACGGATTGGATTGCGGTTTGTGCCGACAATGTCAACCCTGCAAACAAGGCAGCGGTTAGTAATAGTTTTTTCATAAATAAAATTTAGCCTGCAAATATAGGGGATAATGGTTCTGTCCATCAGTAAAATAAAATTTATTACCTTTCGTTTTCCCAAATAAATTACTGATGAAGCGTCTTTCGCTGATAATGCTGCTTTTCTTTTGCAATCTCCTTCAATCCCAGGAACAATTTTCAATTTATTTCGAAAGTGATAAATATGAACTTACTGCGGCCGAATCTAAACGTCTTGACGAATGGATGCTGAAAAATGCCGATGTCAAAGTAGTTGGCATTTACGGCTTTACTGATGAGGACGGCACCACCGGCTACAACGACACGCTCGCAAAAAAACGCGTTGATTTCATCTTTAACCGTATCCGCGGAAAAATCAAATTCAGGGAGGATTTTAAGACGCGATCCTTCGGTGAACTACACCAGCTTTCAAAGATCAAGGCGGAAAACCGGAAGGTGACCTTGTTTTTTATCAAGGCTGCGGATATTCCGCGTGAGAATGAAATTTTAGGGATAAAGGAAATTCCTGTGTCGAAACCGCCAAAGAATTTTCCCGAAAAAGTCTCGGTTAAAAATCCCGATGGTTCGTCAACGGAATATAAGCTGGATACCAATTTCATGAAGCAGATCGATCAGGCGAAAGTGGGCGAAAGGCTTAAGATCGACAACCTCAATTTCCGGATAAATACGTTTGCGATCGTACCTGAATCGCGTGGAAAATTGTATGAATTATTGATCGTCATGCAGGATAATCCCAATTTAAAGATTGATATCCAGGGACATTTGTGCTGTATGCCAAACGACAGATTAGATCTTTCCACGCAACGCGCCAAAGCCATTTACAATTTTCTCGTGGGAAACCAGATCAGCAAATCGAGATTGTCATATAAAGGATTTGGCAGTACGCAGCCTATATATCCGATTCCTGAAAAAGACGAACCCCAGCGTGCCGCGAACCGGCGTGTTGAGATCATGATCGTTGAAAACCTGCCATGATGAAAACGTGGATCTTTATCTTGCTCATGTCGCTCACGATGCAGTCTCAACAAGCGTCCGATGCAAGGGTTGAGGTATTTTTCGATTTTAATGAGCATGTACTTAACGATTCGGCCATCCGGACGATCAACGATTTTATCGCTGAGGGAAAGGATGTCGAAGTTTCAAAAATCTACGGATTTTGCGACTGGGTCGGATCCAACAGTTATAACGACACATTGTCTCTGAAACGGGTTGCATCGGTTCATGAATATCTACAAAATAAAGGAATTAAGGTCAGGAAAGATTATGAAAAAAAAGGATTTGGAGAAGATTTCACGCAATCGGAAATTCAGTCGGAAAATCGCAAAGTACTTATTATTTTCAATGAAATAGAGCGTCCGATTCCCAGACCTTCATCAAAAACATTGGCAGAGCAGGTAAAAGGCGCCGTTCCGGGTGATAAGATCAAATTGGAAAACATCAATTTCCATAATAATTCCGCTACGATACTTCCAAAATCAAAGCCCGCACTGTACGATTTGTTATGTGTGCTTGAAGAAAACCCGAAGCTTAAAGTTGAGATCCAGGGACATATTTGCTGCCAGCCTCTCAATGATAAAAATGATGTGTCGACGGCGCGTGCCCGGGCAATATACAATTTCCTGATCCGCAACAAAATCGATCGCAAACGACTTTCATTTAAGGGCTTTGGCGTGACGCGGCCATTATACAAAATCCCCGAACGTACCGAAGAAGAAGCCGTTGCAAACCGTCGCGTCGAGATCATGATAGTCGAAAACTAATCTTGAAGTCACAAGACCCAGACCCCAAACCTCACCTATGCGAACCCGCACGGAGCGAAGCTAAATCCCAGACCCTGGGCCCCAAACCCCAAACCCAAACTCCAAACCCAACTACATTAACAACTGTGAATCCTGTAACAAATAGGTTTATTATGTAAAAAGAAATTCCCTTGCTGAAAATATCTTTGCTTCAACCAAATTTATTTAGCTATGGGATACATCAACCTTTCAATCAAAGTCCGTGGGCAGGTCAAGCCTTATATATTATTCAGCGCCGATTATCTTAATGAAGCGTGGCTTGCCGAGGCGTTTGAAGACGGAACGACACATATTGTAAAACAGTTCAAGTGCAGGAAGTTTCACCGTTGTTTCTACGATGTTTATGATTATATCGAATCGAATCTCGGTGAAGTGACCGAACTTACTGGCAACGATGTCGAACCTCGTTACGAGACCATGCTAAGAAACATACTGATCAACAGGACTCATATCCCGAAACGAAAGATTCCTGTGATCAGCATTAACTTCCGGCCGACGCCATTGTTCACTTTCTGGCGGCAGCAGCAATTTTCCGGCGATCAGCTGGCATAAATTATAAGGGCAAATCAATCACGGTTTGCCCTTCTTTTTTTGGACTGGCTTTATATTGCGGCTATAACTGATTATCTTTGCCCAAACACACAACATGGCTCAGGAATTCGGACAACGTTATGCGCAGCGCGGCGTTTCAGCTTCTAAAGAAGACGTTCACAATGCGATTAAAAATGTAGATAAAGGCTTATTTCCAAAGGCTTTCTGCAAGATCGTTCCCGATTATCTGACAAACGACGACGAATACTGTATCATCATGCACGCAGATGGCGCCGGGACGAAATCGTCACTTGCGTATATGTATTGGAAAGAAACCGGAGATATTTCGGTCTGGAAAGGAATCGCGCAGGATGCCCTCGTGATGAATATCGATGATCTTCTTTGTGTCGGGGCAACCGATAATATTTTGCTATCTTCAACCATCGGGCGAAATAAAAATCTGATTCCCGGGGAAGTTATCTCTGCAATTATAAGCGGTACCGAAGAATTGATATCAGAACTCCGGAATTTTGGGATTACTATTCATTCAACCGGTGGTGAAACTGCAGATGTTGGCGATCTGGTGCGGACGATCATTGTAGATTCCACCGTAACGGCGAGAATGAAACGCAGCGATGTGATCGATAACGCAAACATCAAAGCCGGCGATGTGATAGTCGGACTTGCTTCGTTCGGACAATCGACATACGAAAAGTCATATAATGGTGGAATGGGAAGCAATGGACTGACATCTGCTCGCCACGACGTCTTCCATAATTCACTTGCAGGCAGATATCCTGAAAGCTTTAATCATGCCGTTCCCGGCGAGCTGATTTATTCAGGTTCTGTAGGCCTGACAGATGCTGTTCCAGATTCGCCTGTTGATGCGGGAAAGTTGGTTCTTTCGCCAACGCGTACATATGCGCCTGTGATAAAAAAGATCTTGGAAAAGTATAGTTCTGCCGAAATCCACGGAATGGTTCATTGCAGCGGCGGCGGGCAAACTAAAATCCTTCATTTTGTCGATTCGCTTCACATCATAAAAGATAATTTATTTGAAGTTCCGCCACTTTTTAAATTGATTCAGATAGAATCGAAAACAGATTGGAAGGAAATGTATACGGTTTTTAATTGCGGCCATCGAATGGAAATTTATATTCCGGAATCGATAGCGGAAGAAATCATTGCAATTTCAAAATCCTTTAATATTGATGCGAAGATCATTGGGCGTGTCGAAGAATCGACAAGTAAAAAGCTCACTATTAAAAGTGAATTCGGAATTTTTGAATATTAATCCCGGACGTGTTGTTTGATTCCGGATTTTTTACGCTTTCGGAAGCGTGAAATCGAACCGCGAACCTGTGCCTTCCTCCGATGATGCAGAAATTTCGCCGCCATGCCGAAGCACAATTTTGCGGCATAGCGCAAGCCCCAAACCGGTTCCCTCGTATTTTTCCTTGGCGTTGAGACGCGAGAATATACCGAAGATCTTTTCTGAATACTCATTATTGAAGCCGATACCGTTGTCTTTCAGCACAATCCTGACAAAATTTTTCTGATTTCCCGACCTGGGCACTTCCTCAGTGGAAAGGGTTATCTCCGGAGGAACATTGTCCTTTGAAAATTTGAGTGAATTGCTGATCAGGTTATAAAACAGCTGATAGACCAAAACGTGTATTCCTGTAACATCCGGCAATTCTGGATATGAAATTTTTGCGCCTTTCTGGATGATGGCAAGCTCTAGATCATTTTCGACTTCTTCAAGGATCGCGTTGAGGTTGATGCGCTCGAACGATTGGCCCTGCAAATTCAGCGTCGAGTAGGCGAGGACACCTTCGATCATGTGCGACATTCGTTTGGATGCCAGTTCAATTTTCTCCAGGTAAACACGGCCCCGATCGGAAATGGAATCTTTTTGGGTCTCATTCAATAAATTGCTGAATGTGGCGATTTTGCGAAGCGGCTCCTTCAAATCGTGCGAAGCCACATGCGCAAACTGCTGCAGATCTTCGTTTGAGCGCGCCAATTCCTCGGTACGGACCTCTACCAGCGATTCCATCTTTTTGCTGTATAATTCAAGATCCGTTTTCATCCGAATGATCGCGTTGGCAAGCAGATCGTCGTCGGAGCGCGGATTTATATCAGACTCGAAGTTGCCTTTGCCAATTTCTGATGCCGCAATTGCGAGTTTCCGGTGGTTCTCATCAATGCGAGAGATAGAGTATGCAAGGCTTCCCATGGCATCATTGGAGTCGAAATTCAGATCGATCCCGGTTTTTCCGTCTGCCAGTTTTTCGGCTGCAATCCGCAGTTTGTTCAATGTGCGGTTTATGATATAAACAATGTAAATCAGCACGATTGCCGCCAGTAACAGCGCTATGATCAGCAGCAGCAGCATTCGGCTGCGCTCAGTTTTTTCCTGGTCGTAAAGATGGTAGATTTCGGTTTCGACATTTTTGCGGAATTTGTTCTGAAGCGCACTCAGGCTTTTGGTCCCTTCATCAGAAATTTTCCACCATTCTGCCGCCGCATACGTGCTGTCGATATCATTGATTTTAAAAACATGGTCAATGTAATTTATAGTGGGATGGAGCGCGGTATTGGCAACGGTCATTTTGTAATTTTTGCGGATCTCCGCCGAGGTCTTTGCCAACAGCTCACTTTCAAAACTTTTGTAAATCGAATAAACGCCGGATGTTCCCATCAATGTTCCCTGCACGTGCTCCCGCGTGCGTAATATATTGTAGAGATTACTTCGGATGACGCCAAGATAGGTAACCATTTCCGACAGGATCTTTTGTGCGATCAACTCGCGATAGACGTCCTGCAGATAGGGTGTCTGTGCTGGCGGGATCGTGTTCAGGAGATTTAACTTCACGGCCCATAATGTATAATGGTCCATAATGTAATGCGGGGTCGCGGCGATGGAGTCGATTTTATTGCGGACTTCCTGAAGTTTGTCGAGCTGGATGAACTTTTCGATGTCGGTCAATGAAGGGTCATCACTGCTGACGATCAGCTGTCGCAATGAATCGGTCTTGAGCCGTTGAAGTATGAGTTGTTGCCGGCCTGTTTTTAATATGGAATAATCAAAGGAGTATTTTCGTTCATCCTGCATCGCTTCGATCAGCCCATTGATATTGTTTGATTGTGCGATGAATTTGCGATAGCTGTCGAAAATCAGGAGCTTTTCCGATTTCTCCTTATAAAATTCCACGGTAAGATACATCAGGAAAAAAATAGGGATCAATCCGATCATCATCAATTTCGCTGGCAGTGGAAGTTTCCGGAAGAGTTTATTCATTGATAGGGCAAGTGATAATGATCGCCTGTCTATCAAATCTATGAAAATTTTAAACAGTATAAAAATGAAATGGCCCTCCGAAGAGGGCCATCACCAAAAACCAACCTAATACTAGTTATTTATGACCAGTTTGTGTGTTTCGACAAAATTGTCGGTAACTACCTGGATCACATAGATGCCGGCCGCATAATCAGCTACGTCAATCGCTGAATCTGATGCCGATATATCAAAAGTCTTAACCACTTTGCCGCTTGAAAGATTGATCAGATTTGCGCTGAATCTTTCAAAATTTCCTGCCAGTGCAATGTTTACGGTTCCGCCGATTGCAGGATTTGGATAAACCTGCGACTTCATGCCACTTTGCAAAGTGATGTCGCCGACACCAAGCTGCATTTGCGCTTCATAAGCTCCAATGTCGCGGATT
Organism: uncultured bacterium; assembly: GCA_965365355.1. Classification (GTDB taxonomy): domain Bacteria; phylum Bacteroidota; class Bacteroidia; order Flavobacteriales; family Flavobacteriaceae; genus Flavobacterium. The sequence continues at coordinate 33,793 of CBDUBJ010000022.1, forward strand.
CCTCCGAATACCGCCGCTCCGGTCTGATCCAAAAACATATCCATCGGATCTCCCGCGTTGTAAGCCATGCTTCCTTCAAGCAGCGCGTGTGTTGGAGTAGGGCCTCCGTTATCAGCCAAAGGACCAAGCATTGGATCTGCCGGCATATCCATTGTGCCTTCGATATCTGTCGGCATCGCCATGAACACGTTTGCATCGTCCATACTTACAAGATTATATCCTGCTGATGTGATCGCAGCACCTGAGTTTGAGATCTGCATTCCGGCAGGAGCATCATTTAAAGCCACAATTGTGTTTTTAATCGTTGCCGATGTTGCGGATTCCGTTGCAATTCCGCCGCCCATCATAGCCGCGCTATTCTCTGCAATTGTCGATGCATTCACCATCAGTCCTGCGTTGCTGTAAATTCCGCCGCCCATGGATTCCGACCAATTCGTTGAAATCGTACTGGTCATTATGGTTGCTGTTCCGGCTTTTACGTGGATTCCACCGCCATTACCTGCTACGCCGTCAGACGTATTGAAAACAATTGTAGATGAATTGACGATGAGGTCGCCGCCATTGTTAAAGATCCCTCCGCCACCGTGAACCGCATCGGGTCCGCTTGCCGTATTTGAATCGATGATCACATTGTTGACAGTCATGGTTCCACCGGTCTGATTCCACAATCCGCCACCTTCACGTCGCGCATCGTTTTCATTGATGATTCCACCGTTAATGATTGTTGTTGTGACACCCGAAATATGGATTCCGCCACCGTTGCCCGGATTTGGCGTTCCCGCGCCACCGTCGACATCATTGTTTGTAAGATCGGTGCCTGAAAGTGTCAATGAGCCTGCGATCACCTCGATGGCTCCACCCGCACGGTTTGCCGAATTCAATTCAAAAGTCGAATTATTGATCGTCACCGCACCCGATATGCTTAAAAGTCCGCCGCCACTGCCACTGGTTCCATTGGCGAGGTTCGACATGATTTCGGCGCCTTCTATATTTAATGTTCCACCGTTGTTGAAGATCGCTCCGCCGCCATCATCTGCTGCTGCGCCTTGCGCGATATTATCATTGATCACGGTATCGGAAATGGTCATCGTACCTGAACCGTTCCATAATCCACCGCCTTCAAGTGCAGCTGTATTTCCGGTTACGGTTCCTCCATTGATCATGACGCTTCCGCCGCCTGTGATATGAAGTCCGCCGCCATTACCCGGAGGTCCGGTTACCGCATTGTCGTTTAAGATCACATTGGTAAGCATGATCGTGCTTGTTCCGGAATTGTCTTCGATGCCGCCACCTGCGCGAATTGCCGTGTTTCCTGAAATTGTAGAATTGCTTACTGATAATTGCGATCCGACATCATTTAAGATTCCGCCGCCGCTTCCGAGTGTTCCGGTTGCCTGATTCTGACTTATCGTTGCATTTTCAATTGCAAGCGTACCGCCATTCAGATTGTAGATACCGCCGCCGCCTTGGTCAGCTCCGGCTCCGGCTGCTGTATTGTTTGATATTGTTGTTCCGGCAATGGTCATCGTTCCGGTTCCGTTCCAGAGTCCGCCGCCTTCAGATGATGCTGTATTTCCGTTCACGGTTCCGCCTTCAATCATGACGCTTCCGCCACCTGTGATATGAAGTCCGCCGCCATTACCCGGAGGTCCTGTTACCGCATTGTCGTTTAAGATCACATTGGTAAGCATGATCGTGCTTGTACCTGAATTGTCTTCGATACCGCCGCCGGCACGAATCGCAGTGTTTCCTGATATCGTAGAGTTGCTTATGGATAATTGCGATCCGACATCATTTAAGATTCCGCCGCCGCTGCCAAGCGTTCCTGTTGCCTGATTCTGACTGATCGTCGCATCTTCGATCGATAACGTTCCGCCATTTAGGTTGTAAATTCCCCCGCCGCCCTGATCAGCTCCGGCTCCCGCTGCGGTGTTATTTAAGATTTCGGTTCCGTCGATCGTCATTGTTCCGGTTCCGTTCCAGAGTCCGCCACCTTCAGCGCCAGCAGAATTTCCATTGACCGCTCCGCCATTGATTGTGACTGTCCCGGCGCCTGTGACATGAAGTCCGCCGCCGTTTCCGGGAGAAGTATTGGTGACGTTCTGATTAAGGTTTACATTGGTCATCGACACTGTACCTGCGTTATTCTCGATTCCGCCGCCAGCGCGATTAGAAGTATTCAAAGTAATTTCGGATCCTGATATTGTTACCGTTCCGCCAACGTCATTTAATATACCACCGCCGCTGCCTGCTGCGCCATCGGCAGAGTTTTCGGTGATTGTAGCATCCTGGATCATTACCATTCCGCTGAGGTTGAAGATCCCGCCGCCGCCGTTATCCGCTGCAGCACCTGATGCGGTATTCCCTGTAATCAGCGTTTCGTTGATTTCCATTGTACCGGCACCATTCCACAAACCGCCACCTTCGGCCGCAGCAATGTTGTTGGTTACATTTCCACCTAAGATTATTGCATTACCGTTTCCTGTGATGTGCACGCCACCTCCGTTGCCGGGAGCGGCAGTTGCGGGCGCAACACCTGCGTTATTTGAATCTAAAGTGACATTGTTTAAAGTAATCGTCGTGCCTGCAGTGCTTTCGATGGCACCGCCTGCGCGGTTTGCCCTGTTATTGGAAAGTGTCGACCCGACAGCAATCAATGATCCGCCCGTACCGACAAAAATTGCACCTCCGCTACCGCTTGCACCGTTCGCGACACAATCGGAAATCGTGATGGAATTTAAGATCAATGACCCGTTGGCAATGTTTACTGCGCCGCCATTTTCGGCAACGCCATCTGTCATTGTCAAGTCATTTAAAGTTAATGTACCGTTTGTGATGTTAAAGATCCGGGATGTTTCACCGCCACTTATGGTTACTTCGGTAATAAGGTTTCCCGTAATAGTCAGATTTTTGTCGATCGCAATTTCACCCGCGGTAAGTGTGATGTTTTCGACTCCCAGTCCGAAACTGATGACATCACCGGCGCCTGCCGCCGCGACCTGGGATCGAAGTGTTCCCGGTGCGCCGTCATCGGCTTCGGAAGTTACGAATTGTGCTACTGCTGCTTCCATCCCGCAAAGCAGGATGATGAATGTCAGCAAATTTCGAAGTGTAAAATTTTCTTTCATGGTTGATTAATTTAGTTATACTAGTTAGTACGATATTTATTCCCGCGTGGTTTGCTCAAACAGAAGTTAAACAACGTTAAATAGTTTATTTACTTGAAGGTACGGCCTAAATAAGGGTAAGGCGGAACAATTGGAAGTATATTAACTTTTGTTGAAGCAGGTTTCATATCTGGTTCGGTATGTCTATCTTTAGATACAATTTCGATGCAACCGCGGCAGGGATTGAAGCGGCAGCCCGGACCATCGGGACGGCTACAGCGGAAAGCCCGGCGCTTTCACCGCGTCTGCAAGGTGAAAGCGGCAGCCATAAAAAAAATACTATGGAGATAATACCAAAAACAGGTACTGATTTGCTGCAGTTTGGAATGCGGCGCAAGGACGTGGAAAAAATTTTCGGACCTGCAGACCGCGAATTTATGGATGATGAACAAAATGTAATTTGGCTTTATGATAAGTCAAGAATGAGGCTTACTTTTTATGCCGACGAGGAGTTCCGCTTTGGATATCTGATATGCAGTAACCCGGATGCGACCCTTTTTGCGAATCCTGTAATAAGTTCGGAAGTTGAAATGGTTAAGGCTACCCTGGCGCCAAAAGGCTTCGTAAAATGGGAAATTGAGGATTTTGACCTTACGACAAATCATTTCAATGAGGCAAACTGGCTGATACTGCAATCGGAATTCGGAACGGTCACGAAAGTTGAGCTCGGAGCAATAATTAATGACAAGGACGAGTTTGCATGGAAGTTTAAATAAAAAAAAAAGGCATGAAGCCCTTTTTTAATTAGCTGATTAGCCAATTTGAGAATTTATGAATTACTTATTTTGGCATTGCGTCCAAAAGTTCGATCTCGAAAATGATATTTGAATTTGGCGGGATGACATTTCCTGCACCGCGCGCGCCATATCCAAGATTGGCAG
>CBDUBJ010000023.1:0-36515 GCA_965365355.1 uncultured bacterium
AATTGACAGTTGATAATTGAGAGTTGATAATTTAAATAAAGATGAAATTGGCGTTTTAGTGCCTTCGTGGCAAATACAAAAAAAATGGACATACTAAATATAAAAACACTTGCCGACCTGAAAAAGTCGGGCTACAAATCAAAATCGATCAAAGATGAATTGCGGGACAATCTTCGTCAGAAAATCTCAATGAATGAAGACGCATTCCCCGGTGTCTGGGGATTTGAAAACACAGTCATCCCTGAACTTGAACGCGCGATCTTATCACGGCACAACATCAATCTTTTGGGATTGCGCGGTCAGGCTAAAACAAGGCTCGCGCGGTTGATGGTAAATTTGTTGGATGAATATATCCCGATCGTTGAAGGCTCGGAGATTAATGATGATCCATTCAATCCTGTATCGAGATTCGCAATTGGGCTCATATCAGAAAAGGGCGATGGCACGCCGATTTCATGGCTTCATCGGAACGATCGTTTTTACGAAAAACTTGCGACTCCGGATGTTACCGTTGCCGACCTTATCGGTGACATCGATCCCATAAAAGCGGCAAATCTAAGATTGAGCTATGCCGACGATCGTGTGATCCATTTCGGAATGGTGCCGCGAGCAAACCGATGTATTTTTGTTATCAATGAATTGCCCGATCTGCAGGCAAGGATCCAGGTTGCGTTATTCAATATTTTGCAGGAAGGCGATATTCAGATCCGGGGATTTAAAGTCAGGCTGCATCTCGACCTTCAGTTCATTTTTACCGCAAATCCCGAAGATTACACCAATCGCGGAAGCATCGTAACGCCTTTAAAGGACAGGATCGGATCGCAAATATTGACACATTATCCCGAAACCGTCGAGATCGCACGCAGGATTACCGCACAGGAATCGAAACTTGACGAACGGCAGTCGGAATCGATCCATGTTCCTGACCTTGCAAAAGATCTGCTCGAACAAATCGGATTTGAAGCCCGCGAAAGCGAATTTGTAGATTATAGAAGTGGTGTCAGCGCACGAATGAGCATTACTGCATTCGAAAACCTGCTTAGCACAGCCGAAAGACGCGCACTTCGTTCCAAAGATGAAAAAACAACGGTTCGATTGTCAGATTTCATGGGTGTCATTCCGTCGATTACCGGCAAGATTGAATTGGTTTACGAAGGCGAACAGGAAGGCGCGGCGATGGTGGCAGAACATCTGTTGACAAGCGCTGTAAAAACTATGTTCCCTGATTATTTTCCCAAGATCGAAAAACTCGAACATAAAAATGTCCGTAGTCCTTATCAGGATGTCATCGATTGGTTTTTTACCGGCAGTGGATTTGAAATTACGGATGATGCCTCCGATGCCGAATACAAAAAACAGCTCGACGCGATCAAACCTTTAAAGCAATTTGTCAGAAAAGAGCAGCCTAACACTGCCGAGAATGATTTATATTTCCTGATGGAGTTTGTGCTTTGGGGGCTGGCGGAACATAAAAAGCTCAGCAAGGACAGATTTACCGACGGTTACCAGTTTAAAGATCCGTACGGAAGTTACATCAGCAAATTGTAACTTTTGATTTTTAGGCGAAAAAAAAGCCCGTTAACCAGACGGGCTTTTTCAAGGCAAGATTGAGCTTACTTTTTCGTCGTTGCAGACGATCTTTTATTTTTAGTAGTGGTTTTATTGGCATCTCCTGCGCCCGCGGGCATTGCTGCCGTTCCCGTATCATCACTGCCGCCTGTTCCGGGAGAGCTTTCGGTAGTGCCGTTTCCTGTTGTTCCAACCGGGCTGTTCATATTAGCATTTCCGGTTGCCGGCGTTCCGCTTGTGGTCGAATTTTCGCGGGTTGTCGCATTTGCGTCCGGAGTCGTGGAACCGCTTGGCATCGCTGCCGTTCCGGTGTCATCGCTGCCGCCAACGCCGGGCGAACTTTCAGGAAGTCTTCCGCTTGATATTGGAGTGGGCTTGGCTTTCATATCAGCTTTGCCTTCAGTGGCCGTTCCGTTTTTAATTTTATCTGTTCCCGATTGGGCCGATACAACGCTGACTGTAAACATGGCAATCAGCATTAAAATGAACTTTTTCATAGTCATATTTTTTAATGAAACAATATTTTCAAATCTGTATTGCAAATTTCTTCGATCAGCCATATTCTTCGATTATAAGATTCCATTAAACTTTACTACAATTTCTAGGTTCGTTCATTTTCAGGCAAAAAAAAGCCGCAATTAAGCGGCTTAATTTCTTGATAATAACTTATTTGATCAGTTCAAAGCTTCTCCTTACGAAAGCCGTGAGCTCTTCGCCTTTTAGCAGATTTTGCGACAGTTTCGCAAGGTCCAGCGCTTGTTTGACCAATTGCTCCTGATGCGATTTATCGTCAGAATTCAAAATGTTGGTCGCCAGTTCCGAATTGGTATTGACCACAAGATTATACATTTCCGGGAAATTGCCCATACCGAACATACCACCGCCGCCCGATTGGCTCATTTCCTTCATCCGACGCATGAATTCAGGCTGCGTTATGATGAATGGCGACGCAGAACTGTCGAGCGCTTCGAGTTGTACGGAATATGTCGTTTTCGGAACAATCTCTTCCAAAACTGATTTCAGCTTATCTTTTTCCTCATCCGACAGCTTCGAGATCGCTTCATCATCTTTTTTGATGAGGTTATCGATATGATCAGAATCAACACGGGTAAACGTCAGCTTTTCATTGTCTGCTTCAAGTTTCTGGATCAGATGCGACACGATCGGTGAATCCAAAAGCAAAACTTCGTATCCGCGTTCTTTCGCCGATGAGATGTAACTGTGCTGCGCGTCCTTATTCGATGCATAAAGCAAAACCAGTTTTCCATCTTTATCCGTATGGCTTTCCTTGAGATCTTCCTTTAATTCATCGAGGGTGAAAAATTTGCCGTCAACTGTCGGATAAAGTACAAATGCTCCGGCTTTTTCGTAAAATTTCGGCTCAGAGAGCATCCCGTATTCCAATACGATCTTGATGTCATTCCACTTTTGCTCAAAATCTTCACGGTTATCGGTAAACAGCGATTTCAGTTTATCCGCAACTTTACGCGTGATGTAATTTGAAATCTTCTTCACATTGCCATCTGCCTGAAGATATGATCGCGATACGTTCAGCGGAATATCCGGCGAATCGATTACGCCTTTAAGCATCGTCAAAAATTCAGGTACAATGCCTTCCACGTTATCTGTGACGAAAACCTGATTCTGATATAGTTGGATCTTATCTTTTTGGATCTGCAGATCTTGTCCAAGTTTTGGGAAATAGAGAATACCTGTCAGGTTGAACGGATAATCAACATTTAAATGAATATTGAACAAAGGCTCTTCAAACTGCATTGGATAAAGCTCATGATAGAACTTTTTGTAATCGTCTTCAGAAAGGTCAGATGGCTGGCGCGTCCACGCTGGATTCGGGTTATTGATGATGTTGTCGACCTCGATCGTTTCAGCCTTGTAATCGTCAGCCGCATCTTCCGGCTTTGGAAGCGTTTCGGTCTTTGTTCCGAACTTGATCGGAATCGGCATAAACTTATTGTACTTCGTCAGCAATCCGCGAATGCGATGATCTTCAAGAAATTCAAGCGAATCTTCTGCGATATGCAAAATAATTTCCGTTCCGCGTGAAGTTTTGTCAGATGGCTCAAGCGTAAAATCCGGACTTCCGTCACAGATCCAATGTGCTGCAGGCTCGTCTTTGTATGATTTTGTAATGATCTCTACTTTTTCCGCAACCATGAATGCGGAATAGAATCCAAGTCCGAAATGGCCGATGATGCCGGAATCTTTAGCGGAATCTTTGTATTTGTCCAAAAATTCTTCCGCGCCGGAAAATGCGATTTGGTTGATATACTTTTCGACCTCTTCGGCTGTCATGCCGATTCCCTGATCGATGATGTGAAGTTTTTTACCTTCTTTGTCGATGCGGATTTCAATAACAGGATTGCCGTATTCTGTCTTGGCCTCGCCGATGCTTGTCAGGTGCCTGAGTTTTAAAGTGGCGTCGGTCGCATTCGAAATGAGCTCACGAAGAAAGATCTCGTGGTCGCTGTAAAGGAATTTTTTGATCAGTGGGAAGATGTTCTCCACTGCAACATTTATTTTTCCGGTAGTCATATGAAGTTGATTTGTTATTTGGCCGCGCGCTTTTCAAATTAGATACCAACAAAGACGTATGTGACAAAATGGCGCATTGTTAAACTTGTTTTAATTACGAACGCCATTTTAACATTTGGAAGATGTCGATTGTATATTTGTAATACTAACTCAAATACCATTGCGATGAAAAGAATGATTTTGTTATGCGTCGCCGTTATCTTCGCGGCCGGATGCAAATCCAAATCCCCAACAAGTGTCAAGCTTGACCAAAAAATGGAGCGAATGATGAACGGCTCCTGGACATTATCAAATGTCACGACTCCGGCAGGCGGATACGTTAAAGTAAACACATTTCAATTGGCAGATTCAAAATGCTTCGAAGGAAGCCAATGGAAACTTGTTGCCAACAACAACAAAGGCGAAATGTCATTGTCAAATGCGGCTTCCGACTGCCCGGCGTTCAGCTCGCCGATAACCTGGTACAGAAACAAAAACAATCAATTTGTGCTTAAGGTATTGAATGCAGGCGAAAAAGCGCGTAAAGTTCGCGATGGATATGTATTGGATGTGGCCAATCAGACCGAAAATTCCTTCGACCTTATTGACATGGTCGATATGGGTGGAACCAAATCCAACGTGGTATATCATTTTACCAAAAACTAACTTAAATCGAATTACATCATGAAAAAGTTATCAATTTATTTTCTTGCGCTTTTCGTTTCGTTTGGATTGATCCTTACGGGATGCGAAGCTGCAAAGAATACGAATAAGACTCAGCGAGGCGTAGCGATCGGGGCTGCCAGTGGTGCAGTAATCGGCGGCGTACTCGGCAACAATCTAGGTAAAGGCGGCAAAGGTGCGCTTGGAGCTGTAATTGGTGGTGTCGTCGGCGGTGTTGCAGGTGGCGTCATCGGAAACAAAATGGACAAGCAGGCGCGTGAGATCGACAACGCACTACCTGGTGCTGAAGTTGAAAGAGTAGGCGAGGGAATCAAGCTTACACTGAAAGAAAACGCGGTCCGTTTTGATACTGATAAATCTTCGCTAACGGCTACAGCCCAGGCAAATCTTGACAGGCTTGTTCCGGTATTTAAAGAATATGCGGATACAGACATCAAGATCTTCGGTTATACTGACAGTACGGGCCCGGCTGATTATAATTTGAGATTATCCCGCGACCGTGCCGCATCGGTAAGAAGTTACCTGGTTTCGAAGGGAATTGCAAGCTCGAGGTTTACAACGGAAGGTTTGGGAATTGCAGATCCGATCGCATCCAATGAAACTGCTGATGGCAGAAGCCAGAATCGCCGTGTAGAATTTGCGATCACTGCCAATCAGAAAATGATTGAGGACGCTGAGAAAGAAGCGAAAAAGTAAAAGGTTTTTATTAATGAAACTGCTCCAATCTGGGGCAGTTTTTTTTTGAGGCTGTGGGATCGCCGATATTCCGTTTACAGTTCTTATCGTACATTTGATTTATGCTCAGAGTTGAAAACATAAAATTCGGATACGGTGAATCGCTCGTCATAGACGACGTTTCATTCAATATCGAGCGTGGCAGCCATGTATCGATCATCGGTGAAAGCGGAAGCGGCAAAAGCACAATGCTGAAATTGCTCTTCGGAATGTACGACCTTCAGTCTGGACACATCAATTATAACGATAAGGAAATTTTAGGCCCAAAACACAACCTGCTTCCCGGACCTGAAAGTTTTGGATATCTTGCTCAGGATTTCGGGCTGATGCCTTTTATCACATCTTCTGAGAATGTTGGAAAATTCCTCTCAAATACTAATAAGGCAAAGAAAACCGCACGAATTAATGAGCTGCTATCGCTGGTTGAAATGTCGGATTTTGCAGATATTAACGTTGTTAATTTGAGTGGAGGCCAGCAGCAGCGAATAGGTATTGCCAAGACGTTAGCGCCTGAACCCGAGGTTTTGCTCTTAGACGAACCGTTCAGCCAGGTTGATGTTTTCCGTTCGAATACGCTTCGGCGCAACGTTTATGATTTTCTAAAAGATGCGGGCGTGACATGCATCACGGCAACTCACGACAGCGATGAGGTGCTGGCTTTTTCTGACCTGGTTATCGTAATGAAACAAGGCCGGATTGTTGCATCGGGAAAACCTAGGGAAATTTATAACGATCCGCCGGACAAGTATGTCGCGTCCCTTTTTGGGGATGTCAGTGAACTTCCAAAATACTTGCTGGACGGTACTTCCGAAAATGAAGAGAAGGTTCTTTGTTATCCGCATACGATCCGTCCGGTTGAATTCTCGGGATTAAAAGCAATGGTAGACAAATCATACTTTAGGGGAAGCGATTACCTGATCGAAGCATCTTCACTTTACGGCAAGATCTATTTTGAAAGTGCCGTTCCGTTTGAAAGCGGGACCGGAGTTTTCCTCGGCCGCAGGAAAGGCAGAGGCATTTAAATATTGCAATCGGGCATTTTTTATCTCAAGAATAAATATTCTTACCTTGCATGGCCGTACTAATCTCAACGGTCAATATGATGTACCATTCAAAAATTTCAGGATTGGGTTATTATGTACCCGATAATATCGTTACGAACGAGCATCTTTCAAAAATTATGGATACCAATGACGACTGGATCCAGGAAAGAACGGGAATCAAAGAACGAAGGCATATCCGAAAAGGCGAAGACACAACTACTTCGATGGGCGTCAAAGCTGCAAAAGTTGCCATTGAGCGATCCGGAATCGACAAGAATGATATCGATTTTATCATCTTCGCAACATTAAGCCCCGATTATTATTTTCCGGGCCCGGGTGTTCTTGTACAACGCGATCTGGGCTTAAAAACTGTAGGTGCGCTTGATGTACGGAATCAATGTTCAGGTTTTGTGTACGCAGTTTCGATCGCCGATCAATACATCAAAACCGGGATGTACAAAAATATTCTCGTAATCGGTTCCGAAGTCCATTCCACAGGTTTGGATATGACTACGCGGGGCCGCGGCGTTTCCGTAATTTTTGGTGATGGTGCCGGCGCTGCGATTCTAAGCCGTGAAGAAGATACTTCTAAAGGAATCTTATCAACGCATTTGCATTCTGAAGGTCAGCACGCCGAGGAACTTATAGTAAAAGCGCCTGGAATGGGCGGCCGATGGGTTACCGATATTCTTGCCGACAACGATCCGGATGACGAAAGTTATCTGCCATACATGAACGGCCAGTTTGTATTTAAAAATGCCGTTGTCAGATTTAGTGAAGTCATCATGGAAGGCCTTCAAACCAACGGTCTCAAGGTTTCGGATATTTCGATGCTGATCCCGCATCAGGCAAATCTTCGCATTTCGCAGTTTATCCAGCAGAAGTTTAAATTATCGGACGACCAGGTTTATAATAACATTGAACGATATGGGAATACAACTGCGGCTTCAATTCCGATTGCGCTGACTGAGGCATGGGAAAAGGGCAGGATAAAATCCGGCGATCTGGTTGTGCTCGCGGCATTTGGCAGCGGGTTTACTTGGGGAAGTGCGATTATTAGGTGGTAAAACCGCATTTGGATGTTTTAAAAAAAATGTATTTTTAAAGACCTCAAAGGTTTTTAAAACCTTTGAGGTCTGAAATACCATTAGAATTCCTTTAGTAATCCATCAGAAATCCTTCAGAAAAAATTCCTAAAAGCAAAAACCCCGGGTTGGATAGGCCCGGGGCTTTCTATAAACAAAAGCTATTATTTAACCCAATCTAAATAACCGGCTGCCTAAAAAAGGCCACCGCCACTTTGTTTAGTATTGTCATCGCGCTGCTTGCGCTGTAATTCCCTGTTTTTTCCAGCTCCGAACATCCAGTTTACACCGACAAATACCGTCCGGCTTTCCCATCCAAAAGTTCCTCGAGACGGGATCGGATGATCTGCCCTGAAACTGTATTGCTGGGTATCGAAGATGTCGTTGACACGCACACTAATCGTCGCTTTGTCATCCATAAATGAATAGCGACCACCTGCATCGATTTTATACATTTCGCTGCTTGTCGATTGGATTCCTTCAACTTCACTGCGGTAAAATCCGAAAAGCAAGAATCTCAATTGCTTCGTCGCTTTAAAATTGCTGTTGATCCGACCATTGAAAGCCGCCGCAGTCACATCGCGCCGCTGGTATTCATAATTTCCATCATCCTGACGCACAGCAACTAATCCCGTCTGATTGATGCTCGAGAAATCTATCGCCGGCTGAATGTCCCACCACGCTGTGATCTTGTAGTTCGCAGACACCTCAAAGCCAAACGCAGTATTGTCGTCAAAATTGTCAAAACTCAGTATTTGTCGCGTGTCAGGTGTTTCCGGATCGGGATAGATGATACGGCTGATCTCATTGTCGATATGGCGGAAATAAATCCCCGATGTAATCGATCCTTTTTCGAACATTCGTGTATAATTGAGTTCGATGGAATTGGTGAACTGCGGATCGAGTTCTGGATTTCCAACCGATGTTACCCGAGGGGTTGCAAATTGCCTGATCGGTATTGTCTGCTCCAGGCTCGGACGGTCCACGCGGCGGCTGTAACTTAACTGATATTGGTTCTTTTCGCTCGGATTGTAAACCAATGATGCCGATGGATAAAGTGTAAAATAATCGTCTTCGTATGCATTTTCACCATTAAGTTCAGCGTTTACACGATAACTTTCGAAACGTGCGCCAACCTGATAGTTGAATTTGTCGAACTTTTGGCCAAATGTCGCGTACGCCGAATAGATCTGCAGATCATAATCGTATTCAGAATTTCCGACATTTCCAAGCGTGGTCTGATAGCTGTTGTCCGCCGTGATCAATCGCGCTTCAGCACCTAGTTCCAATGTCGATTTTTCCGTTAATGGATTGACGAAATCAATATTTAATGTCGATGTCGTCCGTTTATCCGACACAACATCGTCATAAATAAAATCTTCAACCGGCGGCTCCGGAGCTACGTAATCTGTGTCGAAATTTGCATCCTGGTCACCTTGCGAATCCGCGTGATTTGCTTCTATGTCCAGTGTTTTTCCTTCTTTTGCAAACAGATGTTTGTACGCCAGATTATACGCCGCATCATGATCTTCGCCGATATAGATGGAGCGCTGTGTCAATGCCTGCGCCGGATCGATTGATAAAAGCCTGAGGTCGATAATTCCCTCGCCACTCGAATAATTTTGGTTCGTGTATGCAGAAATCGTATTACGGTCATCAATGTAAAAATCCATACCGATCTTGAAAAGCTGCGATTTGTTATCGTTTACGATATCGAAAACTTCTCGCGAACCTTCTTCAATCCTGCGGATATCGCCGTCGTTGTAATATTGCCCGTAGTTATTGCCATATGTTCCGAAAAAATTGACTTTATTCCTTCGGAAATTCATGTTGATGGAATTATTTCCCTTCGGCGCGCGTCCGATCGTAAGTCCGGAGTTGATGCTCGCATTGAATCCGTCGGCAGCACTTTTATGCAGAACGATGTTGATGATCCCGGACATTCCTTCAGGATTATATTTGGCCGATGGGTTTGTGATAAGTTCGATTCTTTTGATCGATGTCGACGGGATCTGCTTAAGAAGTTGCGAGGCTTCAATGTTCGTCGGACGGCCATCAACAAGCACTCGCACATTTTCATTCCCGCGAAGTGAAAGCCTTCCGTCCTGATCGACGTTTACCGATGGAATATTGCTCATGATCTCAGCGGCAGTCGCACCGGCAGTGGTTAAGTCGCGTCCGACGGTGATAACTTTTCTGTCGATTTTCTGTTCAATCGTCGATCGCTCAACGACAATGTTTACGTCATTTAATTTTGTCGCTTCATCTTCCAGAATAATCGTTCCGAAATTCACAGTTTGCCCGGCTGACAAATCCGAAATTTTCGTCTGGGTCTTATAACCCATATACTGAATTTCGACAGTGTATTTTTTAGGATCTAGATTCTTGATTTCGAAGTTTCCGTTGTCATCGGTCAGGCCGCCGGTTACAACCTTTTCCGAATCTTTGACAACGATCGACACATATGATATTGGAAGCGAAGAAGTTTTATCGATTACTTTTCCCGAAACACTTCCTTTTTGGGCAAATAGAAAGCCTGCCGGCAATAGCAGGCACAAAAACAGCAGTTTTAAATTCATGATTTGATTGATGATTGAATTGCCGTACTAGACTTCATCAAACGCGCATTGTTACAGGGATTATCAACTTTTTTTCATAAAAAAGGCTCTCCAATTCGGAAAGCCTTAGTTTTAAATAATTTGGCTTTATCGTTTCATCGCAAAATGTGCGCGGAATTCACGTTTAACGCTTTCATGGGTGTATTCAACAGCAAACCAATAGTCGGTCGATGGTAGCGGATTTCCATTAAATGTTCCGTCCCATCCATTTCCTGTCGGACTGATCTGCGTAATAAGTTTTCCATATCTGTCATAAATGTTGATCTTCGAAGTTACATCATCAGACAAATCCTTGATATTCCATGTATCGTGATATCCGTCGCCATTTGGGGTAAAATAATTCGGATAATTGATGACCAGCGTTTCCATCGTAGTTTCACCACAGCCATTGATATCGCGAACCGTGATCACATGAAGACCGGAAGAAACGTTATCGAAGACGTTGCTGTCCTGCCACGGACCGTGATCAAGCTGATACTCGTAGATCCCCGTGCCGATCGCATCGACAATAATAGACTGCTGGTCTTCGAATGCACCACTGACTTCAAGTTTTAAATCTGCAGGTTCTGATGGACTTACCATAACAGTAGTCGCTTCAGATGCACAACCTGTAAGATTGCTTGTAGCTTGAACGGTGTATTCTCCGGGCGCTACCGCCGTATAAGTACTTCCGGTTCCAACCACGTTTCCGTTCGGATCTCTCCAGACAAAAGTGTGCGTTGACGCGCTTAATCCGCTGCTGATAATATATGGACTGATCAACGTCTGGGTTTCAACATCAAAACACATAATTCCATCAACAGGCGCAGGCACAGGAAGCGTATTGACACGGATCGTTACCGGACGGACCGCATAACAATCGGGCGTAAGCGTATTTACTACGCGCACGAAGGCTACTCCGGCATCGGTTGATGATATCGGATTCGTACCTGAGTTTGCGTCTGCCACCGATGCATGCCATGTGATTTGGAATTCTGCGGAAGTCTGGCTTCCAAGGACGGTCGAATTCAATGTCGTCAAATCGAAAACTGTAATGCCATCGTTGAATCCGTCTTCATCGCATGTAGTTGCTACAGATGTTGGAACAGCATTGGCGACCGGTTGCGGAACAATCGTCACTACAAACGATGTTTCATCGGTACAAACCGGCGCGAATGGCGATTGTCCGAATATGTAGACAGTCCGCGAAAGCGAAATGGCCGTACCAACAGGCAACACCGATCCGGTTCCGTTTGGTCCGGTGTAATATTTACCAACATTTAATTCAGGAAGCACAAATGTGTCACACGTTGTGACGTCATTAAGCTGGTCGACATTAAAAATATCGACATTGAAAATTTTCTCATCCGTACACGGCGGCGTCGTACCATTCGAGGCATAGATGTAAACAGTTTGATCTGTTGTCAAAACATCACCTGCATTCATCATTGTTCCTGTGCCATTCGGTCCTGTGTAATAGTTTCCGATGGTCAGCGCAGGCAACGTATATGATCCGCAGACCGAAATGTTTGACGCCGCAGGCAAAACCGGACTCGGATTCACAGTTATGGTAAACGAATTTTCATCGCTGCAAATAATCCTGTCGCCGTCTTCGGCATAAATGTATAATGTAGTTGTTGCACTGATCACATCTCCGGCATGAAGCATTGTCTGGCCAGCAGTTGCAGGTCCGCCCGGAAGTGTAAAATAGTTTCCGATCGTAAGTGCAGGAAGAACATAACTGTCGCAAACCGTAACATTCGCAGGAGAATCGGCCTCAATGGCAAAGATGTAAAGCTCGAAACTGTTTTCGGCCGTACAAAGCGGAGTTCCTGTTCCCTCAGCATAAATGTAAACTATCTGAGATTGCGTCAGGACAGTTCCGGCAGAAAGCATCTGGCCTGTTCCGCCCGGGCCGGTATAATAATTTCCAGCCGATAATTGGGTTAAAGTGTACGAGTTACAAACATCAATATCCGAACGTGAATCGATTGCAGGCGGTGGCATAATTGTCACCAAAAAGCTCGATTCATTGCTGCAGCTCGCCGACACCGAATCATAAATATAAATAGTCTGGGTTTGCGCGATGACATCACCGGCAAGAAGTTCCATACCCGCGCCACCTGATTCGGTATTGTACCGTCCGTTGGTGATTTCAGGTAAAATATAGCTGTCGCAAACGGTTACATCCGGCAAAGTATCCACCGGTGGCTGTGAAATGCTCACGCTGAAAGGAAGATCTGTCGCGCAGTTTCCTGCGGATGCGGGAATATTGAGATAAAGCATCGTTGGCGTACTGATTACAGTTCCGCCCGGAATAAAACTCCCGGTTGCGTTCGGTCCTGTGTAATATCCACCTACAGCAAGCATTGGAAGCTGGTATGGCTCACACTGAACAACATTCGCTGGTGGTTCAACGCCGACTATTACGGTAAATGCGTCGTCCGCGCTGCAAACCGGATTGGTTTCCGTTTCCGCATGAACAAATATTGTAGTGGTTTGTGTGATTGCAGTTCCCGGTGCAAGTTCAGTTCCCTGTGCGCTCGGCTCCGTATAGTATTTTCCTACTGAAAGCGCAGGTAAAATATATGTTTCACATGCGAATACATCCGGAAGTGACGGCAACTGCGGCTCTGGCAAAATTGTAATATCAAAGTGCGTGTCTATGGCACAAAATGGTTCGGTTAGCGTTACATAGTAGTAATATACGCGCTGAGTTTCGGTGATGACCGTTCCATCGGGAATTATCGAGCCGCCGCCTGCAGCTTCAGTCCGGTAATCGCCAATAGTCATATTTGGCAGCGTATAGCTTCCGCAATAAGTGCCATCAACAGGAGAAAGTTCAAGCGGATCGATGATCGTTACCTTGAAATCGCTGGTTGCCCAGCATCCTGTTTCAGGATTTTGATTGTAGATGTATATGGTGCTGGTTTGAGAAACGACATGGCCTGCAAATAGTGGGTTCCCTGTTCCATTGAGTCCTGTGAAATAATTTCCATTCGTCAGTTCGGGAAGCACATAATTTTCACACATGACGATATCCTGGAATTGATCCACCGGCGGTCGCGGGAATACGATGACTTCGAAAGTTGTAGTGCTGAAACACGATGGATCGGTAATATTTTGAACGCGCGCATAAATGGTCTGACCAACCGATAAAAAATGGTTAGGTTGCGAAATCGCATTCGCACCTGTATTTGCGTCAGGCTGCGTTAAGTGATATGATATTGCATGTGCAGTTGGCGATTGACCGCCAAGGATCGCTGCATTTTGTGTCGTAAAATCGAAATAAGCATTTACCGCTGTAAGTGAGCGTGAGCATTTCGACATGTTCGATGGCTGATTGGCGACTACGCCCGGACTTAGTTCCAACTGGAATGTCTTTATCGTTACACAACCTGTAACCGGATTTTCAATGCGGACATGGATTGTCTGCGCGCCGGTTGAATTGTAAATATTCGGTAACGGGTTTACGTCATTTTGTGCATTGGCTGCGCTTGAATGATACGAAACTACCGGAACCGGAGTCATTCCCGAAGTGATGATGGTCGTATTCAAAGACAAGTCAAATTGATATGTCCCGTTAATACCACATCGGTACAATGTCATCGGACTTGGCGTCGCATATGGTGCATAATATTCGATGTTGATGTAATCGGTTACGGGCTGGCAGCTTCCGAAAATATTCGTGTAAGTAACGCCATAAGTGCCAGGCTGCGTGATCGTAATTGCCGGACCGTTCTGGTTAGTGATCGTCGCGCCGTCTTTTGTCCAGACAAATGAATATTCCGATGGATCAAGTTCTGTATCCAAAGTATAACTCTGGTTCTGACAAATCGCCGTTCCGGCAGCAACCGTAAGATCAAGACCAAGAACATCCTGTCCGATGTTAAAGCTGTCTGATGAAATGAAGATCGCCGAATCTGATTCTGCATCGGAACGATCCGCAATTACAAGCTTGATGTGATACGGTGTATTTGGAACGAGAACCGATGATGCATTCAGCAAGACAGTCTGCCCGTTAAAGTTCGTAGCAGAACTTGCTGCATTTGATCCGCCATTGAACGATCCGAAATATTGTGCATTCTGCGACGGGCAAGATGAATTGTACAGGAAATCCCTGATCGTTACAACAGAGATGGGCGTATTTGTATTTGGAACAACAGCGAGATTTGTCGTGACGCCCGTATTCATGTTTGTCAGAAGGAATGCAAACGCGTCTGAAAACTGACATTGGAAATTTCCGTATTCTTCCGATGCAAAAACGAAATCGAAATTAAAATGTGAAGATATCGGCGTAAAGTCGAATTCCAAAACTGTCGCATTCACCGACTGCATTGAAATCCCTGCGTTTGCAAGTGTTGCTTCAAGATCCGAATCTCCGGCCCATAAAGATGAGCCATCATTGAGTTCGGTCTGGTTCGGGCCAACCGCGTTCATTGCGTTTCCGGTACTCATCACAACTCCGGCCTGCATGGGGAAATTCGGATTTGAATTCGTAAAGTAACCCAAACCGTTCGATGAGCCGTAATTCTCGCCTGTGCGCCACGTAATGTTAGTCGCGGACACGCACGGGGAATTGATCAATACATTATTGACCAGCTGAGGTACTGTGTGGCTGTTAGTGTTGACAGTTATGGATTGCGAATAACCACAAACCGTCAGAAGCGCAAAGGCTAATAGTAAATACTTTTTCATGTGTGGTAGATTTTGACGGCTCAAAGATGTCATATTTCATCGGTAAAATGCAAATAAAATCGACGAAATACATAAATGAAGTTTAAATATTGGATATTTTCTTACAGTAATAGAGATGATGGGAGAAAATATTGCTTCCAATAATGTCCAATCATTAATTATCTTTGCGGCAAATCAAAATTTGATGACGCTTACCGACATATTATCGAACCATCTTCGGCATGCCTGCCAGAATCTTTTTGACCTTTCTATCGAGAAAGTGGAATTTCAACAGACCAAGAAAGATTTTGAAGGCGATATCACTGCAGTCCTTTTTCCGTTGGTTAAATTGGCTAAGTCCAGTCCTGCACAAATAGGGCAGAAGATTGGTGATTATCTTGTCGAAAATGTTGAAGAAGTGAGCCGATATAACGTCGTCTCCGGATTTTTGAACATAGTTATTTCCGACAGGTATTACATAGATTTTTTCGAAAAGAATCGAACGGATTCCAACTACGGATTCGTTCAGCCAAAGTCGGGAACAAAGGCGATGATGGTCGAATATTCGTCGCCGAACACGAATAAGCCGTTGCACCTCGGACATGTGCGAAATAACCTTTTGGGTTTTTCTGTCGGAGAAATATTGAATGCGTCAGGACGAAAAGTTTATCGCACGCAAATCGTCAACGACCGCGGAATTCACATCTGCAAATCGATGCTTGCCTGGAAGATGTTTGGACATGGCGAAACTCCTCAATCTGCAGGAATTAAAGGTGACAAACTCGTAGGGAAATATTATGTCGAATTTGACAAGGCTTATAAGAACCAGATCAAAGACCTTATATCAGAAGGAAAATCTGAAGATGAAGCCAAAAGAGCCGCGCCGTTAATGGTAGAAGCGCAAGCCATGCTTCAAAGGTGGGAAGCCGGCGACGAGGAAACGATCGGATTATGGAAAATGATGAACAGCTGGGTATACGATGGTTTTGCGGAAACCTACAAAAACCTTGGGGTTTCATTCGACCGTAATTATTACGAAAGCGATACGTATCTGTTAGGAAAAAGCGTGGTCGAAACCGGACTCGAAAAGGGCGTTTTTGTGCGTGATGCAGATGGTTCTGTCTGGATCGACCTTACAGATGACGGACTTGACAGAAAGATTGTCCTTCGTTCAGACGGTACCGCGGTTTACATGACGCAGGATATTGGAACCGCGATCCAGCGTGCAAAGGATTTCCCTGATGTCGGCGGAATGGTTTACACTGTCGGCAATGAACAGGATTATCACTTTAAAGTCCTCTTTCTGATCATCAAAAAGCTTGGATTTGATTGGGCCGAAAAGCTATATCATTTGTCGTACGGCATGGTCGATCTGCCTTCGGGTAAAATGAAAAGTCGCGAAGGAACGGTTGTGGATGCAGACGATCTGATCATCGAAATGTCGGCCACAGCCAAGTCGATCTCGGAAGAGCTTGGTAAGCTCGATGGTTATTCTGATGAGGAAAAGCAGCGGCTGTACAAGATCATCGGAATGGGCGCGTTGAAATATTACATTCTGAAAGTCGACCCGAAAAAAAGAATCCTTTTTAATCCCGAAGAATCGGTTGATTTTGCAGGGAATACCGGTCCATTCATACAATATACTTACGCACGGATCCAATCATTGATCCGCAAAGCAGATTTCGATTTCAGCAATGAAGTTCAGATAAATACGCTTCATCAAAAAGAAAAAGAGCTTGTGAAATTGCTCGAACAATATCCTTCGACGATACAATTGGCTGCGGAGAACTTAAGCCCTGCAATCATTGCTAATTATACATATGAATTGGTAAAGGAATATAACTCCTTTTACCAGTCAGTTCCCATATTAGGTGAAGAATCCGGGCCATCGAAAATTTTCCGCACGCAGCTTTCCAAAAAAGTGGGTGAAGTCATCGAATCGTCATTTAAATTATTGGGGATCGAAGTTCCTGAAAGAATGTGATCAGAACGTAAGTTTCACATTCGCATTCGGTGTCAGTTCGAGAGAATATGTGTCGATTTGCTGCAGGTTTCCGCCATCATCGGCAGAATAAAAGCGATTTATGACATTTCTTCTATTGAAAAGATTCAAAATCGAAAGCCCGGCTTCAAAGTGGATTTTTTCTGTAAGCTTCCATTTTTTAGAAGCTGATAGATTCGACTGGAAATAGGCGGGAAGTCGCTCCGAATTTGGGTTTCCGAAAGCAATTTCATTCTCGGAATCAGCCGAAGCCGGAGTATATGGCCTGCCGCTGTGCCATTTTAACCCCGCTGCGACTTTCAAGTTGTTCTTTTCGTAAATCGCAGCGCACGCAATAGAATGCGGAACATCATAATTGTTGTCAAATTCGGACGGTATCAATTGCTCAAACCGGTACACATTATTGTTATAAGTGTAACTAAGCCATGTCGTAAAGCGGTTGATTTGACGTTGCAAAAGCACTTCACTTCCGAATACGCGGTAGCTGCCGGTCGTGCTAATCAACTCGAATTGATTTTGGAATCCCTGGCTTCCGGTCGTGATGCCATCAACAAACTTGTAAAAATTGTCAATTGTGATCAGCCATCCCGAACTTTTATAAGTTAATCCGATCGACGCTTGAGTACTGGTTTGCACCGGAACGTTTTCATCATCGGCCAGGATCCAGCGGCGTTTCTCAATTCCGAGGAAATCCTGCTGTCGGTCTATGATTTGGGAAAGGGTTTGGCTTTTTCGTTCGCCAAGAAATTCGCACTGCCAGTTTTCGCTGAATCGATAGTTTAAACTGAGCCGCGGTTCAGCTAAAAATTTGGAAAATTTCTCGAAATAGTTCAGCCTTAATCCGGCTTTTAAGAACAATTTTTTCGACGTCGGCTCAAATGTGGATTCTGCTGCGAGAATATGGCTTCTTAGAACCTCGGTAACGGTCCGCTCAAATTCCGGAATATTGATTTGGTCAAAACTCTTCACTCCGCGTTCATCATATTGATAGCCTGCAGATATGAGGAAGTTAGTTGTCAATTTATGATCGAGCCTTATCGCTGTGCCAATGTCAACTATCGCATTTTCCTGATTCAGGTTTTGTCCGCTAAAGACTGAATTTCCTTCGCCCCGCAAAGCATAATCCGAAACAAATATGGACGCTGTCGAAGCCGTTCTCTCATTCCATGCAATCGAAAAACTCAGATTTGCTCCAAACGTTTGCTGATCTAAACTGCTGTTCGTAACCGCGCCTGAACGCATTTGTGAAACGTCAAGAAAATTACTTATGCCGATAAGATCAAGATTCAGCGTGTTATTTCCAATTTTTTGTCTGTATTGAGCCGTGAAATCATAAAAGCCAAAATCCTCAATGGTATCTACATTATTATTTCCTTCTCCAAAGTTCGTCACGACCGTATTTTGGAATACCCTGTTTCGATAATTTACATAGGTAGGCGAATCAAAAAATTCGGTATGCGATTTTCTTCCCGATAGAATAATGCTTGCGTTTTTCGATAGATTAAGGAGCGCGTATGCCTCTGCATTTATCAGGTTCGTTCCGATGGAATATTTGTTCTGACTGCCTTGTGTTGCGTGGGATGAAATATCCACAACGCTTGAAACGCTTTCTCCAAAAAATGCGGATGCTCCATTTTTTATTATGGTGATAGATTGTCCCAGCGACGGGTTAAAGCTTGAGATGAGTCCGAAGAAATGCCCGGTCTGGTACATTTTGATTCCGTTCCACAAGAAGAGGTTTTGGTCATGTGTTCCGCCGCGAACATTGATATTTGATATCGTTTCGTCGGCGCTGTAAACGCCTGGAATTTGCTGCATCGTTTGTAAAACATCAGGTTCCGTTAGTCCGGGAAGGATGCCAAAGTGCGAAGGTTTCATTTTAAAAGATCCGCTTCGGCCTTTGGAAATTCCCGTGGCAATGATCCGCTGTGCCGAAACTTCTTCGAGTGCCGCGGTGACCGGTTTTAAGGAAAATGTCTGACAGTTTCCGGTATACAGATCTTTCGGACTGATGCTTATTTTTTCATATCCCTGATGCTTCACCGATATCGAATCGGGTGAAATTTTCGGGAGTTCAAAATATCCGTTAGTGTCGGATGATGTGTTTAATCCTGCCGAAAAAATGCTTACTGCGGCATTTTCGATTGGCAGTCCCGATTCCGCATCGGTAAGATAACCGCACAATGGTTTGTCAAGTCTGCTGTCGTTGTAAATTATATACAACTTTTTGCTGGATTGTTGGACCTTAAGCTTCGTCTGCGATTCCAAATACGCGATCGTTTCTTTTAATGTCCAGCCTTCTTCAGGTGGCGGTAAAGAATACAGCACGATCTCATCTTCGATAAAGCTGAATTTAACGCCATATTTTTCCGATATATGATTGATTATCTGCTTTAACGGCAAACTTTTGTCGTCCTGTGCGGTAACGGTTGCCGCAAGGAAAAATATAAGTAAAAGGAGTAAGCACTTAGCCGCGCGCATTTACCGGTTTTAAGACGATCCTGTCTCCGGATTTTTCAACTATCAGATGGTAAGTTGCACAAATTATGACGAGTGCTTCGTCGAGGTTATTCATTGGAAGCGTTCCGGTAAACAGTTGGGTCTGGCTTCCTGCATCTACCGAGATTTCAATCTTATACTGCCTTGTCAATTCGGCCACGATACGCGCCAGGTTTTCATTGTTGAAATTCAGTTCGCCGCTAAGCCATCCCGGCTGCGAACCATTGGCGGACGGAACATCTATCGGCTTGCCGTCTGCGAATGAGATCGATTGCCCTTTTGTAATAATATTTTCAGTACCTGCAGAAATGACACGAACGCGCCCTTCGAAACAAATGACATCGAAACGTCCTTCACGGCTGCGGACATTAAATTGCGTTCCCAAAACTTCTACATTCCCCAATCCGGTAACAACTTCAAAAGTTTTTCCTTTAGCCACTTTAAAAAATGCTTCACCGTCTAATTCCAGACGGCGGTTATCATCCCAATTGTGCTTCTTATACGTGATTTCCGATCCTGCGTTAAGAATAACTTCGGATTGGTCGGGAAGCGTAAACGCCAATTGCTCGCCAAGGCCGGCAGATTGCGCAGTTGGCAGCATAGATCTTAAAAACATGCCCAAGCCAAATAAAATTATCACGGCAGCGGCCACTTTAAACCACATGCGGCTGTATAACGGAATAACCTTATTGCGTTTGGAACCGATCACTTTTCGATACATCGCATTGCCATCGAACGCGGGAGCGGCCAATTTTGCCGACACTTCTTTTATCCTGACATATTCGGGATATTCCGGCGTTGCTTCAAATGCTTTGAGCTCGTCGTTGGTCAGTTCGCCAGCCAGCCATTTTGCCAGCATAACATCATCTTGCATTGCATTCATTTGCGTTTAAAACATATTTAGTTAAGATAACCCTACCTGAATTGCGAGATTTCAGTCCGGAGTGAAACAAGCGCTCCATGAATCCGCTTTTCGACAGCTTTGATCGAAATTTCCAGCATTTCAGCTATCTCGGCGTACTTTTTTCCTTCGATCCGATGCAGCAGGAATGCTGTCCGCTGCGCTTCGGTCAGATTCTGAATCGCTTTTTCCAATTTGATCCGAAACTGTTCTTCTTCCAAAATATATTCAGGAGTCTGATCTGACCGGTCCGGGCCGCTATGGCTTTTGGCAAAATTCAAGACGACTTTTTGATGAGCTACCTGATTCAGGGAAGCGTTGTTCGCAACCGTATAAAGAAACGACTTTGCTTTCTCGGCCGGAACATCCGAACACTTTTCCCACAACTTTATAAATGCGTCCTGAGCTAAATCGTTTGCCTGTTCTTCGTTGCCAAATTTGAAATAAAGAAAATTCCGGAGCGTTTTTGAATGTGCCTTAAAAATCTTCGAAAACACATTTTCTTCGCAAACACCGTCTGATTTTGTAACTTCCATCACTTTTTGATTCGACGTAAAAATAGATAAATTCCATTGGTAGGGTTTTTTATGGCGCAAATGTTTTATGAACAATCTGCATAATTGATGAAAAGATTTCTACTTATACTATTTCTTTTTTCCCTGCTGATATCCTGCCAAACCGAGGAAAATAAGGTTACGACGCCCGCCGGCAACGATATTACGGCAGCATCTGTCCTATGTACATTGATTTCGCGCGTGTCGCAATATCCGACAGCAATCGATAATATTATCGACGGCACAAGCTGCTTTGGGGTTCAATTGCCGGTTAACGTGATTGTGAATGGACAGCCATTGACAATTTATTCTGCAGCTGATTATCAAACCGTCGAGGACATTTTTGGTTACTCCAGCACCGACACTGATTCGGTGAGCTTTGTGTTCCCAATCGTCGTTATTATGGAAGATTTTTCCCAGATATCCATCAATAGCCAGCAGCAATTGAATAGTGTTCTCGCGTCCTGTCCGCCTTCAGATGGCCTCGATGAAATTCCGTGCATCGATTTCGTTTATCCGGTTACCTTTAATGTATATAATCCGGCAACGCAGGTTCCGAGCGTTTCAGTGATCGACAACGACATCGAAATGTTCGCGTTTTTTGAATTTATTGATTATGACAATATCATTAACATCAACTATCCGGTCACTGTAATTGTAAACGGGCAGTCCATTGTTGTCAATAGCAATATGGCATTGGAATCAGCCATCATGGATTCTATCGGGACATGCGGTGATGATCCAATTCCCGTTGATCCGCTCGATGTCGTACTTACATCGGGAACATGGTTCGTGTCGTATTATTACCATAATGAAGATGACACTTCGCAGTTTTCAGGCTATGATTTTACTTTCCATGCTAATGGAACCGTCACTGCCACAGACGGCAATTATTATTATCCCGGGGTTTGGGATGTTTATCTTGACGGGAGCCAGCAGATGATGAACATCGATTTCAGCGACTCCGAAATGGGCGATCTAGACGACGACTGGCGTCTGATCGACTTTACCAATATGAATGTCCGACTGCGCCAGGATGGCGGCGGAAGCGATCCCGACAGATTGTACTTCACCAAGAATTGATTTTTAAAAGTCTGTCGTTTGTATAATTTCAAATCCTAATTCCCGGATCTTAATTCCTGAATTTTAATCGAAAAATAAAAAGCAGATCAACATTTAAATTGGGTTAAATAATGATTTTGCTTAAAAGTGTCTTCGGGCACTTTTTTTTGATTTTGAAAGTAGGGTTTTTGCCGAAATTTTGGTTTAAGTACCGAACTAATTATTAATGATGAATCTTAGAAAATTATCTTTTGCAGTTACGCTTTTCAGCGTGTGTGCGATGGCACAAACCCAGATCGAGCCTTCATGGAGCTTGATCTCAGACCAGACCAATACCGACAATGCCACCGACCTGTATGTGAATCCGCAGGGCGAATCGTTCGTGATAGGGCATATCGGGGCGCTTCCGGGTTTTCCCTTTTTTTACAACCTGATGTTGATGAAAGTTTCTGCCGATGGTACCGAACAATGGCGGAAGTTCATCCATCCGGCAAACGACAACTGGCAGCTTTTCGCAACGGCCGTTACAGGTGATGACGATGGTAACATTATCGTTGTGTATACCGAGAATTACAGGTATTCGGATTATATCAGCGCCCGCGTTGTCGTTCGCAAGTATGATGGCGACGGCAACATCATCTGGTCAAATTATCTGACAGATAATGTCGATGGATTGATCGAGAGCCTTACTTCGCGGGAGCTTGTTTTCAAAGATGGCGACATTTATGTTGTAGGCTCGACATATCAGGACATGTACGACAATGCAACCGGTTCTGATGGTCTCATCTATCATATTGATGGTGAAACCGGTGGAATTGAAAAGAAAATCATTTACGACAGCGAGTTTCATACTGACGATATGCTGCGTGAGATTCGCGTTTCAGATGCAGGCGAAATTTATGCGATCGGGCGCAGCCGCGGGTATGCCGGGCCGGGCGGCATTTATTCAAATTACGATGCGCTGACCGTAAAATTTGGCGCGAACGGAAATTTTCTATGGAATGTCCGTCATAACGGAACGGGAAATGCGGAAGATTGGGGAATCAACCTCGATATCGATGATCAGGGGAATGTGTACACTTCAAGTCAGATAAAAATTCTCAGCATCAGCCAGCGGCAGGTAAACGTGCATAAGATTTCACCCTCAGGAAACGTGCTTTGGAACTACGCCTATATGGGTTCAAGTTCGGGATGGAATTGGGATCAGCCTGTAGAAGTTCTCGCA
This sequence comes from uncultured bacterium, assembly GCA_965365355.1. Lineage (GTDB taxonomy): Bacteria > Bacteroidota > Bacteroidia > Flavobacteriales > Flavobacteriaceae > Flavobacterium. The sequence goes on from CBDUBJ010000023.1 coordinate 23,166, forward strand.
AACGGGAATGTTGTGCTGGTTGGATCGGGTTCTGAAGGTATTACGATCAAATGCCTTGACCCCGACAACGGAAGTGTTATCTGGACATCAATTTACAACCGAAACAATGCGGGCGCGGTAAATCACCAGCGGTATATGATTTCCGATGCTGAAAGCAATATTTACATCACAGGAACTTCCCGCGATACGACTCCAATGGGCGATGGCTATGATATGGTAACGTTGAAATATACACCTGGCGGCACGATTGTCTGGGAGTCGAATTATACGCATTCCAATTATGATGGAGCAGGTGATGACGGCGTAAAAATGGATTTCGATGCCGACGGAAATGTTTACGCGATCGGATGGACGCAGGACGCGTCGTATGACAATGAATTTTTGCTGCTAAAATTTGGAAGTTCACTTGCAACGCCGTCAATTGCGATTAATGCGACATGTGTTTATCCAAATCCGGCAGTTGATGTTCTGAACATCATCGCAGACGGTGCATTGCAGATCAACCGGATTAGCTTGTATGATCTCGCCGGTAGAATTATAGAAGACTGGACTATCAATGAAATGACAATATTTTCAAATCAAGTGTCATTTTCAATTAAGGATATTGCGTCGGCAACATATTTGCTCGCAATAGACACGCCGAATGGCCGGATCATGCGGAAGATCCAAAAAATATAATTGCTTAAAGGAATTATGCCTTGAACGGGAATTATTGCTATGTGTTGGGAGAAGCCGGTTTTTGCCGGCTTTTTCTATTAAAGTGCTTTTGGGATCTTACCATTTCCATTCGTTGCGCCATTTGTACCGGTACGGTCAGCGGCCGAACCCTTTATTTTATTTGATCCGCAGGAAACCGATCCAAGCAAAGCAAGACACAATAGCAGCATGCAGGATTTTTGAAGTATCTTTTTCATGATCTCTTTTGATGGAAAGTTACGCACTGCCTGCGGTTTAATCGATGCGTAATTTGAGGAAAGTCTTACATGATTTGCATCCGGGGACGTCTAAATAACGTTGAAGATTCGCTGGGAAATTCTCTGTTCTTCGGATGCAAATTCCTAAATTTGCAGTCCAAACACAGGATTTTATGTTCGATAATTTAAGCGAGAAACTCGATAAGGCATTCCATATACTAAAAGGTCATGGAAAGATCACCGAGATCAATGTGGCCGAAACATTGAAAGAAGTTCGTCGCGCGCTGCTTGAAGCCGATGTGAACTATAAGATTGCAAAGGAATTTACAGGCCGCGTCAAAGAAAAAGCGATTGGGCAGAATGTCCTTACGACTTTGCAGCCTGGCCAGTTGATGGTCAAGCTTGTCAAGGATGAGCTTACCGAATTGATGGGCGGCGATGAAGCGGGAATCAATCTTTCCGGAAATCCATCGGTGATTTTGATGTCCGGACTTCAGGGTTCCGGTAAAACAACATTCTCCGGTAAACTGGCGCTTTTCCTTAAAACCAAGAAAAATAAGAAACCGCTTTTGGTTGCTTGTGACGTATATCGTCCGGCCGCGATCAATCAGCTTCATGTTGTTGGCGACCAGATCGGCGTTGAAGTATATTCTGAGCCTGAAAATAAAAACCCGGTATCTATCGCCGAAAATGGTATCCGTCATGCAAAAGCAAACGGATACAACGTCGTGATTGTCGATACCGCCGGCCGTCTTGCTGTTGATGAGCAGATGATGAACGAAATTGCGAACATTCATCAGGCGATAAAACCTCAGGAAACGCTTTTCGTTGTCGATTCGATGACAGGGCAGGATGCGGTAAATACTGCAAAAGCATTTAATGACCGACTTAATTTCGATGGCGTCGTCCTTACAAAATTGGATGGTGACACGCGTGGCGGTGCTGCAATCTCGATCAAATCCGTAGTCGACAAGCCGATCAAGTTTGTCGGAACGGGCGAGAAAATGGAGGCGATCGATATTTTCTATCCTTCGCGGATGGCCGATCGTATCCTCGGAATGGGTGATGTGATTTCCCTTGTCGAGCGCGCGCAGGAACAATACAATGAAGAAGAAGCCCGAAAACTTCAGAAGAAGATTGCGAAAAATGAGTTCGGTTTTGACGACTTCCTGATTCAGATCCAGCAGGTTAAAAAAATGGGTAACATGAAAGACCTTGTCGGAATGATCCCAGGCGCCGCTAAAGCCATGAAAGATGTTGAAATTGAAGACGATGCCTTTAAGCATATCGAGGCGATCATTCATTCGATGACTCCGGCCGAGCGCAAAAAACCGGCATTGATCGATGTCAGGCGAAAGACCCGTATCGCAAAAGGGTCCGGAACCAAGATCGAACAGGTCAATCAATTGATGAAGCAGTTTGACCAGATGAGCAAAATGATGAAAATGATGCAAGGCCCGGGCGGAAAAAATATGATGAAAATGATGGGCGGCATGAAAGGAATGCGGTAACCGGCAACTTAAGCGTTAGGGATGGAAGCAAGCTACCGCGTAGCGCGGACAGCCCGCCCGCAGGGAACGCCCGAGAGAAAATCAATCAGCGGATTCCGCAAAATCATTCATTATGAAATTACTTGACGGGAAAAAAACCGCAGCCGACATCAAGCAGGAAATTCGCAATGAAGTCGAACAGATGAAGGCCAATGGTGAAAAAGTGCCGCATCTTGCAGCAATCATTGTCGGTAATGACGGCGCGAGCTTAACTTATGTAAGCAGTAAAGTGAAAGCGTGCGAAGCTGTCGGATTCGAATCGACCCTGATCCGCATGCCGAGCACGACGTCCGAAGCCGAACTCCTCAAAAAGATCAAAAAACTCAACGAGGACGATAACATCGACGGATTTATCGTACAGCTTCCGCTTCCGAAACAGATCAATACCCAAAAGATCATTATGGCTGTCGATCCGGGTAAGGATGTCGACGGTTTCCATCCCGAAAACTTCGGAAAAATGGCGCTGGACATGTCGACGTTTATTCCTGCAACTCCGTTCGGAATCCTTGAGCTTCTTGAACGGTACGGCGTCGAAACCAAAGGCAAGCACACGGTAGTCATTGGTCGCAGCCATATTGTGGGCCGTCCGATGAGCATTTTGATGGGCCGCAAAGGATTTCCCGGCAATTCGACAGTAACCGTTACACACAGTTATACCAAGAACATTGCGCAGATCACGACTCAGGCCGACATCATCATAACGGCGCTCGGCGTGCCGAATTACCTGAAAGCCGAAATGATCAAGGATGATGCGGTGGTCATCGATGTGGGCATCACGCGTGTCGAAGACAAATCTTCCGATAAGGGGTATTTTATCACGGGCGATGTCGATTTCGAAAACGTCAGCAAAAAAGCGTCATTCATTACACCTGTTCCGGGTGGCGTAGGCCCGATGACCATCGCGATGCTGCTCAAAAATACTTTGTTGGCTCGCGAGCAAAAACGTGAGAAAAATCGCTAGCTGCCAAAAATTACTACATTTACCGCAAAACCAACAATCATGAAAATTTTCAAGAAGATCCTTATTGTCCTCGCCATCCTGATCCTGATTCCGCTTATTGCAGCGTTATTCATGGAAAAGGAATACACGGTTGAGAGAAAAGTAACTATTGCGCGAAGTGAAGCTGATGTTTTTAATTACATCAAATACCTGAAAAACCAGGATGAATTCAGCAAATGGGCATCGATGGATCCGAAGATGATCAAATCCTATCGCGGAACCGACGGAACTGTCGGGTTTGTTTCGGCATGGAAAAGTGATATGGACGACGTGGGTTCGGGCGAACAGGAAATCAAGAAGATCCAGGAGAATGAAAGGATTGATTTTGAATTGCGGTTTCTGGAGCCATTCGAATCAAACGCTGCGGCATATATGACTACTGATGAGCAAGCTGCGGATCAGACACAGGTTACATGGGGATTTGCAGGCGAAACGCCTTATCCGTGGAATTTCATGACTGCGTTTATGGATATGGATGAAATGATTGGCGCCGACCTGGAGACCGGACTGAACAACCTCAAAACCAAACTGGAAAAGTAATTCAGGTCTTGTACTTCAGGATGATATAGAGCCGTGCGCGGTTCGTATCCAGGATCATCCGATACGTTGCTTGTTGCGATTCGCCGCCGCGGTAATAAAGCTGCTGGCGATCGCGAAATCCTGCGGTCGAATTTTCGAGATTAGCAAAATCCAGTGAAATGCTTTGGTGGGAATCGTGTGGCAGGAATTTGTGCCGCACGATGTAATCCGTAAAATTTACTTTTGATTTATCCAGTGTGAATACCGAATTTTTGATGTCCATGCCTTCAAAATATTCGCAATCGCATGCAACCGTTTCGGGAATGTCGAGATTAGTATGCAGTTCGATATTGTCGATGTTGCCAAAATCACAGCCACGTTCGTCGTAGATGGTTTTTGTGAAAGTGAAGACCGCGGCATAAACCACGCTTGCCAGCGCGATAACCGTGATCACGATAAAAACGATTATTTTACGGATGCCCACAAATACAGATTTCGTAATTAACGAGAAATTTGTAAGAATATTGTTAAGGTTTTCGGTAGCGTGGATCGTCTTTCGGAATGAACTCGATTTTTGGCCTTCCTGAACTTTTAACCTGAGGTTGTTCCTGAGATGCTTTCTCTGGAGAAGGTTTAATGAGAACTTTTTCTTTTGGCAGACTAGCTTCTTCAGTTTTACTTGAAGGCTCAATCAGCTTGTTAAGCGATTTGATTTCTTCAGCGGTTAATTCACGATACTTTCCGACAGGAACGTCAAGCGAAATATTGATTATCCGGATCCTTTTCAGTGAAGTCACCTCATAGCCGAGAAATTCGCACATACGGCGAATCTGCCTGTTAAGTCCCTGGGTGAGGATAATCTTAAAAGTATATTTACTGATCTGCTCAACTTTGCATTTGCGTGTTACGGTATCCAATATCGGGACGCCATTTCCCATTCGCTGGATAAAACGGTCGGTGATCGGCTTATTAACGGTAACCGTATATTCCTTTTCGTGGTTGTTGCGGGCGCGCAGGATCTTATTGACGATATCGCCATCGTCGGTAAGAAAGATCAGTCCTTCGCTCGCTTTATCCAGCCTTCCGATCGGAAATATCCTTTTTGGGTATTTGATGTAATCTATGATATTATCCTGAACTTCCTGGTTTGTCGTGCATTCGATTCCGACAGGTTTGTTGAAAGCCAGGTATACATTGCGGTCATTTTTTTCGCGTATGAGTTTGCCGTCGATATGAACTTCGTCTTCGGGCCCGACTTTCATTCCCATTTCGGCAGGTTGGCCATTGACGGTGACGCGGCCTGCATCAATTAGCGTATCGGCCTCACGACGCGAGCAAAATCCCGTTTCGCCTATATATTTGTTCAGTCTTTTCAAGTTTTCCTCCATTTCGCAAAGTTAATTGAAATTTCGCGATGGCATTTTCATGTTTCTATCAATGATTCAGGTCATTGCAAAAAAAGTTACTTTTATCGCGTCATAAAATCCGTATGCACGATATTCCATTAGATCTCATTCCTACATTTATTCTTGGTGCGACGGCGCTGGCATTCATTTATCATGCGATTATTTACATCTTTAATAAAGACAGGTTTCTGTTGCATTATATCGCGTATCTTTTTTTTACGGCCATCTTTTTATATCTGATGTCGGGGCTGATCGCTGTAGCATACGATCGCGATACCGAATATACCGTGCGCGCGTATCTCAAGGAACCGGTTCAAATCCTTTACCTGACTTCATACTTTAATTTCATCGTCGAAGCCATTGAAGTGTCGAAAAACAGGAAAATATTTGTCTTCAGATATTGGAAGATGATCAGGGCACTTCTTGTACTTTACGCCGTTTTTTTTCCGACGGGAATGCTGTTCCTTGATGGGTTCAATTATAAGATTCCGTTTATAACCGCCAGGATCTTCATTTTTGCGATTACGGCGATGATGCTTTATCAGAGTTTCAAGCTTCGGAAGATTAAATTTCAACGGATCATACTCATCGGATGTGCGATGTACTTTGTTTTTGGGATTATAAGCTTCTCAACGAACATGCTGCCAAATGTGAGTCAGCTTCCGGTATTTCCGCTCGAATGGCTCATGATCGGAACATTCGTAGACATTATTTTTTTCTCGATTGCCATCGCATACCGAAACCGCAGAAAATGGAAAAACCTGAACAAGGCGCGGTTGCTCGAAGCCAACAGACTCATCGCGCTGCAGTCTGTCGTATTGGAAAAGCAAAAGGAACTTGAAAATGAACGTTCCAGGATTGCAGCCGATATGCACGATGATCTGGGAAGCGGTCTAACCAAGATCACGTATCTGAGCCAGATGGCGCTTAATAATGTCGAAACCGAAACCAATATTGTCAAGATCAAAGAGGCCGCTACCGAACTCGTTGGCAACATGAGCGAATTGATTTGGGTGATGAAAGAGGAAAACAATACGGTGGAAGACCTGGCTACTTACATAAAAACTTATGCAGTTGATTATCTGGAGAATAACGGCATCAGCTTTAAGATGAAAATGCCGGATGCTTTTCCGGATTTGACCATCAGTGGAAACGAACGCCGTAACCTGTTTCTGTCGGTAAAAGAATGTCTGCATAACATCGTAAAACATGCCGGCGCGAGAAATGTCAGCATCACTATAGCTGTCGATAACGATCTCTGCATCACGATCTGTGACGATGGAATTGGCTTTTCGGAAGTTCGTACGGCGTCTCACGGACACGGGAACGGACTTAAAAATATGCGATCGAGGATGGAACAAATGAACGGCTCTGTACAATTTACCCATGATATCGGGACGACTGTCTGCCTTTCGATGCCATTTCATCCAATAAGCTAAAAATCAACCGTTAGTACCATTGCGGTATCAAATCGATACGCGTTACTTTGCACCGCCAATCAGGAAACAATGATAACAATCTGCATCATCGAAGACATTGCCGACATCCGTAACGGGTTGCAGCGCATCATTGAAAACGATTCGCGATTTAAATTGGCAAGAAGTTTTACCAATGCCGAAGATGCGATTTCCGAGCTGACTGATATTTGTCCGGATATTGTCCTTACGGATATAAACCTGCCCGGAAAAAGCGGGATCGACTGTGTTTCCGAGATCAAACCGGTTTGCCCGCAGATCCAGTTTATGATGTTCACGATTTACGAAGACAACGACCAGGTTTTTGAAGCTTTGAAAGCAGGAGCGAGTGGATATATTCTAAAAAATACTTCCCCGGAAAAGATCATCGATGCTTTGCTTGAACTTTACGAAGGCGGAAGCCCGATGTCGCCAAAAATTGCAAGGAAAGTATTGAACACGTTCCGACCGTCGATGGATCATTCGGTTTATGAACTGATCTCGAAACGCGAGCAGGAAGTATTGGAATTGCTGAGCAAAGGATTTTTGTACAAGGAAATTGCCGACGCGCTGAATATATCGTTAAGTACGGTGAAGCGGCATCTAAATCATATTTATTCAAAGCTTCAGGTGCAGAATAAGGTCGAAGCTGTCAACAAATTATACCGGAGAGATTAATCACCTCGAGGGAAAAGCATAAATCATTAAACAACAATCACTTACTTAATCATCAATTAAAATCAATCAAAATGAAATCAGTTTTTACGATTGCTGCAATTGCACTGACGCAATTCGCATCCTGGGCGCAGCCTGTGGCAAATTCATCAAATGTGGCGGCAAATTTTCTGGCCGACTTTTACTATGCGGAAGCTACAGGCTTTTCACCGGGCGGTTCCGGACCCAATCAAACCTGGGATTTTTCTTCACTTGAAATTATTATGCTAGGTGTCAATACGGCGGTTCCCGTGGAATCTACTCCGTTTGCGTCGACGTTTCCCAATGCAAACTATGTATTCAAATACAACGGAGCTTTTTTGCCGGGCGATCGCTACACATATCATAACCTGACAGCCACCAAATTCGAACAGGTTACAATGGGTTACGACGGTTCGTTCGGCGCTACTTATACAGATCCGAGGACAATTGTCACATTTCCATATACTTACAACACGGTTTTTACCGATACTTTCATGGCGGAAGGCGATGAGCAGATTACCAATGTAACCGCAACTTACGACGCATACGGTACGATCATCATGCCTTTCGGAACTTTGAACAATGTAATCAGGCAAAAGGTTGTAACCAATGGCCAAACCAATTATCTATGGTATAACGTTAGTCCGTTTTACCCGATACTCCAAACCGTTCTCGAAGAAAATGCAATCGGTGTCGTCATCGATCACACGCAGCTTTCAGTTGGCGACAATCAAGCACAGGATCTGATGGTGTATCCAAATCCGGTAAAGGATGAAATCAATATAAGATTGAGCGAAATGACTGGAAATTACACATTTACTGTCACAAATATTTCCGGGCAGGTTGTTATCAACAAAAATTTAAATTGTAACGACAATTCTCTTACATTTGACGCTCAGCATCTTACGGCTGGAATATACTTCCTGGCCGTTACCGATACGATTACTTCGAAAACCTACCGAAGAAAGTTTATAAAACAATAATCCCAAATCTTGTTTTACCGGTCTCGGCTCCGCCGTTAGGATTCTTATATCTGGACTCAAAATATACTTATGGAAAACAACAACTCAATTACCAAATCGGCCATGCTGATGGTAGTTACGGTAATCGCCGCCGTTACATGTTATGAAATATATCTGCGCGGTACGGGTGCCAACATTGCTTACGATGACGGTCCGGCGCTATGGTCTGAAAGCCGTGCGGACGTTTACGGTCCGGCCGATGAGAAAGTCGTGTTTATCGGATCGTCGCGAATTAAATATGATCTCGACATTCCGACCTGGAAAAGCGCTACCGGTCTTGATGCAGTGCAGTTGGCATGTGTTGGAAGTTCGCCGCGGCCTCTGCTTGAAGATCTTGCGAATGATGCGGATTTCAAAGGCCGATTGATTGTCGACGTGACTGAGCCGCTATTCTTTTCGGATGCGCCGCCTTTCCTGAAAACGCCAAATGAAAATATAAAATATTTCCATGATCGGACTTATGCGCAGCGTGCGAGTTTGAAGTTAAACGAGCTGCTGGAATCCAATCTTGTTTTTTTGGATAAAGAAAATTATTCGATGAATGCACAGCTTGATGCGCTGGAACTTCCAAACCGGCCGGGTGTTTTCGCAATGCCGATATTCCCTCGCGATTTTGGACGCATAACTTTCGACCGTCAATCGTATATGACGGAATCATTCGTCAATGATTCATCTTTGGTTAACCGCGTCCGCGGTATCTGGAAAATCCTTCTTGGTGGCCCGCAAGGCCCGCCGATGACGGATGAGCAAATTGGAACGGTATTGAAATCCGTAAAGGTTTGCACAGATAAAATTAAAGCACGTGGCGGCGAGGTAATTTTCGTTCGGACGCCTTCAAGCGGACCGTTTTTGCAAGGTGAGCAAATGGGTTTTCCGCGTGCCAGATATTGGGACAAACTTCTATCGGTTACCGGCTGTAAAGGAATTCATTTTGCGGATTATCCTTCAACGGCGAACCTTCAATGCCCGGAGTTTTCGCATCTCAGCCGCCCGGATGCTGTAATGTATACAAAGCATTTTATTGACATACTTCAGAAACAAATGCGCTGGGCATTGAAAAAAGGGAACAAAAAAACTAATTCATTTTAATCATGGTATTCAATTCATATACTTTCATCGTCTTCTTTGCCCTGATGCTCCTACTGCATAATCTTCCACTTTCGTGGAAAGTCAAAAAGACAAACTTGCTTATCGCCAGCTACCTGTTTTACGCTGCGTGGAATCCGCCTTTCGTACTGCTGCTTTGGTTATCGACCGTCATCGACTATTTCGTCGGGCGCGCGTTGTATCATCAGGAGAATCCTGTAAAAAAGAAGATGCTGCTGGTTTTAAGCCTTATCGGAAACCTCGGCATGCTGTGTTTCTTTAAATATGGGACATTCTTACTTGAGAATTTCGTCGCACTCGTGAACAGTATCGGATTTGAATATCATCCGGCATCGCCGAGCATTATTCTTCCTGCCGGAATTTCATTTTACACCTTTACGACGCTTTGCTATACGATCGACATGTATAAAAAGCGAAGCGAACCCGTAAAATCTCTGCTTGACTTTTCACTGTTCGTAACGTTCTTCCCGCATTTGGTCGCCGGACCGATCGTTCGCCCTGGTCAGCTTGTGCCGCAATTTGAATCACCGCAAATCGCGTCCCGCCAACAGATGATGGATGGACTTTTACTTCTTTCTTTAGGACTTTTCATGAAGGTCGTATTGGCCGATGCATTGTTAGCCGCGACGTCGGATGCCGTGTTTAATGCGCCGTTTTTGCTGTCTGCTCTCGACGCGTGGACAGGTGTGTTCGCATTTTCAGGACAGATTTTCCTGGACTTCGCAGGATATTCGACATGCGCTGTCGGTGTTGCATTGTGTCTTGGATTTGTGTTGCCTCAGAATTTTAATTACCCTTATGCGGCGATTGGCTTTTCGGATTTCTGGAAAAGATGGCATATTACTTTGTCGGCATGGCTTCGCGATTATCTGTATATACCACTTGGTGGCAGCCGCAATGGAAAAATACGCATGTACTTTGCGCTTATGGCAACGATGCTAATCGGGGGATTATGGCATGGTGCCAATTGGACATTTGTAGTTTGGGGCGGTTTGCACGGATTATATCTTTGGGCTGAAAAATTCTTTCAGGATCGCAGAAAAGCTCGTGATGAGGCCGCCGTCAATAGGCAATGGCTCGGATTCATTTACGCGTTCTTTACGTTTATGCTTGTCAATATTACCTGGGTTTTCTTTAGGTCTGAATCATTTGGCAAAGCGTGGCAAATGCTGTATTCGATGACCGGAACAGCCGATGGCGGACAGGCTTTGCTGACGACGATGGCTATCGTGAAAGTCGCGGTAGTAATTCCTGCGATCCTCATTTTTCACTGGATCATGCGGAACCGCAAAGTGCTCGATGAAGCTTACAAGATGAACTGGATGTCGCTTGGGTTTGTGTGGTCGGGATTGATCCTGATGCTGATCTGGGCGCAGGAAAGCGGCAGCGCATTCATCTATTTCCAATTTTAAATCATTAACGAAGCAGCTGTCTTTGATGGCTGCTTTAAAAAATCAAATCATGTATAAAAATCTTATATACGCTTTTGCGTGCTTTTCATTTACCAGCGTGATCGGTGGCGCGATTTACGAACATCTTGCTGTTGTACCCCAATGGAGCGCAGCGCCGCCTGCATCCCTGTCGATGTTTCAAGGACAATACGGATTAAAACCTGAAAACTTCTGGATGCTTATCCATCCGATTACATTGATTCTTTTAATCTCATCATTGATCATTTCATGGAAAACTGCACGACGGATCAACGTTCTTTCTTGCTTTATTGGTTATGGCATAATCTTAATCATCACAAGAATTTATTTCGTCCCGGAATTGATCGACATTACGTCAACACCATATTCGGACGAGGTAGATCAATCCTTGCAGCAGCGCGGGCAGTTGTGGGAAAGTTTAAGTTTAATCAGGCTCGCTGTATTGATCGGATTAAGTATAACGATGTTCTTCGGCCTTACCAAAGAATCTTCGTCCGACGAGCGTACGGTTGCGATTGCTTAATCGTTATCGATGATAAAATCGGCGACAGTCTTATAAAGTTTGTCGTCATGCATCGAATGCCCGAGGCCTTTTGTCTGAATGAACAAGGCATCTTTCCACGAACCTGCGATTTTCTTTCCTTCATCAAATGAAACAACGGTATCATCGATATCGTGGGCAACAATTCCCTTGATCTTGATGGAGGAACCGAAAATCCGTCCTGAGAAATCGTCGAGTTTGATTCGGAATCGCTCGAGGAAATAGTCTTCGAAAAGTTTGACCATCCTCGAATTCAGGCTAAGCAAAGAAATGTAATTGGATACGAGAACCCGCAAATCCGAGGGCGCACCAAGCAATACCATTTTCTTTAGTGAACCGCCGGAATATTTATACTGATAGTACACACATGCTGCGCCGCCCATCGAATGGCCAATGATATATTTCGGATTGTATTTCTGGACAACCGTATCGATTGCCACTGCATAATCGATGAGGTTGAATTCCCTTCCGCCGGATAGTCCGTGCGCCGGACCATCGATCGCAATGATCGTTTTCCCGGTCGACCGTAAGTATGGCAGCATTTGTTCCCATCGCGAGGCATTGCTTTCCCAACCGTGAACTAGTAGGATCACATCTTCGTTTCCATGCCAGATATACGCATGAAAATCCAGTTTGTCTTTTGCAAAAGTTACCGTTTCGGCATCGGATAGTACCAACGGCAGTTTGCTTTTTTCCAATCGGCCCGCACGCGGCTCGCTAAAAAATTTGTACGCAAGTTCGGATGCGCGCTTTGGGCTTGCGTAGCTGAGCACGTTGATGAACAGACCGATCGATTTGGTGAGCAGAAACTTTTTAATTTTTTCCATAAAAAAATCCCGAATGATCGGGACTTTGTATTAGATGCTTGCAAACAATTGCTCCATTTTTTGCCTTTCCTCATCGGCAAGTGAAGCATCGACGAGAATACGTCCCGAATGTTCGTCTGTAATAATTTTTTTCCTTGCTGCGATCTCAACCTGCGTCTGCGGCGGAATCGTAAAGAATGAACCTGCCGATGCGCCACGTTCGATCGATACAACTGCCAATCCGTTACGTACGCTGTTGCGGATCCTGTCGTAAGCAGCCAAAAGCCTGTCTTCGATCATCGCACGGTATTCGGCGGACTTGTCAGAAAGAAAAGATTCTTCTTTTGCAGTTTCTGCCATGATATCGTCAAGTTCAGCTTTTTTATGTTTCAGATGCGATGATTTCGCTTCCAGTTTCTCCTTTGAATTGGTAATGACTTCTTTCTTATGTTCAATCGAAGCTTTCATTTCGCGGATCTGCTTCTCTGCAAGCTGGATCTCAAGTTCCTGGAATTCGACCTCTTTTGTAAGCGAGTTGAATTCGCGGTTGTTACGAACCGATTCCTGCTGCTTTGTGTACCTTTTTATGGCTTCTTTGTGATCTTCGATCGACAGCTTTCTGCTGCGGATGCTTTCTTCGATCTGGTCTAGTTCGCTTTTCAGCTTTTCAACCCTGGTGCTGAGACCTGCAACTTCATCTTCGAGGTCCTCAACTTCAAGTGGAAGTTCGCCTCTTACGTTACGGATCTCGTCGATTCTCGAATCGATGAGCTGTAGATCATATAACGCCCTAAGCTTGTCTTCAACACTTAATTCCTTTGTATTCGCCATGTTATAAGTAGTTAACCGGATTTGTATTTGTCTCTGATAAAACGATGGCAAAATTAGCGATTTTTTCTCTAAGA